>CAYSJM010000080.1:8168-14651 GCA_964431385.1 uncultured Ignavibacteriaceae bacterium | reverse complement strand
GTAATCTCAAACGATTCAACAGAACTTTCCAACCGTTTCAAGAAATTTACTTTCATCATGTTGATTAGAGTATTCTCCCGACCTGCCTGGGAAAAAGCACTTACTTTCCTGGTAGCTGAATCTTCATAGATATGCAAGAATTCCGGTTTTACAAATCGAGATGGGTTAAAAAGGGAGAGTTTATAACCCATTATATCCTGATTAATCCTGTCGTAGGATGGAAAATTTTTCTGCAGATCAATATCAGGGTATAAAGATACCGGTTTTAGTCGTTTTGGGAACTCTCCGATTTTTGCAAGGTCGTAGCCTGTTTTGATATGTTTTCTGCTTCTTGCAATAGTGATTTCATCCAACAGTTTAAAGAAAGCCGGGTCAAGTTTATCGAGTAGTTTATTTATACTGCGTTCTTTTGCTCTCGCCGGATCAGCCCAGATTGTAAACTGTGTTTGAGCATATTTGAGTGTCGCAGAATAGTCTTTTATCCCTGTTGTTTCAAACAATGCGTCAGATTTACCCTCGGTGATGAGTGAAATCTGATTTCTTAAATCACGGAGATTTGTGTTAACGGGAGTAGCGGATAACAACAGTACCTTAGTTTTAGGTCCCTGTTTGATGATGTGATCCATAAGCCACAAGGCACGATTCTTTTTTACTTCTCCATCTTCTGCTGTTTTTTCAATGGGATTTCCTCGGAAATTGTGGCTTTCATCGATTACAACAAGATCATAAGCACCCCAATTGAAGTTTTGAAGATCAAGAGAATTTGCACTTGACCTCCCTGACACACGCCCCATATCAGTGTGAAACAAAACATGAAAGTTAAAACGATCTTTTGATAAAGGGTTAAGGGCGTTGTTTTGGCTGGCTTGATAAATAGTCCAGTTGTCAGAAAGCTTTTTAGGGCAGAGGACGAGAACCCGATTGTTTTGTAACTCAAAATATTTAATAACGGCGAGAGCTTCGAAAGTTTTTCCCAATCCGACGCTGTCAGCTATTATACACCCGTTATGTTTTAATATTTTGTTGATGGCACCTTTGACCCCGTCTTTTTGAAAATCATATAACATAGCCCAGATGTCGGACTCATAAAATCCTGTTTTCTCATTTAGTAATCCCCCTTTTTTTTGCTCCTCAAGGTAGTTTTCAAAAATATGGTAAAGTGTTTTGTAGTATATAAATTCCGGTTCATTTTCTACATACAACTGTTCAAGGTATTTTAGTACCTGTTCTTTTACATCCTCAACAAGTCCGGTAGAATCGACCCACAGTTCGTCAAACCAAGTTTTGAGTTCAGTCCGGTCACGGTCGTCAGCAACGATAAGATTAAGTTCAAGGTTGTTTTTCTTTGCCAGTCCGAGTCCTCTGGTGGTAAAGTTTGAACTTCCAATTACCGCTCTTTCCACTCCATTCTTCTGCAAAATGTGGTATAACTTACCATGCAGGAAGTTGGGTTTAACCATGGACTTAATCTCGACCTTACTTTTAATCCATTCTGCACAGGCTTTTGCAGCGAGTTTTTGTTCAAGGATACTTTCTTCGGGTATTACAAGATTGTCGTCCTCAATTCTAAAATCCCTCTTGTTCACTTTGTTTGGATCAAGATTCTTCAAAAAGGACGGTTCACCAAAGAGGAATTTTAAATGTTCGATTTGGTCAAGGCGATCTTTAAGCTGGTAATAAGCATAGATAGTGAAATATGCGGAGACAAAAGAGAGGTTTGAACCAGGGGTAATTCCGGTTTTAAGGAAATCACCAATAGTTCCACGATTATGGTTATCTCTAAGGGAGGAAGGGTTCGTAAAAGACGATTGTGAATTTTCCATTTAGTACCTGGATCTGACATAATATTTTAACAACTTTGGTTTTAGCTTCAAGCCTTAACAAGTCGAATGTAACTGCCAAATATATCAATTTTCTGTGAATTACAATAATGAATCCCGAATTAAAAAGTGCTTGGTGATACTATGCCGTTCACATCTCACCCCACTTCTACAATTTCAAACTCATTCTTTCCAATAAAGATCAACAGCCAGGTTCTCAGTTGCGTGAAATCAACCCCCTGGAGAGAACTGCGATAGTCTAAAACCTGAGTTTTTCCTTTTTCTGAAATTGATTGTATTTTTTTTTGGTTGGTGGACTTTACATATTTCAATTCTATGAGATGGTCCCAATTCCCGGGATTGTTGTGAGTTCTTTTGAGAAAAAGATCGGCATAGCCTGTGGAAGTTTCCAATTCACTTGATACGAAATATGCGTTGTTCCCGGCAAGAAGAGAGAGAAAAATCATTTTTATGTGTTTTTCACTAAAGTTCTGTAAATCGCGAAAAGAGGTTGAGGAGATCACTTTTTGAACGAACTCAACGAGGCGGTAGATGTTACCGTTTATCGACATTTCTTTAAGGGCTGTTCCTACTTCACCGGAATTAAAGAGAAAATCTTTTGAGGAGATTCTGATATCCCTAAAAAATTCCCAATACAACTGTTTTACCACATAATTTGGTATTTTGAAAGTGATTAGACCGGCAAAATTATCGTCGATGGTTAAAAGACCGTTGTAAAACAATAGAGAAACAGCATCGGCTTTCGAGAACTCCTTTTCGAAATTGTATTGAAGAGTCAGGCTCTCGGATATCTTCTCAGTTACAAGGACCTCCTCCACAATTTCGTCACTAATTTCTTGAGGAAGAGGAGAAAGGATGCTGGCTATCTTTTTAAAGTCGGAACTAACATTTTGATCGGTCATTTCATCGGGATATCGGAATTCCTTAGCGAATGAAGAAAGAAAAGTAATCACCAATTGCGGATTATATAATTTATCTGTGGCACGAAGTGAAAACCTGTTTCCATTATACCAGTCACGCATATCAGCGATCAGTGATTCAGAATCAAAAGCACCTTGCTTGTATAATGTTGAAAGAATCATTTCTCTGATTTCTTTTTCGGTAAACCCGGAAAGTTCATGGAATTCTTCTGATAACGAGATGTTTTTGGCGATGTTAAACCCGCTGGTCATACTGTCGAGAGTAACTGGTGTTACACCGGTTGCAAAGAATCTGTCAATCAGTCCCGTACCCATGAACTGTTTGATTACTTCATAGAACTTTCGAACCCAACCGTTTCCTGAAACAATATCTTTAAAATATTCCCGATTAAAGGAAAAAAGTTCATTTGCAAAATGGTCATATTCATCAATCAGGAGATAAATTTTGTTTCCTTTTAATCTGTTTTGGACTTCTGACAGGAAATTTCCAATTCTGACAGCAGGAGATTCACTTTGATTGATTTCGTCCATTTCCTCTTTGGTTAGAAAGTTGTAATGAGAGTTAAAATCGTTGAATCCAATCTTTATTTTTGCATTAAATGATTCTCTCACCAGGGCTTTGTCTCCGGTGTCAATCCCTGAAAAATCAAATTTCAAAATCAGGAATGTGTTCCGCAAGGGGGTTATATTTTCCGGTTTACCGACAAAAAGATTCCCGAACAAAATATCAAAATCTTGTGAATATTGTTTACCGTAGTAATGATCGAGAACAGACAAAAAGAGGGATTTCCCAAACCGTCGTGGTCTTAGAAAAAATATGGCAGGTGAATTTTGTGTCTCGAGAAGAGGGATGAACTTTGTTTTGTCCACATACCAGGCATTCCGCTCGATTAGCGTAGGGAAATGAGATGTAGTTAGCGGGAGACTTTTGTTCATCGTATGTTCTGAATTTTTAATTTATGGACAGTTAATATAAATAAATTAGTCCGTAACAGGATATAAAGGATGTCATGGCAAGAAATCAGAGATATGGACTATATTTTCAGTTGCCTTTGATTTTGTCAGGCTTTTCCCACCTCAAAAACTCTACCTTGCTTCGTGCCGCTATAGATAACAAGGTATGCCTTAAGTGAGTCGATGGTGGAGATTTTTTCAGTCTTGAGATATTCTGAAAGTTGTTTTATTCCGGATTCTTTAACCTTCTCAAATTTTTCTTCGGTTTCGTCTTTTATAAATTTGAATTCAAAAAGATACTGATATTTCAAATTGTATTCAGAGTTGCGAAGCACCAGAAGGTCTGTGTATTTACGGTCGGTCTCAAATTCGGAATAGAGAAGATACTCCGGGCTCATCGAAAGCAGAGAAATGAACAACAATTTTAAATCGACTTCTTTGTAGTTGATCAGGTCGCGATTTGAAAGTTTGTTAAAAATTGTGTTTGCACATTCGATCAATAAATCGATTTTTCCCTCTTCACCCATCTGTGCAACAATATCTGTAACGAGGGGATTTGAATATTCATAATCTAATTTTTGCGATAATTTGTTTCTGAAAAATGCCCAATATAACTGTTTTATCACATAATTAGGAACGATGTAAGTGTAAGTGTTTGCACGAACAGACTCAATTGTGAGCAGTCCGTTATAAAATAGAAGGGAAACCAAATCAACTTTTGTAATATCCAACTCGAAATTAAATTGAAGTGTCAGCCCTTCGCGGATGCTCTCGGATTCAAGCACCTCATCTATAATTTCAGAGGATGTTCTCCCCGGCAGCAAATCCATTATTTTAGATATTTTGGCGTAATCGGAGGCAACCGTGATATCCGCCATAGGGTTTGGGTATCTGTTGGTTCTCTTTAAATTGTCTAAAAAGTAACACATCATTTGCGGATTATATAATTTTTCCGCTCCACCTTCAGAAAATCTGCTTCCATTATACCATGCACGAATATCCAGAAGAATTTGATCAATGTTTAGAGTTGCAGGCTCTTCAAATGTTCCATTGATCATCTCGAGAACTTCAGTCTCAGTAAATCCCATCATTTCGTGAAGTTCGTTTTGAAATGTAAGATTTCTGGCGATGTTAAATCCGCTTGTCATCGCATCGAGGGTTACCGGAGTAACACCGGTGGCAAAGAAACGACTGATATGACCGGCACCAACATAGATTTTTATTGTCTCATAAAATTTTCTCACCCATCCGTTTCGTGCGACAATATCATTAAAGAATTCAAAATCAAATGAGAAGAGTTCATTGGTAAAATGATCATATTCATCGATCAATATAAAAATCTTGCCCTTAAAATTGTCTTCACTCAACAATCTAAAAAAACTTTCCAAACAAGAATGTCCGGAGGTGGAGTCAATTGTTTCTTTCGCCAATTTATCAGAATTTAAACCGTATCGATCGAGGAAAGCCCTAATTCCGGCAAAAACCCTTGCAGTAAAATCTTTTTGGAGAGTTTCTTTGTTTTGAGTATAAATCCCGCTAAAATCAAATCGTAGAATGTAATAAGAATTAGCGGTTGCCGTTGTGTTCTTTGGGTCACCGATGAAGTAGTTTCCGAACAGCTCATGGAAAGAGTCTTTATATTCAACGCCATAGTAGTAGTGAAGAGTTGATAAGAACAAAGATTTACCAAATCGCCTTGGACGGAGAAAGATTGCAAACTTTCGTTGCGATTCTTCGAAAAAGGGGATATATCGGGTTTTATCGATATAATAATTGTTGTTTCTGATGATTTCTGCGAAATCTGAGTCGGTAGAGGGAATCTGCTTTATCAATTTCTTCATTTGTTTAGTCTGTTTTGTTGTGCATCATTTCTACTGAGGAATAATCCTTTCGATAGCATAAAACAAATATATTGAAAAATCTGATCAAAAAGGTAAACCATCAGTCTGTTATCGAGTAAGATTAAACCTCTATCGAGAGATTACACAATAAAGATTCTTTTAACTTTGCAGAATTCTCCAAAAAGCCCGGAAACCGTCTTCTATTGCTTCATCGGGGGGGAAGAATTTAGGGGTGTGTAGTCCATGCGACTCACCGGTGGAGGTACCGAGCCAAAACATGAAGGAGGGATATTTTTTACTTATGAAGCCAAAATCTTCACCTGTCATTTTGCTGCCACAATCGATGAAAGTAAAGTCTTGGGAGAGTGCTGAAGAGTATTTTTGGTAAAGTGTTTTGTCAACCACCACTTCGAGGTAGGGGTCGCCGTGAATGACATCGGTTTTCACCCCGGTCTCTTTTTCCATCTCTTTAGAGAGGGATTTGAGCTGATCGATGAACCACCAGGAATCGTCAATATTTAACGCTCTAATTGTACATTCAGCCACAGCATGGGCAGGAATTATGTTTCGAGCAGTGCCCGAATGAATTTTCCCGTATCCGAAGAGCATGGTATCTTTTTTTGGTTCAATCAATTTTTTAGCTCTTGAGAGGAATGCCATTAAACCGTCAAATGCGTGAATTCCATTTTCAGGGAATGCCACATGAGCCTGTTTTCCGTGAAACTCGAGTACAATTTCATTCGCTGACGCAAAGAGTACACCTGGTGTTGAGGCGATGGTACCCCTTTGATAATCGTCAGTTACATGCAGTGCAAAGGCATTTTTGATATTAAATTGATCAAAAACACCCGAGTCAAGTATTTTTAGGGCACCTCCACCACCTTCCTCTGCCGGTTGGAATAGAAACAGGATGTTACGGTCAACTTT
>CAYSJM010000080.1:0-8068 GCA_964431385.1 uncultured Ignavibacteriaceae bacterium | reverse complement strand
CTCCACCACCTTCCTCTGCCGGTTGGAATAGAAACAGGATGTTACGGTCAACTTTTTTTGCCACCACTTCAAGAAGAAAACGATAAAGAATCGAAGTATGCACATCATGTCCGCAGGCATGCATTAAATTATTAGTTGATGCAAAAGGGACACCAGTATCTTCGACAATGGGGAGAGCATCGATATCGGCACGAAAAAGGAGATAATCGCCGTCGTTTACGGTATATTCAACCACAAGTCCTGTTTCGAGGGGACGATGGATCACTACTCCGGGAATTTCCGAGATGTTTTCGAGAAGCGTTTTTGTAGTCTCAAATTCCTGATACATAAGTTCAGGGAGACTGTGGAGTTTGTGTCGAAGTTCTACCGGTTTAAGCATACTTAACTATAAATTAAAAGCATTTACGATGTTTTTGACAGCCTCATCCTTAAATTGTTTATCGATGAGACATGAAATTTTTATTTCAGAAGTGGTGACGAGCTTAACCGGAATATTTTTCAGAGCTTTGAAAAATGTGGCAGCCACACCTCCCTCTGATTTCATTCCGATACCAACCACCGAAAGCTTAAGATAGTCGGGATGATACTCGATCACATGGGTATCGATGCCTGAGAGTGAGCGATTTACTGCTGCCTCGAGGTCTTTTATTTTCTCGGAAATAACGGTAAACGATATAACCAGTTCCTCTCCGGTGTTGATCATTGAGATCATATCAACATTCAGTCCTTCGGCAGCAACACTTCCGAATAGATCCTGAACTATTGAATAGTCAACAGGAAGTTTTTTTATAATCACCTGAGTTTCGTTTTCAGTCACACTGCAACCTGTTACTACAGGTTCTTCAATTAAGATATCTTCATTCACAACATAACTCCCTTCTTCGTCTGAAAAAGTTGAACCACAATAGAGGTTAATATTGAATTTTTTTGCTATCTCCACCGAGCGGCTGTGTAGAACTTTTGCCCCGAGGGAAGCCATTTCAAGCATTTCATCGTAAGAGACCTGCTTCAGTTTTTTTGCAGTTGGGTGCAGTTTTGGGTCGGATGTGTAAATGCCTGCAACATCGCTGTAAATCTCACAATCTATCCCGAGTGCGGAGGCAAGAGCAACCGCAGAAGTATCAGAGCCGCCTCTTCCCAGAGTTGTTATCTCCCAATCTTCTGTTACACCCTGAAAACCGGTAACAACCAGCACATCATGCTCCCCGAGTTGTTCGAGAAGATACTCTGTGTCGAAGTGGAGGATTTTCGCCCGGGTGTGGCTTTTAGTTGTTTTTATACCTGCCTGAAAAGCATTGAGAGATTTACTCTTCACTCCGAGATCTTTTAGAGCCATGGATACGAGAGAGACAGAAACCTGTTCGCCCGTGCTTAGGAGCATGTCATACTCTCTTGGATCGGGGGATGGAGAGACTTCTTTTGCAAGTTTTACAAGTCCGTCAGTGGTTTTTCCCATTGCTGAAACCACAATAATCAACTTAAATCCGGCATCCACCCGTTTTGCTATCCGGGTAGCAACACCAACGATTTTTTGTGCATCAGCAACGGAGCTTCCGCCAAATTTTTGGACGACAAGTCTGGAACCCATCTTTACAGACTCCTCAGAGAGTCCATAATAATGGTTTTCGACTTAGTTTTTTCGTCAACTTTTTTGATTACCCGTGCCGGAACTCCCGCAACAACTGTGTAAGGCTCGACATCGGAGACAACGATGGCACCGGCAGCTACAACGGCACCTTCGCCAATTTTTATTCCTTCGAGCACAACAGCATTTGCACCGATAACCACTTTATCACCGATTACTACAGGCTCGGCATTTGGGGGTTCGATGACACCGGCGAGAACTGTACCTGCACCGATATGGCAATCTTTCCCGACAACAGCTCTGCCGCCAACCACCACATTCATGTCGATCATCGTTCTGTCTCCGATTACAGCACCGATATTTATCACGGCACCCATCATGATGACACAATTGTTGCCAATATCAACTTTATCGCGAATTATAGCTCCGGGTTCTATTCTGGAGTTAACTTTTGTTAAATCGAGTAAAGGTACCGCCGAGTGTCTTCTGTCGTTTTCGATTCGGTAGTGAGAAAACTTCTCTTTGTGTGTTTCGAGGAGGGCAACAAGATCGGAGTGCTCGCAGAAGAGTACTCCCCATTTGTGATCGCCGTAAAACTCCAGACCGGAGAAGTCAATTCCCGCGAGATTCCCCGCGAGATAAGCTTTTACGGGTGTCTTTTTTACGGATTTTGCAATAAAATCGATTATTTCGTAAGAATCCATGTTATCCGTTATTTGTCCTGAAATACAACATCTGTAAATGAATATAATCCGTTACTCTTTGTCAGAGCGAACTCGGCAGCAAGCAGCACCCCTTCGGCAAAAGTTCTTCTGTTGGTGGCAGAATGAGAGATTGAAATAACCTCGCCCAATCCGGCAAAGTAGATGGTGTGGTCGCCCGGAACATTACCGAGACGAAGTGAAGAAACGGGCACATCTTTTCCGACAACCTCTTTTAGCATTATTGCAGTTCCCGACGGTTTATCTTTTTTGAAACGATGGTGGGTTTCGGAAATCTCCACATCCCAGCCTTTTAGATTTTCGTTCAGAATTGCAGCAGCTTTCAGTAGTATTTGAACGCCTTTTGAATAGTTGTAGCTCTGCACTATCGGCAGTTCTTTCGAGAATTCTTTAAGTGCATCATGTTGTAACTGACTCAAACCTGTTGTGCCGGAAACGAGAGGACATTTAAATTTGGTCATGTGATGGAGCACTGTGTCAAAAACCTCGGGTTGCGAGAAATCGATGAGTACTTCGGGGTCGTCATCGTGTCTTACACCTTCGAGGTCGAGGGTAAAAACGCATTTGTGTCCCATTTCGGAAAAAACGCTTTGCAGTTCCCTGCCCATTTTGCCGGAGGCACCAAACAGTCCGTATTTCATTTTTTAAGCTTTCAGTTTGTTAATAGCCAACTTGATTACTTCGTACGATTTATCCGTCACGGGCAGGAGCGGCATCCGAAGTCTGTTTTTGCACAGACCCAAAATTTCACAAGCAGCTTTTACAGGTGATGGACTGGTTTCAATGAACAATAAATTCATCATTTCGAGGTATTTATTGTGAATTTTTAATGCATCATTATTTCTTCCTTCGAGCATGGCGTTCGTCAGGTCACTCATCTCTTTTGGGAAGACATTTGAAAAGACGGAGATGACACCTTTACCTCCAAGAGCCATAATGGGGAGTGTCTGGTCGTCATTTCCTGAGAGGACGGAAAGGGTTTCCGGAGCCGCAGCGAGAAGTTTTGCAATTTGGGAAATGTCGCCCGAAGCTTCTTTAATTGCGACCACATTTTTGCAATCGCTGTGGATTTTGAGCATGGTATCGGGGAGCATGTTCATTGCGGTACGGGATGGGACATTATACAAAATTATGGGGAGTTCAGTTTTTTCTGCGATAAACTTATAATGTTCACAGAGACTTGCCTGTGTACCTTTGTTGTAATAAGGGTTCACGATCAAGACGCCATCTGTTCCGAGCTTTTCAGCCACCTTGTTGTTTTTTACAACATGGGCAGTGCTGTTAGTGCCCGTTCCGACAATAACTTTAGCCTTTCCGTTGTTCGCTTCCACAACGGTAGCGATAATTTTTTCCCGTTCATCTTCTTCGATCACGGGTGCTTCGCCCGTTGTACCGAGGACAACGAGCATTTCGATGCCATTTTCGACTTGAAAACGAGTGAATTGTTTTAATGAAGTGTAATCGACAGAACCATCATCGTTGAATGGTGTGATTATTGCAGTCCCTGTTCCTTTGAACATATACTACAGTCCTTTAGAAATTATTAAAACCGAATAATAAATATAATGAATTATTAAGTTTGGCGGGAAAGGGCAAAATCAGCAATTTTGAAATTAAAAAAGAGGATTTTTTGCATGAATTTAACTGAATTGTACTTTCTAAATACATACAACCGCCTGCCGATAGACATTGATTATGGCAGCGGATCATATTTAATTACAAAAGATGGTGAAAAATATCTCGATCTTTTTGGCGGACTCGCAGTAAATGCTCTGGGATATGCTCATCCCGGAGTAGTGGAGGCGGTCTCAAAACAAATCGGAAGATTTGGGCATTTATCCAATATGTTTCTAACTGATGTGCAGGTCGAAATGGCATCACTTCTGATAAACTACTCGGGGATGGATAAGCTTTTTTTTACGAACAGTGGTACCGAAACAGCAGAAGCAGCAATCAAACTGATTCGTGCCGTAAAGGGTAGCGACAAAATGATTTTCTCCCTTTCCGGTGGATTTCATGGCAGGACTTACGGCGGACTGTCACTTACTCACAAGGAGAAATATCAAAAGGGATTTGAACCACTTCTCCCCAAAACGGGAATGATCAGATATAATGACATTAATGACCTTGTGGAGAAAGTTGATGAAAACACCGCCGCCATTTTCCTTGAATTTATTCAGGGAGAGGGGGGAATCTACTCTGTAACGGGTGAATTTGTTGCAAAACTTGAAGAATTAAGGAAAAAATTCGGATTTCTCGTAGTTTCAGACTGTATTCAATGCGGTATTGGTAGAACAGGTAAACCTTTCTTTCATGACCATTTTAATTTTGTGCCTGACCTGATCCTTACTGCAAAAGCAATTGGTGGAGGTCTTCCACTTGGTGCTCTTCTTGTAAATAAGGAATTTTCGGAGGTGCTCACTCCCGGCAGACACGGAACCACATTTGGAGGTAATCCGGTCAGTTGTGCCGCCGGAATTATTGTGCTTAAAGAAGTTTTTGAAAATGGTTTGATGGAAAAAGTTGTGGAGAAAGGGGAGTTTGTGATCAAAAGGATGGAAGAACTTCAGAAACAATTCCCTGAAAAAATAAAAGAAGTGAGGGGCAAGGGATTAATGATCGGGATTGAATTAACCTTCCCCGGTGCCGGTATCGTAAAAGAGATGCTTAAAAGAAAATTTCTTGTAAACTGCACCAACGAAAAGGTGATTCGTCTGCTTCCTCCACTGATTATCACGACAGAAGAATTGCAACAATTTGTTGATGCCTTTTCGGAGGTAATTTCCCTCGCTTAAAGAGCAAAACGCTTTAAAATGAAACAGACCCGGGATGTAAAGTTCCGGGTCTGGATCTTATAAAATCAGACTTTATTGTTTTTCGAACTTTAGAGAAGCCGAATTGATGCAGTATCGCAAGCCCGTTGGTTTGGGTCCGTCATTAAAGACATGACCAAGGTGGGCACCACATCTGTCGCAGGTCACTTCGGTTCTTACCATTCCATAGGAGCGGTCGGTATGTTCTGCGATAATGTTGCTGTCATTAGGGGCATAAAAACTTGGCCAGCCGCAATGAGCATCAAATTTTGTATCTGAAGCAAAAAGGACAGTTCCACAACCTGCACATTTGTAAACTCCCGCAGCTTTATGATCCCAGTACTCTCCGGTGAAAGGTCTTTCCGTGCCTTTCTGCCTCATTACGAAAAACTGTTCCTCTGTCAACAGACTTTTCCATTCCTCTTCGGTTTTTACAACTTTGTCTTTCACGCCGTTTCCTTTTTTGTCAATTACAGTTGAATCATCAATACTCTTTTTTGTTTCTTTTAGCTCTTTGAGTTCGCTCTGTTTATTAACGGCTACACCTGCAGCCACAAGTACAAAAAGAATAAGGGTGCCAATGAATAAGATATGTTTAAACATTTATACCTCAATTAACAAGGAAAACTTTTGCAGGGTTCATTCAATTTTCCAAATTTAGGAATTTACCAAATTTAATTTGCATAAAATTAAGAATAGAAGTGATGGAAAAGAGTAAAAAAAGAGTGCCCTGAAAAAATATTACCAAACCTAAAGAATTTAAGATAATAAGGTATAGACACTAACAATTTTAATATATTAAGGTATGAGGGGTTTATTTATACTAAAATTCGTGATTAAACCTTAATTAATAAGGCAAGAGCTGTTTTTATCTGACAAGAAAAAATTATAATTTTACGGACAGGATTTTATTAATTTGAGCAGAAAATGACAAACAATCTCTTAAACCATTGTAATAAACTCATCGAAGAACACGCTATTGAAGTGATAGACTTGAAAAGCATCGACCTTACGGGAAGATTGCACCACATCTCACTTCCGGTAAGAAGCGGAATTCTCGAAAAATTACTCGCAGAAGGAGTAGGATTCGACGCATCAAGTTACGGTTTTTCAAAAGTTGAAAACAGTGACATGGTTCAGATTCCCGATCTTTCAACCGCAGTAGTTGATCTCTTCAGAGATGCACCGACACTTAGTTTTTACTCCACAGTCCATCTAACCGATGAACAAAGAACCCCATTCCCTCAAGACGGCAGACACATGGCAAAAAGGGTGGAAGAGCTTCTGAAGGAATACACTGACGCTGACAAATCGATGTGGGGTCCCGAATTTGAGTTTTACATCTTCTCAAAAGTTAAATATGACACCAGAACCGCCTCCTCTTATTATGAACTTGAACATGCTGAGGAGTTCCATAAAAACGCATATCACGCTGCAAATCCATTTGATGTTTACGATGACTTCAGGGATGAAGCTTGTCGCCTGTTAAACCAGGTGGGTGTTGATGTAAAATATCATCACCATGAAGTTGGTGAAAGAGGTCAGCAGGAGATTGAAACATATTTTTCAGATTTGCTCACCACCGCAGATAATATTGTAACATCAAAATATGTTTTGATGAATTATGCCAGGAGGGAAAACCTGTTCATAACTTTTATGCCAAAGCCGATGTATCAGCAGGCCGGGAACGGGATGCATGTTCATCTTTATTTGACAAAAAATGGCAAAAATGCATTTTATGAAAAAGGGAAATATGCCAACCTCAACGATCAGGCCAGATTTTTTATGGGTGGTATCCTGAAACATGGAGCGGCTCTCTCTGCATTTACAAATCCTTCAACAAACTCTTATAAGAGACTTGTGCCCGGTTTTGAAGCTCCTGTGGTTCTCACCTACGGACAGGGTAACAGGGCTTCAGCAATCAGGATTCCTAAATATATAAACAATCCTGATGAAACCCGGTTTGAATACAGACCACCGGATGCCACAGCGAACCCGTACCTCTGTTTAAGTGCCATTCTGCTTGCGGGAATTGACGGAGTGGTTAATAAAATTGACCCCGAAACCGAAGGTTTTGGTCCATCGGAAAAGCTGGATATGAGTGATAAAAACCGTGATAAATTAAGTTTCCTCCCCAGGAATCTTGATGAAGCACTTGATGCCCTTGAGATTGATAATGAATTCCTGAAAAGAGGTGGTGTATTCACCGATGCACTTATAAATCAGTGGATGAAGATCAAACATGAGGAAATTTCTGCTATTGGCACAATGCCTCATCCGTTTGAATTCAAGATGTACTTCAACTTGTAGCCTTTACCATCCGCCGGTATATCCGCGGAGATCAATAGAGGCAGGATCCAAAGTTTCTCCTCGAAACATTTAGACGGGTCCTGCCTTTTTTATTACCTCTCAAACTTTTACAAACACTGTCTCTTTTATCCATTTATCAGGTTACTTAAGAATAATGATAATGTAATAGAATAATACTTGTTTGTTATAGATATTATGATTAAATTGGTATCAGGTTTTGTTAGGTTTAATTAAGATTTTTTCTCATTCGCCGCGGAGGTAACCCCCTTTTTAGAGATTATTAATAATAATTGGTAAAGAAGTTGTGCAAATCATTCTTCCCGAGATGGGAGTTTGGTGAACAAGTTAAACAATCCAGAAACTGTTTTTTCCGGCTCCTCTTACTGCATTATTAAAATCACCTCAAAGCAAACCTGCTCTAAAATCCCCACATAAAAACTTTCGTCCGGTATTCCAACACCAAATCCAAACAATATTTGATCTTTATTATTTCCTGTTAAACGGTAATTATGGCTAAGTTGCATCTTGCATGGTCTTGAGATTAACTTTTTTGGATTGAACGGAATTTTAATTATTCATCATCACAAAAGAGCAGCAAATGAAAACTCTTGTAGCAGTCGCCTTTTTTATATCTTTTA
>CAYSJM010000079.1:3311-15184 GCA_964431385.1 uncultured Ignavibacteriaceae bacterium | reverse complement strand
GACAGACCCAAAGATCAGAAAGCTACTATTGAGGCTCTTGGGCTGAGCAGACCTAACAGGTCTGTTGAACACAACGATACGCCTCAGATCAGAGGAATGATAAGAAAAGTAGCACATCTTGTTAAAGTGGAAGAAATTCAGGACTAATAAAAAATGAGTTACCTTAGCAATTTAAAGTATGCACCCGGTTCCATTAAGAAAAGAAAAAGAGTGGCACGCGGTGCGGGTTCCGGACACGGAAAAACAGCAACCAGAGGTTCTAACGGTCAGATGTCAAGATCAGGTGCAAACCATAGAGCATGGTTTGAAGGTGGTCAGATGCCTATTCAACGCCGTGTTCCAAAATTTGGATTTACACCTCCGTTCAAGATTTACTATCAGGCAGTTAACCTGTTTGATATTCAGAAACTTGCAGATTCAGGAAAGCTTACTGAAAATACCGTTACGATTGAGATCCTTCTCCAGGCTGGTATTATTTCTACTGCCAACCGCCCGGTTAAAGTTTTGGGCACAGGAGATCTTAGTGCAGCAGTTACAGTAAACGGACATCAATTCAGTAAATCGGCAATCGAGAAAATCGAAGCTGCCGGTGGCAAAACAGTAACAATCTAAACTGAGCATCCATGCAGCGTTTTATCGAAGTTATCACAAATATATTTAAGATCGAAGAACTCAGGAAGAGAGTTTTATACACTCTTCTTATTCTTTTGATCGTAAGAGTGGGCGCACACATTGCACTTCCCGGGGTTGATAGCAATCTCCTCAAAAATGCAATGGCACAGCAGAACAGCGATTCGCTTTTTGGTCTTTACGATCTTTTTGTCGGTGGTGCATTTAAGAATGCAGCCATCTTTGCTTTGGGTATCATGCCCTACATCTCTGCGTCAATTATTTTACAGTTGGCAGCAGCGGTTCTCCCTTCAATAGCCAAACTTCAACAGGAAGGCGAAGAAGGAAGGAAAAAAATTAATCAGATGACAAGAGTTGGAACCGTTCTTATTGCGGGTCTTCAAGCTTGGGGAACTGCTTTCACGCTCAACAGTACTGCCCAGGGCGGCGGAATTGTTGCTCCGGGAATCGATTCCACAATGTGGCTCATCCAGTCAGTTCTTATTCTTACAGCCGGTACCATCTTTATGATGTGGATGGGTGAGCAGATTACAGAACGCGGAATTGGAAACGGTATTTCACTTATCATCTTTATCGGAATCATCGACAGACTACCGTATGCCTTCTTAGCCGAATATCAGTCGGTACAGGCTGGTGGAAATCTAATTATCTCATTGATTCTGATTATTCTTCTCGTCTTTGTTATCGCTGGTGTTATCCTCGTTACTCAGGGAACCAGAAGAATACCTGTAGAATATGCTAAAAGAGTTGTCGGAAGAAAAGTTTATGGTGGCGTAACACAGTATATCCCTCTTAGAGTGAATACTGCGGGTGTAATGCCGATCATCTTCGCTCAGGCGATTATGTTTATTCCAAACACATTGCTTTCTTTCTTCCCTGACAGCGAATTTATTCAGTCGGTTGCAGGATATTTCAATTATACATCTTTTGTATATTCATTCTTTTATGCAGTCGTAATTATCTTCTTTACCTACTTCTACACAGCCATTGCTTTCAATCCGAAAGAAGTTGCTGACAATATGAAGAGGCAGGGCGGATTCATTCCCGGAATTAGACCCGGAAAACAGACTGCTGAGTTTATTGATAATATTCTTACTAAAATCACTCTCCCGGGTTCAATTTTCCTTGCTGCTGTAGCTATCTTGCCTGCATTCATTTCCAGGTTCAATATTGCTCCAACATTTGCACAATTTTACGGTGGTACAAGTTTGCTCATCGTGGTTGGTGTTGCTCTCGATACAATGAACCAGATTAACTCCATGATGGTCATGAGACATTATGACGGATTCATGAAGGGCGGGAAGTTAGTAAAAAGAAGATCGTACTGATAAAGTGATTCATATTAAAAACGCCAGAGAAATTGATGCCATCCGCGAGAGTTGCCGGATTGTCGCTGAAACTCTCAATCTGGTGAAGAAGAACATAAAGGTTGGGGTTACCACTGGAGAGCTGGACAAAATGGCTGAAGATCATATCTTGAGTCGTGGAGGTATTCCGGCATTCAAAGGGTATCGCCAAACAGGGACACCCCCATTCCCGGGTACACTCTGCATTTCTGTTAACGATGTTGTCGTACACGGCATTCCCGGCGATAAAATTGTTACAGAAGGAGATCTGGTATCGATAGATGTCGGAGTAAAGAAGAATGGTTATTTTGGAGATGCGGCTCTTAGCGTTCTCGTTGGTGATGACCCTAAGAAACAACATCTGATGGATGTAACTGAAAAATCTTTACACCTGGGGATAGAACAAGCCGTTGAAGGCAATCGTGTTCACGATATATCTTATGCAGTTCAACATTTCGTTGAATCTAACGGGTATTCGGTTGTGAGAGCTTTATGTGGACATGGTGTGGGAAAATATCTTCACGAAGATCCTTCTATTCCTAACTATGGAATTAAAGGTACAGGGAAGAAATTGAAAAACGGCATGACACTGGCTATAGAGCCAATGGTTAACACAGGTAAATATGAAGTATATGAACTGAGTGATGGCTGGACAATTAAAACAATTGATGGATTGCCATCTGCTCATTTTGAGCATACCATTTTGGTAAACGGAACAAAACCGGAAATCTTAACCATAGAGTAAATGGCAAAACAAGGACCAATAAAAGTTGACGGTGTTATAACCGAGACTCTACCTAACGCAAGTTTTAAGGTAAAGTTAGAGAACGGGCACGAAATCCTCGCCCATATTTCTGGTAAAATGCGCATGCATTTTATTAAGATTTTGGTCGGCGACAGAGTCTCGATCGAGTTATCACCGTATGATTTGACTAAAGGAAGAATAACTTACCGGTATAAATAACGGAGTATTAGATGAAAGTAAGAGCTTCAGTAAAAAAAGTATGCGAGCATTGCAAAATAATCAAGAGAAAAGGTACTCTCAGGGTTATTTGCAAGAACCCAAAGCATAAACAAAGACAAGGATAGAAATTTTTTTAAGGAGAAATTTAATTGGCACGTATAGCTGGTGTAGATTTACCAAAGAATAAGAAGATTTATTACGGCCTGCAGTACATTTTTGGTATTGGTCCGTCAATAGCTGACGAGATTCTGCAAAAAGCAGAAATTGACCCTGATAGAAAGGTCGGTTCACTTACTGAAGATGAAGTAGGTAACATTAGATCCGTTATTCAGGCAGATTATAAAGTGGAAGGTGCGCTGCGCTCCGAAGTTCAGCTCAACATCAAACGCTTAATAGATATCGGTACTTACAGAGGTTTGAGGCACAGAAGAGGTCTTCCTGCACGAGGACAAAGAACAAGAACCAATTCCCGTACGAGAAAAGGTAAGAGAAAAACAGTTGCAGGCAAGAAAAAAGCTGCTGCTAAGAAGTAATTGAAAATCGGAGGATTATTAATTGGCTAAAACTACCAAAAAAGTTAAGAAAAAACATGTAGTCGATGCGAACGGCATCGCTCACATTAAAGCATCCTTCAATAATGTGTTGGTCACTCTGACCGATATATACGGAAACACCATTTCATGGTCAACCGCCGGAAGGAACAGTTTCAAAGGTTCGCGTAAAAACACACCGTTTGCTGCGCAAGTAACCAGTGAAGCTGCCGCTAAAGAAGCCTATGATATGGGCTTAAGAAGAGTTGAAGTAAGAGTTAAAGGCCCCGGTGCCGGTAGAGAATCTGCTATAAGAGCTTTAGTAAATGTTGGTTTCGAAATCACATCGATTAAAGATATTACACCGATACCACACAACGGTTGCAGGCCACCAAAAAGAAGAAGAGTTTAATTTTATTATTGGAGAGTTATTAAATGGCAAGATACACCGGTTCGGTTTGTAAATTGTGTAGAAGGGAGAAACAAAAGCTTTTCTTGAAAGGAAGCAAATGCTTCACCGAAAAGTGCCCGCTTGAAAAGAAAAACTACCCTCCGGGTCAGCACGGCACCTCAAGAAAATCTAAAGTTTCCGAGTATGGTATTCAGTTAAGAGAAAAACAGAAGATCAAAAGAATCTATGGAGTTTTAGAAACCCAATTCAGAAATCTTTTCGAAAAAGCTTCAAGGCAAAAAGGTATCACCGGTACCAATATGCTCCAGCTACTCGAAAGAAGATTAGATAATGTGGTTTTCAGATTAGGCTTTGCTCCTTCGCGTAAAGCTGCCCGTCAGCTCGTTCGCCACAGACATATCCTTATCAACGGTCTTATCGTCGATATCCCATCATATACCCTTATGCCTGGCGATGTTGTTAAGGTTAAAGATAAGAGCAAACAATTGGACATCGTCCACAATTCTCTAAAGAGAGTGAAAGACAATCTGTATCCATGGTTAACAGTGGACAAAGCAACCCTGAGCGGTACTTTTGTTAATGTTCCCGAAAGAGAAGACATACAACTTAATGTGAACGAACAGTTCGTTGTAGAGTTGTACTCTAAATAACAATAAAGAAATTTTAGAGGTTTAAATGAGTGGATCATATCTAAAGATACCGGAAGCTGTTATTTGCGAAGAATCGTCGTATAGCAATACTTTTGGCAGGTTTTTCCTGCAACCGCTTGAGAGGGGTTACGGTGTTACCGTTGGCAACTCTCTGAGGAGAATCCTTATCTCTTCACTTCCGGGTGCAGCATTTACTGCAGTAAAGTTTGGCGGAGTTCTTCATGAATTTAGCACCATACCCGGTGTTGTAGAAGATGTAACTGAGATTATCCTGAATCTGAAACAAGTCAGATTAAAATTATTAAATAAAAAACCGGCAAAAATTGAGTTCACTATTCAGGGACCCAAAGTTATCACTGCCGCTGATATTCAAAAATATACTGCTGATCTCGAGGTGCTAAACCCTAATCTGCATATAGCCACTCTTCAGGAAAATGCAAAGTTCGAAGTTGAACTTCGCGTTGGAAAAGGTAAGGGTTATGTGCCGGCAGTTGACAATAAATCAGTTGACTATCCTCTTGGTACTATAGCAATAGATTCAATTTATTCTCCTATTGTTAATGCAACCTACGAAATTGAAAATGTTCGTATCGGCGACAGAAACGATTATGAAAAATTAATCATGAATGTTGCTACTGATGGATCGATAACACCGGATGACGCTTTAACACAAGCAGCTAAAATAATGAGGGATCACTTACAGCTCTTTATCAATTTTGATATCGAACAGGAAGAGAGCCATGAAGAAGTGAAAAAAGATTCTGAAAGAGAAAGAATCAAAAAAATACTTCTTACCAATGTCGATGATCTCGAGTTAAGTGTGCGCGCTCATAATTGCCTTAAAGCTGCAAACATCAAAACCATCTCTGATTTAGTGGCTAAAGACGAAGCTGAAATGCTTAAATTCAGAAACTTCGGCAGAAAGTCACTCGCAGAATTGATGGAAATCGTTGAAACTCTTGGCCTTGAATTTGGCATGAATATCGACGATTATATTAAAGACGACAGCAGTTCAAACTAATCCGGATGAAGGTTAAGAAATGAGACATCAAGTTAAAGGTAGAAAATTAAAGAGAACTCACAGCCATAGAAATGCGTTGTTGAAGAATCTTGCTGCATCACTCTTTCTTCACAAGAGGATCGAGACCACAATCGCTAAAGCAAAAGAATTAAGATCTTTCGCTGAACCGCTCATCACCAGAGCCCGCAAAGGAACTCTGCACGATATGAGAATTGTGATGAGTGCTCTAAGGCATAAAGAAGCAGCTAAAGAACTTTTCAATAATGTTGTCCCTGCTGTGGGCGATAGAAAAGGTGGTTATACACGCATCGTTAGAACTGCAGTAAGACTTGGTGATGCTGCCCAAATGGCAATTATCGAGTTGGTAGATTATAACGAAGCCGCTAACCAAATGGCTCAGCAAAGACAGGAAGCTCGCGAAGCTGCAGCTCAGTCGAAAAAAGAGAAGGAAGCTGAAAAAGCATCAGCGGAGTCTTAATCTTTTTTATAAATTATTTGATAAGAGTAATCCGGGTTCGGATTACTCTTTTTTTATATGTTTGAATCTATACAATTTACCGGCTCTTTCCACAATATCAGCTCCCTCAAAGAGAGGTTGCCCGAGATAGTTATAGCCGGACGCTCGAACGCTGGAAAGTCGTCGTTCATAAATCACATTACCGGTAAGGCAGGGCTCGCAAAAGTGAGTTCAACACCGGGCAAAACACAAACTCTTAATTATATTAAGATCGATAATTCCTTTTATTTTGTTGACCTACCCGGTTATGGATATGCAAAGGTTAGCAAAAAGGAACGAGATACCTGGGGACGATTCATCGATAAATATTTCAGTGAATCTGGTATGATAAAACTCGTTATCCATATAGTTGACAGCAGAGTGACAAAAAGTGACTACGATATCGAATTTCACAATTTTTGTAAAGGATTGGATGCAAAATATTTGATCCTCCTCACTAAAACTGATAAGCTTAATCAGAGTGAACTCAGCAGGTCAATTCGAGAAATAACCGAAACATACCCCGAACTCAAGATGGGTGAGGGCATCTTTCCCTATACTGTGAAATCGGGAAAGTTCAAAAAAAATATTATTTCAGCAATAAAAGAGCATCTTGACAGATAAAAATAATTAAATATTTGATTATCTCATTAATCAGAATTATTTTTGAATGTCAAAGAGTTTTATAATTTCGATGAAGAACAACCAGACTTTTAAAATAGCGTTGATTGCACTTGCTCCGGTGCTTTTCGTGTTACTGTTCGTGATCGGTGATACCGTCACAAGAATAGTGATGGGCTTGATATTGGTTGTTAATGTCCTTCTTCTCTTGGGAATTATTAAAAAAGAGAAAGATCAAAAAGCGTTTGATCAGATGCTTAATGAAACTCCCAAATTTGAAGAAGAGTCAGAGGGATTTGAATCGGTTGCCGTAAAAGTAACCGGTGTATATAAACCTGAAGAAAAAGTTAAAGAATCCGCATTTAAACAAACCACCACTGTAGCGAAAGAATCACCAAAAAGAAGTAATATAATTACTCTTAGCGATGATGAACCCACCGATATAACCGAAAAATATTTCGAAATTACCAACGAAGTTGCTCCAGGTGTCGAAAACAACAAAGCAACCATCAGCTTCTTCCTCGACAAAACAATTAAACTTATTCGTGAAAATCTTCTCGCACACAGTGCCACCTTTTTCTGGTTAAACCCTTCTACTCGAAAACTTAATCCGGCAGCTTACAGCACCGGAGTGGATGATTTTCGTGCACAACCAATTTCGGTAGAGAATGATTTATTAAGTCAGGTCGTCAACTACGAAAAACCCGTTTGTATTAACGGTATCAAAGAAGAGAACGAACAAAACCTGATTAAATATTACAATTCACCTCACGGCATAAAATGTTTTGCTGCGGTACCCGTCTTCTTTGACAAAAAAATTATTGCAGTTCTTGCGATCGACTCAAAAGACCCCGAAGCGTTTGGAACAGAATCGCTTTTTGCACTCGGAAGATATGTGCGGATTATTACACACATGCTTTCTATCGTACAGACAGGATTTCTCGAAGGTATTGCCGAAAAACGACTAAAAATATTAAATGCCATCATCGACCAGTTACTGATTTCAACCTCCGTTGATGATATTCTTACCGTTTTTGAGCAACGACTCAGAGAATTAATCCCGGCAAAAGTGATCTATTTCCTCGATTTTTCTGGCTATTCAAAAAGTCTTAAAATATCCAGAGTATTCAGCACAGAGGGGGTTGAACATTTTGCAGAGGGAACAGAAATAGAGATTTCAAACACTCTTGCAGGAATACAACTCTCGAACCAGGGTCCACTATACTACAAAAATCTTGGTGAAGAAGAGGTACCCCGTTTTTCAGTGAATGAACCAAAAGCTGAAAAGGGAACATTTTTTACCGTCCCCCTGAATGTAAATGGTCAGTTGTTAGGGATTCTTTGTTTGGAATCTCCGGAAAATAACGCATTTTCAGCAGCGGAAACCAGATTTGTTGCCAGAATAAATTCACTTCTATCTTATGTGTTCTACAATCATTCCCTTCAGATGATGCTCCGTAACGATGTGTTATATGATGCTGAAACCAGGACACTGAATAAAAAGTTTTTTATGGAACGGGTAGATCAAGATCTGCACAGAGTAAAGCAGTTTAAACTCTCCGGGTCACTCGCACTCGTCTCAGTCGATAAATTCCCTGAACAAATGGAGCTTTTTGGCAGTGACGGTTCCGCAAAACCCCTAATCCGTTTGTCAGAATTTATTAAAAATGAGGTTAATCAGTCTTCCACTATCGGAAAACTTGACAAAGATGTTTTCGGCGTCTTCTTCTTTGGAACGGATGCCAAAACTTCATTTATGTGGGCTGAAAGGCTAAAATCGAAAGTTGCTAAACAATCCCCCGGAGCAGCTGGCAGCGGTGGATTTACCATTTCGGTTGGCATTGCACCCGCGGAAAATAAAAACAGTTTCGAAGAAATTTTCCAACCCGCTCTTATGGCTCTTCAAAAAGCCCAAGAGGGGGGTGGTGGAAAAGTCTGTTCGTCAACTTAGGAGATTAAAATCAGAAATTTTATTTTTATAGTTTTAGATGGTGTTGGAATTGGTGAGCTCCCCGATGCTCCCAACTACAACGATCAAGGGAGCAACACCCTTGTAAACACTGCGGTTAAAAACGGTGGTCTTAAAATTCCTAACCTTCGTTCACTCGGTCTGGGAAACATTTCACCGGTTCCCGGTGGCGAATCACATCCCGAACCCAAGGCAGCATTTGGTAAAATGACCGAAGTCTCTTCAGGAAAAGACTCTACATCCGGGCATTGGGAGCTCGCAGGAATAATATCACCGAAGGATTTCGACTATTTCCATGGGGGTTTCCCGCCCGAAATAGTAAATCATTTCCTCGAAGTGACGGGTTGTAAGGGAATTCTCGGAAACAAAGCAGCTTCCGGAACAGAGATTATTAAAGAACTTGGCGAAGAACACATCAAAACCGGATTCCCGATTGTTTACACTTCCGCAGATTCAGTATTCCAAATTGCCGCACATGAAGAGTATTTTGGATTGGATCGTCTCTATAAAATTTGTGAATTATCCCGACACGAAGTGTTAAAAGACTATTTTGTGGGTCGGGTTATTGCCCGTCCTTTCGTCGGTGAGTCGGCTGAAACATTTAAGAGAACCACCAACAGAAGAGATTACTCTCTTGACCCTCCTTCGGAAACGATGCTCGATTATTTAACAATGAACGGGATAAAAACGGTCGGCATTGGTAAAATTGGTGATCTTTATAATGAAAAGGGTCTCTCTGAAATTATCCATACAAAATCGAATGCCGAAGGTTGTGCTGCCACGCTTAAATCGATGAATGAAAACAGCGATAGCTTTATAATGACCAACCTCGTCGATTTTGATGTATATTTTGGTCACCGTCTCGATCCCAAAGGTTTTGCTAATGCGTTGGAAGATTTTGATCAGTTCCTCCCTGAAATTTTGAACAGTATGGACGAATCAGATGTTCTTCTTATCACAGCAGATCACGGAAACGACCCGACGGTAACTTCAACCGATCATACAAGGGAGTTTGTACCGGTAATTTTAACTGGGAACAAAGCCACCCCTGGTGAATTGGGTGTAAGAACATCGTTCGCTGATGCCGGTAAAACCGTTCTCGACTGGTTTGGCATCGATGCCCCCATCGCCGGAACAAGTTTCCTAAATAAAGCAGCGAACGATTAGTAATTCCTCTCCGTCTAATTAGATGACTCTTTCAGAGCAGGAATTAAACCGACTTAAAAATTGTTACATTAGTGAATCTGCTTAAACCCGAAATTCGAGGTTAAATTGATAATTGGAAAAGTAATCGGAACTATTTGGTCAACAAAAAAGGATGAAAGTCTTGTTGGCTCAAAGTTCCTTATCGTGCGTGAACTTGATTTGGAACTTAAAGAAAAATCAAATTTTGTGATCGCTGTCGATAGTGTTGGTGCAGGTGAAGGTGAAGTGGTGCTCGTCGCTACGGGAAGTAGTGCCAGACAAACCAATATTACAAAAAATAAACCGGTTGATGCCGTAATTATGGCAATAATCGATAAACTCGACAAGACAGATTAGATGTTCCTTGCTAAAGTGATCGGGAATTTATGGGCTACCAGAAAGTACGAAAGCCTCGAGGGCTCGTCTTTTAGAATTATTCAGCCAATCAATTCAGATCATGAAAATACGGGCAGCCCCATTATCGCTATAGATACCATTGGTGCAGGTCCCGGTGAAGTTGTGGTTTACATAACAGCAAGCGAAGCAGTAATCCCGTTGCCCGTAGATATGGCACCGGTAGATGCGTCGATAGTAGCAATAGTTGACTCGTTATATTCTAAGAAGAATTTATAACTTTTGATTAACCTTTAAAAAAGAGAGGTGGTATCGGTGAGAATTACGAAGCAATATACCAACCGTGAGAGCCAGTCGCTTGATAAATATTTACAAGAGATAGGCAAAGTTGATTTGCTTACTCCTGATCAGGAAATAGAACTTGCCATCCGTATTAAAAACGGAGACCAATTTGCGTTAGAAACACTTACCAAGGCAAACCTCAGGTTCGTGGTATCGGTTGCAAAACAATATCAAAACCAGGGCTTATCGCTGGGTGATCTTATCAACGAGGGAAACCTTGGGCTTATTAAAGCGGCTAGAAGATTTGATGAGACTCGCGGCTTTAAGTTTATCTCTTATGCGGTGTGGTGGATCCGTCAATCGATCCTCCAGGCACTCGCTGAGCAGTCGAGAATAGTCAGACTTCCGCTTAACAGAGTTGGAGCTCTGAACAAGATCACAAAAGCTTACAGCCAGCTCGAACAGGAATACGAAAGAGAGCCAAGGGCCTCTGAAATTGCCGTCGAAGTTGATATGGATGTGAACGAAGTTGCCGACACACTTAAAATTTCAGGCAGACATGTCTCTGTTGATGCACCATTTGCACAAGGTGAAGACAACAGACTGCTGGATGTGTTGCAAAACGACCAGCATCCGCAGCCCGATTATACTCTGATGTCTGAATCACTTAAAAAAGAGATTAGCCGTGCTCTCTCTGCTCTCACCGAGAGAGAAGCAGAAGTTATCAGGCTATACTTCGGATTGAATAAAGAGCATTCATTGACACTCGAAGAAATTGGTGAAAAATTTAATCTGACCCGTGAAAGAGTAAGACAGATAAAAGAAAAAGCAATCAGGCGTTTGCAGAGAAACCCCAAAACCAAAAATCTTAAGGCATATCTTGGGGCTTAGTGCACGCTTATTCATTCTATTTTTAACAGCCGGCGGAATCCTCTTTCTGACCGGCTGTTCGGCGTTATCTTCTGCACCAGGCAGAGGCAAAGATGTTAACGAAAACAAACCCGTGGTTAAACCTGTAGAAGATAATTCTAAAAAAACTGCGGATTCCATCGTTGCAAAACCCTCACCCGACAAAGAAGACAATACCAGGATACCCGTGGAAAACGATCCTCAGACGGACGACACCTACTACTATCTCCCCGAAAATGAAAACATCTCGATGGAAGATATCATCATGCATAATGTCGAAAATCTTTCTGAGAAACAGAAGCAGAATGGTGATAAACTCATCATGAATATCATAAAATATTTTGGCACCCCTTATGTGTGGGGAGGGAATACCCGGAACGGGCTCGATTGCTCAGGTTTTACCAAACTTGTCTTCCAGGAAGCTTTTGGGCTCACTCTTTTTCGTGTTGCCCGAGATCAGTTTACACAGGGTGAGGCGATTCCGGCTCTTAACGATCTCCAACT
>CAYSJM010000079.1:0-3211 GCA_964431385.1 uncultured Ignavibacteriaceae bacterium | reverse complement strand
CCCGAGATCAGTTTACACAGGGTGAGGCGATTCCGGCTCTTAACGATCTCCAACTTGGAGACCTTGTTTTCTTCGATACCCGTCCTTCGTCTCGACCGGGGCATGTGGGCATCTATCTTGGAAACAGGCTTTTTGCTCATGCAAGCACAAAACAGGGTGTAATTGTCTCTTCGTTCGATACAAAATATTACAACGAAAAATTTATGGGAGGGAGAAGATTTAAAGAATTGTTTGATACTGAATAAAACAAAATCAATAATCGAGTAAGTTTATGAGTTTACACCGTTATTTCCCGGCTCATTTAATTTTCTTCTTCATCTTTTTTCTGTTTCCCTTTTTCCCCAGGTAAAGAAAAAAAACAAATCTCTCGAACCGGAATCCGCAACGGATACTTCCGCCATTAACTCTATTATTTCTCTCTCGAACAAACTTCGGGAAACCGATCCCACAGCAGCTCTTCCATACTTTGAGAAAGCAAAAGTTAATTCAGAAAAATTGTCCCATCACTTCGGAATTGTCTATTCTGTAATCCCTATCGCTGAAATAAAAGGCTCAACCGGAGAAATTAAAGCCGGAATAAAACTGATTGACGAAATTACTGCGAAATACTCTTCAAAACTGTCTAATATCCAATATGCTGATCTGCAAATTACAAAAGGCAGTCTCCTCTATGATGCCAACGAAAATGATAAAGCCCTCGCATTATTTAATGATCTTCTTAAAAAGACAGATGACCCTCTTCGAAAAGCAAAAATTCACACAAACAGGGGAAACTCTTATCACGCAACCGGCGAATATAAAGCTGCGATCTCAGACTATTTAACCGCTCTCGATATCTTCCAGAAACTGGACCTCCCTAAAAGAGTTGCCATTATCTATACAAATTTGGGGATGTCTTATCAAACCCTGTCAGAATTCTCAAAATCCTTGGATTATTATAAAAAAGCATTGGTTATTTCAGAACAAACGGGGGATTCTGAGCTGCTCGCACAGAGTTATTCAAATATGGGAGTTACTTATGAGAAGATGGACTCATTGGATTTGGCAGTCGAATGTTACAAAAAAGGATTAAAAATAGGAAAACAGCAGCAAAATCCTCTCAGAATTGCACAAAATCTACTTAACCTCGGTTCCCTTTACACAAGGCAAAAAAAATATGAACAAGCACTAAATCAATTTAATGAGTCGATCAAAATTTGTTACGACAATGGAATCAGTTATGGTGTAATGTTAAATTACTCCGGTTTGGGCTCGTTATATCATGATATGGGGAATTTTCAGAGGGCGATCGTGAATCTTGACAGTGCCCTCGTGTATGCTAAAAATATGAACCTCCCAAATGATGAGATTAGTATCTATGATAATCTTGCTTCAGCACACGAAAAAATTGGTAACTATAAGGAAGCCCTCTTTTTTCACAAAAAAAATGTCGAACTGAGAGATAGCCTTTTGCAATAGAAAAACAGAAAGAGATACTTCAGCTTACTACAAAATACGAAAATGAGAAAAAAGAGAAACAGATTGTCGATCAGCAATACACAATCACCGTTACTGTTATTTCTCTTGTAGTCTCAACCATACTTTTGATCTCTGTGATTGCTTTCCTCATCTATCGAAATCGCAAATTAAAGATTCTTTATCTGCAAAATGTGATGAGCATTCATCAGTCTTACACTCATGTTGAACCCGAACTTGAGGTGCTCGATGCTTCACTTCCTAAAGAAAAACAACTTGAAACTACTGCCCTATACAATAAGATTATTGACTGCCTTCAGGATGAAAAACCGTGGATGGAGCCCGATTTTAATATAAATGATCTTGCCAAAAGGTTGATGACAAACCGTACCTATATTTCGATTGCTATTAAAAAGGGTGCCGGTGTAAATTTCCATACGCTGTTAAGTTCCTTCAGAATCAACGAAGCTAAAAAACTCCTCCTTCTTTCTGACGATAAATCAGAGAACATCGATGAAATTATGGAGAAATGTGGTTTCCGAAACAGGGGCACATTTAATATTGCATTCAATAAAAACACCGGTATGAGCCCAGGACAGTTCAGAAGTTATTCCCGAATAGTTTCCCTTGGCGAAAATGATCCAAACGAGACTTTGTAGCAAAATTTTACCATAATTGTACCATTTAATCTTGTACGAATTGTAAAATTACAATTTTTATACAAATAATTGTCGAAATCGAACTTTTATTTTACATATTCGTAAGAAAACCCCCCTTTTATCTCCATAATTTGCCAATGCTTCTTTAAGCATTTTAATCTTATCTCACAAGTTCGAATTACAACGAACCCTACTAATCGCTTATAATCACCAAATCGTTTAACCGTTACCCGGTAGGCCGAAGTCTGAAATGGCATGTGCCGGTTTCGAAAACATTAGCACGGTGATTACCATTGCGTTACCAGCTATTTCTACCTGAAGAAATAACACTCTTCAGTTTACAAATCAATGTCGCTACTTTTGCAGCACCTCTCACCCAACTCGGGCTCTTTTCCCGGGGCAGGATATCTATTTCTTTCAAACAATCAAACAAAAACAGGAGTAACTTATGTTACGAAAAATTTTCATCGGAACAATGCTCATGGCAGCATTGATGGTTGGTGTTAACCATGCTCAAACTAACTCACCGGATGGATACTACGGTAATACAGCTTCGGCAAATATTAGTGCCGAACTTTCTCTGCCAATATCCATTTTCTCAGGATTTGGAGAAATGCACTTTGGTGGTTTTATGCCCGGTGCAACTCCCGGAACCGTAGTAGTGCCAGCAAATCCATATCAACCAAGAACTGCTACCGGTGGAGTGACTCTAGTAGTTGCTTTTGACAGGGAAATTGGTGAAATCACGGTAGCGGGTAACCCATTCGCTGACTATGCATTAACTATTCCCTCAGAGCCTGTTTCGATAAAATTAAATACTAATCAAGCTATCCAAATGACTCTCTCCAATATAACCTACTTTACTGCATCAGGTGAATTGAAATTGGAGGATACAGGGTACCAGTATGTTACATTTGGTGGAACACTTAATGTAGCTGCAGATCAATTGAAGGGAGATTATCTGGGCAGCTTCGAAATCACTGCTACTTATCAGTAATGAGTCTGAAAACATCAAACTGAAAGAAAGTATCATGACAGGGATTGAATGCCCAACCCGGGGGAACTGCCGGCTCTGATTCCGGCTACCCCGGGTGACC
>CAYSJM010000078.1:6228-15577 GCA_964431385.1 uncultured Ignavibacteriaceae bacterium | reverse complement strand
TCCTGTCCATCCTGTTAAATCCTGAATATCCTGTTCAAGAAAAGATAAAGGGAAACTAATTTTCTTCTTTGGCTTCCTTTTCCAGAATGATTCTACGATTTGCAGTTTTTTCCAAGTCGAGAACTTTAATCACCATATTCCCGCTAATTGCATATTTTTTCGTTTGTTTATTGTCTTGCGATTTGCTGGACTTATTTTCTTTTTCCTGTGCTTTTGCCTCAGGTTTGTGAGGGAAGATCACTGTCATTTTACCAGTTTCTCCCGCTTTCACTTCCTTCGGATCGGGATTTACCGTTGCATTTATACCCTTACCAATCCCGGTATTTAACATTGGAGCTTTATCGTAGGAGATCGTGACAGTATGAGCTGACTGATTTTTAATCTCAATGCTTGCTATCACCTGACCATTCTCTTCCTTGTACTTCCCTGTAAACTGATTATCATCCTCGAGGAAGGCAGCCATTGCATCTTTTTTTGTCTGTTCGAGAACTGCATCGGGTGAGATAGTCTTGGCGTAACTGAAGCTCCAACTTCTGTGAAATGAAGTCACGGTAAAATTTATCTTTAACGAATGGTTGGTACCTGAATCTTTCTTTGCATTCAGCAAAAAGAGAAGCGGTATATAGATGGTATCCTTACTACCCGATTGGATCGTATTGTTCTTTGTCAGCGGAATTCGCTTGCCGCCAAACTCCACAACAATATTTTCATAGGATATTCCCAAAGGAAGATCATTTTTAATAATTAGTGGAATTTTCCAGTTTAATGTATCATTTTTGGTTTCTATCAACGCCTTCGCGAGAGAGACCTCAACCTGTTTTTCCTTCATCGAGAAAAGAAGGAAATCAACAAGGACAAAAAGAACCACCAACACAGCAAAAATTATTGCTGCAAGCCTTATTTGACTGTAATATTTTCTGTCGATATTAAATAACATTATCCACCTCAATTTTGGGTTGTATCAGGGGGAATAGTCTCCTCCTCCACAGTCGGTTTTTTCTTCTTTAGTGTATCTGATTTAGCCGCTTCTATTGAATCTTTTTTTGCTTTTGCATCCCTGTCTCTCTTTATTTTTTCCCTTTCCCGCTGAAGTTTATCAAACTCAACTTTATCAATCGAGTCTTGATTTACAGTTACACTGTCTTTCACTATCTTACCACCTTTAATCATCTTCGTTAAATCGTTACCAAAGATAAATAGAAGAACCACTATAGCTGTAAGGGCAAGTAAAAGAAGAAAAGATGCAGACCCGCTCGAAACTTTTTGTGATGGGGTTTGTTTCTCTTCGTTTACATTTTTAAGGTGAAACTCGATGTACTCTTCACAATGCCCATATCTTGTTGCCTTGTCCTTCGCAGTCATGTGATAGATCATTTTGACTACACCAGGGGAGATGTGAGGATAATAATCGATCGGATTTTTAATCGGGGTATTCACAATCTCGTTCATCAGATCGTACTCTGATTCAAGAGAGGTGTTATATGGGAGATTTCCCGTCAACATTTCATAAAGGGTTACACCAAGAGAGTAAACATCCGTCCTCTGATCAACAGATTTTGGATTTTTTATCTGCTCCGGAGACATATAATAAACCGTTCCCAGCTTTGTTCCGGTTTGCGTCATTCCCTTGTCACCGAGGATTTTCGCAATTCCAAAATCGGTGATCTTAGGATTCCCGCTCTTCCTGTCGATGATAATATTCCCCGGTTTTATATCCCTGTGAATTATCCCCTGCGAATGTGCGTAAGCGAGACCGCGAAGAATTTTATGAAAAATAGGCAGGGCTCTGTCTTCAGGCAACAAACCTGTTTTTCTGAGCATCTCCTTAAGCGTCATCCCCTCAACATATTCCATAACGATAAAATAATCATCACCGTATTGAACAAGTCGTGTGAGTTTAACAATATATGGATGTGTCAGTTTATATTGGGCTTTGGCTTCAGTTTTAAACCTTTCAACAATTTCAGCATCTGTTGTCAGTGCAGGGTGGAGCAGTTTTATCGCCACTTCCTGTTGCATGTGGATATCTTCAGCAAGATACACAGTCCCCATGCCACCTTCACCAATTTTACGGATTATTCTGTATTCGTCTTTAATTATCTGGTTTTCTATGAACATAAAGTCTTTGTCGTTGGGTTAGTTTCCATTGCCTTCTTTTGTAGCAGCTTTTTCCAGCTTATCAGCGTCCTGCTTCTTTTTTGCCTGATCGGAAGTGTCAGCAGTTTTCTTTCCTTTTGTAGTGTCTTGAGTCGTTGTAACGGTTTCCGGTGCCGGGGGAATTTCTCTTTTTGGATTAAAATTACCGAGAATGAACCAGATAATGAGAACCAATAGTGCCACGCCGCCGATGATTGCAGCCTGCATCAATTTTTGTTTATCTTTCAGACTTGCGGCTTTCCGTTTCCCATCGGTGACTTTTATGACCTGAACGGTGATATTATCTTTACCACCCCGTTCATTCGCGAGATTAACAAGTTTGTTGCATGCTTCCACCGGAGAATTTTTCAGGACAATATCCCTTATCTCTCTGTCTTCCACATGCCCTGTCAACCCGTCTGAACAGAGGACTATATAGTCATCTTTGAACAGAACTTCATCTCGCGGATCAACCTGGGGCTCCGAGTTACCATTTGGTCCGAGTGACCGGAGTATCACATTCTTCTGGGGATGATGTTCAGCCTGGTCTTCAGTAATTATATTGCTGTCAACCATCTCTTGCACGAGTGAATGATCGCGCGTAAGGCGTTCTATCTCTTCATCTCTTATTCTATAAATCCTGCTGTCACCGATGTGGGCAAAGTAAAGATGATTGTTATTTATCAACACAACCACGGCAGTCGAGCCCATTCTACCAAGTTCAGGGTCTTCTTCTGCTTTAATTGTTATCTCTCTATCAGCGAGTTTTAAGGAGTTGAATAGCTCCATCCGGAGATCAGTTCCGGATTTGATTCCCTCAAAATGCTTCTTTATTGCATCAACTGCTGTTGTAGAAGCAACTTTACCACCTTTATATCCGCCCATACCATCACAGACGATGAATAACTCACCAAACGAACCATTATAATAACCAAAGTAGTCTTCGTTTGCTTTCCGTACTTGTCCTACATCGGATTTGTTCCCAAATTCGAGTTTTACTTTATCTGCCATTTCTTCTTCCCGGCTATTTTATTCTGAAGTGACCTTCGCAGCCACCAATTTTAAATGAATTTCCGTCAGTTATCAAAACAGGACCCGTAATCTTACTCATATTTACAAAAACACCGTTTGAGGAATTTAAGTCTTCGATCACAAATCCGGCTTGTGTATGAGTTATTTTTGCGTGTCGCTTCGAAACTGTTGGAACTGCAAGAACAAGCGTTGCGTCGGCTTGCGATCTGCCAATAATAGCACCCGCCTTACTTACCGAAAATTGCTGCCCGGCAAGGTCTCCAACTTTTACATCGAGAATCAATGTGGATGCACCAGCCGTTCCCTGACCGGGTCTCATAATAACTGTAGCTCCACCACCCTGTTCTTGAACGGTTGGAGTAAACGGTTCATCAACAACAGTTTTTGATGAAACTGATGAAGGTCTTTGTGAGGTTTCTTTTGTTGAGCGAGAAGGTTCATGAACTTCTTTCTCCTGCTCACGGGCTATTCTGGCAGCTTCCTCCTCTTCTTCCATACGGCGACGCATTGCTGCTTCTTCCCTCTTTTTCTTCTTCGAACTCGTAACAGCAAAAACCACTCCACCAACAAGAAGGAGTGCACCCGCACCAATTAAAACATAAAGCAACGGGAACTCGCCCCCCTCTTCAGGTTTTGAAGCTGCTTTTGCAGGCGGAAGCTTTATCTTGCCACTAACTTCTGACTTTAATTTATCTTTATTTACTGTGTAAACACCATTAACTTCCTGCCCTTTTCCTTCAAGTTCATAAACAGCATAGGAGAGGATATAGATGTTCATTATGTTATCACGCATCTTTCTGAAGTTTTCATCAAGCTGCTGTTTGTCGGGAGAGTCGTAATATCTGCCGCCGGTCTCATTCCCGATTTTCTCGAGATTCTGAAGTGAAATTTTATTTGAGGATGTATAGCCAAATGTAAAAACGGGCACACCGATATCTTTGGCTTTTGTAATTACATCATCAATTGAATAGGCACCATCCGGACTGTCGTTGTTCCCGTCACCAAGTATCATCAAATTGACGGGTTCATCTGCTTTAGCTTTGTCTCTGAGTTTTTCGAGACCCTTGTCAGCTCCGTAAAAAAGGGAAGTGTTGGGATCTTTTGCGGAAAGCTTCTTCACCTGGTCGGAAAGGTAACTTTTGTCGTTACTGAAATCTGCGACTAAACTTGCACCGTCACCATAACTGTAGATGGCAAGGTAGTCTTTGTCACCCAGTTCATTTATAAATCGAAGTACCGCAGCCTTGGAATCCTCCATCGGTTTTCCTTTCATCGATCCCGAAACATCGATACAAAGAACCGTATAGATTCCTTTTCCGGTGGATGCGAGGGTCGCAACGGAATTAATTTTCCCTTCTTTGCCATCAACAAATACCGTGAAATTTGACTTATCAAGACCTTTTACCGATACACCATAGTTGTCATAAACCAACAACGATGTAAAAGTATTCTTGGGGAATTCTTTAGCGTTGCTTTTAATGTATCTGGCACTTAGTCCCTGTCCGTCTGCCTCAAAAGGAGAAGAAATCAGAAGAAAGGCGATCAGAAAATTAAAAACCAGAGCCCTTCCAAAAACAGAATTAATTACTTTTTTCATCTTCAATTCTTTCTCAGATTATGAAAAATGAGTGAACAATGCGTAAAACTATATAATGATGAATCTTGTCTTAATTTCACCAAATTTTATTTCATCACGATCGTTAAGTTTAACTTTATCATCTATACTCTCACCGTTTACGAAGGTGCCATTGGTTGAAAGTTCATCGGCGAGCTGAAACTTTTCATCTCTGTAAAGTATCAGTGCGTGTTTGTCGCTTACACTTTGGTTTGCAATCAGAACTGTCGCCGGATGAGCTCTCCCTACAAGATTCCTTCCTTCATAAAGCGTGTAAACCACTCCGAGCGGATCAATGTCGTAACTGACTAAAAAGCCAACAATTTTTCTTCCGACAGGGTTAACTTTCTCGCTCCCGAGCGGTGCAAGCATTGGTTGACCGGGTACAGACTGGCGTGCAGGGTTTGATATTACTGTCTGGTCTCCGGCTAAAGGCTGGGAAGAAGGTCTCGAAGCCGAAGCTACTGAAGGACCTGCTGTTTCTATTACGGTTCTATCTTCAGCGGGGGGGGCGGGGCGTTCTTCAACAAGAGTGGCTGCTCCACTTAACCGGTCTTCTGCCGGACAATAAGGACAAGTGTCACCGGAGTATTGGTGTCCATTTGCACATGTTCTAAATTCTGTTTTCAATTTTGCTCCACATTCTTGACAGTGACTTTTATTTGACGGGGTTTCTTTCCCGCATTCCGGACATCTCATTTTACATCTCAATTTTGTTAAATGATTATCATAATATTTACGAACATTTCAGGCGAGAAAATGTTCAAACTCAACTCTAAATATAATATATTATTGATTTGGTTTATGAAGTGTAATCAATATTTACCAAAAAGCTTGTTCACCCCACGGTGAAATTTATGGAATCCACCAACGGGTTCAGTGTACATAAGGATGCACTTCCCTGAAACCACTTCTAACCCCGCTCCTTTTGCAGCTTCCACTACTTTGTCAGTTCCACATCCTTGTTGCAACCAAACGAGATTAAACCCGCACACCGCAGCTTCTTTTACTACTCTAATTGCATTCTCAGGTTTTACACAAACTATTAAGGACCGGGTAAATCCGGCAACCAGATCGAGGCTACTGTAACATTTCACCCCTTCCACCCTCTCAAGCGATGGATGTACAGGATAAATTGTGAAACCCCTTTGAACCAGTTCTTTTACTATCGCATTGCCAAACTTGCGGGAATCTTTAGAAACTCCTGCAATTGCAAATGATCTTCCGGTTATGAATTTTTCAATTGTCTTATCCATTAGAATATTTCTCTTTTTTAAATCAATCGAGTTGTAAACTTAATATAAGTTTCTCTTTTTTCATTAATTTTAATAACGAGTAAACAATTTTTTTTACAAATGTGAGACTTTCCGTTTTCGATGCAATGGTATATTGATTTTGTAACCCTTCACCCGATTATTTCCGCTATGATCCAGTTTGCGGTTCTCGGCACACTTGGCGATATGATAGCATCCTGGATAGTAAATAAAAAGCCTTTCATGCCGTATAAGACTTATGAACTTCTTCTTAAGTTCGTAGAGTGGGCGTTTCTGGCAGTACTGATAAAATACGCATTCACCGGCTTCAAAGCTTTTGTTGATGGACTTGTTACTTCGGGAATGTTGCCCGAACTGAATAACTTTACTCATGCATTTGCTGTATCTTTTGCAATGAATGTACAATTTGGAGTTTTACTCGTTCTTCTACACCGGTTTTTGGACAATCTAATAGCCGGAAAGAACAACTGGGCAAATATCGAAAAGGGGCTCTATTCACTCATCTGGTTCTGGCTACCTGCACACACTATAACTTTTATGCTCCCAAAACCGTATCAGATCGGGCTGGCTGCCTTGTGGTCTGTATGCCTTGGAGCAATTCTTGGATTTTTTAACAAACACAAACCGGTAAAATCATGATTCTTCACTCAACAATGGATAGCCCCGTGGGGCAACTCCTCCTTGGTGCAAACGAAGAAGGTATCACTTTTATAGAATTTGCCTCAAACAGTGGATTTGACGCCCAAATCGCAAGTCTGAAAAAAAGATTAAAAGACGAAATGCTCGAAGGGGAAAATGAGCACATCGAAAGACTTAAAATGCAACTTCAAGAATATTTTCAAGGGAAAAGGACTTCCTTTGATGTGAACCTGGTATTCACCGGGACACCATTTCAAAAGGAAGTCTGGAAAGAACTTATGAATATCCCATTTGGTGAAACCCGTTCTTATAAAGAGCAGGCTACTGCTATCGGGAAACCTGCCGCTGTTAGAGCAGTTGCGAATGCAAACGGTGACAACCTTATAAGCATTGTAATCCCATGCCACAGAGTTATTGGCTCAAACGGTTCGCTCACCGGTTATGGCGGTGGTCTCGAAAATAAAAAATGGCTCCTCGAATTAGAGAAAAAAGTTCACTGAGACTTTTATCCCAAATAATAAATAGTTAGAAAATTTTACTCTACTACATTTCCAATTCACAAAAGGTAAAAAGAATGTTCAGAAAATCGCTCGCATTATTATTCGTAATCGCGTTTTTATTTCAGTCAGCAAATGCACAATATTCATTTAATCCCGATACCGTAAAGGCAGGAAAATACGACACCGGCAAGATGTGGACCTTTGAGTTCCCGCCTTACCAGTATCTAAAAGAAAAATATGGATTTGAAGCCGCTAAAGAGTGGTTTGATGATGTAAGACTATCAGCTCTCCGTATTCCCGGTTGTACGGCTTCTTTCGTTTCCGAAGATGGGCTTGTGATGACCAATAATCACTGTGCAAGAGGTGTGCAAAACCAGGTGGAAAAAGAGGGTGAAGACCTCTCCAAAACAGGTTTTTATGCCAATACCCTCGAAGAAGAGAGAAAAATCCCTAATTATGTGGCAGAACAACTCGTTTTTCTTCAGGATGTGACTGATGAAATTAGTGCCGAAATTAATAAAGGTAAAAATCTTAAAGAGAAGATCTCGATCCGCGAAAAAATGATGAAAGAAACTAAAACCAAATACGAAAAAGAGACAGGACTTAAATGTGATGTCACCACCTACTACAATGGGAGTCTCTTCTTCGTTCAGGGATTTAAAGTTTTTAAAGATGTGCGACTCGTCTTCCAGCCCGAAGAACAAATAGGTTATTTTGGCGGCGACCCTGACAATTTTACTTTCCCAAGATACAATCTTGACTGTACCTTCTACCGAGTTTATGACGAATCAGGTAAACCCGTCAAAAGCAAAAATTTCTTCAAATGGAGCGAAAACGGGGCTGCTGATGGTGAACTCGTTTTTACAGTTGGTAATCCCGGGTCAACAAACAGGCTCAGAACTGTAGCCCAACTTGAATATTTAAGAGATGTCCAGTTCAGGAACCTCTCATTTTTGATGAATAACCTTTACTTCAAACTTGATGAATTGAAAAAAATCAATCCTGCAAAAGCTGAGGATTATGAAAACCTGCGACTCGGTTTCTCAAACGGATGGAAAAATATTACACATACCTATAAAGCTCTTCTCGATCCATATCTGCTCGCAAAGAAAAAAGATTTTGAGAAGAAGGCTCTTGAATTTGTAAATTCGTCCCCGGAACTGAAAGCATCCTACGGCGATGTATGGAATAGCATTGCTGCCACCCGTGCAGAGATGAAGGAAATTGAGACCAAACTTGCCGCCTTCAATGTGAACAACACTTACTCCGCGAGACATTGGGTAATTGCTTACGAATTGGTAAGATATGCTCGCGAAATGCAGCTACCCGTAGAAAAACGGGATACAATCCTTAACAGTAAACGGTATAAAGATATGATAAGCAATATCTTTCCGAAAAACTTTGATCCCGTTCTCGAATCGGCAAAACTTGTTATAAACCTCGATTATATGAATCTTAATCTCGGTAATAACAACGAACTAACCACCAAAATCTTTAATGGTAAAAATTCGGTACAAGCCGCTGAGGCACTTCTTTCAAAAACTTTATTTAAAGATAAAGAGACCGTACAGGGCTTTTTCACCCTTCAACCCGAAGAGATTTTAAAACTCGATGACCCTTTCATAAAGCATTTTGCTGAAAATTATGACTTGATCAAGAAGTTAAGGGAGAGACAAAAAGAAGTAAACGATACTGAGAATATCACTTTTGGACTCGTAGGTCAGATCCTCTACAAAATGTACGGTACATCCATCTCCCCCGATGCAAACAGAACCCTTAGAATCAGCGATGGTTTAATGGAAGGTTATAACTATAATGGTACTGTTTCACCGGTTAAAACAACTTTTTATGGTTTGTACGATCGCTACTTCAGCTTTGGGAAAAAGTATCCTTTCTCTCTTCCTGAAAGATGGACTGAAATTCCAAAAGATCTTGATCTTTCCACCCCTTTCAACTTTGTTTCAACCAACGATATCGTTGGAGGTAATTCAGGAAGTGCAATAATCAACAAAAATGCTGAAGTTATTGGTCTTGCATTTGATGGAAACATTGAAAGCCTTCAAGGAAACTTCATCTATCTCCCGGAAGGAAACAGAACAGTAGGTGTGGATTCAAAAGGTATGTATGAAGCAATCCGCAAAGTTTACAAAGCC
>CAYSJM010000078.1:0-6128 GCA_964431385.1 uncultured Ignavibacteriaceae bacterium | reverse complement strand
AGTAGGTGTGGATTCAAAAGGTATGTATGAAGCAATCCGCAAAGTTTACAAAGCCAACAAACTTGCAGATGAGCTTAAAAACGGAAAACTCAACTAACATTTAAAGAATTTTGGGGGTGAGAACCACTTTTTGGATCTCACCCCTAATCTTCAACATCAGCAATCCCACCAAATTATTGGATTATTGGATCATTGCATTACTGCATTATTTCCTGTATTTTGAAATAAACTCTTCAACCTCCGGAATGCCTCCCTGAAGAATCAGATAACCGTTACTCGGTTCCCGCTCCGTTATTTCACCGGCAACAGGTGTAAGCATAATTTGCTTCACTTTGTCTAAATCTTCAGTTTGACCAAGAGCCCATCCAAGTTTCATGTAAGCCACTTCAGGAAGCATATTGGCACAGGGAACCACGCCAAGTTCCATCATATCTCTCCCTGTATCATAAACATACATCTGAACATAACCCCAAAGCGTTTGAACTGTCATGTAAACTGCAACGCTCTTCTCCTTTGCCCTTTTTAAAGCGGGATAAAGAGGTTTATTAACATGTCCAAGTCCGGTTCCGGCAATTACAATTCCACGATATCCATTGTCAATCATCGAATCGATAATGTCGGGTTTCATGTTGGGATAGTAGTAAACAATTCCCACTTTTTCCTCAAAGGCTGTGTTAATAACCACATTTTTATCGTGTCGTCGCTTTTTATAATCCTGACGGAGAGGGGTAATTTTTTCCCGACTGACCATTGCAATAGGGATATCGCCAATGGTTCTAAAAGTTGATCTGTAACTCGAGTGCATTTTCCTTACTCTTGTCCCGCGATGCAGAAGTCCATAATCATCAGAAGTGGGACCAAACATACAAACCTGCACTTCGGCTATATCGCTCTCAGCAGCGGTTTTTACACTGTGCATAAGATTTAAAGCAGCATCCGAGGAAGGTCTGTCGCTCGATCTCTGCGACCCCACCATTACGATGGGAACGGGGGAGTTTTGCACCATGAACGAAAGTATTGCGGCAGTATGGTGCATTGTATCGGTGCCGTGACCAATCACAATACCTTGCACCCCTTTTTCAATCTCTTTGCCGATTGCTTCCGCTGTCCCAATCCACTGTTCGGGACCCATGTTCTCGCTAAAAACACCATAAAGTTTTTCTGTTTCGAGGTTGCAGATATCGGCAAGCTCAGGGACAGAACCATACAATTCCCCCGGTGAAAAAGCGGGAATTACGGCTCCTGTTCTGTAATCGAGTCGGCTTGCTATCGTCCCTCCTGTTCCGAGGAGTTTCACTCTCGGTTTACGGGGATCAAAAGGAAATTCTTTCTCGGGTATCTTGTAATGGGCTTCTTTTCTCCCCGAAACCTTAATATCAAGAATTCTGGATGCAGCTATTCCGATGTTGTAACCCGACACCAGCTTAATGACAATATGTTTGTCATCGGCTGTCTCGGATCGTGGGAGTACCCGTCCATTATAAGTGCCATCTGCGGTGAGAACTTCAATATCGCTCCAGATTAGTGCAGAGAATTTTTTAAGTGTGGCAAGTGCGTCGCCTCTATAACCTTTGTAATCGTTATCTTGTGCCATCTTAAAATCCTCCCAATAATTCATTCATAACTTTTTCGACTTCACTTCCACCGGCAGTTAATCTAAGTTGTTCCATGATCATTCCCATCAGAATAATTGCGGTTTTTTCCGGTCTTCTGATGGTTAAAGATTTAAGTTTTTCTATCTTGTCCAGAACAACAGCTTTAATCTCTTCCGTTTTGGAAAGAGGTTTAACAACCGATTCAATTTCTCTGCCAGATGCAAGAAATTCTCTTATTATGAAATAAAAACTGCCTCTTACAATTTTATTCTCACTTAGAAGGGTGAAAAGTAAACTGTATATTTCGGGCGTAACGAGTCGCACAGGGAGATGTTCTTTTTTTAATCTAGCGGGATATTCAATTAGCACCCTTGCAACAAACTGTGGTTCGAGTTTTAATTTGTCAACAGCCATCTCGAACACTTTAGCATTGGGAGACATGGCAAGTTTTTCGATATGCTCTTTTGGTACCCCGAGTGAGCGGTATTTCGCCTCTCTCTCCCAAATTGGTTCGGGCAAGCCGGCTCTTATCTTCGCAATTCGCTCAGGAGTAATCTTTTTTGGCGGGAGATCGGTATCTGGATACATCCTGTCCGCACCGGGAAGAATCCTCTCAAATCCATTTGTACCATCTCTAAGAGCTTGGCGGGTTTCCGATGGGATTCCGATGGTCGCTTCCCTGGCTCTGATAATAATCTCGGCAGCTCCCGATTTTGCATCCTGTTCATCCCCCCAAACAAGCACAATCGTGTCTTCTTCTGAGGCATTTACTGCTTTTTTTAGTGTATTCCATTCAGACGAAGCTATTGTTTCGCTTGGTGAATCGCTATGGATGATGTTGGGAAGTGTAGTGAGACAAGAGATAACTCTTACTCTGTCAGAAATCTCTCTCGAGAAATAGGTATCCGTTTGAGTTTCCCATCTCAACAGACCTCTAAATCCTTTAAGTGAAACGCATAAAACCTTCATTCCGGCGAGAATCGAGCTTGTGATCGGCTGGTAACGGGTCTTTTTTAAGAGGCGGGTTACATCTGTTGTAACGGAAGTAAAGGTTTCTTTTGTCACCCCACGCCTGTTAAGCTCATCCCGTAGCCGGAGTAGATTCCACTGTCTCATCGCTTCATTATAAGTGAGAAGAGGTATGAGGGGTATCCGTGGCACCCCCTTTATTTCGATTCTGGTTCCACCCGTAACACTTACATTAACATCCTGCCTTGCAGCCCCAATTCCTGTGCGAACTTTACCCGTGCTCCGGGCAAGTCTTCTTAAAATCTCTGCCACTTCCGCCACTTCCTTTGGTGTTTTCATGTCGGGTCCGGTTACGGTTTCCACGAGTGGCATACCAAGACGGTCTGTAAGGTAGGTGCGTCTGTGTCCGATATCGCTCACTTCACGACAAGAATCTTCTTCTATTGAAAGTTGAATAACCTGGATGTGTCGCTCCTTAAAAGGTACTCTGCCATCTAAACAGACAATAGCTGTTCGCTGAAACCCGGTTGGGATACTTCCATCAAGGTATTGTTTTCGAGCGATATGAACCTCGTCAACCATTGAGGAGCCATAGAGCATCCCAAGACCAAATGCGATATCGAGAGCTTCATCGTTAATCTCAAAAGGTGGGGTATCATCCATCTCATAAGTGCAGACAGTTTCACGATTGATTCGGTAAATAATTTCTTTGCGGGTCTTAAACTCCATTAATGCGGTGCCATCATACTCCCCAAGCTCAGAGAGGGTTGGTCGCATGTGCCTAAGAATCTCTGCATTATACTGATCACTGTAAGATCCCGCAGGGCATCTGCAAAAAAGTTTCTTCGATGTTAACAGTTGTTGATGTATTTCGAGCCCTGATTTGAACCCGACTGTGCGGTAATCTTCCTCCCGCATCTCACTAAAAGGTTTAAATTTGAATTCCGGCATCTCTGTCTCCCGAGTTGTATTCCGTTCTCGTTAATCGACTATTTAGATTAATCGACACTGTAAAATTACTCTTTTAACGAAAATCTAACACCTTGTTCATCAATATTTATTACTTTGGTTCATTCTGTTTTAAAACATTTGTTACACTTGACTAAAATCATCAAAATATTCTTTCTTTTTTTCGCTGCTCTTTTGCTCTCACCCGGTCCGACTTTTGCCGAAACTCGTGGTGACTACAACATTACTAATTATAACATCGGTAGCGGTCTGACTACAAACAGAATATTTGATTCCGCACAGGATTCCCTCGGTAGAATGTGGTTTGCAACCTCGCGTGGTGCATCTGTTTATGATGGTTATGGATGGACAAATTATGATCTGCTCGACAATGTAAATCAGTCAGGCTTCAAAGAAATTATCGTAGATAAAAAAGGACTGATATGGCTGGCTCCTCTCATTGCATCCGATTTCATTTTCGTCCGCAAAGGGGGAGAATGGGTAAAATTTTCGAAAGTTCAAGGCATCTCCAATAACTCTGAATTTACAACCGGCTTTGATGTAATTTATCTGAATAATCACCCTGTGATTACACTTACTACCCACATTGGAGCTTTTCTTTATATCGATGGCAATTGGCAAAAGTTCGATAAATCGAACTCCACTCTAAGTGGCGAAATTCTTGGCGTAACCTCTTATGGAGAGAAATTTTTTCTGGCTACGAGAGTTGGCTTATCCACAATTGAATTTGATAAAACTCAGAAGGTGAATATTCAAAATAATGTTTTTGGAATAAGTGACCCCGTTTTTGCTATTCACATTAATTACTCAGATAAATTAGTACCCCGATATTATATCCTCTCTTCAGATTGGATTGGTACGATTGAAGATACTAATCTCCAAAAAACCAGTTTACCCGCCAAAATAGATTTTATGAGGCAATTTCCCTACTATTATATTTCAGTTGATAAAGACGAAAAAATATATTTTGGGAATAAAGTCACTAAATATCTTTATGAAAAAGCCAGCAATAGTTTTTATGCCCTCGACAAAAATGCAGAGCTCGCTTCTGATGGAGCAACCTCAGCGATGGTCGATATTGAAAACAACATCTGGTTTACCGACCTAAGAGGCGTTGATAAAATCTCTTTCCACCTTTTTACCAATTTTACTATAAAATCAGGGCTGCTGGAAAATGAAGTTACTGCCATTCTTGAATACGAACCGGGGAATTTTATCTTCGGTCACAACTCGGGTTATTCGTTTTATAAAGATGGCAAAATAAACGCCTGCTACTTTACTGGTATTACGGGTACCAAAACCATAGTCTCCCGACTACTCGATCTTGCAAAAGATGATGAAGGCAATATTTGGGGTGCTGCCGGTTATTACGGATTGGTTAAAATAAACCGCGATGGCTCCCATACAAGGGTAGTTTCACCCGGAATGTCAATCACTTCTGTTTTATTTGACAAAAAAATTGGGTTAATCGTCGCTTCTGATAGTGGGATTTTTAGGCTGGAAAGATCGAATCTCGTTAAAATTGATACCGCTCGGAAAGAAAGAAATTGCAGAAAACTTTTCCGCTTTGGCGATAAAATTTATGCCGCAAGCATCGAAGGCATTTTCGAAATTCACCCTAATAAAACAATCAACATAATTCCCAGGGAGTCTGTGTTCGATGCCAATGTTTTCTCTATGCTGCAAGATTCTGACGGTACTTTTTTCGTTGGATCAGAATCAGGGCTCTTTACTCTTGAAAATAACAAATTGAAAAAATTTGAGAAAAATGGATTCTCCATCTCCAAGAGTGTTTATTTTATAGTAAAAAGTAATGACGGCAACTTTTGGTTTGGTACGATTGACGGACTAACGAGATGGGATGGCAAAAACACTGTCTATGATTATTCTATTCAAGATGGGCTCGCCGGCTATGAAATGAACCGCTCGGCAGCTGTAATTGATTCTAAAAATGTCTTCTGGATTGGTACAAATACCGGACTCTCTGCCTACAAAATTGGCAGCAAACGAAATAAAGTTGCACCGCCAAATATTGTCTTTCTTAATGTTGAAACAGGCTCCGGTGAAAAATATGACCTCTCGAAAGATGTAGTCATCTCCCATAACGACAACTCCCTTAATTTCGTTTTCAGAGGTATCTCTTTCATAAGTGAATCAAGCATTGAGTATCGAATAAAGCTTGAAGGATTCGACAAAGATTTTTACACAATAAGTCAGTCACAACTTTATAGTATTAGATACCCCAATCTCCCCTCCGGGTCTTACAGACTCGTCATCATGACAAAAAACCGATTTAGCAACTGGAGTGAGCCCGCCTTTTCGAAAACAATTGTAATCGAAAGGCCATTCTACTTTAAACTTTGGTTTATCCTCCTCACTCTTATCACTGTTGCGGGTCTGGCTATCCTGGTCAATGTCTATTATATCGCTAAAAAAGAGCAGGCACATCTCGAAGTCATGGTTGATGAAAGGACAAAAGCACTAAGAGCGTCGGAAGAAAAACTAAAATCTCTTCTCGAAAACCTCGAAGAAGAAGTTCGCCAGCGAACTGATGAGCTTGATAAATTGAACAAGACCAAAGACAAAATTTTCTCT
>CAYSJM010000077.1:0-16432 GCA_964431385.1 uncultured Ignavibacteriaceae bacterium | reverse complement strand
GTGATGTGGTAGTAGCTTCCTGCACCTGCTGTGTAAGCGGTTGCCCAGGAAGTACCATTATTGGTAGATTCGTAGATTGAAGTGGCTTGTCTTGTTACCCACCAGCTTGTGCCACCACCGGTTATACCACTGATATTACCTGTTCCGGGCACTGTAAGTGCAGCCCATGCAGCACCACCATTAGTGGTAGCCATGAAGTTTGCTCCGCCTGTAAGACCAACTGTAGGAGAATTAAACCAAACTGTATATGAATTCGCCTGACCGGTTGTTGGTTGTGCAGTCCAGCTTGTTCCAAAATTTGAGGAGTACCAAATTTTTGTGCCATTGGTTCCGAACCATACATTTGAACCGGAAGCAAAAAGACCATTATTCCAACCTGCAAATCCTTCAGAGGGGAGATACATTCCGGTAGAATCCCAAAGAGTACCACCGTTTGAGGTGCGGAAGATAGTCCATCTGTTACCAACGGGGTCACCATAGAAGATACCATTGTTGGCATCGGTAAACCAAAGCCCATCACCAAATCCACCGGTCTGATTCAACTGTGTAACCCATGATGAACCGCCGTTTGTGGTTTTGTAGATGTAAGTTCCGCTGGCAGGTGAAGTTGTGATGTAGCAGATGCTTGCATCGATAGCAAAAACTGCATAAACATCCTGATTTGCTATTCCGGCACCGCCCACATTTGTCCATGTTGTACCTCCGTCAACAGTGCGAAGCACAACTCCGGCTCCTCCACCAACCCAGCAAACCTGGTCGGAGGGGGCAGAAACTGAATAAAGTGCGCCAGTGACACCTGAAGTTTGTTCAACCCATTGTGCATTAGCCGCAGTGAATAGAAAAACGAACAAGAAAAGAAGTTTGAAAGATCTCATATGAGCTCTCCTTATTAGATTTACAGTCCGGGCCTGCCTTAACTAATTGACAGTGTTCAAACTGTTAAATAAATGTAGTTGAAGTTATCCAATAAAAAGATAATAACAAAACAAAAATTTTAACTTTTTTTGGTTTGATTCAGTTATATTATGAAAAATATTTAGTGATTGCTATATTTGAGTTAATGAATCATGGAAATACCGATGAAAAATTTTGTAAATTTACTAACTGCCGTCGCATTTGTTATGTTAACATTACCCGCTATAGCCGGAGACTCACTAATGGTAAAGAAAGAAGAATTTGTGCCTGACTGGGCAAAAGATGCTGTCTGGTACCAGATTTTCCCAGAAAGATTCAGGAACGGTGACAATAATAATGAACCTAAACTTCAAGACCTGGATGGTGCCTATCCACATGATATAACTTCTCCGTGGAAGATAAGCCCTTGGGGCTCCGACTGGTATGAATTGCAGCCGTGGGAAAAGGAAAACGGGAAAAATATTTGGTTCAATCTGCAAAGAAGAAGATATGGCGGCGATTTACAGGGTGTTCTCGAAAAGCTTGGCTATTTGAAAGACCTTGGGATAAATGCAATCTATTTTAATCCCCTTTTCATGGCACCTTCTCTTCACAAATATGATGGTGCATCGTTCCACCATATCGATCCAACATTTGGACCCGATCCTGAAGGAGATAAAAAAATAATTGCGTCGGAGGTTTTTAACGATCCCTCAACCTGGAAGTGGACTTCAGCCGATAAGCTCGCACTTCAGGTGATCCAAAAAGCTCATGAACTCGGAATAAAAATGATTTTCGACGGGGTTTTTAATCACATGGGGCTAAAATCCCCCGCTTTTATGGATGTGGTCAAAAACCAAAAAAACTCCCCTTACAAAGACTGGTTCGCCATTAAATCGTTCGCAGATTCTGAAAAAGGAACAAAATTTGAATACGATGGCTGGTTTAATGTAAAAGAACTCCCCGAAATTAAGGAAGATGAAAATGGAATTGTAGCAGGACCAAAAGATTATATCTTCAACATCACAAAAAGATGGATGGACCCAAATGGCGACGGCGCAGTCTCCGATGGAATTGATGGCTGGCGACTCGATGTAGCTTTTTGTGTGAAACATCCTTTCTGGAAAGATTGGAGAAAGCTTGTAAAATCGATTAATAGCGAAGCATACCTTACCGCTGAAGTGATTGATTCGATAAATGTGATTAAACCATACCTCGAAGGTGATGAGTTTGATGCAGTGATGAATTACAATTTTGGTTTCGCTTGTGCTGACTGGATAATGGCTGAAAAAACCAGAATCACCACGACAGAATTTGACCAAAAATTAGCTAAACTGAGACAGGCATTCCCCGGCGGTGTGGAATATGTCCAGCAGAATCTCTTTGGGAGCCATGATGCAAACCGGATTTCATCACACGCCATGAATGCCGATCTTGGGAGATATGGCAACTGGGGAAAATGGTTTGGAATTTCCTCGGGCGGCAATTCAAAATATTATACGGGTAAACCATCACCCGAAGCATTCAAAAAGCAGATGCTCTTTGCCATATTGCAGATGTCGTATGTTGGTGCACCGATGATCTATTATGGTGATGAAGTCGGGATGTGGGGAGCGAATGATCCCGATTGCCGGAAACCCATGCTTTGGGATGATATCGAGTATCAACCCGAAGTTTACAATCCTGATGGAACCGTAAAATCGACTCCCGATCAGGTAACCGTAAACAAAGACCTGTTGAATCATTATAAAAAACTGATCTCAATCAGAAATGCTCATCCCGCTTTGAGAAGAGGGAGCTATAAAACAATAAAAGTTGATGATGAAGTCGGTGTTTTTGGTTTCGAGAGAAAGTTTGAAAACGAGGAAGTAATGGTCTTTCTGAACAATTCGACTGAAAAAAGATCATTTCCGGTTCTAAAAGGGGGAAAATACCTCGACATTCTCAGTGGAAAGGATGTTTCGTTTTCAGCTTCTTATAATCTGCTTGAGATTCCACCGATGTGGGGTGTCATTCTGGTCAAAAAGTAGATTTAATTTTTTCGCGGGCAGCCGGGTCGTTTGATTGAATAAAGCGTTTCTGCTGCGTTTCTTTTATCGTAGATTTCCGCCGTTTGTAGTCTGTTACAGGCGGCAGGTCATTATTTAATCCCGACCGCTGTGTTTATCCGTAAATTTGTTCCTTAATCAGGAAAATTAATTGGCAAAGATATTCTCAAATCTCTATAAACTTTACACAAGTGACCTGAAAGACGGTGATGTCCAAAGACTTATCAGGTCTGAGGCACCCGAAGTTTACCAGTTTTATCTTGACAGCGCAAAAAAACGAAATTACGCCAAGATGAACAAAGAGCAAAAAACGATTGCTCTTATAAAGGATATAGTTTACGCTTTTCTGAGTAAGCTCTCACCTGTCAGAAGAATTGCATTCTCTCTCGCTTTTCTCATTTTCTTCTACGCTTACCTTGTAAATCTGTGGTTTTGGGCAGTTCTTTCATTTTTAACAATTGTAGCACTTCTTGCATTCGAGGTAGCTGAGAAGCTAACAGCCGCAAACGAACTCGATATAGCCAAAGGTATTCAGGAAGAGCTGATTATGAAAGAATCGCCTCCTTACGAAAAACTGCAAGTGGCATCTTATTCAAAGCCGGCAAAAACTGTTGGTGGTGATTTCCTTAACTGGTTCTCCCTTAACCACGAAAAAAAGAAGCATCTTTATCTGCTTGGCGACATTTCCGGAAAGGGGATGCTTGCAGCGCTTTATATGGTTCGGGTTCACTCCCTCCTGATGTACCTGGCAAAAGAGAAAGAAACCACCAAAAACATCCTCATTGAATTGAATAAGGTGTTGAATGCCATTTTTAAACCCGGTCTCTTCTTCACCGCAGCCGCTATTGAAGTCGAAAACGAATCAGACCTAAAGCTCTATCGTGCCGGACACATGCCTTTCATCTACTATGATGCCGAAAAAAAGGAAGTATTCCAGATTAAACCCGACGGAATTGGAATCGGAATGAGAGACAGGGGTGTCTTCGAGCTTTCAATAAAAGAACACTCCCTTTCTTTAAAATCGGGCGATATCCTTTTTGTCTTTTCAGATGGATTAAATGAAGCTGTGGATGAGCAGGAGCGAGAGTATGGCATCCAAAGAATAGAAAAGAATCTTATCAAATATTCCGGGAAATCAGCCGACGAAATACTCCAGTCGTTCATCCGCTCCGTCAATAATTTTACCTACAAAGTCCCTATGCGAGACGACATCACAATTTTGGTGATGAAAAAAGCTTGAACGGGACGCAGAGCCACAGAAGACTAAATGCACGCAAATTAAACAGATTTACGCTGGGAAGCGAATCTGGGTTTGTTTGTTTTTCCGTTCATTATTGTTAAATTTTAACATTGAAATCATTTTTAGTTTTACAGAGGTTATTGTTATGGAATACGAGATTACTTTCATTGTAAAAGAGTCGCTGGATGGCGGGTATGAAGCAAAGTGTGTTGGGCACTCGATATTTACCGAAGGAGAGAATATGGATGAGATCAAAAGTTCGATAAAAGAGGCAGTTCATTGTCACTTTGAGGATGAACAGATGCCAAAAATGATTAGAGTCCTGTTTCAAAAAGAAGAGGTTATAGCTGCTTGAAAATTCCACGAGATTTAACCGCCAGTCAACTTATCAGGGGTCTCCGTGAGCTGGGATATGAAATAACCAGGCAGAAGGGGAGTCACATCAGATTGACAAAGGTGCTGATTGGTGGTGATCACCATGTAACAATACCCAATCACTCTCCGATAAAAATTGGTACCCTAAACTCGATAATTACAGATGTCTCAAGCAGACTTAAAATCTCAAAGGAAGATCTGATTGCTTATTTGAAATAAGTTTAATAAAAAAATCAGACCTTCCAAAAATCTATTCCAGACTTCAACTTTCAGAAATTCAGCCATCAGCCCTCAAAATTTCATAACTATTTAATGATTGTCATCTTTTTTGTTATGCAGTTTCCATTAGATGCAAGGGTATAGAAATAAACTCCGCTCGTCAGACCATGGGCATCAAAATTAACGGAATTGCTGCCTGCTCCAAAAAAACCGTCCGCAATCACTCTAATCTCTTTTCCTGTAACATCAAAAAGGGTGAGTTTTGCACTTCCCTGATTCTTGAGAGAAAATTTTATTACAGTTGACGGATTAAATGGATTGGGGTAGTTTTGTTCGAGTGAAAATTCTGCCGGTACATCGGATGGATCGTTAATATCCGCAAAATCATTCAATACAAGTACAAAAGCATCAGCCACCGGATCAAAATTACTTGTCTGATTGCCACCAATGAAGATAATTGCCGACTCAAAGTTTGAATTTTTATAGGGTGCCCTGGCGGAATAGTATGGCCAGTAACTAACAGTTGCTGATGAGTTTGCCTTATAGAGCATTGAAGAAGGATCGCCATACATCAGATCTATATGCGTCAAACCCTGATCATCGCTCCACAACATCGGGAGCATAACCTGCCAACCTTCATATACTATCGGTGGCAAATATGTGAAAATCTTTCCTGTTACAGTATCTGCAACCGGAAGATATACAGGCAGCACTTCAAAAGCTTTGGTAACGGGATCAACCGTGAAGAGCCGCCATCCTGTGCCGTTCTGAAATTTTCTGGCAAGAAATATTTTTTTACCCTGCAACCATGTTTTATGCTGCATGTCGTCACCAAAGTCGGTTACAACTCTGAAATCGGGGTCATCAGCGAAGAGGTTATCTCTTATCTTGGTAAAGGTATTTGTGAAGGGGTTATATTCTTCAACCGTACCGGAAAACTCTCCACCAAAAACTCCCCATCCACCAAACATGATGGCACCACCGGTAGAAGTTGGTACAAATGTTGGGTAGGCTCTTGCCTGATTCAGAGTTCCGGTAAAAGTGACCTGATTTGTTTGAAGATCGATTATTTCACCTACATTCGCAGCTGTTTCACTGTACCAGCATCCTGCGACCAACACTCTGCCGTCACTAAGCTGAATTCCATTTGCCATTGTGCGTGGAAAACGAAGTTCCGGTCCGGCAACGCTCGAAAGAAGATGTGGATAGACTCTTTCCGTTGTGGCGAGTTGTCCAACACCAAGCGGTGATGACATTCCACCTATAAGAAGTGCAGTTGAGTCTTTAAGATAGACAATCCCTGTGTTATCTCTGTTATCAGCGAGAGTAAAATATGACCATGTGGAACCGGTATCATCTATTGCCACTGCATTATTTAGTAATGCAAAGCCGGTTGTATGTCCTCCAAGGGCAAGAATCTTATTGTTGTAACCTGTTAAAACCTGACTTGTCATTCTCGGCGTAAGCATCGCCGGAAGCTCTTTCTTGTAAGCTACACCCCACTGAGCGTTCAGAACAGTTGAAAGGGTCGTAAGTGCGAACATGAAAAGAATCATTCGTTTCATAACAATACTCCATCTTTAAACAGTATTAAAAAGCGTGAGAAAATTTCACACAAATGAAACATCAATAAATATGCCAAAATAAGTTGTGTCCTCAGCAACAAAAAGGGCAGATTTTTGGTACCAATTCTCTTTTTTGAGAAAATTTCTTTCAACAATCGAGAAATTCACTCAACTGCTGTGTACCGAAATAAAATAGAGCCGCTCATACATTTTAAATAAAGGTAAAATATTTCTTTCTTATTTTGTCTTGTTAAAATTTTTTAATTACAAAACACCACGAGAAACACTCTATGCGTTTTAAATTCCTTCAATTATTGATTATTCCTCTCCTCTTTTCAAGCCTCCTTTTTGCACAAGAGGAAGAAAAGGAGAAAAAAGACCCGTTACAAAAAGAAAACTTTAGCGGACTAAAATGGCGGAATATCGGCCCTGCCCTTACGAGCGGCAGGATTTCTGATTTTGCAGTAAACCCAAAAAACAACAGCGAATATTTCGTTGCTGTTGGCAGTGGGCATGTCTGGAAAACCACAAACGCAGGCACCACTTTTGAGCCGGTATTCGAAAATCAGGGTGCATATTCTATCGGATGTGTAACTCTTGATCCAAATAACCAACATGTTGTCTGGGTTGGTACAGGTGAAAACACGCACCAAAGAGCTCTCGGTTACGGAAATGGTGTTTATAAATCAGTGGATGGTGGAAAATCGTGGAAAAACATGGGGCTGAAAGATTCCCGTCAGATTGGTGATATCATAATCGATCCTCGAAATTCGAATATCGTTTTTGTAGCCGCTGAAGGATCTGTTTGGGGACCCGGCGGTGATAGAGGTCTTTATAAAACCATTGACGGTGGCAAGACATGGAAAAAAGTACTTGAAATTAGCACCAACACAGGTGTGAACAACCTTACCTTTGATCCTCGCAATCCCAATATTATGTACGCCACTTCCGAACAGAGAAGAAGACATGTGTACGGAAAAATTGGTGGCGGCCCTGAATCCGCAGTTTACAAATCTGAAGACGGCGGTGAAACATGGGATAAAATTATGAAAGGTTTACCTTCAGTACACCTCGGTGGTATGGGAATAGATATTTCACCCGTAAATCCTGATGTTATCTACCTCATCGTAGAGGCAGCCGAAAATCAGAGTGGATTTTACAGAAGTACCAACAGAGGTGCAACCTGGGAAAGAATGAGCGATTATGCATCTTCAGGTCAGTATTTTAATGAAATTTTTTGCGATCCAAAAGATGTAGATAAAGTTTATTCAATGGAAGTGGTGTCTCGCGTAACAACAGATGCCGGAAAAACATGGGTACCACTCGGTGTGAATGACAGACATGTGGATGATCACGCCCTCTGGATTAATCCGCAAAACACCAATCACCTCTTGATCGGTGGTGATGGTGGAATCTATGAGTCATTCGATGGCGGAAAACTTTGGGACTTTAAAGAAAATCTGCCCGTAACACAATTTTATCGTGTTTTTGCAGATAATTCAACTCCTTTTTATAATGTTTATGGTGGTACACAGGACAACAGTAGCATGGGTGGTCCTTCCCGTACCATCAGTTCCGATGGAATTGTAAATTCAGACTGGTTTATCACAAACGGTGGCGACGGGTTTTGGTCGGCTGTGGATCCAGAAAATCCCGATATCGTTTATGCTGAATCGCAGTATGCCGGTATGGTTCGCTACGACAAAAAAAGTGGTGAAGCAATAGATATAAGACCAGAACCCGGAAAAGGTGAAAAAACCTACAAGTGGAATTGGGATACACCTCTTTTCATCAGTCCACATAAAAACACGAGACTTTACACTGCCGCAAACATGGTTTTCAGAACAGATGACAGAGGTAACAACTGGGAAGTAATAAGTCCTGATCTTACAACCGGAATCGACAGAAACACTTTCCCTGTAATGGATAAATATTGGGGAGTGGATGCAGTCGCAAAAGATCGGTCAACTTCACTTTTTGGTACAATCGTCTCACTTGCAGAATCCCCCGCAAAAGAAAATCTCCTTTATGCCGGCACTGACGACGGATTAATTCAGATAACAGAAGATGCAAAAACATGGCGAAAAGCCGGTTCTTTCCCGGGAGTTCCTGAATACACTTATGTAAGCGATGTACTCCCCTCGCGATTCAACGAAAATGTGGTTTATGCTTCATTCAACAACCACAAAAGGGATGATTTTAAGCCTTACCTTCTAAAAAGTGACGATAAAGGAAAATCGTGGAAATCGATTTCAGCGACACTTCCCGATAATGGTTCTGTGTGGAGTATAGCGGAGGATTTTGAGAACCCAAATCTACTTTTTGTCGGAACCGAATTTGGTTTCTTTTTCACGGTTGATGGCGGCAATAAATGGCTAAAACTCCAGAACGGTCTGCCCGATATCCCTGTACGCGATATTTTCCTTCACAAACGGGAGGGTGATATCGTCATAGCCACATTTGGCAGAGGATTTTACATACTCGATAACTACACACCTCTTCGCAAGGTAACAAATGAGATGTTGTCGCAAGATGCCTTCCTTTTTGATGCCAAAGATGGTTTAATGTATATCGAAATGGCAGGAAGATATGGAACGGGAAGCACTTACTATAAAGCTTCGAATCCTGATTTTGGTGTTACCTTTACATATTTTATAAAAGAAGTGCCAAAAACTCTGAAAGATATTAGAAAAGAGAAGGAAGATGCCCTCTTCAAAGATGGAAAACCAATCCCCATTCCATCCGATGCTGATCTAAATATCGAAAACAGGGAGGTGGCACCCTATCTCGTTTTTTCAATTACCGATGAAAAAGGTAATGAAGTAAAAAAACTGACAAAATCAGCCGGTAAGGGTCTGCAAAGAATCAACTGGGATCTAAGATACAGTAGCATTTCAACACTGAAAGCCGATAAATTTAATGCAGCTATCAGACAGCAGAGCAGCTCACTGGTCATGCCCGGAAAATACAAAGTTTCGATGATGATGATTACAAGAGATGGAGTTAAACCGCTCGCATCCCCAATCGAATTTAACGCAGTTGCTCTTAGAAACACGACTCTTCCTGCTGAAGACAGAGCTGAATTGGTAGCTTTTCAGCTTAAAGCCGGCGAGTTGACAAGAACTGTACGCGGTACTTATCAATATCTGAACGACCTGATTAAATTAGTCACCACACTTAAACAGTCGGCTCTAATAACCCCTGGTGCCGGGTTTGAATTGCTCTCCAAAGCAGATATAATTCTTGATGCCCTCGATAAAATATCATTGAAGTTTGAGAGAAGATCCAACTTCCCAAGTACAGAGGAAAATCCCCCTTCACCTGTAACAATTAACGAAAGGCTATCAACACTGCTCTACACTCATTGGAGATCAACTTCAAAGCTCACAAAGAATGAACTGACAGCTTATTCAGTACTCGTCGATGAATTCCCTCCGATCTATGAAGAGATCAAGAGACTTGCAGAGTTTGATGTGAAGATGCTTGAAGCCGAGCTCGATAAACTTGGTGGACATGTAGCCCCTGGTAAACTTCCCGAGCTCAGGCTGAAGTAATCCATTCTAATGATTTTAAGGCTGCCCCTCTCGAATCAAGCGAAGGGTGCAGCCTTTTTTTATAATTATTTGTTTTTACTAAAAAGTTTGCGATAAATAATGTTTTTCATTGTGTAGTGCACAAAAAAATATTTAATGACCGATATTCCTTAATTTTGCATAATGAAAAGGAGAAAATTGAATTGAAAAACGATTGGAACACCCGCTACCAGAGCAAAGAATTTGTTTACGGGAAAGAGCCTAACGCTTTTTTTAAGGAAGAGATCGATCGGCTGACACCGGGGAAAATACTTCTTCCTGCAGAGGGTGAAGGACGAAATGCTGTTTATGCAGCCAAAAAAGGGTGGGAAGTTCACTGTTTCGACTGGAGCGAAGAAGGAAAAAGGAAAGCAGATCAATTTGCTGAAATGGAGGGAGTTAAAATAAACTACATCGTTAGCGAAATAGCTGATTTTGATTTTAAGGAATCGGAATATGATGCTGTTGCACTCGTTTTTGTCCATCTTCCTGAAGAAGAAAGAGAAGAGCTTCACAAAAATGTAATTAAAGCTTTAAAACCGGGCGGAAAACTTATTTTTACCGCCTATGACAAAACCCAGCTGGGAAAATCCTCCGGTGGGCCTAAACAGATTGAACTTCTTTACTCATTGGCTCAGATTGTAGAGGATTTTATCGACCTCGATTTTGATATCTTTGCAAAAGAGACGGTCGAACTGAATGAAGGGACACTTCATGTTGGTGGAGCTGACATGATAAAGTTCTCCGGCTCCAAAAAATGAAAAAAGTACTCTTTCTTACTTATTACTGGCCTCCTTCCGGAAAAGCTTCTTTACACTGGCCACTCAAAATGATCAAGTATCTCCCCGAATTTGGGTGGGAACCTGCAGTTCTAACGGTGGACGATGAATCGTTCATGCAGAAGGATGAATCTTTGACACGGGAAATTAATCCATCACTTCTTGTGATTAAAACGAGTACGATTGAGCCCTTCGAATTTTATAAAATATTCACCGGAAAAGGAAAAGACGCTCAACTCGTTGCTTCTGAGACAATCTCGAAAGAAAATAAAAGTCTGGCTCACCGGATTTCTTTATGGATCAGGATGAATCTTTTTATTCCCGATGCAAGAATTGGATGGTACCCTTTTGCAGTAAAAGCAGGAAACAGACTTCTCCGCTCAGAAATTTACGATGCAGTCATATCGATTGGACCGCCTCATTCAGTGCATCTTGCAGCAGCTAAAATTGCGAGAAATGCCGGAATCCCTTTTTATCCCGTTTTCATCGATCCATGGTTGAACATAGCATATTACAAAGGTCAAAGCAGAAGCAAACTAACCATTCTCATCGATGCATGGTTCGAAAAAAGGACACTCGAAAAGTGCAAAAAAGCTGTTTTTGTTACAGAGACCTCACTCGCCGACTACATTTCAAACTATACATTTCTGAAAGAGAAGGGGGAAGTGCTTCATTGGGGTTTTGACGAAGAAAAATTTACCCGTTTCGAAAGAACAAAAAAACAGGCTGATGAAAAAGTTTTACTCCACTCTGGGAATATCTTCGATTTCCAAAATCCGGAAAAACTTTGGGGATACTTAAAAACAAGAATTGACTCTGGTGAAAAAATCAGATTGTGGTTTACCGGAACAGTGAGCCCCGGGGTCCGAAACTCCATATCAACCGCAGGACTTGATGACTACACATCCTATCTTGGGTTTCTTTCATACGATGAGATGTTGGAAGTGCTGGCACAAGCCGATTTTCTTTTAGTGTGTGCGATGGAAAAGCGACACTTCCCCGGGAAGCTTTTTGAATATCTAAGAACGGGTATTCCAATCCTTGCCTTCGGAGATGATAACTTCGAAGTTGAAGGAGTTATCACTTCAGCCAATGCGGGTATAATGTTGCCATTTTCGGCTGATGGTTCTGAATTTTTTGATAAACTAAATAAATTCAAAACAAACCTTGAGACCATAAAAAAGTTCGACAGAAAAGAAATTGCCCGAAAACTCGCAGGAGTTCTCGCAGAATAACTCTCGAAATGGTGTAGTGTAACAATCCCCTTTCATATCACTGTAATTATCACTATTTTTAATTATTATGATTTTGAATTAATTAATTATTTAACAAAAACCGGAGATAACCCATGAAAAAGCTGATGATTTTAGCTTTACCCTTGTTTATCATTTTTGGCGTATCTAACCTGAACGCTCAGGATGCATCAAAAAAAGAACATCACAGTGAAAAAGATACTACCAAAAAAGAAGCTTGTTGCTCAACCGACAACAAATCAGGAGACTGCTGCTCTGACTCAAAAGACTCACACAGTCATGATATGGGAAACAAGGAAGACAAATCTGCTAAAAAAGTTTGGAACAGTGTTTGCCCGGTTACCGGCGAAGCAATTGAACCCGGTGCCCCAACTGTAGAACATGACGGTAAACTTGTTGCTTTATGTTGCAAAGGCTGTGTCTCCAAATTCAAAAAAGACCCCGCAAAATACTTGAAGAGTTTGGACAAAGACGGAAACTCGCTCAAAAACAAATCATAAGTTTTCGATTTTACAAAAAAAAGAGGCTGCCCCTTTTTTGAGACAGCCTCTTTTTATTTTAAACTGTTCTAATTAGAAAACATTATACTGAAGTGTAACTGCAGTACGGAAATCAGTCACTTTTCTCAATCCATTTCTGTTGAGAGAGGAAGTGATGCCAAGGTTGATATTGTTTTCGAGGTAGAAGATAAATCCTGCTGAAATTGCATGATCTACATAACTATTTTCATTAAGAGGGAAAATTATGGCGTTTCTCTTGATGTAGTTTAGCTGATATCCTGCAACAAAGTTGATTTTATTTCCAAGTTCATAGAAATAATCAACTCCGGCGGTAACAATCACAGTCTTAAAAAATGTTGAATCGAACGGGGTGTTCATGTTGGCATAGGCATTAATCTGTGAGTTCCAGCCGATAGGATTTGAGAATCTTCCACCTACCGACAATGCAGGAGAATTGGTTGGTGATTTATCTCTTGTTGAAAGATTAAAAAGAACACCGGCGGTAACATCCCAACCGAAGAATCTTTCGTTAACTCTTTCATTTATTCCTTTTAACACCTGCTGTGTTCTGAGGATACCAATAGCACCGAGGGCACCCCCTTGAAGCAGGCCTGTTGCCCTCATCTCTTTTTCGATATCTTCATACCAGTTTTTTTCATAGGTGTCACCAAAAACACCACGGTATTCTTGTTCTCTTTCAATAATATTTGCGATCTTAATCATGGTCTCTTTTGGGAGTCTGCTCGATATTACACCTTCTTTTAAGAGGTGATCTTCAATTCTAACTGCCTTAGCGAGAGCTGTTGCGTTAATATATCGTCCATAACCACCACCAACAGTAAGATTTGACTCAATCTGTTTAAAAGTGTTTGCATGGCGAAGGTCCATGGCTCCAAAACCGAACCAATCCTTGTCATCAGCGAAATATTTTCTTACGCTCGGTCTGATGCTGATATCGTGACTGTATTCATCAAATGTCTTTCCGGCGGTTGCATCGATATCGATAAAATACGCAAAAGGAAGGGAAGAATAAAAATATCTGAACAAGCCACTTGCTTGTGCAACATTTGAATTTACATGAGTTGTCACAGAATCTGTTGTCTGAGCGAAGTTGTAGCTTCCATTCAAACGAAGAATCTTTGCCCGGCTTACAGGTACTTTATAGTCCTGCACTGACACATTTTGTGCAAATGTGGTGCCCATAATAACAACAATGGCTAAAAATGTAACGATATGTCGCATTTTGGCTCCTTCTAAAAGTTAGTAAAGATTTGTGAAATAACTTACAAATAATTCCGACAAAATGCAAATGGGAACCTCAGTACTTCGGAACCTCTGAGTTGCAGCACATCGTTATAGTTGCTTCTCTGAAGTTCTGAGGTACTGAAGTTCTGAGGTACTGAAGTTCTCTTATATTTTTATTGAATCTTCCTGAGCGGGAGTTAGATTGTGGATTGAGCTAAGACTTAGTTTTATCTTTTGTTTCCAGTCGGCACCATATTTGTCGAGAATGGACTTAAAGGCGATAAAGTCAGGTTTTCTGATTTTAAAATCGTAATCGCCTGTTTTTTCATTCATTATAGGGAGAATGTGAAGCAACTCGTGATGTATCAGGATGTAGCGTTCAGCTTCATCTAGTGCAGTCCACAAGTCGAGAGACACTTCAACCACATAATCGAACCCGGAAAAGAACCTGAATTCCGGACCCGTCTTAAAAGTTTTGCTCGGTACAGTTTTGGAAATATTTGGACTTACAAGCAGATAAGCGACCTGTGCGGGCATAATATCTAATTTCTGCTCGGTAATTACTTTATTCGCAAGAAATTTTAATTCTTCCGATTCTTCATATTCCCTTTTTTTAGGTTCCTTTGAAGGCTGGTCTTTAAAATCGAACATTTATTTTATTCTCCTTTACTCTGAAAAAACTGATTTTACAAAATTGAATTCATCATCGGTGAGCGGTTTATCGGCTGCCGAGAGGTTGACTTTTACCTGTGCGAGATTTCTGAAACCGGGAATAACTGCAGCAACTGAATTGTATTTCAAAAGATATTGAAGTGCAACCCGTGCCAGGTCTTCGGAAGTGTTGCCGAAGTGAGCTTTTAGTGCCTCTATTTTCGGTTCCAGCTTAGCGAGATTATCTGCTGAGAAGCGAGGTGCATTCGCACGATGGTCACCCGGCTCAAATTTGGGCGGGTTCTCTTTTGAATATTTCCCCAGCAAAAGACCCTGAGCAACAGGTCCAAATGCGATAAATGAAATTTCATGTTCTACCATCGTTTTGGCTGTCGGTGTCCCCTCAACAAGATATTTATCGTCGATGGCACTTGCAGAGCTCTGGAATGCTTCCGGTTTTATTTTTGGACCAAGGGTTGCAAACCGCTCGTGTGAATATGAGGACAAACCGATTACTCTGATTTTGCCTTCTTCCTTCAGCTTATACATCATTTCAACCGCGTCATCGAGGTAAACATCGTCTTTCCCGAAATCACCGTGGTGGAAGTAGTAGAGATCGATAAAATCTCTCTTGAGATTGATGAGTGATTGTTCACACTGGTGGCGGATATGGGCAGGTTCATAAGCATGGGCTGCGGTTCCCTTGAACCATCCTATTTTAGTGGCAATAGTGACATCATTTACCCTCTTGCCGAGAATTTTGGAGAGCATTCTTTCGGCTCTGCCGTTTCCGTACACATCTGCGTTGTCGAAGTGAGTCACACCATTGTCAACGGCATAGTTTATAGCGTCCGCCACTTCATTCTCATCCACATTCGCCCAGCCGTTTGGGGTACCGTCAACCCAGTTCAAGCCGCCCAATGTCCAGCAACCGAGACTGATTTCTGAGATTTTCAGATCAGTCGTTCCGACTTGTCTCAATTTCATATTCTGTCCTTTAAATTGAAAATTCAATTAACAAAGATAAGAAATTAGGGACTCGGAAAGAGAACGATTTGGGGGTGTTCGGGTTCACCTGAAAAATTGGTGGCACACAGGTCAGACAAGAAATTTAATGCTTCTTCTCGGACTTTATTTTTTTGTCCCAAAATTAGCCTGTTTTAATCAAAACCACCATTTTATTAGCCCCGAAAACAGCTGTTTTTGAGTTAAATTTTATCACAAGAAAATATTTCTTTAACTGAATTAAATAATAGTGTAACTTGGAATGTGAAATAATAATTATTTGCAGGTTATTCCATATGAAATCGATGTTTATCGTTTTCTATTAGCATTAGGGAATTTTTTTTGTCTTCTGCCGGGAAACTTGCCATACCCCCGTTTTGGTTTGTTATTCTGTCATCGCCCCTCATTCCAAATCAATTCGATTTGGGTTTGCCGATCGGTTTGTGCCTTCCGGAAACTTTTCTAAAAAATATTTATTTCTTAATCCATCAACACAAAACCTTGTGTGAGGAGAATCTGTGTTTAAAATAAACCTGAACCTCTTTCGATTAATCTCGATTTCGGGATTGCTTTTTCTATTATTAACAGTGTCAATACAAGTAAGAGCCCAATATTTTGATTCATTGATATTTAAAACACACGGAATTTTCTGGCCTGAAAGTGTGATCTACATGGGAGATCAGAACAACGATGGTTTTGATGATTTCATGGTATCTAAAATGGACAGTAACAGCGGGGCTTCCAAGGCGAAATCATACTTCTATTATGGTGGAAATCCCATTCCGGATACACCGGCTTTCTATTTCAGAGCGTTTAATCCAATTTCGATCACTGCTTGCGATGTTAACCGGGATGGATACAGGGATGTAATAAGCCATAGAAGAAATGTGATAAATACCTATCCAACCAATTATGATGTATATTTGGGTGGACCCAACATAGATACCATCCCTGATTTTGTAATTTTCCATCCGGATAGTAACAAGTACTCAATTCTGTACGGAAGAGACTGGCCAATTGACTACGATGGTGATGGTTGGGAGGAGTTTGTTACATTTTCATATTCGAATCATTTCTTCATATTCA
>CAYSJM010000076.1:0-16930 GCA_964431385.1 uncultured Ignavibacteriaceae bacterium | reverse complement strand
AAGACATATTATGCACCTTCTTTAATATCTTTTGTTTTTGATTTCCTTACTAAAACTACTACAGAGACAACGGCAACAAAAATTATGATTATTCCAAAAATTCTTGTCACATTTACAACATAAGTCTGACTTTCGTTGTCATAATTGAAGCAAAACTTGAGAACCTTTGCTACAGTCGGAGCGGTTGTGCCGTCCATCGCCTCATATACTGCCATCTTTATATCGAATGGAAGATATTTGGGTCCAATAATATAACGGGTAATTTTACCATCTTTTGCCATCACCATAACGACGCCGGGATGTATAATCTGATCACCACTTCTCTTAAAGGTTATACCGGCTAATTGAGTCAGCTTTTTAATCGATACTGAATCACCTGTAAGAAAGTGCCATGAATTTTCGGGTAAACCAACAGCACCGGAACTCAGGACTCCCTTCTTCTTCTCAGCAGCATCTTTCCAGGTCTCCGTATGATCAATGGATATACTTATCAATTGATATTCTTTGCCCGGAGCAAGATCAACCCTTCTCACTTGTGATGCAATATCTGCAATCATAGGTGAACAGAGAGATGGACACTTGTAATAAACAAACATCAAAATAGTTGGTTTATCAACAAGACTTTGGAGAGAGACTTTCTCCCCCTTCTCATTGGTAAAAACCATATTGAGAGGGAGTTGTGTCCCTAATTTGCTGTCATCAAGTCCCGCAGATTCGTCTCCCGGACCCGCACTTACAGAAAACTGAAGTGCAAGCAGAAAAAGAACAACTGCTAAACTAAATTTCAAGTTTTTTATCACAATGCACTTTTTAAGAAACTGAACAATTTATCTACATCTTCTTCACCAAGAGTAAACAATTTATACTTAAATCCGTTTACCTGAAGATTTTTCTTCACCAACTTCATCAGCGATTCGGAACCATCTTTCCACTCCTGATTTGCAGTCAGGAATGAAAGAGCAAGTTTTTTATCAAGTACCACACTAAGAAACAATGCGGCACCTGCATCTTTTTTAGCTCTCGCATCGATAGTCTTAACCAAATCGTCAAGTTTTTTTACTGAAGCAGAATTTTCTTTTGCGAGTATTGAGATGGCACCTTTAACAGGTATCGTACCCGGTTTAAATGTACCTTTAGTCAACTGATATTTCTCATCCATTTGTTTAACGCTTGCATCAGTAACAGCCGGTGGATTTGTCATGAAATTGTTGCGGATATAGTGTATCAAGCCGAGTCTCTGGTCAGCAGGCAACACATCATAAGCAGCCATTCCATTTGCAGTGATACCTTCCTGAAGGGTTTTCCACATATTGAAGATATCGTTCCCGTTTGTCCAACCTTTTTCCTGATGGAAATTTCTCGGTTTAGGATTGAGTGCAAGACCCGCAGCTCCGTCACCTTTTCCGTCAGCACCATGGCAAGATGCACAATTGGTAGAGTATATTTCTTTTCCTTTGGCAATCAATTCGTCAGAAGGCTTTTTTATCATTTCAGCATCTACAGCTTTAAGTATGGCTGCATCTGAAACGGGAAGTTCTGCAATTATGGTAGTTGAATCAAATAATCGGGCAGGAAGTGAATTTTCATTAACCTGACCAAGATTCCTGACATAATAAATCCCTATTCCAAGCAAAACGATTAAGAAATACGGATATGAAGCCGCAAGAAAAGGAAGTGGATTATCAAAAATTGATTTTTTCTGATCACTCATTTTGTATTGTTCCTCCTACAGCCTGAAATTCAGTCCTCTGTCAAGCTTTGGATCGCCGACAGGAACTGCATTATACTTTTTAAAGTTAAAATAGAACACAATGATGAGAATGCCAACGGATGCAATCGGGAAACCAAATTCACTGATTACATAAATAAAACCGCTTTTTTCACCGTGATACTGAGGCATTATCAACCAGTAAAGATCGATAAGATGTGCAACTAAAATCCATATCGCCGCAAACTTCAACCTTTTGGGGTCTTTTTTTGCAGGAGCAGGAAGAAGAATTGCATAAGGCACCAGGAAATGCACAACTATAAGCGTTAAACTTACAGCAGCCCACATCCCTTCCCATCTTTTAATAAACCAGAAAGTCTCTTCCGGAAGATTTGCGTACCAAATGAGCATAAATTGCGAAAATGCAATGTAAGCCCAGAAGTTTACAAATCCAAAAAGCAACCCGCCAAGACTTGCAAGCGAATCATCATGCAGCTTTGGATGCATATAACCATTCTCTTTCAAGAGAATAACTGCAACTGTTGTGGCTGCGAGACCGGCGAGCATGGTTCCTGAGAAGACATAAACACCGTATATGGTTGAAAACCAGTGTGGTTCAAGACTCATCATCCAATCAATTGCCGAAAATGTGATGGTAATTGCAAACAAAGGAATGAAAATTGCCGAAGCCACAATATTTTTCTTCGTGAGCTTTTGATCTTTTGTTTCATCCTGTTTTCTGGAGTTTCTAACTACAAAGAAGTAGTATAGAGACCAGACGGCAAAAGTAACCACTACACGAATTATGAAAAATGTCAAATTGAGATAGGGCTCTTTCCCCTTCAACAATTTATCACTCTCAACAGCCTCGGCATGCGACCAGTGAAAGAGGTCGTGCATAAAAAAGAATAAAGGCACCGCCAGAAGTAAAAAGAGAGGGACAGTGGAAGATAAAAATTCAGGCACTCTTCTCATCGGTGTGCTCCAGTCTGCATTTACCACATACTCGAGAGAAATTAAAAAGAGTGAGCCCATTCCAATTGTTAAAATGAAAAAGAATCCAAGCAAGTATGAGAATTTTGCTCTTACCGGATCGAGTATAAGCCCAAAAGCCCCTACAATCAATCCAATGGCAAGAATGGCTATCCCAATGTTAAGAACCTTACCCGGCAAAACTTTTTTCACATATTGCAAATCATTATTTGCCATTTGAAGTATTCTCCTTTCTGTACTGCTGAATATCAGCTTCTGAAGCATTCTTGGCTTTCTGCAAAGCTCTAATGTAAGATACCACAGCCCATTTTTCTTTTACAGAAAGTTGGTGTGAGTAAGAAGGCATCACATTCTGTCCATTGGTAATTACATGATAAATGTTTCCATCTTTCCATTGCTGCAATTTAACAGTGTGAAGTGATGGCGGATTTGGGAATTGCTGGTTCAATCTGCTGTCACCGTCACCATAATTACCGTGGCAAGGTGAGCAGAATGTCAGATACTTTTTCTCACCAAGTTTCAAAACCTCTTCACTGCTAACCAATGGATTTTCGAGTGGAATTGCAGGCTGAGCTGTTGAATCCTTAAATTCATAAGGCATGTGACCTCTTGCTACAGTACCCGGAACAGGTTCTCTCATCGTTCTGCCATCTGCAAAAAAATCACTTTTTGCCTGAGGCATATACCTGAACTGATGTTGCATCCAGTTAAATGGAGTAATGTACAACAGTTTGTTGAGAGTAAAATATGTTCCGCCGGAAACCAAAACAACCACCGTAACAAGAATTCCGATGAATCTCGGATTAAATGCATCTTGCCAGGTTTTTTCAATCTCATAGACTTTTTCAACTGTCGTACCGCCAAGAGAAGCTAATAATGCATTTACTTCCGATTCGTCGAATTTTGGATCAGCAGCCCCAATAAAGACACCATATTTATCTCTCGATACCGCCTGCATATAAGGTGTATCGTGTAAAGGGTGTTTATTGTCGGGGAACCTGAAGAAAAAGGTTATCATTCCAATTACGGTTGCGAGTGTGGCAAAAAGTACCGTCAATTCAAAAGTAACCGGAATAAATGCAGGTAGTGAAAAGAATGGTTTACCACCGATGTTCATCGGATAGTCAACCACCATCGTCCACCACATCAATAATAAAGCAAATGCTGCACCTGATAAACCAAAAACGAGAGTTACATACCCGAGTTTGGATGGCTTCAGTTTCATTGCGGCATCCATTCCGTGAACAGGATATGGAGTATGAACATCAAAATCTTTGTAGCCGGAGTGAGAAACCTTCTCAGCGGCGTGAATGATCTGATCAGGAGTATCAAAAAGGGCAGTGATACCGTGTAATTTTGTTGTGCGTTCCATTAGTGGTCACCCCCGTGATGTGTTGGTTGTGCACCGTCTGCCACGGCTTTAATTTCAGATATTGCAACTACCGGCATCGCTTTTACGAATAAAAGGACGAGGGTGAAGAAAAGTCCAAAACTGCCGAGGAGCAGACCAAAGTCATAAAGTGTCGGGGTATAATATCCCCAGCTTGAAGGTAGAAAATCTCTGTGAAGAGATGTTACTGTGATAACAAATCTCTCGAACCACATTCCCACATTTACAAAAATCACGATAACCAACATAATGGGGATTGATCTTCTGAATTTTTTAAACCAGAAGAACTGTGGGAAAATAACATTGCAGCTTACCATAATCCAGTATGCCCAGGCGTATGGCCCAAAAGCTCTGTTTATGAACACAAATTGCTCTGCTTGTACACCGCTGTACCATGCAACAAAAAATTCCATTGCATACGCATAACCGACCATCATTCCCGTAGCAAGAATCACTTTATTCATCTTTTCAAGATGGTCGAGGGTGATGATATTTTCCAGATCAAAAACTTTTCTAACAAATATAAGAACCGTTACCACCATTGCAAATCCGGAGAAGATAGCACCGGCAACAAAGTATGGTGGAAAGATGGTAGTGTGCCATCCCGGCATAATTGATACTGCAAAATCGAACGATACGATAGTGTGTACCGAGAGTACGAGTGGAGTGGCAAAACCGGCAAGAATAACATACGATTTTTCGTAATGTTGCCAGTTTCTGTGTGAATGTCTCCAACCAAGGCTAAAGAGTGAGTAAATGAATTTCTTTATTTTACCCGTTGTTCTGTCACGCATTACTGCAAAATCGGGTATTAAGCCGATATACCAGAAAACCAGCGAAACAGTAAAGTAGGTTGAAACTGCAAACACATCCCAGAGGAGTGGTGATGTGAAGTTAACCCACAGTGAATGCTGATTTGGATGAGGAAGTAACCAGCCATCGAGCCAAGGACGACCGGTATGAACTGCAGGAAAAATACCCGCACACATTACCGCAAAAATCGTCATGGCTTCGGCAAACCGTGCTATAGCCGTTCTCCACTTCTGCCTCAAAAGAAACAAAATAGCGGATATAAGCGTACCGGCGTGACCGATACCAACCCAAAATACGAAATTGACTATATCGAACGCCCAACCTACAGGTTGATTGTTACCCCACAGACCAATACCGTAGTAAAAAGTTAATCCAAGTGTAACTGCTCCGACCATCAATAGAGAAAGCGTGATACTAAGAGCGAGAAAATACTTCTTAGTAGGCTTCTCCGACATCGGTTTAGCAATCAGGTCCTCTATCTCACCGAGAGAGAGCCTCCCTTGAATCAACGGAAGTTCTTTGCTGTAATCGATATTCACTACGCTTCCTCCGTATTTGTGTTCCACAATCTTGCTATGTAAGAAACATTTGGTTTAACATTTAGTTCTTCAAGTAAGTGGTAAGCAAGGTTATGGTCGTGAAACTTCTTAAATTCAGTATCTTTTTCAACCAGATCACCAAATGAGATCGCTTCAGCCGGACAAGCTTCCTGGCATGCGGTTTTTACATCGCTTCCTTTTAGCTTTCTTCCCTCAACAACCGATTTGCTTCTGGCTTCTTCAATTCTGTGAACACAGAATGTACATTTTTCCATCACACCTCTCGGACGCACAGACACTTCAGGATTATTTCCAAGATTCACAGGTTCTTCATAATAATATCCGTTTGCGAAGTGATCTCTGAAGTCGAAGAAGTTAAATCTTCTAACTTTGTAAGGACAGTTATTCGAGCAGTATCTCGTACCAACACAACGGTTGTAAACCATCTGATTTAATCCATCGATACTGTGTGTAGTAGCCACTACAGGACAAACATTTTCACACGGTGCGTTATCACAATGCTGGCACATCATCGGCTGATAAGCAGCTACAGGCTCTTCAGGAGTTCCTGAATAATACCTGTCGATTCTCATCCACTGCATCTCTCTGCCTGTTAAAACCTGATCTTTTCCGACAACAGGGATGTTGTTTTCGATGCTGCAAGCCACGGAACAGTTTCCGCAACCTGTACATTTGTTCAGATCGATGGTCATACCCCATTTAACATCGGGATAATCGTGTGGTTCATAGAGTGAAATTAACTCATGTTTACCCTGGTGGAGGAAATCAGGTTTCTTTTCGTACTCTTTTACAGTTCCTTCTCTGATGATATTCCGTTTTAAGTGAGCATCTTTAATAAGAGCTTCATCATAAGTATGATGATCCTGAGTTGAAGCAAGTTTATACGCTCCATCAACCTTTGTGAGGGTTGCGGTTGTAAAGATTTTTTCGCCGAGCGATTTCAGGAAAACTGAAGCATCTTTACCTACTTCGAGTGCTACAACTGGGCATTTTGATCTGCCGTAACCCAACTCTACAACAACAGTGTTGTCTGCCAGACCGGGTTGTAACAAAACAGGAAGTGTAATTTTTTTACCTTCGAGACCAACCTCAACCATGCTGTTGGTTTTTAAGCCGAGCTCTTTGCCTGTTTTATCTGATATGGCAGCGTAGTTGTCCCAGGTCACTTTCGAAACAGGGTGAGGAAGCTCCTGCAACCATCCGTTATTAGCATGTTTGCCATCACCGAGAGCGTAGCTTTCAGCAAGTATCAAAGAATATTTACCGGCTTTAAGGGGATTTGCAGTCGGGGCATCTTTTAGTGTCCATTTTGCATTTTCAACTTTGCCATCGGATTCAATCAATAAACCATCATGAATGGCACCTGACCAAAACTTATCGAACGATCCTGTGCCCTTGAATGAATCTTTCCAGTTTGCTTTCAGATAGTCAAGGTAAGCGGTTTCTTTATAACCGTCTGCACTTCCGGAGAGCCACTGAAGCAATATCGCCTCTTTTTGGCGTGTATTATACAGTGGAGCAATTACCGGCTGCATTGTACCTGTAACATTGCTTCTGACTTGAGCGTCTCCCCAACTTTCAAAATTATGATTGATTGGGAGAACAAATTTGGAAGAGAAAGTTGTCTCATTCTGAAGTGTGGCAAGTGTAACGGAAAGTGGTACCGTCTTTAGAGCCGCTTCGAAACCAAGATTCTTGGGGAAATGATAAACAGGATTTGAGTCCATATTTACCACCAATTTCACTTTGCCCGATTTCATTTTGCTAACGAGATCGGCAATTTCTGTTGTTGAAGCAAATTCATGAAGATTAACATTTGCAACTTTTTTGCTGTAAAGTCCGGTGCCACCTGTCATCTCGTTTAAGAGATTTACAAGAACATGCACATCGGCAGGGACAGTCTCGCCGGCATAAACAATCGCTTTTCCATTAGCTGAAATTAGATCACCAACCAATGAATTGAAAGCTTTTGCACTTTTTGCGGCAAGTCCCGATTTTTTAACAAATGATTCTGAAGTAAATTCTCCTAATCTGCCTGCCAACTCTTTAGGAATTAAATCTTTCCCTTTACCCCGCTTGCTCACTTCATTAATTAAAGTGAGAACAAAATCGTAATAATGTTCAGGTTTAATTCTTAAGCGGTAGTCAGCATTTGCACCGGTTGTGCTGTAGTTTGCTTCAGCAGCGTAAACTCTGTTGAATTTTTTCGTATTTTTTACATCACGGCGTGATCTGATCAGTCTTTGTTGTTCGAGGTTGTTTCCATCGGTACCAAAAAGACTTGCTTCAAGTGCCAGAATAACATCTGCTTCGTCCCAGCTTATTACAGCAGGAACTGAATCCTCACCATAACATTTTTTCCAAGCAGAAAGTCTGTTCTCGCCGGAGAATAAATCGTAGAAATAGTATTTAATTCCTTTATACTTCTCCTGCAATTCTTCCATGAGTTTCATTGCAGTAGGGGAAGTAACTCTATTTGAAATAAATGCGGCTTCACTTCCACCAAGACCGTTAAGAGCGGCAATTACTTTTTTATCAACATCTTGCCAGGTCGCAGGGTCATAAGTCCCCTCTCTTGAGCTTTGTGGTTCGGTAATCCTCTGCGGATCATACAAATCCATCACGGCTGCATGTCCTTTTGCACAAATTTTTCCTGCATTTACAGGATGATCAGGATTTCCGTCAACCTTAATGGGTCTGCCTTCGCGTGTTTTTATCAGGATACCACAAGAATGGGCACAACTTGAACAGGTTGAAGCGTAATAATTTGCTTCACCAATGGTTATCTCCGCCGGTTTTTTGTTGTAAGGCATCAATTCGCCTTTATCCTTGTAATCAGAGCAGCCTGCAGCAGTAAAAGCTGCTGAAGCACTAAGAAGTGCAAGGAACTTCCTGCGCGAAATGCCTGTCATGCTCTTTTCAGGATCAAATTCTTCTTTTACACCGGGCATAAATTCATTATAGTGGCTTTCATCAAGCTTTCCACCCGATTTATACTCTTCGATACTCCGCCACAACGAATCATTCATATTTTCGTTCGATTCTTTATTATGATCGCTCATTTACACCACCTGTGGTTTTTCTTTTAACTGAATAAGGATTCTCACGAACGGTGATATTTTTCTTCGGCTCTTCTTTTTTGCCGATACCCAAAAATGAGAAGATATTTCTGAATGCAAAAAAGCCTGCTCCCAATAGTGCGAGGGAACCTAAAAATTTCTTTCTGTCCATTTTAAGAGTTTCTTTGTTTTCTGACATATTCTTTTACCTCCTATCTGTGGCAAGCCCAGCAATGCTCGGGCCCTTTTTTAACTTGTTTCAGATAAGGGAGTTTCTTTTCCGGATTTCTGTGACAGTCGAGGCAGGCTCCCATGTTAAATGGATTAACCTGGGATACCTTGTCCATATTCGCAACATCTCCATGACACGATTTACAATCGATTCCTCTCGACACATGCACGCTATGGTTAAAATAGGCATATTCTGCTGTGCGGTGAATCCGTTTCCACGGTATCGGTTTCCCTGATTTATAATATTCTGTCAGTTTGATGATTTCGGGACGGTCAGTCCTTGCCTGTGTGTGGCAATTCATACAAACAGCAGCCGAAGGGATACTTGCAAACCTTGTCGTCTCAACCCCCGTGTGGCAATATTTACAGTCAATTTTCATTGTACCTGCATGCAGCTTGTGGGAGAAATTGATCGGCTGATCGGGTGAGTACCCAACGCCGTCTCTTTCGGATCGTGAGACATAATAAGTGGTTACAAAAGACGCAAGCGCCACGAATATCACTATCGGTAACCGTATTCGTAATAGATAGTCGATAAAACTACTCATCGCTTACCTTTGCTAAATTACTGGAAAAATTACGATTTAAATTGAATTTTGCGGGAGGTGTGGCAGACCTGAAAGAATTCTCTGCATTACCTTGAGAATGTATTTGATGATAAGATAAGATGTAATGTCGTATCAATTTGTCGTTGTAAACGCGAATTTCTGAATAAAAAAATGGTTATTTGAAAGTTTTTTTTGCGGATTTGTATTAAAGTAACTCCAAAAATTAACAAATTTCCCTCACAAAAAGAAAAATATTTACGAGATTTTGGAACTAATTTTTATGCCTCTTGTAAGATCTGTTCAGAAATGTCGCCAAATGCAGCACTTCAACGGGTTGTTCGAACTTTTTAACCCCGTGTTTTATCTGACCCATACACCCGGGATTTGCCATAATAACAACATCTGAATCGTTGTTTTTTATATTTTCCATCTTCCGCACGAGAAACTTTAAAGCATCGTCGTAACGGGAAACATTATAGATACCGGCACTTCCACAACACCAGGAAGCTTCATCCAGTTCAGAAAATTGGATGGACCTAACCGATTTAAGTACCTCACGAGGCTGTTTTGTGATTTTTTGGGTGTGTGCCAGGTGGCATGCATCGTGATATGTTACTTTTCCCTCAAATTCGTAGTTTTCTGATCTGAAACCTGTCTCAGCTAAAAATTCGGAGATATCTTTTACCTTTGCAGAAAACTCCTCTGCTTTTTTTGAAAGTTCACTATCCCCGCCATTTCCTTCCTCCGAAAAGACATGTCCGTATTCTTTCATAAAGGCACCACATCCTGCAGAATTGGAGATGAGGAAGTCATAATTGTAGCGGCTAAAAAGTTCAATTGTCTTTTTGGCGAGTTCTCTCCCCTTCCTCTGCTCACCGTTATGAACATGGAGTGAGCCGCAACATCCCTGCCCTCTTGGAATTATTACTTCACATCCGTGTTGAAGCAACAGCTCCAATGTATCGGAATTGATGTCTGCAAAAGCAACATCCATCAAACAGCCCAAGGGCAGAAGAACTCTGTAGCGGACAGGTTCGGATGGAGTGTAAATTTCATGCATCATGTCGCTACTGAATCTTTTGGAAATTTCGGGCGATAAACTATCTACCGAACCGAGATTCCCGCCAATAATTTTAAATATTCCAATTTTGTGGAGAAAACCCTGTAAACCCGAATTTTGGTAAAAATAAAGAAGTTTTGCCACTATTTTTAGCAACCCCTGATTTGCCAAAAGGAAGTTTAGCCCGCCTCTTCTTATTAACCTCACAAATAACGGTTCCAGATTCTTTATCGAAACCTCTTCACGAGCTGCCTCCACTATCGAACCATATTTTACTCCTGCTGGACAAGCTGTTTCGCAAGCCTGACAATCGAGACAAAAATTGATTTCATTAATGAAGGTCGAGTTTATCTCTAATTTCCCCTCAGCAACACTTTTTATCAAACGAATTCTTCCACGGGGTGAGGAAGATTCCAATTTTGTTACCGAATAAGTAGGACAGGTGGGCAGACACATTCCACAATGCATACATTGTGCCAGAATGTCATCCGAGATGATCGCTTTTTTAAGTGTCTCTTGTAGAGGTGTTTCGCTCATTTTAATGGGTATGGGTGTGTGAAAAAGAGTCGATACTCTCCCGCTTTCGGGGCATCGCACCTTCACACTTGGGGGACATTGTGAGTATTTTCCCCGGATTTAGAATATTGTTTTCATCAACTGTGCTTTTAAGCTTTTGCATAAATTCCATACCGGCAGACCCGGCGACAGCCTCCAAAAATTGTTTCTTTGCGAGCCCGGTCCCGTGTTCACCCGTAATGGTTCCACCAAGTTTTATTGCCTCATTAAAGATAAAATCGAAAGCACGGTGGGCATTCTCAATCCCCTTCTGGTCTCTCTCATCTGTTAAACAGGTTGGGTGGAGATTTCCGTCGCCGGCGTGCCCAAAGTTACCAATAAGCACATCAAAATTTTTGGTTGCGTCTTTCACTTTTTCGATCATAACGGGGAGTTCACTTCGGGGAACTGTGGCATCTTCCAGAATTGTGGTCGGTTTTACCCGTGCTAACGAACTAAATGCACTTCTGCGGGCAGATTTTAAAATCAGTGCCTCATTTTCATCGGAGGCAACCTTCACAAAAGAGGAATTATTCTTTTTTAGAGCCGCCAACACTCTCGCCGCATCTTCATCCACTTCAGCACCTTTGCCGTCCAACTCAATAATAAGAATCGCTTCACTGTTTCTTGGCAACCCGATTTTTGTATAATCTTCCACACAATTAATCGTTGTATGGTCTAAAAATTCCATCATGGCAGGTACAACATGTGCTGCGATAATATCAGAAACGGCCTTTCCGCTATCCACGAGTGAATCAAAATATGCGGTCATGGTGACCGATTTTTGCGGTTTTGGGATCAGTCGCAGTAGTACTTTTGTAAAAATTCCGAGAGTCCCCTCACTGCCGATCATCACATCTTTTAGATTGTAGCCGGCTACATCTTTCACATTTTTCCCGCCAACGGTTAATACTTCACCATTTGGCATCACAGCTTCAAAACCCATCACATAATTTTTTGTGACACCATACTTTAAACCTCTTAAACCACCTGCATTTTCGGCTACATTTCCACCAATAGTACAAATTTTCATACTTCCGGGGTCAGGTGGATAAAACAGACCTATTTTCTCAACTTTACTCTGCAAAGTTTCAGTGATCACCCCCGGTTCTACCCATGAAGTGAGATTTTCATCGTCAATTTCTAATATTTTATCCCAACGGGTGAGAACGAGAACAACCGAATTTTCAACTGGCACCGAGCCGCCGCTTAATCCTGTACCCGAACCCCGGGGAACCACAGAAAATTTTTCTTCATTAGCAAGCTTCATTATCTGTGAAATCTGTTCGGTGTTTTCCGGGAATATAACAGCTTCGGGGAGTTGTCTTAAAATCGGTGTGCCATCGTATGAGTAGGCTTCCAGGTGGACAGGATCCAGAAGGAGATTTTTCTTCTTTACTATCTCTCCTAATTTAGAGAGAGTTGATTCTTTCATTTGACAAATCTCTGTATAACAAATTTAACTGCGTAACCCGTTGCAAGTGCAATTGCAATGTAGGTTCCTATCAGTTTTACTCCATCCATGGTGACTATAAAAGTTGATTTATACCCTCTCCAACCACAATTTGTGCAGCGATATATTTTGAACCAGGTCATATTCTTGATCGCTCCCTCCAATAAACTCCGGGTCTTCGATCTTCTTAGCGTATTATATTGTGTGCAAGAAGGACATTTTGAAAAGGATGCGTCTCTGTGAAAAACTACTTTCTTTGATTTTAATCTTCGCTTTTGAGCCATTTAGTTGATTGCCAGTATTTTTCGATAAAGTTGTTTGTTATTGATTATATCAAGAGCGGTCTTGAATTGCAAATCGTTAATAAGTTTGTACCTTATTCTGAAGCCGCTATTGTGGTATCTGCCCGAAAGTTCAACGAGTAGCTCACTTACTATTTCGTCTTTTTGCAAACGAAGAATATCCTTGGATATGTTCCCGATTTCCTTCGTTAATTCATCAAATTTAAGCTGCAAATGTACATAATTTTTATCTTGCCCGAAAGTTTTCATCAATTCTTCGAGCTGTGTAGTCTTTGGATGTTTAAATTTATACTTCTTGGAATCGAGGAATTCTCTGAACTCTGCAAACAATTTTTCGTTATTAATTTCGTTGAATTGTGCCGCTTTATGTTTCTCGTAATAGCTGTTTACAAATTCGAAAACGAGCCCTTTTGCAAGGATATCTTTTAACAAATCAGACTTTTCAGGCACAATAACCATTGAGTCTGGTACAATTCCGCCCCCGCTATAAACGAGTCGGTTGTTTTTGGTATAATATTTTGCCGTTAACACAGAGTCATGCTTCCCGATTACTCTGTTTTTTGAAGCGTAATCCACTTTTTGGATGCTTCTGCCCGAAGGAGTGTAATATCTTGAAGTGGTTATTTTTAGTGAAGTGTTAAAACTTAAAGAAGTTATGGTTTGAACCAGCCCCTTACCAAATGATTTTTCTCCGATAAGCACCGCCCTGTCATAGTCCTGAAGTGCACCCGCAACAATCTCGGATGCAGAAGCAGAACCTTCATCTATAAGAACAGCCATCTCCACTTTACCAAGCATCGGCTCCTGTTCTGCAAAAAACTTTCTGATCGAGACGGAATCTCTCCCTTTTGTGGTTACAATCAGGTTCCCTTTATCGAGAAATTTGTTCGATACATCAATAGCCATATCGAGCAAACCACCCGGGTTTCCTCTTAAGTCAAGCACAACCGATTCTATCTTTCTCACCGAATTTAACTTCACAATCTCTGATCTCAACTCTTCACCGGCAGTTCTTGTGAATCCAGATAATTTGATATAAGCGTTAGAGGAATTCTCCGGGACAAAACCTGCGTAAGAAACATTTTTGACCACAATTTCTTCCCTCATAAGAGTGAAGCTAAGGGTGTCAGACGGTTCGCCTCTCCTAACCTTGAGCTCAACAAATGTACCGGGTGCCCCTTTTACAAGTTTTGATATTTCATCATAATTAGAAGGGGAAACCGATTTTCCGGCTACTTCGTGAAGTGCGTCTCCGGGGAGCAAACCCTGCTTCTGAGCCGCATATCCATCCATTATCTCAAGGATCAACACATTTTCACCCCTGATGCCCACAGTTATTCCAATTCCACCGTACTTCCCTTTTGTCATCAACTCGATGTCATCCTGCCGCTTTTCATCAATAAAAGTAGTATATGGATCGAGTTCCTTCAACATTCCTCTTATTCCCGCACGAATAAATTCTTCAGGATTTATCTCATCTACATAATTGAGGGTAATTTCTTTGTAAACCCGACTAAAAATGTCGATGTTTTTTCCAATTTCAAAATAGATGTCGCCTAAAGCTGAGTAAGCTCCAAGTGAGAAGATTACCGCTACAACGATAATCAACCATTCTGATTTGTTATTGAATAAATTTCTTTTCAAAGCTCTGTTCCATTTTTTGCAAAACTTAAATTCATCGTCTCGTGTAATATCCCAACGATCTCTTCGTGAATCTCTTGGGGGCTTCTCTCTCCGTTAACGGTTTTTATTCTAAGTGGAAATTCCAACGCAATTTTTTCGTATCCCTCTATAACCCGTTTGTAAAACTGGTCATTCGATTTTTCGATTCTGTCAAGTTCGGCATCACAGGCATACTTTCGTCTGGATGACTCCTCAACCGAAAGTTTCAGATAAAATGTAATATCTGGGAGGGTTCCTCCGGTGGCGATCTCATTAATTTTTTTCACGGCTTCGGCGTTTAATCCACGCCCAAATCCTTGATATGCAGTAGTGGAATCATGAAATCTGTCAGCAATAACAACAGCACCATCTGCGAGATGAGGTCTTACTATCTCTCTTACTACCTGAGCTCTCGCTCCGGAAAAAAGAAAAATCTCTGTCTCATCACACATCTCAAGATGCTTTTTATTCAGCAATATTTCTCTTATCTTTTCGGATATTTGTGTACCTCCCGGTTCACGAACGATATAAACTTCTCTTCCGAGTTTCTCGAGATATTGCTTTAGTAAGTTGATTTGAGTGGTTTTACCACAAAAATCGATACCTTCAAAACTTATAAACATTTTAACTACTGCTTTACTAAATATTTTATTCTTGGCGGTTTTATATCGATAAAGGTGATGTTATCGGGAAGCACTATGTTCGGCAGGGCTGTCCCTGTTGAATCACTCACAAGCTCTCTGTAATTTAACAACGCCTTTATTTCATCGGGCTTTAATGCTCCAATCCTGTCGATACCGCCCCTTACTACTACTGTTACCTCTTCGGGTACTAAAACCACTTCTTTACCGCCGGGGTTTTCTATCACAACCAGCTTAACCCCTTCAATCTCTTTGTCGGCAATTTTTTGGACATCTATCTCGGCTGTAATTTTTGCCGGGAAGATATCAACTCCATCGGGTGATTCAAGGTTTAACTCAACTGTCACCTTTTCTTTTAAAGTACCAAGTTCAATTCGTTGAGTTTTTATGGCTCTGATTTTTTCAATCAGCTTTTTGCTCCCTTTAAGTCTCACCTTATCGGGAGTTAATTTTACTTTGCTCGCCAAACCAAAACCCTCTTCAAACTGCATAACCACATCGAGGGTAACAGGTTTATCTGCGTACTCCACTTCTTCTGTTTTAATTCTCAAAAAAGAGGGGGAAATATCCACCACTGTGAAATCGGATGACAACCAGGCATTATCTGCAACAAGGTTCATCAAATTTATTGATGAATTGGTGCTGTCTTTTGAGATTGGTACAACAAATTTATTCCCGGGATCAAAATAACGGGAGATAAACTTCCAACCCGAGCCCTTCAATTTTACATTCACATAACGGGGTAAACTGTGGTCAACGGCGAGATTTGATGGTAAATTTGAATATGCAATCGGAATAGTGGTATTGAGGTAAAAATCACCCGATAAGGTAATGAAAACCCATGCCCCTGCTGCAAGGAGCAGGGAGATAATAATGGAGGGCAAATTTTGCTTCATTATTTAATGCCGTGGAATCCTGTTCTTTTATTCCGTCAGGAGCCCTTGCCTAAAGCAGCAAAAAGCTTAAGCAATTCTTCTTTGTTGGCAACAGATATCTCTCTCCCTTTTATCGGGAAATCTGCTGTGGCTCTGGCTAAAGTTCTTAGGTCGGTAACCTTCATCTCTTCAAGCCCGCTTGGAAGTGAAACTTTTGTTTTTTCAGGTTGTGCTACAACCTTTGGTTCAGATTTCTCTTTTTTAGGAAGTGCAGGCTTTACCTCCACAGGCTGTTTTTGAACGGGTGCTGAAGCCTTAACTTCCTTAACCGTTTTAACTTCCTGAACGGGTATAACCTTCTCTTCAACTCCCGGATTTTTCTCCTCAACTGCACCCGGTACTATAATGTCCAACTGCAAATCAGGTCGGGGTATCACGAGCGTGGAGACAAGTTCACCAACCCGCGAAGCAGCAGCCGCACCGGCTTCTACCGCCGTTTTCACGGCTGCTGTTTCACCAATTATCGTAATTGTTATAAGTGCAGGATTGGTTTTTTCTCTCCCGACGAGCTTCACATTAGCAGCTTTGCACATGGCATCCGCAGCTTCAATCGCTCCGACTAATCCTCTGGTCTCTACCAATCCTAATGCGGGTTGCTGTTTCAATCTGATCCTGCTTATTTTGGTCTTTTAGGAATAATCAGTTCAACATCACTGTGAGGTCTTGGAATTACATGAACTGAAACAAGTTCACCAACTCTTTGAGCAGCCGCAGCACCGGCATCGGTAGCAGCTTTTACTGCACCTACATCTCCGCGTACCATAACGGTTACAAATCCACCGCCGATTGTCTCTTTTCCGATCAATTCAACATTGGCGGCTTTAACCATTGCGTCCGCAGCTTCGATTGCACCAACCAATCCTTTTGTTTCGATCATTCCTAAAGCATCTAATGCCATTATCTTCTCCGAAATTTATGTTATTTTGAACTATAAAATAGTCAGTAGAACAATAATAGTCAATTTAATTCTTACTATTGTGGCAATTCTACCGTAAAAAACATTGAAGTACCCTTGCCCGG
>CAYSJM010000075.1:0-17610 GCA_964431385.1 uncultured Ignavibacteriaceae bacterium | reverse complement strand
ATCGGTTTTTCAAAGTCTAAAATTGTCTTTGCCATGTCACTGTTCGTTTATTAGTTTATTAAAAGTCTTGCCTATTATCTCCAGATCGAGCCAGATATTTTGATTTTTTGCGTAAAAAATATCAGATTTTGCTGAATCCTCATCTTCATCCATATCGGTGAACCAAAAACCTGTCAGCCCTTGTTTTCCCAACCAGGGTTCACCCTTTTGAGCTTCCTCTTTAGGACCGACAACGCTGCATTCACCTGTTAACACCCGCCATAAACCTTTTACAAAGGTATAGAAACCACTCTCTTTTCCCGAAAAAAGTTTGATAACAAAAAGAAATGGAAAAAGGAAAAATAAGATAAAAAGTGAAAAGAGAATATCAAAGGATTTCTTTATAATTTTATGTAACGGGAAGCCGATGTTATAATTGACTTCGAATAGCTGTATCTCGTTCAGAATAGAAACTTCAGATTTACTTACCATAAAATCGCTTTCACCCCCCGTAATCTGAAACTCGACATTTTCTTTCCGACATGCGGCTACAATTCCAATTATAGCATTGTAACTCAACTCACCGGTAGTGAATATTACTTCCTGAATCCCTCTTTCTCTGATCACTTTAATTATATTATCCACACTTCCAATTACTTCAAATCCCTCGAGTCTCTCACCAATTTGGGTTCTTTTTGTGCCAATAAGCCCCGCAATTCTTGAGTAACCGCCTTTTTTCTTTTGCAATTTTTTCGCAAGATTTATCGCTTCTTCACCTGTTCCAACCACAACTGCCCTCTTTCGGAGTGAAAAATCGCCGGATGCTCCGGCTTTGAACCACAACTTGGCAAATATTCTCCATCCACCCAATGTAAATGGAAGTGTAAAATAGAGAATCAGCACCACCCCACGCGAAAAGGCATAATCTTTGAAGAAAAATGTGAGCGAGGTAATTACAAAAAATCCTGCTATTACTGCCCCCAGAGTACGCAAAACCGACAATCGGTCTTTTTTATAAACGGAAAGAACTGCCGAGGTAAGCAGATGCACCATAACCGGAATAGAATAGATTACAGGAATGCCGTAAGAGGGGATCCCGGACTCCCAGTCCCTGTAAGTGGTATATATCTTTACCGCCAGAAACATTGTGAGATTATAAAAAATCAAATCCATTAATACTGAGACAAAAACAAGTCGCTTTTTCCCCAAAAAAGCAAGCAATTCTCTCGCAAGTATTGCAGTGCGAAGGAATAGAAGTAGGAAAAACGAGCCGGCGTAATATTTTTTAACAAATATGTGCATCGCCTCGTAAAACACTTTTACTTCGTTCAGGTTACTCCGTTTTGTGCTCTCTCCTTTGTAGTGAATTATCTCAGTGGTATGAACATAATAAACTTTGAATCCCGCTTTATTCACCCTGTAACAAAGGTCAAGGTCTTCCCCGTACATGAAGAATGTCTCATCGAGACCCCCTGTTTTATCATAAACTTCTCTCCTGATCATCATAAATGCACCGGAAATTGCATCCACTGCGTAGGTCTGGTTTTCATCTAAAAAAGTCAGGTTGTATCGGGCAAAAAGCGGGCTACGAGGGAAGAGAGTTGAAAGCCCTGTAACTTTTGTGAACGATGCCCAAGGTCCCGGGAAACCACGACGACAAGCAAGCTGAAGTGTACCATCTGTGTTTAATAGTTTACACCCCGCCATACCGGCATCGGGAGTGGATTCGAAAAATAAAATCATTTTTTCGAATGTATCTTCTTTCACAAGGGTATCGGGATTTAATAAAAGAAGATACTTCCCTCTTGCGATCTTTAATCCTAAATTATTCGCTCTGCTGAATCCGAGATTACGGCTGTTCTCAATAAGCGTAACTTCAGGATATTTATGTCTGATTAAATCGATACTTCCGTCGTCAGATGCATTATCAACTATGATGACCTCGGTTTTTAACCCTTTTGAGGCACTTTTTATCGATTCCAGCAGATTCTGGATGAACTCTTTAACATTGTAGTTTACAATGATTATCGAAAGATCGATCACAGCAACATTGCCCTACAACGAGCCGAAAATGCTTCCGAGTCTGAGTTTCCAGACCATAAAAACAGCTTCTTTAACGATTTTTTTCGACATTTTGGAAGTACCCTGAAATCTGTCAAAAAAGATTATTGGTATCTCTGCCAATCTAAATCCCTTTTTCCAGGCTTTGTAGTTCATCTCAATCTGGAATGCATAGCCGTTCGATTTTATATTATCAAGGTTAATCGCTTTAAGCACTTCCACTCTGAAACATTTGTATCCACCGGTGGCATCTTTTACCGGGAGTCCGGTAACCACTCTTGTATAAAAATTGGCAAAATAACTCAATAAAAGCCTTTTCATAGGCCAGTTGATAACATTGACTCCGGTCAGATACCGGCTCCCAATCACCAAATCTGCATCTTCTATTTTTTCGAGGAATTTTGGAACAACAGTTGGATCGTGTGAAAAATCAGCATCCATCTCGAATACATAATCGTATCCGTTTTCAATGGCATATTTAAATCCGTCACAATATGCGGTTCCCAACCCCATTTTACCGGGTCTTCTAAGAACATGAATTCTGCTGTTTTCTTTCGATTGTTTTTCAACATAGTCGCCTGTTCCGTCCGGTGAATTATCATCAACCACCAGCACATCCAGCCCATTCACTCCCAGATTAAAAAGCACAGGGAGGAGCTTCTGAATGTTGTCCATTTCATTATAAGTAGGCACTATTATTAACTTTTTCTTATCCATACCACTTTCCATATTTCGGGATTAATCGTAATGACCTTTTCCAAACAGTACTACAAAAACCGTTCGGAATAAAATTTTAATATCTGTTTTAAGCGACATATTTTCGATGTAAAACAGGTCGAATTGTAGCTTGGTTTTAACATCTTCGATGCTTTCATCATATTTGTGCTTCACTTGAGCCCAACCCGTGATTCCCGGTCTGACACGAAGACGCCTTTTATAATAAGGGATCTCTTTTGCAAGTTGTTCCACAAAAAATGGTCTTTCAGGTCTTGGACCAACGAGACTCATTTCCCCTTTAAAGACATTCCATATCTGTGGTAATTCATCAATTCTTACCCTGCGGATGAATTTGCCACTACGGGTTATTCGCGGATCATCTTTTTGTGACCATACCGGTCCCGTTCTTTTTTCTGCATCCTGATACATAGATCGAAACTTGTAAACTTTAAAAACTTTCCCATTTAAGCCACTTCTCTCCTGCTTGTAGATCACAGGTCCCCTGCTGTCGATTTTAATCGCAATTGCAGCTGCCAAAATAATCGGAGAAGCCACTAATAAGATGAGGAACGAAACGACAATATCTATCACCCTTTTTGCTCCCCTTTCCCACTCTGACATTAATTGCGGGTTTATGTCGATGAGAGGAAACCCGTAGAGTTGTACCGTTTTTGCCTGTCCGCTTAAAATTTCATAAAGGTCAGGAATAATTTTTAGCGTGACATCCTTAGTCTCACAGCGGGATATGATCTCGATGAGCAGGTCATCGTGATTCCTGCTGACGGAGAGAATTACCTCTTTAACCCCCAAACGGTCGATAATCTCTTCAATTTCATTTACTCTTCCTACAACAGAGACTTCTTTATACTCTTTACCGATATTCTCTTCTTTAATGGCTACATATCCGATAACATCGAGACCTAGTGCCGGATGAGAAATTATCTGGTCGTGAATTTCATTCGCCCGCTCATTAAAACCGACTATTAACGCTTTTCTTCTCCCAATTCCTTTAATCAGTAACCTTCTTTGAATTGACCGAAGCAACAACCGACCTGCCACAGTGAGAGTTACCATTAACCCCCAATAAATGAAGATAAGGAATCTGTTCCCTGTGCTCTCTCCGGTGCCCGAATCGTCAATAAAAATTGCAAAGAAGAGGATAAATGTCCCCCAAAATGTTGTTTTTACGAGGGTAAATATCTCGTCAAACCGCGAGAGTGCAAACCAGGTGCGGTACATCCCAAAAAAGATAAAAAGAATAAACCAGTAGATGAAGATGACTAGCATCGGGATGAGGAATCCCGGTTCTGTAAACTGGGCAAACATCCCCGATTCATTTCGAATGAAGAAATAGATTACCCATGCGAAATTAATCGTTATAAAGTCAGCGGCAATTAGAAGAAATTTTTCTTGTCGTTTGTTCAATTTAATAATATTTATAAGTTTTTGTATATCAAAGGTTTGCTCTCATCGAGCTTTTTAATTCCCGACATATAGGCAAGTCCTGTGAAATATCCACTCCAGATCGCCTTAAATGTCCTCCCCTTTTCAGTTGCTCCCTTAATAATTGCTAACGATTTTAGTATCGTAATTGCTGTGGAGTAGAGAAAAACATAAATCTTCGCCAAAAAGTTATGTTTCCTAAAGATCAAAAATCTGTTCCTGGTAAAATAATAGTGATAGAGTTTTGAATATTGCTCAAACGATTTACCCGCACCCGACTGATGGTACATTACCGCTTTCGGAGTGAAGATAATTTTGAATTTTTTATTCACTCTGAGCGAATATTCAAGATCTTCAAAATACATAAAAAAGTATTCACTCATGTAACCGACGAACTCAAAAACCTCTTTTTTTATTAAGAGACAAGCCCCTTCGGCGTGCGTGATTTCAATCTCGCTGTTACAATTCTCTGAAGCTTTGGTCCCTTTTCCAAGCGAAACATTACCACATCGCCAAAAAATGTAGCGGCTTCCTGCACAATATATCTTCTCCCTTTCATCAAGGTAAAGAACTTTTGGGGATACAATTCCAATGTTTTTATCCCTCGCAGCCACTTCAACCAATGCTGAAATGGTGCTTCCCTCAAACTCGGTATCGTTATTAACATAAACTACAAAATCCGCTCCTTCCGAGAGAGCATGTCGGGCACCTGTGTTCATTCCCCCCGCGTATCCCGAATTTTCCGGATTAAGTATAACAGGCACATCACTCAATGTTTCTTTGAGTTTTTTGCCACTCCCATCGGGTGAGTTGTTATCTACTATCAACGGATAGAGTTCTTTATAAGTCTCTCTTCGCAGACTCGCCAAACAGTTTAGTGTATCTTCATATCCGTTGTAATTAAGAATTACCGCAAAAACTTTTTTCACTTTAGCTTTCGAGAATCCCACTCAGATTTGGGCCCCTTCCGGAACCGAGGTTATGATTAAAATAATCACTGAGTGCTGCCCTGGCAACTTTTGAAAAAGGTTTGTTTATAAACGACCAAACAATGATCTTAAGAGAGATTACACTTATAAAATAGATTGCAGAGATAATACGAACCAATCCGGAATTCATTTTATTGTTTAACAAAAATCTGTTCCTGACGGAATAATACAGCTTTAACGGACTCTCTTTTTCACCCAGAACTTTATGATAAATCACTGCCGAAGGTTGATATAACAATCTGAATCCGTTCTTTTTAAGCCTGGCAGAAAACTCGATATCATCGAGGTACATGAAAAAATCTTCATCTTCAAGTCCCGCTTTTGCAAGATGATCTGTTCTAAAGAGTATTAGACATCCCGTCAAAAAATCAGTTTCAGTTATCGTCTTTATCGATCTTTTTTCGACGGGCAGCCCCTTGTCAATATGAATTGCCAACCCGCGCCATTTAATCATCTTGCCATTCCCGAACCAAATGGTGTTTCGATCATGCTCAGCAAGAATCAATCCACCGGCAGCAGCAGCATCCGGATTAGTTTCCATGGCATTTACAAGTTCTGTTAAGAAGTTTGGCTCAACAATCGTATCATTATTAAGGACGAGCATATACTTTGGTCCAAATTTTGAAGCCTCACGAAATCCACGATTGATTCCCCCGGTATAACCAAGATTTTTCTCGGTAATATAAAGATCAAGTTCCGGAAACTTCTCCCTAAAAACCTCAACTGAATTGTCAGTGGATGAATTGTCCACTATCAATATCTTGTGGTTTTCATAATCAATTTTCTGTAACGATTCAATACACTCGACTGTGTCCTTTGCCCCGTTATAGTTCAGCATTATGATTACGATATGGGGTTGTGCCATCTTTCTCTTCGAAAATAATTAATTGTAAACTTTAAATATACTGAATTACTTGATTGTGATTGATGAAGCCTTTTCTCACCAAAATGACGATTTTTGGAAATAATATTGGCGAATTCGACGCTCACAATTTTTTAGAGTACTCAATAACTCCTTTCTTTCGTAAATTGTGACTTTAGTTTTATGAATTTTATAATTTGAAACCTTTTTTTACAGCTTTAATTTTTATTCTATTTTCCGGATTCACCCCGCTTTTTTCACAGGGGTTTGTCGTGGTATTATCTTCAGATGCGAACAGGAATGTATTAACTGCAAAATTTGAAGCTGCCACCAGGGATGGACTTAATCCTGAAATCCTCGATTTTAAGCTGAAAGCAGGCATTGTGTATCGGCTTTGTACCGGATTTTTTGACGATGTAAATTCCGCAGTTAATCTTTGGGATGACTTAAGAAAGAAGGATGAATATAAAGATGCATGGGTTCTCCCTGTTCCCCCGGCACTAATGACCAAAATGCCTGAAATTAATCAGGAAGAGTTTGCCCGAATCTATGCCAATATCGCTCTAATGATTAATACAAAAGATTATCAGGGATTGAACAGTTACATCAACCCTGAATATGGTTTTTATGTGATGATAAATCCCGGTTCTTCATTCCTGCCGGTCCATTTAGACCGCATCCCCACTAACCTGGAAGACATATTCGCTACCGGAATATTTATCTATTTCGATGATCAGATTAAGCTGCAACCTGATAGTATTTCATTTGGGGAAATGCCGGCATACAATTGTGAAACGGGAGAATGGTCGAAAGATGGTTGCTTTGTGCAGGGCGTGCGTTCTTATAGCAGAATATCCCGGTGGGAATACTCACTATTGGAATATGATGATTGGGACGACACTTCTGTGCAAAAATTGAGACTCGCAGAGAGTAAAATTGTACTGAGAACCATCAATACTCAGGGTTTTGAAATAGATTTCGCCTATGAAAACGGCAAATGGTACATCGCCGCTTTCGATCTTGCAACTGATTGTAATCAATAGTTTTAACGGATTTAACCATGATATTTAATTCGAATCTTAACCTTCTCAAAGCCATCGGCAGAACGCCCTGCGTGAAACTTGAAAACCTTTCAAAACTAACGAATCATGAAATCTGGGCGAAACTTGAATTCATGAATCCCGGCGGTAGCATAAAAGATCGTATCGCTATGTATATGATCGAAAAAGCGGAAAAAGAAGGAAAGATTAAACCCGGCGATACCATTATTGAGAACTCTTCGGGTAATACTGCAATGGGTTTGGCAATAGTTTGTAAACAAAAAGGTTATAAGCTAAAAATTGTAATCAGAAACACCACTTCCAAAGAGAAAATAAAAATGCTCGAGATTATGGGAGTGGATGTTATTAAGGTAGATGCCTCACTTCCACCGGAACACCCTGAATCTTATAACAATTTTGCGACAAAACTGGCTGCAGAAGACCCCAATGTTTTTTATATAGACCAGCATAACAACCTCGACAATAACGAAGCCCACTATATGTCAACAGGTCCCGAAATTTGGCAGCAGATGAATGGGAGAATTGACTATTTTGTTGCGGGTGTAGGCACAGGAGGCACTTGTACCGGGGCTGGAAGATATCTTAAAGAAAAAAACAGTGATATTAAGATTGTAGGGGTGGATCCTGTTGGCTCCATTTTTTATGATTATTTTAAGACCGGGAAAATTGTTGAATCATCCAGATACCTTATCGAGGGTTTGGGTGATGAATTCCTCATAAAAACCGCTCAACTTCAAGTTCTCGACGACATGATTCAGGTTACCGATAAACAAGCCATTGAAAATACATTTCTTCTCGTAGCCCAGGAAGGGATTCTCTCCGGCGGGTCTTCAGGTGCCAATATCTATGGAGTTTTAACTCTCGCAAAACAACTAAAACAGCCCTCTGTGATATGTACTGTAATCTGCGACTCCGGTTATAAATACCTAAGCACCGTCTATAACGACGACTGGCTTACCGCAAACAACTTGATTTAATTCGTGATTTTTTGCTTTAAAGCAAAATTGTTCGTGGCTTTTTCCGTGATCGAATAAAAATACCGTTTAACTATCAGGTTGTAATGAAAGATGATGTTGACATTATGAAGGATGATATCCGGGTAATTTCAGCCTCAAAATTCCTGACCGCACTTATATAAAATATAGAAATTACTGCATTTTTGGATTATTGCATTATTCGATTATTCCTCAAAACTCGAAACATCTCCTGCACCTCTTCTAACGATAATGGGTTCATCGTTGCTGAGGTCGATTACACTTGAAGGTTGATTTGGTACATAACCGGCTGATAACATAACATCAACTGCAAAACCTAAAACAGACTCAATCTCTTCAGGTCGCGTCAGGATATCCCCTTTTCTGTTAGTTGTGGATGTGCTCACTATCGGATGCCCCAATTCCCGGGCAAGTTCTATAACAATTGTATGATCCGGTACCCTGATACCAACAGTTTTTCTTTTTGACCAAAGTCTTTTTGGTACCTCACGAGCTGCCGGGAGGATGAATGTATATGGACCCGGAAGTAGCTTTCTCATTTTTTTATAAGCGTAATCTGACACTCTTGCATAAGTGGAAATATCCTTCAAATCGGGCACGATAAAGCTAAAAAGTTTATCTCTCGTCTCATTCTTGATAGAGAATAGGCGTTCCAATGCTCCTTTTGCATAGATACTACAACCAATTCCGTAATAAGTATCGGTCGGAAATATTACAATTTCCCCATCTCTTAGCGACTCGGCAGCTTTTGTAATAAATCTTTTCTGAGGTGTTATTGGATGAAGTTCGTATAATTCCATGGTTTTTCCGAAAAACAAAAAGTTGAAGCCTTAAATTAATGCAATAATGCAAATCTGCAGTTATCCAAAAAACAAAAAAGAGGCTGCCCTTAAAAGAACAGCCTCAAAAAAAGTCAGATAAAAAGATAAGACATTAAATAATACGGGCGAAGCCCATAATACCTAATACCTGATACCTAAAATCAGGTTCCTGCAGAATAATCATCCATGTATTCAATCTGCTCAGGAGTTAATTCGTCAATTGAATAACCTTGTGTTGCAAGTTTGATACCGGCGATATGCTGATCCTGCTCTTCAGGAATGTCATAAACTTTGTTATCAAGTTTGTTGCCTGCTTTATGTTCATTTGCGAGGCGAACCTGTGACATGAACTGATTAGCAAACGACATATCCATTACCTCAGAAGGATGACCTTCGGCAGCAGCGAGATTCACAAGTCTGCCCTGAGCAAGAAGATAGATTTTTCTACCGTCTGCGAGTGTGTATTCTTCGTTATTTGGACGAACAGTTCTCTTGGAAACTGCAAGAGCTTCGAGATCGTCAATGTTAATTTCGCAGTCATAATGTCCGGTGTTGCAGATAATTGCACCATCTTTCATTACTTCGAAGTGTCTCTTTACGATGATATCTTTAATACCGGTTGCTGTGATGAATACATCACCAACTTTTGCGGCATCATCCATCTTCATAACGCTCATACCTTCGAGGGTAGCTTTAAGGGCAGCGGTTGGTTTAACTTCAGTAGCGATAACATTGCAACCCATTCCCTGAGCTCTTCTTGCAACACCACTTCCGCAGTGACCGTAACCGGCTACTACGAAATTTTTACCGGCGAGAAGGATTGAAGTTGCCCTAAGAATGCCATCGAGTGAAGACTGACCTGTTCCGTAAACATTATCAAAATCCCATTTGGTCTCTGCATCATTAACAGCGATTACAGGGTACTTAAGTGCACCTGCATCTGCCATAGCTCTAAGTCTGTGAACACCGGTTGTGGTTTCTTCGGTACCACCGATGATGGTAGGAATAAGTTCGGGGAATTTGTTGTGAACGGTAAAGATAAGATCTGCACCATCATCGAGAGTAAGGTTTGGTTTCATGTCAAGTGTGCGTTCGATGCACCAGTAGAATTCTTCAACATTCATACCGTGCCATGCATAAATTTCCTGTCCGGCTGCTGCAAGAGCTGCTGCGATGTCATCCTGGGTTGAAAGTGGATTACATCCGCTCCATGAAACCTGTGCACCGGCTGCTGAAAGAGTCTCTATAAGAACAGCTGTCTCTTTTGTAACATGAAGACATCCGGCAATTTTATAACCTGCAAGAGGTTTAGTTACCGACACTTCTTTTCTGATTTGCATCATTACGGGCATTCTTGACTCTGCCCACTCTATTTTCATTCTTCCCGCTTCTGCGAGGGAAATGTCTCTAACTTTGTAGTGACCTTGTTTGTGATCCATTAAATAAGACTCCTGATTTTCATATAATCGAGTGTATAAAACAAATTAATTAGCGTATTTCTTGAAAGTATCTACCAGGTCGAGTTTCTCCCAGGTAAATCCGTCTCCACTTCTGCCAAAGTGACCGTAGGCGGCAGTTGCTCTGTAAACGGGTCTCCTGAGTTGAAGTCTTTCAATAATTCCTTTGGGCGTAAGATCAACTTCTTTTTCGATCATTTTTGCGATAGCTTTATCGTCAATCTTACCGGTTCCATAAGTGTTTACAAATATGGAAACAGGTTCAGCAACACCGATGGCGTATGCTACCTGAATCATACATTCTTTTGCAAGACCTGCAGCAACAACATTCTTTGCAATGTGGCGGGCTGCATAGGTTGCACTTCTGTCAACTTTGGAAGGGTCTTTCCCTGAGAAAGCACCACCACCATGAGGAGCCCATCCACCATAAGTGTCAACAATAATTTTTCTTCCTGTAAGACCTGTATCTCCGTGTGGTCCACCAATTTCAAATCTTCCTGTAGGATTGATGTGGAATTTGGTGTTTGCATCAAGAAGATTTGCGGGTATTACCGTCTTTATCACATTTTCAATAACTTCGTGTTTGATAGTTTCCTGATCTACATCTGCATCGTGCTGAGTAGAGATTACAACTGCATCAACACGGAGTGGGGTTTTATCATCAGAATATTCAACTGTGACCTGTGATTTAGAATCCGGTCTCAACCAACTCATCAAACCGTTGTTGGCTTTTCTGATTTCAGCAAGCTTTGCAACAAGTTTGTGTGAAAGAACTATCGGTAATGGCATCAATTCTTCGGTTTGATCACACGCAAATCCGAACATAATTCCCTGATCACCGGCACCGCCTGTATCAACTCCCATTGCAATGTCTCTCGACTGTTCGTGCATCACATTAACAATTCCGACACTCTCAGCCGCAAATTTGTATTCTGATTTTGTGTAACCGATCTCTTCGATTGTGGTTCTTACTACTTTATTAAGATCAATATACGCGTTTGTGGTAATCTCTCCACCTACTACAACAAGTCCTGTGGTGGCATAAGTTTCGCAAGCTACTCTTGAATTTGGGTCTTGTGCATAAATTGCATCAAGTACCGCATCAGAAATGGCATCGCACAATTTATCGGGGTGTCCTTCAGACACCGATTCAGATGTGAAATAAAATGACATCTTGGTTTTTTCCTCGTTTAGACTGTTTAATTAAAATCAATTTCAGATGAATCACCGGTGTTTACCCGGGTGTATTTTCCCCGCAAAAATGAATTTGCACCGATTAGCGAATCTTCAAAAATACATCGCTCCACTTCGGCATGGGGTCCAATAATAGAGTTTTTGACTACGGATTCCGATATTTTTACCCCTTCAGATATGGTAACAAAGGGACCTACAACGGAATTCAAAATTACCGCACTTGGATGAATGTAACAAGGCGGATTAATTACTACTTTCCCACTCCCGTTTGAATCGTGGTGCTTCGATAATAAAAACCTGTTTGTTTCCAATAAAGTTTCAGGTTTCCCACAATCGTACCAGCCATCAACGGTAAACGGCAACATTTTTTCTCCCTGATTGAGCATCATCTGAAGTGCATCCGTCAACTGAAATTCGCCCCGGGTTCTGATATCATTTTCAATGTTGTGCCGTAAGCATGAGGCAAGTTTTTCAGAATTTTTGATGTAATACAAACCGACAATTGCCATATTTGAAGGCGGGACTTCGGGTTTTTCCACGAGCTCTTTGATCTCGCCATCCTCAATTATTGCCACTCCAAACCGACGGGGATCTTCGACATATTTAAGACCCAAAGCACTCGTTCCCATGCTGATTACTTTTTCAAGATCAACATCAAAAATTGTATCACCGAGGATGATAAAAATTTCATCGTTCCCAAAAGTGTGTGCCGCCTGGTAGATTGCGTGACCAAGTCCTTCAGGTTTTTTCTGTTCCACAAAGATGGAATCGAGCATCGGAAAGTTTTTCTCGACATAATGTTTTATCATGCCACCGAGATGACCCGTAACAAATGTGGCTTCATTAATTCCTGAATCGAGAAGTTTTTGTAGAATATGACCCAGAATTGGCTTGTCACCAACCGTCAGAAGAACTTTCGGAATTGTATTGGTATGTGGTTTTAGTCGGCTGCCAATGCCGGCAACCGGTATTATTGCTCTCATCAAGAATTTTTTTTAAATGAACAACAAAGATATTTATTTTTTTACTCTTGATGAAATATTATATCTCGCTACCTTGTCCTCTGTCACAACCGAATTTCCAATTAGCCTTTGGTGTTATCAACTAATTTTTTTTGCTTCTCCCCTTTCCATTTGTCATAAACATATACTATCCCAACCGCAGAAAACATGAATAAAAAGGGTGATATTGGAAGCTTAAATCGTGCACCGCTCCCCAGTGTTCCAACAATCATTGTAAAATAAATAATCATTCCAAACATTAAAATGAATTCTTTATAACGAGCGTCTTTTATTAACTTAAACATACCCAAAATCATTAATAAATATGAAAAAGCCAGGAAAATTAAAACTGTCGTACTGATTATGATAACCTCTGTTTTTCTTTCCTCTAAAAAATAGTCGACCTGAGACAGTTGTGAAACCCCGTAAAAGTTTCTACTAAGGACATAACTTCCTTCAAGCCCCAAAATTGACGAAATCTGATATGATGAAAGTGAAGTATAAATGTTTAAACAGCCGGAAAAGTAATTTTGGAAAAACTTCACGGGTTCTTCTTTTATCAACTCAAAGGCAACGCTTTTCTCATTTTGGTCTAAAACAAATGGATTCTTAATTTGTTCGCCGCCACTTTCGTACATCTTTCTTTTTAGCATTTTCTCTGTTGAATCAGGATGCATCTGAAATTGGTTGTTATATATTGAACCCGCAAAAATATAGAGAAGATTGTAACCCCCATTTGTTGTCAATCCAAAATGATTGTGAATTTTGTAATTCCTGATCAACCAGGGAGAAAGTGTAAGTACCAAAAAAAATACAAACCACAGAACTCTGCTAACTTTTTTGAACCACGAATGTTGTGTTTGCAGAATAATTGCTCCGGCTACAAAAATAAAAAGATAGTTTGCAACCGGTCTGAAGTACATTGACAAACCTAAGAAAACTGCTGTGACGACCAACAAAAGGAACTTTCGATTAGACATATATCTTATGTAAAATAGAAAGAAAAGGAGAATTAGTGGAATAAACACATTTTCAGTCAGAAGTGTCTGTGAATAGATAACCTGATGTGGATCGATCGCCAATAAGAACGACGAAATAATTGCAACATTTACTGCAAAGAAGGATTTGGCGATTTTATATAAGATTAAGACTGATGCTGTAGAAATAAAACAGTTAAATAACAAAACAACCCATAGTTTCACCCCAAAAACAGTATAGATAGCTGCTAAAAAAACAGGTAACCCGGGTGCCCAAAATGTCTCGCCACTGTCCGTTCCTTCAAGAATGTTTAATGCAAAATTGTGATATGAAGCACCATCAGTTTTGAGAATTTTCGTGCTCACAACCTCATCCTCCCAAGGCTGAAACGAAAAAAACGCTCCCAACCTCAGAAGGAGAGCCAAGCAAAGGATCAACCAGATGTAATTATCCTTGTTTTGAACGAATTTGAATCGCATTAAGAAAGAAGGATTAGAGAACAGTCGGATAATATCCTCGTTTTTGAGAATTAATATTATTTTGTCTGGTTAATTTCGTAAAATTCTCTGAAATAAATGAACAATCAAAATAATATCGCAAAACTTTTTAAGATCCAACACCCAATAATCTCCGGTGGAATGGTATGGGTTTCGGGATGGAGACTCGCTTCCGCAGTCTCTAAAAACGGTGGACTCGGACTAATCGGTGCCGGTTCCATGAAACCTGATCTCCTTAGAGAACATATTCGGAAATGTAGAGCCTCCACCTCAAAACCATTTGGGGTAAATCTTCCTCAACTTAGAGAGGATATTTCTTCTCTGATCGATGTAGTGATTGAAGAGAAAATAAAAATCGTTTTTACTTCCGCCGGGCACCCCGGTAAGCACATCGATAAGTTAAAGTCGAATGGTGCAAAAGTTGTTCATGTCGTTTCAAACATTAAACAGGGACTTAATTCGCAGGAAGTTGGCTGTGACGCTGTCGTTGGTGAAGGAGTGGAAGCCGGTGGGCACAACGGTCCGGACGAGATTACTACTTTTTGCCTCATTCCTCAATTGGTTGATGCATTAAATATTCCTGTAATTGCTGCAGGCGGCATAGCTGACGGTCGGCAAATTGTTGCGGCAATGGCACTCGGAGCGGCAGGAGTACAAATTGGAACTCTCTTTGCTGCTTCCCACGAATCGTCTGCTCATTCACTCTACAAACAGATGGTTGTTGAAGCATCAGATAACGGAACTATCCTCGGACTTCGAAATGCCGGTCTTGCAAGAATGATTAAAAATCCGTTCTCCCTGAGAGTCCAGCAATTGGAAAAGCAAGGAGCCACAAGAGATGAAATAATTGAAGCTCTCGGCAGAAAACGGGAAATGATGGGAATATTCGAAGGTAATTACGAAGAAGGACAATTCGAAGCCGGGCAGAGTTCCGGTCTTGTCAAGGATATTCTGCCCGTTCGCGAAATTTTTCAGAGATTATTGCAGGAGATCAACTCCACACTAAAATCTTTGGATTAAGATTTTCGTCCTGATTCAAAGATGTAATCAGGAAGACCGGGGTTTACTCCAACCCTCTTGATCTTAACAACGCGTCCACTTTTGGTCCTCTGCCGCGGAATTTTTTGTAATTTTCCATCAAATCAACACTTCCGAGAGGTTCTAGAATATATTTCCTGTAGGCGGAAGCTGTTTTCTGATCAAAGATTCCTTTTTCTTCAAAAGCTTCAAATGCATCCGCATCCAAAACCGCCGCCCAAAGATAGCTGTAGTAGCCTGCTTCATAACCCCAAACAGCTATGTGCAAAAAGTTAGTGGACATATATCTCGGCAAAAATTCGGGTAAAATCTTCATTTTGGCTAAAGATGCTTTTTCAAATGCGGCCACATCCATTTCGGCTGGATCAGAAAGTGTATGCCAGTCGAGATCAAGAATTGAGGCTGCGATATACTCACCTGTCTCAAATCCCTGATTAAATTTCCCCGCGTTATCAATTTTCGTGATCAAAGAATCAGGGATTACACTTCCTGTGGCATAATGTTTTGCATACATCTTCAATACCTCAGGCTGAAGTGCCCACTTTTCCATAATTTGAGACGGCATTTCCACAAAGTCGGAGGGAACAGAAGAAGAACCGGGATAAGTGACATTTGCGAGCAGGAAGTGCAGAGCATGTCCAAATTCATGGAACAGCGTTCGCACTTCATCAAGACTGATTAACGCAGGTTTATCACCTGTTGGTCTTGAGAAATTCCCCACATTATAGATAATTGGAGCGATAAAATTTCCGTTTAAATTACTCTGAAGCCTGAAATTCTCGCACCAGGCACCGTTGGTTTTACTGTCTCTTGGGTAATAATCGGTGTATAAAATCCCGATATGTTTTCCTGTGGCTTCCCGAACTTCAAACGCCTTCACTTCAGGATGATACACCTCAATATCGGGTCTTGGTATAAACTGAATTCCAAAAAGTTTTGTGGAAACAGCAAATACTCCATTAAGAACATTTTCCAGCTTGAAGTAGGGTCTTAGCATCTCCTCATCAAGATCATACTTGGATTTTTTCACTTTTTCGGCGTAAAACCACCAGTCCCATGGTTCAAGTTTAAATTTTCCACCTTCTTTGTCAATAATTTTCTGCATTTCAACAACTTCAGACTGTGCCCTCTTCAAAGTTGGTTCCCACACCTCAAACAAAAATTTGTACGCATTCTGTGGTGTTTTAGCCATCTTTTTTTCAAGAACAAAATCAGCCCAGTTTTTATATCCGAGAAGATTTGCCTTTTGCACCCTCAGTGAAACAATTTTGGCGAGCACCTTTTTGTTGTCGAGCTCGTCATTATTGTTCCCTCTGTTCACATAAGCTTTGTACATCTTTTCACGCAAGACTCTGTTTTGTGAGAACTGCAAAAATGGCAGAAGTGTCGGCTTGTCTATTGTAAACAACCATTTCCCTTTTAATTCTTTTGCTTCTGCTTTTTCAGAAGCCGCTGAGATCATGTCTGCTGAAAGACCTGCCAAATCAATTTTGTTATCAACAATCAGATTAAACTTGCCATTCTCTTTTCTGACATTGTCTCCAAAGAGTACAGTAAGCTTGGAAAGCTGCTCGTTAATCTCTCTAAGTTTCTTTTTCTGTTCGCTGTTAAGGTTGGCACCACCTCTTACAAAATCGAGATAATAGTTCTTAAGTAGAATCGATTGTTCCTCAGTCAGTTTTTCTTTTTCCCGATTTTCGTAAACAGTCTTTATCCTCTTGTAGAGACCTTCGTTAAGATAAATATCATCCCTGTGCTTCGCCAGCATAACAGCAAACTTTTCAGACAAAACCTGCATTTCAGCATTTGTAATCACCGAGACGAGATTCTGGAAAACCCGGTCAACTTTGGAAAGGAGCGAACCCGAAAGCTCCATGGCTTCAATAGTGTTTTTAAAGTTCGGCTCTTCTCTTGAGGCAACAATTTTCCCAATCTCTTCAGTCTGTTCTTTTATTCCCTTCTCATAAGCAGGAAGGTAATGTTCAAGTTTTATCTCTGTAAAAGGTGGAGTGCCAAAAGGAGTTTTCCACTCCTTAAAAAATGGATTGTTCGAGTCATTCATGGTGTTTTTTTGTCCGAAATTTGATAAAAACATCATCGCCACTATTAAAAGGCTAAAAATCGCTGTTTTCATTTTGCTGTTGTATGGTTGTTTTTGAAATCGTCTGCACTTCAGCAAACTCAACTTCAAATATATCAAATTTCACTCTTCTGATTTACCCAAATCCAATTCATGAACACGAAAGAAAAGTAACGCGGATTTAGGTCAGGCAGAATAAATAGTTGCAAAATTCGAAGTGCAAAATTTGGATCAAAAAAAGGAAGTGTCGAGAAAAAACCTCAAACTTTTTCCTGACCCGGTAGCCAATAATTTTTCATGTGGACATATGTAAATAAAAGGCTGCCCCAAATGAGAACAGCCTTAATTGCTTCTTCGTTTCTCTGATTCTCCGCTATTTCAACAGCAAAGCCTTCACGGTTTTGGAATATGTTGTCTTGCTCTCAAGCGATTGGGCT
>CAYSJM010000074.1:0-17786 GCA_964431385.1 uncultured Ignavibacteriaceae bacterium | reverse complement strand
ATATCAACTACAGGACCGATTACCTGTACAATTTTGCCTTGAAGCGCCATTTTTTTCCTTGTTTTTAAAAATCCGAATTACAAATTTACTATTTTTTTTACTCTTTTTCAATCCGTTGAAATCTCAAGAATAATAAAAACAGAGTGTTTTTACCTCTTAATTATCAGTTGATAATCTAAATCTTACAATACGATTTGCCGTTTTGTCAACCACATAAAGTATCCTGTCGTAATGTGCAACACCGGCGGGAGATATAAAATTTTCGGGTCCACCAAGTTTTTGCAAGATACCACCAAACGAATTAAAGCGATAGATAGAATCTTTCCCGGTATCAGCTATATACATGTTTCCTGATCTGTCTATAGCAACATCTGAAGGGGCTGTGAACTTGTTGATCTGCATAATGTCAGAACCACCCTGAGGTGACAACTTCAATTCATACTGTTCACCGAGTGAACTAACGACATAGGTTAGCCACTGAACTCTGAAGCTGTTATCGCCTGTGAGAGTTAAAATAAAATCGATATTTCGTTTGTCAAATCCAACAAGTGAGGAGATTCCGTTTGCAGACAAGATCCCGGTACCGTTAGGATCGATAGCGGGAAGTCTTCCGATCAAAGTATCTCTACCGGAAGGTGATTTTTGAAACGATAATATGGAATTATCGGGATCTACAACACTTGTGTTGTTTGGTCCGGTTCTCGAGATATAAAATGAGTTGTTGTAGAAAACAGAGATGCCTGTATATTTTATTCTTAAATCGGATGATGACACGCCGGCTCCCGGGCGAGGCAAAAGTCTCGTTACGGGGGCAGAACCGAGATTATGTCCACCGGCAACCATGTTAACTTTATATACCGCATCGATCGATCTGTTAACTCCGTCAAGGACTGTATCAAGTTTAGCAACAACTATCAGATTTAACTGATAATCCTGTTCAACTTTATATGGTTTAGGGAGAGTCAGAGTGCTTAATACATCACCGTTCTGGTTTAACATTACCACTCTGTTATTATCGGTATCGGTAACATAGATAAAATAGTCTTTACCGATTATGATGTCTGTTGGTGAGTTAAATCCACTCCAATCGGGTGATATTTTCACATAGACAGTATCACCGGAGACATTTCCGCCGGATTTCCCTGAATCGAATATCGAAAGATCGAGCTTTTCACCACATCCGGCGAAGATAAAAACTAAAAGAATATTTGCGAGAAGTATTTTTTTCATCTTATAACCCCAGAGTAATGGATAGTCTGTGAACGGCACCGAGTCTATCAAAATTGACATAAGCGTAGTCAAATGTGAATTTGGCCATCGAGATCGGGAGGTTTAATCCGGCACCAAAGCTATAATTCTGCTCTTCGACATTAATCTTATAACCACCTCTTAAAAGAAGTGAAAAACCGGTTGCAGGTTCTTTAAATGAATATTCCGCACCAAGTGAAAGGTTTTCACTATTGTCGTTGGGGTGATTTAATTGGATACTTGTTGTCACTCTGTGTTGTTCTGTTTCGTATGGTTCGAATGCAAAACCCAATCGGAACATAGTTGGAGGCGAAAATTCCTGCCACGAAGAAACGGTTCTGTTACCCGGAAGGGTCACTTCCCCACTTGGAGCAAGCTGACTGCCAAAATTTGAGAATGATACTGCAAATCTTGTAGAGCCAAGCCCTGTCCAGTAATAAGTACCCAAGTCAACGAGTACACCACGCATCTTGAGTTTGTCGAGAGTTTCTTCCATATATTTGACTGTTGCACCAAAGCTAAACTTGTCAGTCATTTTTCTTGCATAACTCAATGAGAGAGCAAGATCGGAAAAAGTGAAATAGGCACCGGTACCGAATGGGGCAAACTCCGTTGTAACCTTCATGTCCCCCGCAGAGAGAGAAGTGAGGGAAACACCTACTGCATCGTCACCTGTTATATGATAAACTGCTCCTGCAAAATTATGCTTTACGCCAACAAGCCAGCTGTTATGTGAAAACATAACCTGGTTATCGTTGAACTGCACTAAGGCTGCGGGATTCCAGTATAAAGCAGAAGCATCGTTTGCTACGGCGACAAATGCATCGCCCATAGCAGAGGCTCTTCCGCCTACACCTATTTTTAGAAATTGAGCTGTCGAGATACCCGCTCTTTGCCCGCCCAAAACGGGGAACAACTGTCCGAACGACTCACCAATTAGAAGGATTGCTATAATTAATAGTGTTTTTTTCATCTTAAAACTTAAAGCTTACACCGAGTTTAATGTTGCGTCTTGTTAAATATCTTGCCGGGTTAAAAGGATACGGATTTAATGGTGCTTGAAGATCCGGATAGAGTGGATCGTTCCATGAACCCGGTGTGGGGTCACCATACTCATACGCTTTTCCTGTTGCCGGATTTATAATTGCAGAGTTTTCTGTATCGAGAAGATTGTTAACCTCGACAAATACACTGAATCTAAATGAACCGATTTTAACATATTTTTCAAAATTCATATCAATGTAGAACCAGTTATCTGCGATTTTTGTATATCTTTCACCGCGAACTGTTTCATATTGAGGTCTGCCGTCAGCTTCATAACTGCCTGTGAAAACTGCCGGAGTGTATCTTTTTCCTGATTGAAAGAAGAATCTCACATTCAGGTTATAATCATCGAGGATTCCGGGAGCAAAATCGAATAAAGGTTCGCCGGGGGCGACAAAAAAGTTTGCACTTAGGGTTGCTGTAATTGGTCTGTCCCAAGGAGCATACTGTTCTTTAATCGATTCTTCAAGGGTTCCCTGTGCAATCAGGATACCTTCATCTGCTGACGAACTTTTTCCTGTTACTTCCGAGTAAGAAAATACTGCACTACCTCTGAACCATTTTCCAATTCTTTTTTGATACTCAAATTCAAGACCTCTTGATCGGGCATAATCAGCATTCACATAGGTAGTAAATCGCTGTGAAGCAAACCTTGGGCTCGAAATTCTTGCCGTCCTGGTATTGATGTAATCAAAGATGTCTTTGTAGTAAGCGGTTACTGTCAGTACATCATCATCTGTGAATTGAGTTTTAACACCAAGTTCATAAGCTACAGTTGTCTCAGGTTTCAGATTTGGATTTCCGAATTTCTGGAATGACGACTGTGAGTTATACGGATCCAGTTTTGCATACACAAACTGTGGTTTTGGCCATTTACTAAAGTGACCATACGAGAAAAAGAGTGTTTGTGAGTTGGTGATCGGGTGAGAAATGCCAAGTCTTGGACTCAGTCTCGCCTTATAATATCTGTCACCAAAAAATTTGAAGCTGTCCTCTTTGTAGTTCTTGCGAACTTCATCAGGAATTGTAATCACATCGGGATTTGAAACGGCATCATCAACATATTTTCCAGGGAACCAGAAATCGAGTCTCAATCCAAAATTAAGTATCATACCACCGAAGTTGATATTATCCTGTGCATAAAGGGCACCAATCATCGGATGAACTTTATAAATGTCGTTGTTTAATCCAAGTTTACCAACCCATGGCTGATAAATATCGACTACCTGCATTTCCTGGAATTGTAACTTAAATCCGGCCTTAAACTTGTTTTTTTCATCAAAAAAGCTTGTTAAATCACCAGTGATTGAAAATTCATCAAGATAGTGATCATGCCAGGTATAAGGATTACCAACATCCCAGAAACCGTCGCCGGGGATTACGCCAACTGTATCTCTACCAAGGTTGTAATACTCAACCGGGAAATTGGGAATGTCTTTTGGCTGACGATATTGTGTCCAATCGCGACCGTTTGCATCTGTTCTCAAGTTAGTAAGATATTTACTAAACTTAATTTCATAAAAAGTTTTTGTGTTTACCGTATGGGTCACACCAAGTGTGTTATAAATATTCTTGTGGGTAAATACATTTGCGTTTTCAAGAATATTCTGAAATTCATACTGGTAACCCGGACTTGGTTCGATGTATTCAAGATTCGACTGCAAGGATTGCGAATTCTGATTAATCGATACAGACTGGTTATAGGAGTAAGAAATTTTAAAAGTAGGGGTCACCTTGTAAGTTACTTTACCAAGACCGTACCAACTGTTTTCCATTTTAGGTGCAAATCTTGTACCGTTAAATGTGCTCGAATTAAGAGGAGATATTCTTGGTTTAAAGTAGCCCTGGGTTATTCCGTCAGATAAACCGACATACAGGTTTGTAAAAAATGATATCTCACCGGGGATTTCAACTCCGAGTGCCGGAAGCAGATATTTGGTAATAGGTTCCGGACCTGAAAGGCTGATTTCTAAAATATCTATGTTAAAAACATGCGGGTTCGCTTTATCTGCCAAATTATCAGTTTTGTATGAAAGGTAACCGTTATATCTCTTTACACTTCCCTCTTTTGTTTTAACATTTACGATACCCGAAGTGGCTTGACCAAACTCAGCATTAAATCCACCGGTTATTACTTCAACCTCTTCGAGTGAATTGGCACTAATCTGAAGTCCAAAACCCGTACCGGCGAGTGGATCCTGAACGGAAACACCATCGAGAAGAAAAGCATTTTCATAAGCTCTACCACCGCGGATATGGAGAGAATTGTCATTCGAAACAACACCTGCTTGCTGAGCAATAATGTCAGTTACATTTTCTACCACGGCAAGTTCAATATCTTCACTTGAAATGGTTTTTTTACTTTGGGTTTCTTCAACATCCATCAGCGGTTTATCACCAATGATAACCACATCCTGTGTGAGTGTTAAAGAGGTTTCTTCAAGTTTAACATCTACTGTCGTTTTATTATTCGAAGTTACCTTTATTCCTGTAAGCTGCGTTGTTTTGTAACCAATAAAGGAAACCTCAACATTATATGAACCGGGAGGTACATTCTTAATTACGAAATCGCCATTCACATCTGAAGCAGCACCAAAGTAGGTACCTTTTAATACTACATTCACTCCGGGTAGCGGAGTTTCATTTTTCTTATCAGTTATTTTCCCTGAGATACTACCATTTTGAGCAAAGGCAGTAATCGTGAGAAGGGAGATAAAAACGGTTATCAGTTTTATCATGATTTTTCCACCGTTCATATATTTAATCCAAATTCATCAAAAAGAACCTTTTCAAATAGCTGACTCGCATTAGCATTTCCGTTCAATTTGTTTAGAGGCATAGCCATAAAAAACAGACTCTTATTTCCGTTAATAAAACCGACACTTCCGGGTATCTGTGATCCAGATGTTCTGTAAATCTGACGGGCTAAAGTTGGGTTCACAAAAAGCCCAAAATTACCCAAAATCGAAGAACTTGATTTTAATGTGGGATAACCGGTGTTTGCAGGATTCGAAGTCTCTACAATAAATTCAACATTACTTGGGAGAACCGTTACCAAATTTGAAATTGAATCAACCGGTAAAAACTCACTTAAGGCGAGAATATCCGGTGGAGGATTCCTCGGAAATTGCATCGAAATAAACATTTTCCCTCCATTTGCGAGATATTTATCAACCACATTCTGTGCAGCTTGAATTGACGGGTTGTTATCTGCGTACCAAACTATACAATCGAACAGTTTTAGCGTAAGGAAAAAGTTATAGCTAAAAAATGGGATTTGTTTTCCGGAGATATTGAGTGTATCAAACTTTCCGGCCAGTGTACCACCACGAATTGTGGACAATTGCGAAGTATAAAATGTTGTGGCATCATCGTTGGTAACATAATCATCTATCAGCAACATTTTGCCAACAGGTTTTCTAACGAACCATGTTTTATTTGGTCCGGGCATCTCGATGAAAGGTGTTTTTGCACCTGAAATATCAACTGCCTGTACGAAGATCTTATTATTACCGTTAAGTACTATACCCTTTAATTTTTGAGGGAAGATGTTAAATTCTGCTCCATCTATCAATATTTCGGTTTCTGGGCTGGCAGAGACAAAATCTCTGACGCGAAGAGTAACAAGTCTTGTATTCCCTCTTAGTTCCACATAATTTGCAGAATTTGTAGTATCATTTAAGACTATGTTAATTTTTTGAATAGACTCATCACCATCAAGGTCAGAAGCTTTCCACTTAAATGTCATAACAGGAAGTGAGATCGCCGGAACAACGGTGAGAGTATCCCATGAAATCTGAGGAGGTGTATTTTTGATCGGAAATTTGAGTCGAGCCGGTGTAGGATCGATCAAACCAATGTCAAAAAACTTTTCACCCACATCATATTTCCCGTTTGCATTTGCATCAATAAATGGTTCGGGACCAAAATTGATTCCGTTTTGTACGATACTGTTGTCGTAAATTCCATTTCCTGAATTATCAACTGCACTCACCTGAAAGAAATAAGAAGTATCAGCTGCACCTATTTGGAGTGCAAATGTACTATCGTTTCGCGCAGTGAAAGACCAGTTGGTCTGATCCCAACTTATATAATAACCTGTCACTAAACCGTCGGGGTCATCTCCCCACCAGTTCACCGTGAGTTTACTTGGTTGCTGAGCAACTGTAGAATCAGGATAAAGGAAAATATGTGTATCAGGGGGTTTATTCCCTATTAAAACGCCGGTTGCTGTATCTGTACAAGAAGACAGACCCAGAACCATAAAAAACGAAAATACGATAATCAGTATTTTTTTATTGAGCTTCATACAAAAAATCCAGGGGAGGTCCTGAATTGGACCTCCCAATGATTGAGAAATTTATTTCATTAAGATCATTTTTTTGACGGAGGATTTTACTCCGGCGTCAATTCTGTAGATGTACATTCCTGAAGGAAGTGAGGCGGCATTAAAGTAAACTTTGTAGTTGCCGGCTTCTTTGTATTCATTAATTATGGTCTGTACACTTCTACCTAACACATCGAAGATTTCCAATTTAACATTTTCACCTTTTGGCAAGCTAAATTCAATAGCGGTTGAAGGGTTAAATGGATTTGGATAATTCTGGCTTAAATTAAATTCAGCCGGAATAACATTATCTTTGATGTCTGTGGTATATCCAACAAAATCCGCATCTTTTCTTGGTGTAAGTTTATAGTTCGAGAATGAGAAATATAAAACACCTGTTAAAGAACTAAATCTTGCGAGTGAATCAACCTGGATTCCTGAAAGGTTTGGTTCCCAGTTGTTGTGATACTGATGATTTCCATCCTGTAATTCAACTCTGGTACCACCCGAATTATCATCTACCAACATTTCACCAAAATTACCACTGTTATCAGCATTAGTTCTGGTAATAACAGGATTGGTATATTTGATTAATACGCTTTCATATTGCTCAGCTTCAACAACACCACCGGCTTTAGCACCGATTAAGCCTGTTGTCACAGCAATTGGATCAGGAACAGGATTGTTGGTTGAGTTAACCACAATTGCAGTAACTGAATCGAGACAAGTAACATTAAAATCTTCTACAACTTTACCACTTACAGTTACAAGGTCACCGCGTTTAAGGTTAAGAGCATCAAATCCCTTTACCCAAATACCTGACCAGGGAGTTGCACCATTCTGAATATATACCCTAAGAGCGGTTGAACCAAATCCGGGGATATCAGAAGTATCAGCAGTAACTACACCACTGACGGTTACTCTATAATTATTTAAGGCACTAAATCCTGAACCGTAAGGACTGTACTGAACATCCTGAATTTTAAGAGGTCTGTTCAAAACAGGATAGAACCATCTGTTTCTGGAAGTGTCGGCAGGGTTAAGTGTAACTCTGTTCTCATTATCCTGAGCCCAGAAGAAATAATCAACTACTGCTGAATCAGCACTAACACCCGGGATAGTTGCTGAGAAACTGTTTGTGTCAGTGGTTCCGCGAGTTAAAGCGAGTTCGTTATATGAACCCATGTTTACTCTATAGAACAATTTACCTGAGGTAATTCTGCCGTCAAGATCAACTATTCTTGCAGATACTTCTACAGGTACATTGCTTGCTACAAAAGCGTTGTTTCTTGCAACACTTGAAATGCTCGGTGGAGTTGCTCCAACCTTCATATCACCGGGATAAAGTGGAACGATATAATAGCCGGTAGCTCTCGTGTGAACGACACCTCTAATGTATTCAAGGAAAGTTCCATCCGCAGGTGCATCGTAATCAGTTATTCCTGTCAGACGATGTGCTCTTTTTGTAAAAAATCCTGACTGATCATACATTTCCATGTAGTTTCCGTTACCGTCGTTAAAACGGAAAGTTCCGGATGAGGCATTTCTATCACTGGTGAGTACATTTTTTATAATAACATACATACCTTCATACTTTTCGCCTTCACCTTTAAGAACTCCGCCATCCATGAAAGTTGACATTGGAAGTTCAATCGGGTCAGGTCTTTTTGTAGCCTGGGATACGAACTCAGCAGGTACAGGTGGGTTTACCAAAAGGTTTGCCTGAATGGTATTTCCCGAAAAAATTGAGAGTACTGCTGTAAATTCCCAAACCTGGGCTGTATCAACGAGATCAAATCCCGATCCCTGGTTTACACCAGTTGTATCATTCTGAATAACGCTGATTCCACCAAACGGAAGCCCGTTAGCATCCTGAACATAGGCGTACCATCTGCCACCGGCAGCGATTACTCTTCTACGATCGGTTGAGGGGTCAACTACAGGTTTAACCATGATCATACCACGAAGTCTAACAGTATCTCCAATATACGGCGAAAATTCTGTGCCGGGTGAAAGTAATGAATCAGGAGTTGTTGTGAGTTCCTGAATTGTCAACAAAGGATATTGTTGGCTAAAGCCATATCCCGCGAGTAAAAACGCGAAAAGAAAGAGATATCTTTTCATATGTATTCCTTTTATTTAATAACTAAAAACTTGCCGGTTTTAATCTTACCCGTGTCGCGATCTTTTACTGAAAAAAGATACAACCCGGTTGCTATTGCCTGATCTCCATCAGAGATTAAATCCCAAGCGTGTTCCCCACCCGACATCGTTTGTGTTCCACCGGGGGAGAAATTTTGAAACCATCTTAAATCACTACCATCACTGTTACCATCATGGTCCATCTTTTTAATAACATCACCTGCGAGGGTATAAATCACAATTTCAGCCCTTGCCGGTAAATTATAAAAATATAATTTCCTCAATCTTTCGAAAGAACCGTCCCAATATGCATTTGCATAGTATGGATTGGGATAAACTCCAATCTCTACATCTTCTTTTGAAGTGGCAATTGTACCCGGGATAACCCTTTGCACATTAAACAGATAGCTTGATTCAAGGCTTTCAATTCTGTTTACCGGATCGCCTTTGTCAAACGCAGACACATTAAAGAGATATTGCCAGCCATTTAAGAGATTATCAACCTCAAATTTGTACCAGTATTCGGTGTTGTCACCTTCGAATTTTACGGGTTGATCTAATTTAACCCGGCTAAATCCGGTGTTAAAGAAGAGGTCATTTGATGTTGAGTCAAATTCAGCCATTTTAACGAGAGCCTGAGCTTCAGAAGCATTGTTCTGAAAATCAAACCCTGCATTGGATCTGTAAATTCTATATCCTTCAAAATCTTTATTGCCCGAGATTGGATCGATGCTGGTTTCAGCACTTTTATCCCAATAAAGAGTAACTTTATTGCTCTGTGGAATTGCTACCACTCTGGGTGAGGCAGGAGGTGCGGGCAGAATATATCTGGTAATCTTACCATTTCCGTCAAGATCTTCACCCGGATCAAGAATACCATTTCTGTTTTTATCTTCACCACTATATGCTCTCATTGCCCAGTCAGCATTTATCACAAGATTTTTTCTTTGCTCATCACTGTCGAGTGATGCAAGTTGATCACCAAATTTTTTGGCAGCAACCATTGCAAAAACGACATTAACTGAATCTCCTGGTGCAAGCTTTTTGAAACTGCCTGCTGAAAGCAAAATTGATCTGTTGGAAGGAACTTTGAGGGTTTGTGGTGTAACACCTGCATTGTAACGGGCATTACCACCGAAGAAACCTTGCATCTTAACATATCTTTCCTGATCTGTTTGAGGTGCAAAGAAGAGCGGATCGGCAGTATTTCTAAATTGCCAGTTTACATAGTTAACACTATCGTGTTTGGTATCAGAACCGAGGTACTGAATCCCAAGATAACTGTCTGTAAATCCGATATCACCGTTTGAGTCAAATTCGTAGGCAACATTTATTGAATCCATGAACCCGTTGCCACCCTTGTTGAAGAAAGCTGAACCACCCGGTGAAGTTACTTTGGTATTTCTTACAACCGCATCAGTCCACATTCCCACATAAACACTGTCAAGATATTTATTACTCACATTTTTAATTGTGTAATTAAAAATAACGAAAAAATCGGCAAAGGGAAAGTTCCATGCGTAGGTTTCAAGATGAACACCTATTCCGAGGGGGGTATGCTCCTGAATCGGTTCCCCGTTTTCCCAAACAAGGTTTGTATCGGCAAAATCCATTACAAAATCTTGATGTGAAATAGCTTCAGGTTTATAGTAGCGCGATGTTAAAAGTGAAGATCTTTCAACAACCCTTCCATCTTTTGCGTTTGTAAATTCAAAACCACCACCCCTTGCAGAAACTGAGGCGGCATCAACCGCACCTGTCGTAACAAATGGACCGGTTTTCCCGGAACCGAGTGAGTCGTTGCTTACAAATCCACCAACATAGAGTCCACCATCAAAAATATGCTCAATACCACTTCCTTTGGGATACTCTCCCGAAGGTTGTTGTGGCCAGAGTGCAAAACCGTGTCCGTATGTACCAAAATTGGTGATTGTAATTCCAAAATTACCGATAGAAGTGAACTTTGAATTGTCGTCTTTTCTAAAAGCGTTCAGGGAAGGTATCTCTTGTTGGGCAAGAGTCAAAAATTGAAACGCAATTGTGAGGAATAATAAATGTTTGATCTTCATACAATTTCAAAAAAAAATAAAAGTGAGACTTTAAATAAAGTCAAATAATGATTCAAAAAAAACAGTTAATATTATTTTACTATTAATTCAGATGTGTAACCATCCGTGCCTGTTTGTCTGCATGGTATGAACTTCTTACTAAAGGAGCAGATTCCACAATTTTAAAACCCATTGCAAGACCTTCCTCCTTATAATAATCAAACTCTTCAGGAGTAACAAATCGATCAACGGGAAGATGATTTACAGTCGGTTGTAGATATTGTCCAATAGTTAGAATATCGCATTTGTGAGCAACAAGATCACGCATCAATTCAACAACTTCTTCCTTTTTCTCACCGATCCCAACCATAATCCCACTTTTAGTCTTTAGTCCCCTGTCATGAAACCATTTAATCAGATCAAGACTTCTTTGATATTTAGCCTGAGGTCTTACTGCATGATAGAGTCCGGGTACTGTTTCGAGGTTATGGTTTAGAATATCGGGCGGGTTTTTCATGATAATTTCAAAAGCCGGTTCAAAACCTTTAAAGTCAGGGATGAGGATTTCAATCGTACAATCAGGAGTTGTTTCTCTGATCATTCTAATTGTCTCCGCAAAAATACCTGCTCCACCGTCATATAATTCATCACGGTTCACTGAGGTTATTACGACATGTCGGAGTTGTAAATTGTTTACTGCATCCGCAACTCTTCTCGGTTCGTCGAGATCGAGTTCGTTTGGCATCCCAACTTTTATATTGCAAAAGCCGCAACTTCTTGTACAGGTATCACCAAGAATCATGAAAGTGGCTGTTCTGTGATTCCAACACTCCGCCAGATTTGGGCATTTTGCCTCTTCGCACACAGTGTTGAGTTTATTATTCCTCATCAGGTTTTTAACATCAACATAGTTTTTTCCCGTAGGAAGTTTAACTTTCAGCCACTCGGGTCTTCTGCCCGGAAGTGGTTTCGACTCCTGAACTTTTTCGGCAAACTCTCGTTGATGTTTATTTATCGTTTTTCTTTCCAAAGCCATAAATCTCTTTTTAGTAAATCATGTTTTCATTAAAATTTTCAAGACTGTCTCTAACAGATTTCAGGAATAAGCCACCAAGCATACCGTCAACAAGTCTATGATCATGTGCAAGAGTAAGATACATCATCGGTTTAATAGCGATTGTATCCATTCCATCAACTTCAACCACAACCGGTCTTTTTACAACGGCACCAACTCCCAAAATTGCAACTTCTGGTTGGTTAATTATTGGTGTGCCAAACAGTGTTCCGAACACGCCGTAATTTGTTATGGTAAAAGTGCCATTGGTAATGTCATCAGGTGACAATTTTTTGTTTCTCGCCCTCAATGCAATATCATTAATTGAACTCGCGAGTCCAATAATGTTCTTTTCATGTGCATTCTTTATATTTGGAACAATCAAACCATTTGGCTGAACAGCAACGGCAACACCGAGGTTAACAAATCGTTTTTGAACAATATTATTACCATCGATGCTTGAATTTACCAATGGGTACTCTCTTAATGCTTTTATTACAGCGTGTGCAATAAATGGCATATAGGTCAGCTTAACGCCATGTTTTTGGGCGGTGGCATCTTTGTTATTTTGTATATATCTGTAAATTTTGCTCATATCCACTTCAGCAAGCTCTGTGACATGCACGGAAGTGTCGCGACTCATAACCATGTGTTGCATAATTTTTCTGCGGATATTGTCCATTGGTACAATTTCCTGATCACCGTTGGTGAATGCAAAAGTTGGTTGTGAAGCTGGTGTGGATTGAACAGGTGTTTTTGTTGTAGTTTGGGGAGCTGAGTAAGTTGGAGCCGGCGTTTTTTGTGCAACCGATCTGTTTGTAATATATGCAAGTACATCGTTTTTAGTAACTCTGCCGCCAATTCCGGTACCTTTAACAGTTTCAAGTTCACTTATCGAGACGCCCTCTTTTTTAGCAATGTTTAACACGAGTGGTGAAAAGAACTTATCACTACCCTCTTCAACGACCACTTTATCGGCTACCTGAAGAGTTGACTGCCCTATCATATCGTGCATCGAAGGAGTTTCAACCGGTTTTTCCACTATAACTTCCGATTTTACAGTTTTTACGACTGCACTTCCGGAACCTGAGATTCTGGCTACAATTGTTCCTACTGAAACAGTTTCCTGCTCTTGCACCAATATCTCCACTACCACGCCATCTGATGGAGCTGTAATTTCGGTATCTACTTTATCAGTACTTATTTCAAAGAATGTTTCATCTTTTTTTACGGATTCGCCAACTTTTTTATACCATTTAATAATCGTGCCTTCCATTACAGACTCTCCCATTTTAGGCATGGGGATATCTACGAGATCACCTGAGGAGGTAACTTCAACTTCTTCAGGTTGTGTTGCAACGGGTTCGGCTGGTTTCGAAGCTTCAACTTTAACCGGTTCCTGCTGGATTGCGGGAGCAATTGTCTCTACCGCACCATCGGCTTCAGTCGATAATCTCGCAACAACAACACCCACATCAACTGTTTCCTGTTCCTGAACCAGAATTTCAGAAAGAATGCCCTCTTCAGGTGAAGGAATTTCGGTATCTACCTTATCGGTACTGATTTCGAAAATTATCTCGTCCCTTTTTACACTCTCACCCGGTTTTTTATACCACTTAATAATGGTTCCTTCGGTAACACTCTCGCCCATTTTTGGCATGACAATGTCAATTTTCATTTAAAACCTCAATTTTAGTATTTTGCTAAATCTTTAATTGCTTTATAAACACCTTCTCTTGAAGGTAAAATGACATCTTCCAGAATCGGACTGTAAGGAACATGAGCATCTTTGGCAGCATATCGTTTAACCGGGCCATCGAGATATTCAAAACAATCAGAAGCGATTCTTGCTGAAATTTCCGCACCAAATCCGCCGGTGAGAGTATCTTCATGAATAACGATTGCCTTGCCTGTCTTTTTAATGGATGTGTAAATTGTCTCAATGTCGAGCGGAATAATAGTCCGGATATCGATCACTTCGACGCTGTGTCCCTCTTCTTCCAATCTTTTGGCAGCGATAACCGATTCCCAAACCGTTGCACCCCATGAAATAACTGTGAGGTCATTACCTTTTCTAACAACTTTTGCACTTCCGAAAGGAATCAGATATTCAGAATCGGGTTCCGGAGCCATAGCGAATGATTGGCGATAAAGTCCTTTGTGTTCACAAAAGATTACCGGATCGTTAATCCTGCATGCAGTTTTGAGCAAACCTTTGGCATCAGCAGCGTTTGATGGATAAGCAATGAAAAGTCCGGGTACATGGGCAAAAATCGATTCGATATTCTGGCTGTGATACAATCCGCCGTGAATATACCCACCAACTGCGACACGGGTTACAAAAGGAGTGGCCCATTCGTTATTCGAACGATACCGAAATGTAGCAGTTTCATTTTTATACTGCATAAACGCCGGCCAGATATAATCGCCAAATTGAATTTCAACCACGGGTTTTAAACCCGCAAGCGCCATACCTGTAGCCACACCGGCAATGCTGGCTTCTGCTAAAGGACTGTTAAAAACTCTTTTTTTACCAAATTTAGTCGATAGTCCTTTAGTAGCCGTAAACACACCGCCTTTTCCGTCCGCAATATCTTCACCAAAAACATAAATTTTATCGTTAATCTCCATTTCCTCAAGTAATGCGTGGTTGATCGCATCAACCATAACAATTGATTTACCGGATGGATTACTTTTCTCATACTCAAGTGATTCCTTAAATCCACTTTCATCGAAGACATGATTGATTGCTGTAGAAGGATCAGGATTGGCAGCCGTAAATGCTTCATCAACTGCAGAATTAATTGATTCATCAACCTCTTTACGAATCTTCTCAAGCTCATCTTCAGAAAAAATATTCTGGATCAATACATCATGACCAAATCTGAAAATTGGATCCCTTTTCTGATCTTCCTTCAGTTCATTTTCCGACCTGTATTTCTTGTGGTCATCTGATGATGAATGTGAATGAAGTCTGACAAGATCAGCCTCGATAAGGGCCGGTCCTTTTCCTGATTTGATATAATCAACTGCTTCCTGTACTGTTTTGTATGATTCGAAAAAGTTAGTACCGTCCACATGGAATCTTTTAAGGTTGGCATATCCCTTCATCATTTCTGAAATAAGGTTGCCCTCTCCACCACTTTGCTGCGAAACATGCACAGAAATGGCATACTTATTATTCTGAATAACAAAAAGGACAGGCAGTTTTTCTCTGGATGCCCAGTTGACAGCTTCATGAAACTCGCCCTGGCTGGTGGTTCCTTCACCGGAACTCACATAAGAAATGTTTTTTATCCCCTGTCTTTCTGATGCCAAAGCAGTACCTACTGCCTGCAAAAATTGGGTACCTGTCGGGCTTGACTGTGTAGGAACCAGATTTGGCTTTTTTACACCAAAGTGGCAGGGTAATTGTCTTCCACCACATGCAGGATCGTCTGCTTTACCGAAGCATGCGAGAAAAAAGTCTTTTGGAGTCATACCTGACATCAAAGTCAGAGTTAAATCTCTGTAATAAGGGAAAATCCAATCAACTCTTGAATCAAGAATTAAACCGATCGCCGACTGTATAGCCTCATGTCCCGCACCGGCGATATGAAAAAAAGTTTTACCTTGTCTGAGCAGGTTCATTGCTTTATTATCAATTTGCCTCGCGAGATACATATATCTGTATGCAGCGCTCAGAGTATTTTTATCTATGGTTATTTTCTCACTTCCATTATTGGAAGGAGAAGTTTTTTTACTGACTGGTTTTTCTTCTAATACCACAGTTCTTGCCATTTCGGTCCTTTATTATGTTTTTAATTGAACCAATTGATAAATATCAATTTCCTGTTTTTCTGTGAAGTTAAAATGTTCCATAAATCGCACGAGCAATTTTTCTTTAACTTCGTTAATGCTAATCTCTTTGTTTAATATTTTTTTTAGGGAAGTTACTTCCTTTTCCTTAATACCACACGGGATAATCCCGTTGAAAAGGTCAAGATCAGTATTTATGTTGAAAGCAAATCCGTGCATTGTTATCCAACGGGATATCTTTATTCCAATCGCTGCTATCTTGCTTTCTCCAACCCAAACACCGGTATATTCAGGTTTTCTTCCTGATTCAACTCCGTATTCAGAAAGTACATCAATAATCACCTGTTCAAGAGTCCTTAGATACAAATGCGTGTCAGGCTTCCAATCCTGCAAATTTATAATCGGATATCCGACAATCTGCCCGGGACCATGATAAGTGATATCACCGCCACGATCAATTTCAAATACTTTTATCTCTTTGCTTTGTAGAAACTCTTTTGAGCCGATTAAATTATTTTTGTCGGCAGTCTTCCCCAGAGTATATGTATGAGGATGTTCGAGAAGGATAAAAGTGTCCCCTACCCTGGACTCGTACCTAAGAGAATGAAGAGTTTTTTGCAGATCCCATGCTTCCTGATACCCTGTCAAGCCGGGATCTGCATAAAATAATATCTTAGATATGTATAGCCTCGCCATTTGCCATAGCGGCAGCTTCCATAACCGACTCGGACAGAGTCGGGTGAGCATGAACAGTTTTTATTATCGTTTCATAAGTTGCTTCAAGAGCTCTTGCGATCCCAAGTTCAGCGATCATTTCAGTAGCTTCGGAGCCGATAATATGAGCACCAAGCAACTCACCGTACTGTTCATCAAAAATAAGTTTTACAAAACCATCCCTCTCACCGATGGCAAAAGCTTTACCGGAAGCCATGAACGGGAATTTCCCAATCTTAAGTTTGTATCCCTGTTCTTTTGCTTTTTCTTCCGTAAGTCCTATGCTCGCCACTTGAGGTTGGCAGTATGTGCATCCGGGTATGTTATCATAATCAACAGGGGCAGAGTGTGCACCTTTTATTACTTCAACACAGCGAATTCCTTCAGCACTTGCAACATGAGCGAGCCATGGTGGTCCGATAACATCACCGATCGCGTAAATACCGGGAATATTAGTGGAATAGTCTGATTTATCAACTTTAATATGATTTTTGAATATTTCCACTCCGAGTTCTTCAAGTCCAATTCCCTCAATGTTCCCTGTTACACCAATAGCCGAGAGGACTTTATCCCCCTTCAATTCAATTTTTTTTCCATCTTTATTGATGATTACGGTTACACCATCGGCACCTGCAACTGCAGATTCAACCACTGCACCGGTATGTATTTCGATACCTCTCTTTTTGAAACTTTTGGCGAGCGCATCCGAAACTTCTCTGTCCTCAACGGGAAGAATCCTGTCCAGCATTTCAATAATGGTAACTTTTGTACCAAGGACAGAATAAAAATAAGCGAATTCAATTCCAATTGCACCGGCTCCAACAACAATCAGGCTTGAGGGCAATTCAGGAAGTGTCATTGCTTCAGAGCTTGTTATAATATCTTTGCGGTCAACCGGAATGGAAGGAAGAATTCTGGGTCTTGCACCTGTGGCAACAACTATTTTTTCAGCTTCTATTGTCTGAATTTTCTTTCCATCGGTATCAAAAACATCGATAGTTGAAGGGGAGGTCAGTTTACCAAACCCTCTGACTCTGTCAATTTTGTTTTTCTTTATCAACATTTCGACATTTTTTGAGATCTTTTCAGAAATGTCGCGACTTCTTTTGATCACTCGTGAAAAATCGATACTTAATTCTTTAAATGAAATACCAAAATCTCCACTGTGGTTGGAGAGGGTGTCATAAATTTCAGCGTTTTTAAGGAGTGACTTTGTTGGAATGCATCCCCAGTTAAGACAAATACCGCCCAGATTGTCTTTGTCAATTACTACTGTTTTTAATCCTAATTGCCCGGCTCGAATGGCGGCAACATAGCCACCCGGTCCCCCACCGAGAATGGCGAGATCGTATTTCGACATTTAGATGTTCCTCGAATTTGATGGAAAGTGAATTCCAAATATACTCATTTT
>CAYSJM010000073.1:0-18134 GCA_964431385.1 uncultured Ignavibacteriaceae bacterium | reverse complement strand
TGGGTGCCCCCGGGGCGACTCGAACACCCGACAAACAGTTTAGGAAACTGCTGCTCTATCCACCTGAGCTACGGAGGCATTTTTTGATTTTCTCTAAATTTCCAAGAAACTCAATTACAAATATACGAAATTCGCTTTACCTTTATATAAACGAATGTTCCTCGGTGCATCCAAAAATTAAAGTATTTTATACCTGATTGATAATTCTTTCTACCGGCAGTTACTAATTTCAGTTCTGATTTTTTAACTTTGATTTGTTGAGAGATTAAAACGATTTTTTTGTGTATTTTAAAAGATCATGTAAATTTAATTTGTCATTCAATTAAGAGTAAGACAAGGCAACAAATGCAAAAGATATACTCAATATCAGTTTTGGCAGTTATACTGTTTTCGACTGCCATATTTCCTCAAACGAGCGTACAAAATATTGTAAATCAAGTACACATTGACACATTAATGAAGTTTGTTAATGAGATTTCGGGTAATGTGCCCGTTACCATTGGCGGGCAACCTTACACCATCGTTTCACGGCATAAAAACAATGCTTCAAATGATAAAGCTGCACAATTTATTCAGGAAAAATTGCAGGGTTACGGAATAACCACTACTCAACAGAGCTTTAGCACAACCGGAAAAAATGTTATTGGTGTAAAACCAGGGACTCAATTCCCAAATCAAAAATATATTATCTGTGCACACTTTGATAATATGCCATCCGGAGCGACTGCACCCGGTTCCGATGACAACGGAAGTGGAACTGCAGCTGTGATGGAGGCAGCACGAATTTTATCTCAGTACCAATTCCCTTATACGATAGTATTTGCACTTTGGGATGAGGAAGAACAAGGACTGATTGGCTCGGCATATTATGCAAACCAGGCTTCTGCAGCCGGTGATTCGATCCTTGGAGTTGTGAACATGGATATGATTGCTTTTGATGCAAATAACGACAATAAAGCAAATCTCCATGTCAGGGCAACTGCACAATCGATGGATTTATACAATAAAATGGTGGCCCTAAATTCCTCACTCGGGCTGGGAATTGTACCGGTACAAAAAACTCCCGGAACCACCGCGAGCGATCATGCTTCGTTCTGGACAAAAGGTTACAGTGCAATTTTGCTCATAGAAGATGACGATAACGATTTTAACGCTTATTATCATACAGTAAACGATAAAGTTACTTATTTTAATCAGCCATATTATCTTAAAATGGCTAAACTTGCTATCGCTACATTTTCAAGTTTTGCAATGAATTTGAATATGAAAATTGCACACACACCAATGGCATCAAGTAACTATATTGGCACTTTCCAGACTACTGCCACAATTCAAACCGGTCTTACAATAGGCACCGGATTGGGTACACCAAGACTTCACTACAGAACCGCCTATGGTGGTGGATTTTCACTGTTCACATCTGTGGATGGAGTTGAAACAGGTGGTGGTAACTATACTTTTACTTTCCCGGCAATGATGAACGGAACGACAGTTGAATATTACCTCGCTGCACAAGATGCGCCGGGTAATGTAGTTGTTACATCACCAGAGGGTGGTTCAGGTGTAAATCCTCCGGGAACGACACCACCGCCATCATTTTACAGATTTTATGTCGCACAGACAGATGTTGTAATGAACGACAGTGCAAATACAACTGACAGATGGACAATCTCAAATAATTGGGGAATCACGACTTCCAAATCTGTTTCACCCCCATCTTCTTTTTCTGATTCACCCACAGGCAACTATGTTTCCAATGTAACCGCCACTATGACACAGACTGACAACATTAACTTAAATGGTGTTTTGGGTGCCGGACTTAGTTATTCAGCTCTTTGGGACCTTGAATCAGGTTACGATTTTGTTCAAGTGCTTATTTCAACAAATAATGGTTCGGTTTGGACGCCATTGAGGGCTCCGGGTATGGTTACAGGTTCAGGTTCGTTCCAACCTGCGGGGCAACCGCTTTATAACGGTACTCAATCGACATGGAAAAACGAAGTTATCGATCTCTCATCCTATGCAAATCAAAATATCAAGATCAGATTCCTTTTCAGATCAGATGCTTCCTTAAATCAGGATGGTTTTTATGTTGATGATATCAAAATCTTCCAATATACTCTTCTTCCTGTTGAACTGACTTCTTTTACCACAACCGCGATGAATGATGCTGTTAAACTTGAGTGGACGACAGCTACCGAGACCAATAATCATGGTTTTGAAGTTGAGCGAAAAGATAAAACCGGCAGATACAATGCAGTTGGATTTGTAAGGGGACAGGGGAATTCGACCTCTCCAAAAACATACTCATTTACCGATAAAAATCTTGTATCGGGTACCTATTCGTATCGTCTAAAACAGATTGACATGGATGGAACAGTAGCTTATTTCATGACACAGGATGTGGAAGTGTCGCCTGTTTTCGACTATAGTCTTGAACAAAATTATCCAAATCCTTTTAACCCTGTAACAACACTTCAGTTCTCATTGGCTGAGGCTGGGAGCGTGGTAATAGAGATTTTTGATATTCAAGGAAACAAGGTGCAAACTGTCGTAAATGAAACCTTGCAGGCAGGAAAACATAATTGTACCATTCATGGCGAAAATCTCTCCTCGGGTGCTTACATGGTTAGAATGTTGGCAGGTAAATTTTCTGCGACAAGAAAAATCGTGCTACTGAAGTAAACAGAATGCTTTAAAATGAGAAAGGCTGTCCGCGGATCGGGCAGCCTTTTATGTATCGGGGAGATACAAACCATTATCTGGATCTCATCATCATCAATATTTAATACAAGAAGGTAATAATATACCAGTTGTGACTGTCTGTTTCGTTTCCACTACTGGTTGCAGTAGCGGATGTATAGAATACCAAATAAATTTTATATCTCATCGGAATAAATATAATCGTTAAAGAAAATTTGAGAATATCCGTCCCATCCGAAAATTCTGTTAGACCTAAAATCTATCTAATATTATGTATGCTAAAGTCCTCGACGGCTGTCTTTTTATTTTCTCACCAAGAAAATTTTGTAAAAAAGACGAGTAAAAAATATTTTACACTTCAAAAATAGCTATTCTGAACAAGTGGAAATATAGAAAATAGTTGATTTTTGAGTCGAATTAATTCTACAATTCCTTAAAATCATTCTGCACTAATTTTAACAAACGGTCAAATTCTTCCGTTTTGTCAAAAAAATAGGAAGCTCCATGTGCAAGAGCCTTTTCTTTAAATTTTGTACTGCTAAAATTTGAAAGAAAAATTATCAACGGAGTCGGGGATAGATGACGCAGCTTTTCGAGTATATCGAATCCACTACCATCAGGTAATTTTATATCAACTATCACCACATCGTGACCAACTTCAGCTATCTTTTCGAGTGCTTCAGAACAGGATGAAGCCTGGTGTATAGTTAATTCGGATGTTTTTTGACGAATCATCCGAATAATATTGTGCCTTACACTATCGGCATCGTCAATAATCAGTATGTCCATTAAGACTTCTATAAATTTATTAACGAAAGATAAGTGTATTCTATTGGTGACTTTATAAGAAAAGACGGATGATTAATGTAGTAATATTACGACTTAATCGATGAGGTGATTCTCGAGGACATAAAGAATAAGTTCTGCGTTGTTTGCGAGCTTCAGTTTTTCCAATATTCTACCCCGATATGTACCAACTGTGCTGACACTTATTGAAAGTTCGGTACCGATATCAGTGAGTGATTTTCCCTGAGCAATAAATCTGAGTATTTCGAATTCACGGTCTGATAAATTTTCGTGAGGGAGTTTTTTCTTGTCGATGTCAAGTCCACCTGCAAGTGTTTCGGCAAGGCTTTCACTCAGATATCTTCTTCCGGAAGCAATTTTTTTAATCGCAAGTATGATATCATCACCGGCACTTTCTTTAGTCAGGTAGCCAAAAGCTCCTGCTTTCAGCGATCTGATGGCAAACCTGTCTTCTGGATGCATACTTAGAATTAATACTCTAACAGAAGGGTCGATGGCACGAACTTCTTTTAATATTTCGAGACCACTCTTTTTGGGGAGAGTGATATCGAGAACAAGAATATCGTACTCTTTTTCTCTTGTGGCTCTGAATATTTCGAATGGATCATCTGACTCACCAGTTACCCGGATATCGGGCTCGATATTGATGATTCGTTTTAGTCCTTCACGAATCAGCACATGGTCGTCAGCGAGGAAAATTTTGATCATGCGACACTTCAATTAAAAAAAGATAATCTGAATGAATTATAATAATTTTTTGGTTCCGAACCAAGAGTTGAGCAGCTATTTTTTTAGTGAAACATTTATTATTATGGTTGTTCCGGAATTTTCTTTCGATTTTATATTCAGTTCTGCCTTTACCAATTTTGCTCTTTCTCTCATTCCGAGTAGTCCAAAAGTTGAAACACCCTTTAGATCATTCACAAAAAATCCTTTTCCGTCATCAGATATCGATAAAATAAGGGTGTCATCCTGGTATTCAACTGAGATTGTGGCATTTTTTGCTTCTGAGTGTCGGTTTATATTGGTACACGCCTCTTGAACTATTCTGAAAAGTGCTGTGGCAGTGTTTTTCTCTAATTCTAAATGTTCCACATTTGAAGAAAATTTGTAGTTGATCAGATTTTTTGCCGGGGATTCTTCCACCAGCCATTCGATTGCAGCAATGAACCCAAGATGATCGAGCACTTCTGGTCTCAACTCGGTAATTATTCTTCTTATTCGTTTCACCGTTGCATCAATCTGTTTTGCCATTGTGTTAATTTCCTCGAGAAGGAAACTTTTATCGATAACCGTGTCTTCAGATTTAAGCGAATTTCTCATCATGGCGAGATTCATTTTAAGTGATGTGAGAACCTGCCCCAGCTCGTCGTGGATCTCCCTCGCTATTGATTCGCGTTCATTTTCTGCCACCACTTGCATGTGAAGGGTGAGTCTTTCCAACTGTTCGTAAGCTTCACGGATTTGCTCTTTCAATTTTGTTTCAGTTGTAATATCAAAAAAGAAAACTGCTATGCCCCCCTTCACCGGGAAGAGCTTGTTTTGATAATACACATCCCACTTAGGATAATAACTAACTGATTCTATAGGTTTCCCGGTCTCTTTTACCTCCTGAAAAGCCAGTCTGAAATCTGAATTCTCGATGTGCGGCAACACTTCATACGCCGATTTACCAATGATTTCACTTCGTGATTTTCCGAGCATTTTGATGGCATTTGTGTTTAATGCGGTAAATTTGAAGTCATAGTCGAAGACTGCAAAACCGTCCGACATTCCCTCCCTTATACTCTCCAGAAACACTTCAGAATCTGCAATTTTTTTGGAAAATGATACTTCCTGCCGTTTAATTACCAAAGCAATCGCCAAAGCTGAAAGAGCAATTGTTATCACTATTATAATCGTTAAGAGCAAAAAGATGGGTTTTAAGGGCTGTTCAAGCTGGTCGGGTTTCATCCCGCAATAGACAAAAAGATCATGTTTCCCAAGTTTTTGAAGATATCCCAATAAAAATTTATCATTAAACCCTTCAACCTGTATCAGTCCACTTTTATCATGAATTCCCAACTCAATCATTTCGGAAGGTAATCCTTGTTCTGAAGCGGTAGCCTTTTCAGCATCAGTGGCGACTGAATCGAGCAAGGCATAAACCTTCCCCTCCTTGAAATAATAGAGTTCCATTAAATAAGGGTCATTCTCCAGTGCAATATTTTCGAAGATTAAATCAGCATCAGTTCTTATATCGATTTTTTGGAAAACAAACCCTGCCCTTTTGTTCATTTTGTTGAAAACAGGAGTTAAAATTGTAATACATGGGATTGACTCGGAGAGATTCTCCATCGAAATTGTTGCCGTTTTAATTGTATCGACACCAACTATCGGATAAGAAACTTCAGATGGTCTGGTTGAATCTACAGTTGCAAGAATCAGATTTCCGTTCAAGTCGAGTAACGAAATTGTGGAATATGAATGATTGGATCTGAGTTGTTCAAAAAGTTCCGTGATGGCATGTCGGTTAGATTTGGTCAGATCAAAAGAATCCCCATCTATCGATTCAAGAAGTACGGAGTTGGTAGCGAGGTATTTTCCTTCAGCTTTTCTTTCATCGATCCAATTAGAAACTCTCTCTGCTTTCTGACCGGAAACAGCCTTCACTTCCGTGAATTTCTCTGTCATCAGATTGGTTTTTGTTTGCCGATAGTAGTAAAAACTCGTGACAGTCACCGTCAGGATCAGAATGACGAAAATTGTGGTTACCGTGGCGTAACTCTTTTTTGCTTCGAGCCGTTGTTCGATCATCTGTTTTGTCGCATTTCATTAAATTGTTAAAACCAATGCAGGATTTAATAATGGATTATATGGTGATGCAAACTAACAATTTGTGGCTCAATTACAAAGAAAAAGAGGTAAGAAGCGATTATTTGCCGGCAGAAGTAAAAAAAATAAACAAAATTTTGACAATCTGATACTCGTTTATTAAGTTGAACTTAAGATTTTCTCATTGCCGAAAAGAGGTTTATCGCTTTCTGAAACCGAAACACATTCTGATAATAATCGCAACCGGAATTACCTCGTTTCTTTCGATGTATCTGTTGGCGTCAGTCAATTTGGCACTGAAAGTTATAGGTGAGGAGTTTTCTGTAAATCCGGCAGATTTGGGGCTGATAAACTCGGTTTACCTCCTTCTATCGAGCATTTGTATAGTACCTCTCGGTAAAGTTTCAGATATACTCGGTCCTAAAAAAACATTATTATTTGGGGCAACATTTTTCATCATTTCCAATTTGTTGGTAGTTTTTTTTGCAGAAAGTTTTATCACACTTCTGATATTCCGCACAATTCAGGGAATTGCCGCCTCATCACTGGTAGTTTCCAATACTCCAATAATCACGACTACAATTCCGGGAAAATATAGAACCACAGCTCTGGGGATCTTATCCGGTCTGGTTTATTCCGGCACAACTGCGGGAAATTTCATAGGTGGATTCTTAACGGATGCATTTGGGTGGAGGAGCATCTTTATTTCTGCTGCGATTGCGGGTGGACTTGCACTACTGATTATCAAATTTGTGGTTCCTGACAGGGGAGTTGATACCGAAGCCTCACGAAAATTTGATATTCCTGGAATTGCTTTTTATGCACTTACTCTCATCTTGCTTCAGAGTGGTGCTAACAGGCTGAATGAACCGTTAGGATGGATTTTGTTTGCCGGTTTTGGAGTGGGTCTGGCAGCTTTTATTTTCTCACAAATCCGCAGTGTTGAACCAATTTACGATGTAAGGTTATTTAAATCGAACAGCGTCTATGCAGTTACAAACATCTCTGTGTTTATTGCATTTCTTACCACTTATGCGTCGCAATATTTACTCGGGTTATACCTGCAATGCAATCGGGCTATGTCACCCGTGGCATCCGGCACAATAATTCTTATTCAACCTGTACTTCAATTGTTGTTTTCGCCCCTCGCAGGTTTTATTGCAGACAGAACGACCCCCGGAAAGGTATCGGCAGCGGGAATGGGAATGATTGCAATTTCACTCTTCATTCTCGCGAATTTGGGAGAAGACACTTCACTCTATTATATCTATTTCGCAATGGCACTTACAGGTTCGGGAATCGCGTTCTTTTCAGCTCCCAACACATCAGTGATGCTCGGCTCGGTTCCTGAAAGCAGGCAGGGAAGTGCAGTCGCTTCAAATTATGTGATGCTGAGTGTGGGGATGCAAACGGGAATCATCATTTGCGGACTGGCTTTCCTATTCCTTTTGGGGAAGGACGCACTGATCCAAAAAGAGCACTTTGATGAAATGTTGCTCGCAACTCAAATTAGTTACTGGTTTTTCGCATTACTCGCATCTGTTGGTTTTATACTGTTGATTAATCGCAAACAATTAAAAAACATACCGGAGTTTAATAAATGAACAGTTCAGATGAACTTTTATACCTTGGAGTTTTTGAGAATAAGACCCCTCTCCACATTGAGCGGATTAAAATTCATAAAAAATTGATGAATCTGAGTTTCCCATTTGAAACTTCATTCGCAAGGTTCGACTCGCTGATCAGAATATTCCCGGAGATAGTTTTCAGGACTGAATCGGGTGAAATTATTACCGGAATGGGGGAGTGCTCGCCACTTAGTGCACCGTGGTATGACTATGAATGCCACCGAACAGTGGAACTCGCACTCAATTACATTATCTCTGCTCTTACCGGCAAATCTGTAGATAATATTGATGGAAATGTTGCCGAAGGGATGCCACCCGTTACTGATATTATTTCATTCCTTGACAGGTTTAAGTGGATAGTTGGTCATAATATGGCTAAATCGGGTGTTGAAGGGGCTTATTGGGATGCTGTTGCACAGTTAAATAATGTCCCCGTTTCAAAGCTGTGGGGAGGGAAAAGAACAACAGTTCCTGCAGGAACAAGCGTGGGTTTAGAGCCTACAATTGATGCTTTCATAAAAAAAATTGATATCGCCATTGGTGAACTAAGCGTCTCAAGGGTAAAGGTAAAAGTGAAACCCGGGAAGGATATTAAATATATTGAGGCGATCAGAAAAAAATACCCCGAGATCAAACTTCAAGTGGATGCGAATGCTGCATACGATCTTTTTAATCCGGAACATGTGGCAATACTGAAAGAATTTGACAATTACAACCTCTTGATGATAGAACAACCCGGAAGAAATGACGATATTTTTGATCATTCGAGGCAGTTGGCGGACTTGAAAACACCGATCTGCTTAGACGAAAGTATCTTAAATGAAATGCACACACGGCAAGCCATTGAACTGTGGCGACAAAATTCAGTCGTTTCTAAATTGATAATAAACATAAAACCACCACGAGTTGGAGGATTTTTAGAATCAATCAGAATCGCTAAAATGTGCCATGAAAACGGTGTATCTGTTTGGTGTGGTGGAATGTACGAGTCGGCATTAGGGAAAACATCCAATATTCATTTCTGTTCGCGCGAAGAAGTTAATCTCCCCGGAGATCATATATCACAGGCACCATATTTTAAGGAAAATGTAGCAGATTCGCCAATTTATAATGCAGGAGAAATAACTGTACCTGATGGAGTCGGTTGGGGATTGAAGAATTTTGATTTGAAGGCATAAAAAAAACCGGCTCTTAAAAAAGAACCGGTTCAAACTATTGAGCTGGTGAAGGGATTTGAACCCCCGACCGGCTGATTACAAATCAGCTGCTCTACCAGCTGAGCTACACCAGCAATCAATAAAATTTAGATCACAAATATAGGGTTTTTCTGAATATCATGCAATATGTTGATTGAAAAAATATTCATTTTCTTCAATTTTATTTTGAAAATGTAGCATCCACAATCTTAATTTCGTCGGGGTAAGCTATATCACCGAGAACAGTAGATACAACAGGTTTAGCAAGAAGTTGTACATTACTCGAACCACTTCCAACTCCACCAATCTTTAGTGCCAGATTAAGCAAACTCTCATAACCCTGGTCTTTTATTACCTTTACGAGGTCTATACTCAAGTCGATCGGCAGGTGTTCTGTTTCACCGGTTCCGGGGATACTCACAGGATTTTTGATATTTCCTGTGATAAGTTCTTTACTGTCAACTACAAATCGGAATGGTAGCGATTTTAGTTGTGCATCCGTTCTTGCATAACCACCACTTCCCGTGTTGGGGTTTACGGCAGCGAGATCAAGCGTGAAAGTAAGTGGGAGGGAGCCTTTAAAAAATGACTCTGTAACCTTTGCGATTTCAAATACATTCAAATCGGAGATTGCTTTTTTACCTGTCAGCGGAACCCCCGCAACAGAAATTGAAGTGACGCCGTGAAGCTTAAACTGAAGTCTTGATAGATTTACAAAGCTTTTAATTATGCTACAACCGGCAAAGGTTAGCGTAAAACCGAGCAAAAGCACAAGACTTAATTTTTTAGTATTCATTGATTCTCCAATATTTATTTAAAATTCGATAACTGAAATCTAATTTATGAAAAAATTACGATAATAAAATTCTACTTTGCCGTTCATCCTCATTTGTAATGAACGAGGAGCGAAAAAAATCTTTAATATATTCTGCAAATTATTTAAATTCCAAATTGTTATTTTAATTTTGGCGAAAACATTCTTTAACCCGACTTTTTTACGGATTGTGTCATGGCTAATTGTTTGAAAATATGTGTTATTTCGGTTTTTATTCTTTTTTCAAATCTTCTCGCACAGGATAAAAGCACCCTTTTAACCACACCCAAATCGGATGTGTTTATGCAGGGATTTTATTGGAATTCAACCCCCGGAGGTATTTGGTGGGATTCCCTCGCTTCACTCTCCACACGACTGGCATCAGCAGGTTTTAGTGCTGTCTGGTTCCCATCCTCATCAAAGGGTGCGGGTGGTGGCATGTCGATGGGTTATGACCCTTACGATCATTACGATTTTGGTGACTACAACCAAAAGGGGAGCCTCGAGACCCGATTTGGCAGCAAATCAGAATTAAAAAATGCAATAGATGCATATCACGCTGTCGGGATGCAGGTTTTTGCCGATGCAGTGGTAAGACACATGATGGGTGGTGAACAAAAAGTACCTTACGAGTGCAGACCCCTCAACAACGGTAACTATATTGTGCCTGATTCAGCATATATGCTGTTTCAATACCCTTCAGGTTCGGGCAGATTTAAGAAAACAGCAGCTTCTTTTTATCCAAACTCACAAAATTGTTGGGTTGATCCACTTTTTGTGCAAACAGATCCGATTTTTAGATTTGGTGAATGGCTCGATCATAACAAACAAAGTGTAAAAGACAGTTTGATTGCATGGGGAAGATACCTTAGGCAAGAGCTTGGATATGATGGCTTCAGGTTGGATGCGGTGAAATCGATAAATCCTGCATTTATGGCTCAATGGCTTAATGGTTCCAATCCCGGTGGATATGCGGTAGCCGAACTGTGGGGCAGCACTTCCGAAATAGGGAACTGGTTGCAGGTGGCAAAATATCAAAACGGTGCAAATGTCTCCATGTTTGATTTCCCGTTAAGGTACAATTTACGCGACATGTGTAACACCACAAATGGTGGGTTCAACATGAATAACCTCGATGGTGCCGGACTGATTAATTCAGGATTCTCCGGATTTGATGTCTCCACCTTCCTTGAAAATCACGATTTTGACAGAAAAGGATGGGATGGACAAATTGATAACGGGCACGATCCCGTTATTTATGACAAAGCTCTCGGTTACGCCTACATTCTTTTCTCCGAGGGAAGACCTTCCGTATTCTTCAAAGATTACATCGATTACGGAGTTGGTGGAAAAATTGATACACTCATCTGGATCAGGCAAAACTTCCTGGGTGGCGGTACAACTAAAAGAGCGGGTCTAAATCCTTATTATATCAGACAGGATAACAACCAAAACCAGGGTGAACTTTCCAATGATATTTATGTCGCCAAAAGAAACGGTTATGGGAATCAACCCGGTGGTTACATCGTAATGAATGACAATCCTACACAGTGGATTGATGTATGGGTTGATACCGATAAACCCGTTGGAACCTGGTACAAAGATTATACAGGCAGAGATGTAAACAAACAGGTTGTTTCCGGTATTGGTGGAAACCCGCCAAACAGAATAAAACTTTGGGCTCCGCCAAGAAGTTATACAATATATGTACCTGACACCACCAGGTCGTTGAATAATCCACCCGCATTGTTACCTGTTGCCGATCAAACAGCTTACACAAATTCTCAATTTGCTTATCAGGTAAAAGCTTCAGATGCAAATGATCCTGTCCTCACATATTCACTTCAGGGGAACCCTGCGTGGATGACCGTGAACCCACAAGGACTAATCTCTGGTACACCTGCATTTGCCGATAGCGGAAGAACAACCGTAATAGTTACCGTTTCAGATCCAAAAGGTGCGTCGGAAAAAGATACATTTGCCATATCAGTTTTGAAAAATTTACCCCCCTCCGTAGCCGCAATTCCCGATACAGCCATAAAAGCAACAGTTCGTTATGAATACCAGCCAATAGCATCTGATCCTGATTCAGATTCGTTACGGTTCTTTTTTGCAGAGGCACCAAATTTCCTTAATGTTGATCAAATCACAGGGAAAATTGTCGGCACCCCCTCAATTTCCGATACAGGATATTATGCTATTCAGTTGAAAGTGACTGACGGCAAGGGTGCATTTGGATCAGCAAACTATAATTTGCGGGTAAAAGCAAACCTCGATACGGTTATAGCAACCTATGGAAAACCAGTCATAGATGGTAACATTATAAAAGGAAATGAAGACTGGCGGCTTGAATGGCTCGTTGTGGCTGATTCTGACACCGACAGTTACTGGAGACCCGTAGATACCTTAAACAACGAGTTGCTTGGCATCTATTCAACATGGGATGCTGACTCACTATACATCGGTATCGATTACAAATTGAACGACACCTACAACACGATGATGGTTTACATCGATGCCGGAATTCCCGGAGGTGTAACCAACTTCAACGGTCAGCAGGGATATTATGGTGATTATGCTAAAAATTTCAGGTTCCGACCTGCGGATGCAATAGATTTCTTCATCCCTGCTTATAATCAAACTGCTCCGGGGATGTTCAAGATTGTGGACAGCACCAGCTCTAACATGACAACCAAAATAAACGGAAAACGGGGTCAGAATGCCTTTGGTGCCGAAGTGGCGGTTGCCTGGAACGACCTCTACGGTCTGGGCGTTGGACTCATTCCTCCGGGCGTTAAGTTAAAAATTGTGTCGCTTATAGCCGGTGGACTAAACTACGGTGCCGGTGATTCAGCTCCTGATAACCCAGATGTAAACGGTAATGCCGGTCCCGATTCGTTGATAAATCTTGCACTGGTTGAACCCGACAAAAATAACGACGGTTTGCCCGATCCAACACTTTTTATCTCAGACATTAAAGAAATTCCGGGTGAATCACTTCCAAAAGAGTTCTCATTGGCTCAGAATTTCCCAAATCCTTTTAATCCTTCGACCAGGATACAATTTTCACTTCCCGAGAGAAGTGTAGTTCAACTCAAGATTTATGATGTTCTTGGCAGGGAGTTGATGACCCTTTTGGATGAAGAGAGAGCTGCTGGCACCTGGTCGGTGAATGCGGACATGTCACTCTATTCAAGTGGCATCTATTTTTATCAACTTGTTACTCCGAAATTTTCCGAAGTTCGTAAAATGATGCTCGTCAAATAAAGGCAACAAAAAGTGAAAGAAGAGAGGGCAATACCTCAATCTGACAAATCTGCCGATCTTATAAACGATTTCCTTTCCAGGATTTCGCATGAGATTCGTACCCCCGTTAATGCGCTGCAACAGGCGGCAAAACAACTGGAGCATGATCTCAGTTTCTTCAATAACCGTGATATTTCAAGGCTTACTACTATCATGGTGGAGGACAGCGAGAGACTGGGAAGGACTATCGATCTTCTCGTAAATACTTCATTAGTTAGAACAGGGAACTATAAAGCAAAAATGGAGAAATTTGATCTCTTCCATGAAGTGCTTGCCAGAATAGTTTCTGACTACAAACCAAAAGCCGAGGCCAAAGGGTTGCGGTTCATAATCAATTCCACAACCCTCAATTGTGATGTAAGGGCTGACAGATATTCTGTCACTCAAATATTCTCAAATATCATCGATAACGCAATCAACTACACCGAAAAAGGTGTAATCGAAATAGACATTCACCGAAATTCTGATCTATCCCTCTCAATTTCTGTAATAGATACAGGAATAGGGATGGAGTCATCTTTCCTCGAAGAAATCTTCGTTCCTTTTAGTCAGGAATCCAATGGGTACTCCCGCACATACGATGGTATGGGTTTGGGAATACCCCTGGTAAAAGGATTCTGCGATCTTAACAATATCGAGCTAACCATCAACTCTCAAAAGGATGCCGGGACGGTGGTTAGTTTGAGGTTTGAAGGATGAAGGATCGCCACCACTTCAAACTGCCTCGGTCCTCCCGTTTGTTCTACTTTTCCATCGGGGTGGATGTAAACATCTATTTCGGAGCGGACACCAAAATCACCTTTGAGGTAGATTCCCGGTTCGATTGAAAATGAAGTTCCGGGGAGGATAATCCTCATATCTTTGGTTTCGAAATTGTCGTTATGTGGCCCTGTACCATGAAGAGTGGTGGTGATGGAATGTCCCGTTCTGTGAACAAAAAATTCACCGTAACCGGCATCCTCAATCACTTTGCGGCAGGCTGCGTCAACTTCCCATCCACGAACGATCTCACCTTTTGCGAATCTCTCTGTAACAAGATTTAATGCAGCTTCACGGGCATCTTTTACAATCTCAAATATTTTGATATATCTTTCGGGCACCTCGGTACCGACATATCCTGTCCATGTGATATCTGCCCAAACGCCATTGTCTTTTTTAGGTTTTGCCCAAAGGTCGATGAGTACAAAATCATCTTTTTTGATCTTCTCCCAGACTTCTGGAGTTGGCGAGTAGTGAGGGTTGGCACCATTTCCATTCACGCCGACTATCACTTCATGGTCTGTCTCAAATCCTCGTTTTTCGATCTCATCCATTATCAGTTTTTGTACTTCATACTCAGTGGTTTCGCCGACGGTCTCAATCTTTTCTTTTATGAACTTCCAGCAGAGATCCACTATATCTGTCAGGGCATGGGCTACAGGAATGTTATCATCGTATTGTTCTTTTGTCCATACTGCCGTAAATTCGGTCAAAAGGTCACCACTCGAAACAATATCGACACCAAACCCTTTCAAAAATTCATAAGTGCCGGCATCAAGTTTTGAGAGGTAGGGGATTGCGTTCATGGGTGAATATTCCATGGCGACTTTTTTCACACCTTTGAGTATTTCACCGATGATCTTGTTCAGCGACTCATAGCTGCTGTATGGATGCATCTTTCCCGGTAGGTGTGCCAGGTTGTGAAGTTCGATAGCCATAGCAACTTTTTGAGGTTCACCTTCTGCAGGTACAAAGTAAAAAAACCTTCTTGTAAGATGTGCTTTTGCAGGAATTTCGAGTACACTCAATGCAAGATCGTTCGACCCTCTAAAATCGTAGAATAACCATCCATCAAGGTTGTTTTTCTTTATCAGATTTTGCAGTTTTTCAATTTTTTGTTGATCCATTTTGTATCCCGGTTAATAATCGTTGTTTTTGTTCTTTGATTCAAGGCTCGACCAAAATTAGTCAAAAATATATAAACTAAAATAGTTAAATTTAAATTTACTCTTTCCCCCAATTTCATACACAATTTAAAATTCGAGGTAATATGAGGACTCTCCTCCTCTCAGTGCTGTTTTTTGCGTTTGTAACAGTTTTTCCTCAGACGGCTCAGGGACCAGCCCTGGGTTCCTATGTCAGTGGTGTTTTCGTAACCACCAACTCATTCACCAACCAACCCGTTGTTCGCACCCCAAAGTTTGAGACCGTGCGAAACAAAATCAGGTATAAAGGTGAACCATGGTCGGTTGTTCCTGATGCAAAACTTCCCGGGGAATTGGAGATTTACAGTGAAGGGGGGTCACCAACTGAAGCAGGAGGTGTAGCCCTGATTAAATCGTTTGAGGGAAATACGGAATCAAATTCAATTCCACCTGATCCTCATGTTGCTGTGGGACCTGATCATGTAGTCGGAACAGTAAATTCTGATTTTGCAATATGGGACAAAAAAGGGAACCTCTTAAAAAGAATCAGTGCCAATTCATGGTTCTCGGCTTTTTTGGTCGATCCATTCGATCCGAAGGTTGTGTATGATCATTTTGCACAAAGATGGGTGATGGTCTGGTTAGATCAGAAAGATGCACCGCCGAGTGGGGCAATTATGATTTCAGTTTCTGATGATTCAAACCCCTTGGGTACCTGGAGAAATTGGATTTTACCCTCAAACATTAACGGCACCACTTCCACAAATAATTGGGGTGACTACCAGGGAGTGGGATTTGATGGACAAAATTTTTACATCACTTCAAATCAGTTCAATTTTGGCGGCTACTTCGATTATGCAAAAATCAGAGTGATTAAAAAAGACCAGATTTACAATAACCCGACCGACACTTGTAAATGGTACGATTTTTGGGATGTTAAATACCCCGGGAGCAGCCAGAGGGTTTTTAATATTCGTCCCGTGATTCACTACAATAATGTTGATACGGCATACCTGGTTCATGTCCCGTATTATTCATCAAACGGTTACGCACTCTATAAAATTACCTACGATGGACAAGGTGTTCCTTCGCTTTCGGGAAGTGCAGTTACTGTAACAGCTTTTAGCGATCCTCCACAAGCTTTGCAACCCGGCGGGGCGGCACTTGAGTCGAGTGGTCCCGAATTAACGAACGAACCCGTTTACAGAGATGGTTTTATCTGGCTGGCACACTCCACGCGGAATCCGTCATCGGGGGCATATTCTGCAGTGAGGATCTGCAAAATTAATCCTGTAACTGCCACACCCGTCGAACAATTAACATTTGGTACACCGTCAACCTGGTATTTTTATCCGGCAATAATGACCGATAAAAGTGGAAATATAGTTTTTACCGTGAGTCGTTCGAGCATGTCGGAATATGTCAGTGCATATTTTGTAGGGAAACAGAGTGGCACCACTTCATTTACACAAGCTTATACTCTAATGCCGGGTCGTGGAAGTTATCAAAAAGATTACGGAAGCGGCAGGAACAGGTGGGGTGATTATCTCGGAATTGCACTCGATCCTTCGGGTGAATCATTTTGGATGATGAGTGAATATGTTCCAGGCGGGAACACCTGGAGCAATAGAATCGGTGAAGTGCGAATGATGCCTGTGCCCGGTGCATCGCTTCTTACCGATAAAGCTAACCTCGATTTTGCGACCATGGAGAGAGGAAAAGCGAAAGACACTTTAGCAGTGCAGTTGATTAACCTCGGAAGTCAGCCCTTGATAATATCAGGGATTACAAAATCGAACTCGAATTTTACTCTTTTGGGTCCGGCTACATATCCCGTGAATATAGGTTCTTTTGACAGTCTCCAAATTAAAGTAGTTTGCGATCCCCAGGTTCCGGGAGTTCTTAAAGATACTCTCATGTTCCTCGATAATGATGCCGCAGATAACAAAATTCCTCTTCAAGTTGAGTCTTACGACTTAAATCCGGCACAGCAGCAGAAAATTTTTGTGGTTACCAATTCCACCAACAGCGGAAATACCTTCTTGATAAATAAATCGACAGGGGAGTCAACGCTTCTTGGCACATCCGGAAGTACTGCTTTCACAACCATAGCCGCACATCCCAAAACTGGTGTAATTTATGGTTTCCTCCCTTCAGGAACAAGCACTTCATTGTATAAAATGGATGCAAATTCGGGGAAATTGTACCCGAGGAAATCGATAGATCTGAACGAAGTGACAAGCTGTGCTTTTGATACTTCGGGCAGCCTCTTCCTGCTTTCTCGAAGGAACCTGCTCTATAAATATGATGAAACCCAAAACTCCGTTTTAAGAGTGGATTCGATAAAAACTACGCTTAATACGATGGCGTTTGATCCATTTACAAATCAACTGTACGCCGCGATATATAAACCACTCGGCACCGGAAAAGACCAGATTTTAAGAGTGAATGTCGGAACGGGAGATACCATAAGAATCGGATTTCTGGGCATAAATAAAATTGTAAGAGATATCTTTTTTGATGAGTCCGGAAATCTTTTTGGATTTACAGGAGCCTCCTCCGAAGTGGCAAATTTCTTCTCAATAAACAAAAACAGTGGAACCGGCACACTTATCGGATCAACGGGTCTTGGCGGAATTGTCTCCTCTGCTTACTATCCCGGGGTGATAAATTCAATAGGGAGTGAACTTCCAAATTCCTTAGTTACCGACTACAAATTATTCGATAATTACCCCAATCCGTTTAATCCAACCACAGTTATTCGATTTAACACTCCAACCCCGGGAGCGGTATCGTTAAATATCTATAACATCCTCGGAGAAAAAGTTGCAGAACTCATAAACGGCTACCTACCCGCCGGTGAACATAAAATCGAATTTGATGCCTCCCGTCTGAACAGTGGCGTTTTTTTCTACGAAATGCGTGCAGGTGATTTCAGAATGATGAAAAAGATGGTGCTGAT
>CAYSJM010000072.1:0-18147 GCA_964431385.1 uncultured Ignavibacteriaceae bacterium | reverse complement strand
AGACATAAACTTACAGTAAGTGACGAGTCAAGATTTTGAGTAAACTTTCTCTAAATTTTAGAGAAAGGATAAAAGGAAAGACTTCCTTTGAAGAAATTTTCACCTCGGGCACAAAGATTATATCTTCCGACAAGAGAGTAAGGGCGATATATAGAGTTATTGAATCTGAAGAAAAGCCACAGATCAAAATTGCTGTGGCAGTTTCGAAAAAAGCCGGGAAAGCCTGGTTCCGAAACAGGATCAAAAGATTGCTACGCGAATCTTACAGGCTTAACAAGTTTGAAATTAATGGTCGGCTTGATCAGAGACTTAGACTTTATATATTGCTCTCTCCTTACTCTTTTCTTGAAAAAAACAAAAGATACAGGCTCGCATATTTTTCAGACAGTATCGTTGAAATTCTTAATAAAATCAGCTACAGCGTTAATAAAAATAACCCGGGTCTTTAATAACCCGCTTCAGGTATTTTACCCCCCGAACAACCTTTGCTTTTTACATAACAACAAGAATCAGGAAATTTAATGGATAGACAAGCAACAATCGGCTTTATTTTGATTGGCTTGATATTGATGGTATGGTTATACTGGAGTACTCCGGAAGCACCAAAAGAGAATAAAACTAACAAAAAAGATAGTGTAAAAGTGATTGACTCTGCCAAGGTGTTAAAGGCGGACTCTCTCACCACGGTAAAAAAAGACACTTCTGCCAAACAGGAGAAACACACCCCGGCATCGAATCACTTCTCTTTAGACACCGTTGCAGAAAAAACCATCTTAATCGAAAATGATTTAACCATTATGGAGTTTTCCACCAAGGGTGGTACTCTAAAAAGAATTTACTTTAAAAACTACAAAAACTGGTTCAACGATACCCTGACAGCTAATGCTTCACTAAAGCAAAAATCTGTTCAGATAATGGATTTTGCAAGAGGCAGCGGGATGGGTCTTGAGTTTAAGGATAATTCCGGTAACAAGGTTGATTCGAGAGGTATCAATTTTTCAGTTAATCTCGATAAAGATTCCATTCGCCTTAAAGGCACAGATTCATTGGTAGTTGAATTCACTTCAAAAAAAGATTCAACCGGTGCCGGTTTTGCATTTAAATATGTTATAAAAGGTGACAAGTACGGGATTGGATTTGGATTAAAGTTGCACAATCTCTCCAAAGTAATTTCAAGGAATCAGTATCAGATTTCGTGGAGAAACGGTCTCAATCCTGTAGAACAATATATCAAGGATGAATTAAACTACTCAAACGCCTCGGTTTTTTACGGTGACGAACATGTAACATTTAATTCCGAAACCGGTAAAGAGGAAAAATCAGCCGGTGAGGTTAAGTGGATATCGATTAAAAACAAATATTTTACCACGGCTTTGGTTCCTTCAAACAGTAAGGGAACACAAGGTTATGAACTTTCAGCCAAAACCTACCCGATTCCACCGGATCACAACTGGAAAGTTTATGACGCAACCGTCAGATTCGATTACAAAGGTGATGTTGACAGTGTAAATAACTTTTTATTATTTATCGGACCGGCTGACTATAATATTCTCAAGGAGTATGGAAGTCATCTTACCGAGATAGTGGAATTTGGAAGTTTCTTTGGAATTAAGTTTCTTGTAAGACCCATTGCAGAGTTCTTTTTACTTCCGCTCTTTATATTCCTTTACTCATTCATTCCGAATTACGGAATTGTAATCATCATTTTCTCATTGATCATTAAAATCATTCTTTATCCACTGACAAAAAACACTTTTCAGTCGATGAAAAAAATGCAAATGCTTCAACCGAAGATTGCAGAGATCAAAGAGAAATACAAAGACGATCCGACAAAAGTGCAAAAAGAGACGATGGCACTCTACTCCACCTATGGTATAAATCCTGCGGGTGGTTGTCTTCCGATGATTTTACAGATGCCAATTTTTATAGCCCTGTTTGGTACATTCCAGACGGCGATTCAGTTAAGAGGTGAAGGATTTATTTTCTGGATACACGATCTTTCACGCCCCGATGTACTTTTCAGTTTGCCTTTCACGATCCCAATTTTTGGTGTTCATGAAATTTCGGGATTGGCACTTCTGATGGGTGTTACCACATTCATTCAGCAGAAAATGACAACCAAAGACCCTTCACAAAAGGCGTTGGTTTATATTATGCCGATTTTCCTTACAATTTTGTTTATGACTTTCCCTTCAGGTCTTAACCTTTACTATTTTATGTTTAACCTGTTCTCCATATTGCAGCAGCAGTATATAAATAAATATGGTAAACAAGAAGAGTTGGTGCCAATTCCTGCTGATAAGAGAAAAAAGGGATTCATGGCGAAGTTGACTGAAGCGGCAGAAAAAAGTGCAAAAGTTCAACAACAACAGAAGAAGAAAAAATAACGGTCATTAGACAAAGATGCATTTTAATGAAATCCGTTCGATTGCCCCTCTTGGGGGTAAAAACTCTCTTTTTTTTGGTAGTTTTGAGTGTGTCGTTATACTCCCAGTATAGCGACTCACTTTTATTAAAACTTGACTATCGAAAAATCACCCATCCATTTGGAATAGAATACAAAGAACCAATACTTTATCCTGCCATCACTTACGCTTTAAGTGGAGGGGGAGCCCGCGGTATAGCACAAATAGGGGTATTAAAAGCACTTGAAGAAAAGGGAATCTATCCCAACGCTATAGTGGCTACGAGTATTGGAAGTATTGTAGGTGGTCTTTATTCACTCGGATATTCTGTGGATGATCTCGATTCACTCGCCGGAACAATCGATTGGAATTCCATAATCTCCCTGAATTACAGGGAAAACAGAAACAATCTATTTGTTGATCAAAAAATAACCGAAGACAGAGCGGTATTATCACTCCGTCTCGATGGACTATCCCCTCTCATTCCGAACTCAATAAACGATGGTCAAAAACTATTAAATCAGTTAAACATTCTCTCCTTTCAGTCACCCATCGGCGTTAGATATAATTTTGACGATCTTGAATACAAGTTTAGAGCAATATGCACCGACCTTGAGTCTGGCGACCCTTATGTAATTTCTTCGGGCTCCATTTCAAAGGCTATCAGAGCGAGTTCGAGTGTTTCCTTTTTTCTTTCCCCTGTTGAATATGATTCCGTCTTATTGGCAGATGGGGGACTGGTGGCAAACATCCCGGTTTCAATTGCAAAAAAAGTTTCAAGCGGGTTGGTGTTGGCGGTCAATTCAACAAGTCCGCTTAATCCAAAAGACAGGTTAAAAAATCCACTTGTGCTGGCAGACCAATTTTTGAGCATTCCAATGAAGAAGCTTAACGAGGGGGAATTGGGGCTTGCAGATGTGATGGTAACCCCCGGGATAGCAGATAAAAGTTCAGGAGATTTTTCAGGATTTGATTCACTAATAAGAGCCGGGTACGAAGCAGGAAAAATAGCAGCAGAAGAACTGCAACAAAAAATAGATTCGGTAATTTATGCTTCCTTTTCTACCGGTGATATGACATTTGATATTGTATATCCACATCCGGAATGTAAATATGCAGAAGGGTTAATTTCGAAAGCAACCAAAAATGGGAAAATAAGGCTTTCTGATATTTATCGTGAGCTCATTTTTTTAGAGAAAAGATCGGGATTTCAGGAAACAAAAGCTTATTTATATGTGACCCCCGAGGGGAAACACATTCTAAAAGTTGTGCCGTTTTTATATCCAGTTATCTCATCCATAAAAACGACGATTGACGGGAAAGACTCCGTTTTATCCGATGATAACATAAAAAACTTCACCGGTAAACCTTTTTCACCTCTTTCGGTGGTTTCATTCATAAAAGAGATAATAAAAGGATTTAGAAACAAGGGGAATGCCTTATTCTCATTGATTAAAGCTGATTTTGACCAAAACACAGGTGAATTAAATCTCGATTTTGATGGTGGCAGAATTGCAGGTATTGAACTAACAGGACATGTAAACACCAACCCGACTGTAATATTAAGAGAAATTCCAATTGATGTTGGTGATAATCTTGATGTTGAAAAACTTAAGAGTGGATTAGAAAACCTTTATTCAACAGATTTGTTCGAGAATTTTACAGTAAATGTTATAAAGAGAGATAGTAAGAACATCCTGCAAATTCAGGTAAATGAAAAAATATCTCAAATCGCACGATTTGGCTTTAAAGTAGATAATGAAAACGCTCCTCAGGTGAACATCGACATTAGAGATGCGAATATCTTTTCGACAGGTGGAGAATTAGGGTTAATCTTTTTCCTCAGTCCAAGGAAGTTTTCTGCGGAAATAGAATCGAGAGCCAATCGTCTTTTTGACACCTACTTTACATATAAACTCGGTTTTCATTATTCTCAAAGAAATATTTTCACATATCGAGACGACCCATCCGGTTCATCCTCATTTTACACAAGGTCTCAATTTGGTGAGTACAGGCAATCACTGGCAGGTGCTTCATTCTGGTTAGGCACGCAGGTCGGTAGGTTTGGAAACTTCATTGGTAAAGCGAAATACGAACTTAACAGAATTGAAAACATAACGGCAAGCGAAGTCCTGGTTTATGACAATCCCATTTTTAGTTTAAATTTTTCAACCACCATTGACACAAAAGATAAGTACCCCTACCCGAACAACGGAATATTTTTTAATGGGTATTACGAAACAGCTTTTAGCTTCTTAAAAGCCAACACCGGCTACGCTTCCTTTGGTGCAAAGTTTGAAGGGTATATTGGCGTAACAGCTTCGAGTACCATAGGCACAAGTGCTGAATTGGGATTTGCGGATAAAACCCTTCCGCTCACGCAGCAATATTCACTTGGAGGATTACGCTCATTTTATGGGATGTTCCAGGATGAATACAGAGGAAGACAACTTTTAAAACTTGGAATAGATTACAGATACAAGCTTCCATTCAGAATATTTTTTGATACTTATGTGAATGCAGGTTACAACATCGGCTCAATTTGGGATCAGGAAGAGAAAATCAAATTGGGTGATTTAAGGCATGCCGTCGGAATAGGACTTTCATTCGATACTCCTATCGGTCCGGCAGATTTTGCACTTGGAAGGAGCTTCCTTTTTGTGAAGAACAACATAAGCGGAGCAAATTCAGTATCATGGGGACCGGTGGCATTTTACTTCTCAATCGGCTATTTTTACTGATTGAACAAGGGTATATTTTGAGTCACCATGAAATAAAATTTTAATCTATAAATTGGAATTCACTTTTATTATTTTTTAATTGAACAAAAGTCACAATCAGGAATATAATGGACGGGAAGATTAGATCAACCACAATCATCGGTATAATTCATAATGGAGTTGCTGCGATAGGTGGCGACGGTCAGGTTACATTAGGAACCACAATTATGAAACACAACGCAATGAAAATCAGAAAAATTTCGGGAGGAAAAGTGTTGTGTGGATTTGCGGGAGCGTCCGCAGATGCCTTTACCCTTATGGAGAGATTTGAAGACAAATTGGAACAGTATCGTGGTAATGTTAATCGTGCGGCCGTTGAGCTCGCTAAAGAGTGGCGTACCGATAGGTATCTAAGAAAATTAGAGGCTCTTCTCGCGGTGGTTTCTCCTGATACCGCTCTTATCATCTCCGGCAATGGTGATGTAATCGAACCACAGGACAAAATTGTTGCCATCGGTTCGGGTGGAAACTTTGCTCTAGCCGCCGCGAAAATGCTCAAAAAATTTAGTACTCTTTCAGCAAAAGAGATAGTAAAAGAAAGTCTCGAAACAGCAGCGGAAATTTGTATTTACACGAATAACAACATAGTTGTGGAAACCATAGACAACCAGGAGGAGACGACTTGAACCCCTTCAGCAATAACGAACTTACACCGACCAGAATAGTAGGGGAATTAAACAATTACATCATCGGTCAGGATGACGCTAAAAGAGCTGTTGCGATTGCTTTGAGAAACAGATGGCGCAGGCAACAAATACAGGGAGACCTCAGAGATGAGATAATGCCCAACAACATAATCCTGATTGGACCCACAGGAGTTGGAAAGACAGAAATTGCGCGAAGACTCGCAAAACTTGTAGATGCACCATTTGTGAAAGTTGAGGCATCAAAATTTACCGAAGTGGGATATGTTGGCAGAGATGTTGAGTCGATCGTCAGGGATTTGGTTGAGTTTTCAGTAAATCTGGTTAAATCAGAAAAAACGGCTGAAGTGAGAACCAAAGCCATAGCAATGGCAGAGGAGAGGATTCTTGATATTCTAATTCCACCGGTAAGGAAAAACTTCTCCGGTGAAGCTGAGGAAGAACAGGGAAGTGAGGCTTATCAGAATCAGAAAACCCGTGAGTGGATGAGAGAAAAGCTGAGAAATGGTGAACTTGACGACAAAATGGTTGAATATGATATTCAGCAGGCAGCTGTTGGAATGCAGGTAATGGGACCCTTTGGTGGAGATGATCTTGGAATAAATATCCAGGAAATTATGTCATCAATGATGCCAAAGAAGAAAAAGAAAAGAAAAACCTCAATCAAAGAAGCCCGTGAGATAATGACTGAGGAGGAAGCACAAAAATTGATTGATCTCGATTCCGTTTACAAAGAAGCCATATTACGGGCAGAAAATACCGGTATCGTTTTTATAGATGAAATAGATAAAATCGCCGGTGGTGGTAAAGGTCACGGACCAGATGTATCGCGTGAGGGTGTACAGAGGGATCTTCTCCCGATAGTTGAAGGTTCAAATGTAAACACAAAATACGGGATAGTTAAGACTGATCACATCCTTTTTATTGCATCAGGAGCTTTTCATGTTTCCAAACCGTCCGATCTTATACCTGAACTTCAGGGAAGGTTTCCGATTCGTGTTGAATTAAAAAGTCTTACAGAAGATGACTTTATCAAGATACTTACAATTCCGCAGAATGCACTTCTTAAGCAGTATGCTGCGTTACTTGAGGTGGAAGGTGTAAGAGTTGAGTTTAAAGAAGATGGAATAAGAGAGACAGCGAGACTTGCTCAGAAGGCAAATGAACAGGTAGAAAATATTGGAGCGAGGAGACTTCACACAATTTTAACCACACTTCTTGATGACATTCTCTTTAATGTTCCCGATATCATGCCTGATCATCTGATAGAAATTACGGGTGAGATGGTTCGTCAGAAACTTGAGAAGATAGTAACCGATCGCGATTTAAGCAAATATATATTATAAAAGAGAGCGACCGGGTATGCCCCGGTCGCCAATTTTTTATTTCTTCAGAAGGTCACGAATTTCAGTAAGTAAAACGATATCCTCGGCTGGTGGTTTGGGGGCTGCCGGTGCAACCTCTTCCTTCTTTTTCAAAGAATTTATTCCTTTGACAACAATAAAAATTACCAAAGCAATTATCAAAAATTCAATAGTTGTGTTGACAAAAGCTCCATAACTGATATAGACAGGATCAACCACTTTGTCACCATTGGTAGTTCCGGCTTTGAGCATCAGTTTAAGGTTTTTGAAGTCAACCCCGCCAAGAATTATCCCAATTGGAGGCATTACCACATCATTGATGAAGGAGGAGACAATTTTTCCAAAAGCTCCACCAATGATAACGCCTATTGCCAGGTCGATTACATTTCCGCGCATGGCGAAAGTTTTGAATTCTGAGAAGAAACTTTTCATCTGTTTTTCCTGAATTTAATGAATTAATGTACAAAAATATGATTTTTAGATGAAATGCAAACATTTGAAACCAGAAACATTTTTTTGCATCCAATTAAAAATGAAAATGGAGAATTATGAATAGAAAAAAGATATTAATCACAGCGGCGGGTGTACTGCTCGGTGGGGTGGCGGGTTACGCATATTATTATTTCATTGGATGTAAAAACGGGTGTCCGATACAAAGTAATGCACTCTACACAACGCTTTACGGGGCTTTTACGGGTTTTGTGATGACCTTCTCGTTTAAGAAAGACAAGCCGGAAAAACAGAAAGAGCAGGAATAGTTTTAATTTATTCGGAGTCCTCTTTTTTTACGCCGTAAAGGGTCATAATTTGTTTAAAGAGGTCTATTAGATATTCGACAACTTTTTCCGGGCTTTCAAACTTGTTTTCGATGATTAATTTCATCGAATCGCGTTGTTGATCAAATTTGATGGTCTCCTTATGTTTTGTCATCACGAGGTGGAGCAAAACTTTAAAATTATATTCATAGAATTCCTCCCTGTCCTTATGCGGGAGCACCAACATTATTCTGTTTCTCTGGACAATTACCCTGTCGAACATCGCCCATGATGCATAATATCGCATTTGAGCTGTTGTTATCAGCCTTTTTGCCGTAAGAGGCAGAAGACCAAACCGATCGCTCAATTCTTCTTTAATGTCATCAATTTCTTTTAGTGTACCTGCTGAGATAAGTGAAGTGTAGAAGTTTAGTCTGTCGGTCTGATCGGGCATAAACTGTTCAGGGATGCCGATCTCAAAAAATGTGTCAATCTTGGGGTCGGTTCTTTGGGTGGATTTTCCAAGGTGTTTAAATACCTCTTTAAACTCTGTGTGTTTCAGTTCTTCTACAGCTTCGTTAACGAGTTTCATATAGAGATCGAAACCGACATCTGTGATGAAGCCACTCTGTTCTGTTCCGAGTAAATTTCCCGCACCACGAATTTCAAGATCTCTCATTGCGAGATTAAGCCCTGCACCAAGTTCGTTAAATTCTTCAATAGCTCTTAGCCGTTTCAGAGTCTGCTTTTTAAGTGCGGTGAGAGAGGGAACCAAAAAATAAGCGAAGGCTTGTCTGTCAGATCTTCCAACTCTTCCCCTTAGTTGATGCAGTTCTGCGAGTCCAAACCGGTCTGCTCTGTTAACAATAATTGTGTTAACATTCGGTATATCGATACCGGATTCGATAATCTTAGTTGAAAGCAGAACATTAAACTTCCTTTGCAAAAAGCCATGGATTACATCTTCAAGCTGGTCGGGTGTCATTCTCCCGTGTGCAACCCCAATCACTGCTTCGGGAACAAACCGCTTTATGTAGTCGCCAAGTTTGTAGATTGACATAATACGATCGTGAACAATGTAAACCTGTCCGTTCCTCGAAAATTCTGAAAGGAGCCACTCTCTAATCTTCTTCACATCGAACAAGTCAACTTTTGTATAAACTGGCTGTCTGTTGGCGGGAGGTGTCGCCATTATAGAGAGATCGCGGGCACCGTGGAGAGAAAAATTCAGAGTTCTTGGTATCGGAGTGGCAGTTAGAGTAAGAGTATCCACATTCACTCTCATCGAACGGAGTTTCTCTTTAGCTTTTACTCCGAACCGATGTTCTTCATCAATGATCAACAGGCCCAGATCCTTAAATTCGATATCTTTGGAGATCAACCGGTGGGTACCTATTACAATATCGACTTCGCCGATCTTAAGTTTTTCGACTATCTCTTTTTGCTGAACTTTCGTTTGAAATCTTGACATCACTTCAACACGGACAGGGAACTGATTTAATCTGTCACGAAAAGTGTTGTAGTGTTGTTCAGCGAGAATAGTAGTAGGAACCAGCACACCAACCTGCTTGTTATCTTGCACTGCCTTAAAAGCCGCTCTTACAGCGACTTCTGTTTTACCAAAACCAACATCACCACAGACGAGACGATCCATGGGACTTATGTCTTCCATATCCTCTTTTATGTCGTTTGTTACTTTTATCTGGTCAGGTGTATCTTCATAGATAAAAGAGGCTTCCAATTCTTTTTGCCAAACGGTATCACTCGCAAATGAAAAACCTTTAGTTGATTTTCGCCGGGCATATAATTCGATCAAGTCTTTAGCGATTTCACGAATCTTTTTCTTGGCTTTTGTTTTGGCATTTTCCCAGGTGTTAGTGCCGAGCACCGAAATTCTGGGTTCTACACCTTCTTTGGAAGAATATTTTTTTACAAGGTGAAGATAGTTTAGATTGACGAAAACAACTCCCCCCTCGCCAAAGATCAACTTCATCGACTCTTGTTCAATTTCACCAATTTTCACATTATGCAAGCCGGCATATCTTCCAATACCATATTCTTCATGCACAATAAAGTCGCCCGGACGAATAGAGGCAAGTTGATTCCTTCTTGATTTTACGGCTTTTTTGTGTGATACAATTTTTGTTCTGAAGGGTTTGCCAAAGATCTGATAATCAGAAAGGATTAAAACTTTTTCAGATTTGAGAAAAAAACCTTCTTTCAGCGGCAGCATTGTAAATTTAATTGTTCCGTCTTCAATCATAAGACCGAACTCATCCATTGCGTTGTAAATCAGGTCTTTTAACCTGTCGAATTGTATCTCATTTTCAACGGCTATATTGATGGCATACCCATTTTCAGAGAACTGCAGAAGAGTCTTGAACAACAATTCATAATTTGAATTTATGGAGGGGGCAGCAGCTATTTCGAGCTTTAGTGAATTTTCGATTTGTAGTCCGGATTCAACAAGCCAGGTATTGTTTCCCTTTCCCATTATTTCAGAGAAAGGAATTTTAGTAGATACTTCACTTCCAGCTGTTTCTACATCTTCTTCCGGGAACTCATCGAGAAAAGCATCTTCGTCATAGACCGGTTCATTTACAGTCGCAACGCTTGTTTCTTCATCTTCTGCGGTGATATTAACTTCTTTGTAGGACGCTTCTCTGAGATAAAAATCGTCGGCAATTATTAGAGAGTCGTTAACATAATTGAATATATCGTCGTTAAAGGTATTCTCGTCGTTTGTAGAGAGTTCTTCCAATTCGGGAGAGATGGTTGCTGCGTCAACAAGCCGTACAGAGCGCTGGTTTTCAGGATCAAAAAATCTTATTGATTCTATGAAGTCGCCGTCAAACTCCACACGAACAGGCATTGATTCGCTGTGGGACCAAAAATCGATGATGGCTCCTCTTTGTGCAAAGAATCCGCTTTCTTCCACATATTTTTCTCTTTTGTAATTGTAGCCTGTCAACAGTGCAACAAACTTATCATACGAGATTGAATCTCCTGTTGAAAATTTATACAAACTTTCAGAAAAATCCTGTTTTGAAGGGAGTTTTACAAGGAGCAGATCGTAAGTGGAGATCAGGAAATAACCATTCAGGGAAGAGAGTTCGTTAAGGGTTTCTTGAATCTTTTTTGAGTTAAATTCAGAAATGCTTATGACCGGAGATTTTATCCCCATCAACTTTATCTCAGTGGAGGTTTCCAGAACATCCTTAACCGATGGAACGAGAATAACCACGCGGTCAAATTTCAGTTTTAACTGGAGAGCCAGGAGGGTTTTGGAGCTACCCGGAAGGTAAGCAAGGGTGTGTTGTGCCCCTTTTTGTCCGGATAATGCTTTACTGATATTTCGTATTTCTTTGTAATTTCCAAACTGCGAAATCAGTTCAAAGTTTTCCATTCGATCAGAACCGGTAATTAATTACAAAAACTGGGATAGTGGTACCAACTGGATTTTCCGGGTTTTTAGTTGCGATAAGGCTTCCGGTGAAATATCCTATTGCAGAACCCAAAACCACATCAGAAAGCCAGTGGTGGCTGTTGTAGAGCCTCTCAAACGCCATTAGTCCGGCAACAGTCCAATACAAACCCTTCTCGAGGTCGTTATCAGTTGAGAGAGCCATAACAGAGGCGAACGCAAATCCGGCAGTAGAGTGTCCGGAAGGGAAGGAGGTTTCATCCCATGCTGTTCTAAAGAAGTGGAAATTTGAGTTGTTGTCTGTGATTGTTGGTCGTTCTCGACCGGTAAGCATTTTAAGGGCCTGGTTCACGAGAGTGGAATAGATGAGAGCAGAACCAAGTTTAAGACCCAGGTCTTTGTTTTTTGCGTTGTCGTAGATGCTCCCATGGAGATAGAGTGCACCAGCCGAAGCAAAAACCGCATAGACAGAATATTTGTTAAATTCGAGCAGGGGATTTAAGATTGGGGTTCTGTTTTTCTTAAAGAAATTATTCACATCTTCGTCAAAATTATAGGCGAGTAAAGTGCTTCCGGCTACAATTCCGTAGTTAAGAAGATCGTTGTTATTAAACCGGGTGGAGGTTTTTAAAATACTCTCCCCGTAATCTCCAAATTTCTCGAGATCCGAAGATTGAGGAATTACGGGAGAAGATAATAAAATAAATAATATAAAGGTGTAATTTATATATTGGTTAATCAACAATTTCAATGGCTTTTCTAACAAAGCCTTCTGTTAAATCGAGTCTTCTTTTTGCTTCTTCGGCGGAGACATTTCCTTTAATCATCACGAGAGCGGTTTTTACATGACCACCGGCTTCGCTAAGGTAATTAGTTGCGTCGTCGTAGCTCAATCCTGTGATGGTCATAACCACTCGTTTTGCTCTCTCAACGAGTTTTTTATTAGTCATTTGAAGATCGATCATCATGTTCTCGTAAACTTTTCCCATTCTGATCATCGAGCAGGTTGTGAGCATATTGAGGACTAACTTTTGTGCAGTTCCGCTTTTCATTCTTGTTGAGCCCATAACAACTTCGGGACCGACGAATGGGCAGATGGGAATATCAACGGCTTCGATGTTAAATCCATCTCTGGGGGTGCAGGTTATATAAACTGTAGTGGCACCAATTTCTTTAGCTTTCTTTACTGCACCTATAACATAAGGGGTTCTTCTGCTGGCAGCAATTCCACACACAACATCTTTATCAGTAACATTAGCAGCGACTACATCTCGTTCGCCATTTATTTCATGGTCTTCGGCACCTTCCTGTGCTCTGAACATAGCTTCTTTTCCACCGGCAATGTAGCCTTCAATCATTCCAAAAGGGGTACCAAAAGTAGGAGGGCACTCCGATGCATCGACCACGCCGAGTCTGCCGGAAGTGCCGGCACCAAAGTAGAGGAGTCTGCCCCCATTTTTGAGTGCTTTAACAATTGCATCTACAGCCTGTGCGATGTAGGGAATCTCTTTTTCCACTGCAAGAGGAACAGTTTTATCTTCTTCATTCATAATGTGAAGAATTTCGTCGATTGAGGCGGCGTCAATTTCCATTGAGCGTGGATTTCTTTGCTCGGTGGAGAGTGTTGAAATTTCATTAAAAAGCGATTGGTCGGTACCATTCAAAATCATTTGTATAACTCCAGGTAAACAAGTTTTTTACCTTTTTCATTTTTTGTATTAGTTGGCTTATATCTAAGTTCATAGACGGTAGAACGCTTGAACATATAGCCATATTTCGCCCTTGCTTCTTCAAATTCCTCAGTGATATCGCCGCCTTTAATAATTAGCATGGCTGCCTTTTCCTTTATCAATGGAACAGAGAACTGTACGAGCGATAGAAGATCGACGGTAGCACGACTGATGATTATATCGAATTTGCCCGCATATTTTTTTACAAATTCGACACCTTCGACTCTATTATTTTCAACTATCACATTTCGTAGCATAAGTTTTTCTACAAACTCAGCGACTGCGTTAGTTTTTTTAGTAATAGAATCGACCAAGACCCCTTGTAAATCGGGTCTCATAATAGCAAATGGAATCCCGGGTAAACCACCGCCGGATCCAATATCGAGAAACGAAGTAGCTCTCTCGGGAAGATACTTTGAAATATAAGCCGAGATGAACACATGATTTTCTACTACATTAGCTATATCCTTACGAGAAACAAGATTTAGAACTTCGTTCTTTTCTGCAAGAAGTCCGGCAAAAAAGGCGAGTCTTCCAAGGGTGTTTTCGTCAGGGTTTTGATTGTTTTCCCAAAAATAGTGGGTTAATTGCCTTAAATAAGTATCAACAGATATCAATAATCTCTCCGAAATATCTTAAATCACTTATTCAAATATACCATTAAGATAGAAATATCTGAAGGAGTAACACCTGAAATGCGGGATGCTTGTCCAATATTTCTTGGTTTTACCCTGGATAATTTCTCTCTTCCTTCAGCAGAAAGGGAAGGTACGATCTTATAGTCGAGGTCAGGGGGGATAGTGCGGTCCTCATATTTCTCAAGTTTACTAATAGTATCCTGTTGTCTTGAGATGTATCCCTCGTATTTAACAATCAGTTCAATTTGAAACGCAATGTCTGCTTCATTCAAAATTGTTTTTAATTCTTGTGAATCTTCAGAGGTTAACAAGGCACCCAGTTGATGAGTATTTACTTCGGGACGCTTCATTATTTTTTCGACAGTTTCGGAGAACACCACTTCGGAAGAGGAGATTTCTCTCAAAAAAGGATTTAATATTTCTGGAGTGATTTTTGCAGACTTAGAGAGCTCTATCCCGCGAAATATAGTCTTTCTTTTTTCTTCAACTTTTTTCAGCTCGTCATCACTGATTAAGCCGATCCTGTGACCGTATTGTGTCAGACGCATATCTGCGTTGTCCTGACGGAGAAGGAGTCTGTGCTCTGCCCGTGAAGTAAACATTCTGTACGGTTCCGTTGTTGATTTCCCAACAAGATCATCAACCAGAACCCCTATGTATGCTTCACTTCTTTTAAGAACAAGTTCTTTTTCACCCTTTAATTTCAGTGCAGCGTTTATACCCGCCATAAGCCCTTGAGCGGCAGCTTCTTCATATCCTGAGGTGCCGTTGATTTGTCCGGCAAAATAGAGACCTTTCACTAATTTGGTTTCCATAGTGAGGTCAATTTGATGAGGTGGAAAAAAATCATATTCCACTGCGTATCCGGGTCTGATCATCACGAGATTTTCAAGTCCTTTTATCAGTTTCAGAGCCTCGAGTTGAATTTCGGCGGGCAGGGAAGTTGAAAATCCGTTGACATAAATCAATTCTGAATCCAAACCTTCCGGTTCGAGGAACAGTTGATGTCGTGGTTTTTCTGAGAAGCGAACAATTTTATCCTCAATCGAGGGGCAGTATCTTGGTCCTGTTCCCTGGATAATACCTGTAAACATAGGCGAGCTGGAAAATCCTTTTTCAAGAATTTTATGGACTCTGTCATCAGTGTAAGTGAGGTGGCAAGAGACCTGTGGTAGAAAGGGGAAGTGTGACTTGTCAGTACGATGTGAGAACGGTTGAGGAGAATCGTCGCCCGGTTGTTCTTCAAGTAGTGACCAGTTGATAGAATCTTTATGAAGTCTTGGTGGAGTGCCTGTTTTCAGGCGACCGGTTTCAAATCCTGCTTTCACGAGAGATTCGGTAATCCCTGTTGCAGGTTTTTCACCAAATCTACCACCGGGGGTTGCGGAGAGTCCGGTATGCATTAATCCATTTAAAAATGTTCCGGAAGAGAGAATTACTGCTTTTGCAGAGATATCTTCACCATGTGATGTTTTTACACCACAGACGGTGCCATTCTCAATCAATATCTCAACTATGGACTCAGCGATAATTTCAAGATTTGATGTGTCTTCGACAACCTTAAGAGCGATTCTTGAGTAGATATCACGATCGTTTTGACTCCTTGGCGACCAAACTGCGGGACCTTTACTCCGGTTCAACATTCTGAATTGAATTCCGGAATGATCAGCTATTTCACCCATTACACCACCAAGGGCATCAATTTCTCTCACGAGATGACCTTTTGCCGTTCCCCCAATTGCAGGGTTACAAGACAATCTACCTGTTGCAAACTTATCCATTGATACGAGTGCCGTTTTACATCCCATTCTTGCAGAAGCTACTGAGGCTTCTATTCCAGCGTGTCCACCGCCAATTACAATTACATCATATTTACGCATTTAATCTTCTAATTAGTTTCATGTGAAACAATTTAACTGTTGTGATAATTACCAATTATAAAATTTATGAAAAAGTTCAATTTGTTTCATGTGAAACATTTTACCACCGCCCCCCAACCCCCCTCCTTATCAAGGTGGGGGGCTTAGTGCAATAAAGTTGGAGATGAAACTTGAGGTTCTTCTCTATTAAGAAACCTACAATAATGATGATAATTGAGTATAAAATCAAAAAAAATAAAACCTCCCCACCGCCCCCCAACCCCCCTCCTTAGCAAGGTGGGGGGGCTCGTAAGCAATAATTTCGGTGGGGACAAAAGTTTTCGCTTAAAATAAATACTAAAAACAAAAAATCAACAAAACCTCCTACTCTATCACCAACCTTTAACAACACTCCCCCCCTCCTTTACAAGGAGGGGGGCAAGGGGGGCGGTGGGAAACTTTCAACAATCGGCAATCCTTCACCATAACCGCAACACTAAAAGAATGAAGTTAAAGTTATTAATTCATTCCTGGCTGCATCTCGACTACTAAAACGACTTAATTTTATTCTTCCCTCCCCACCGCCCCCCAACCCCCCTCCTTATTAAGGTGGGGGGGCTCGTAAGCAATAATTTCGGTGGGGACAAAAGTTTTCGCTTAAAATAAATACTAAAAACAAAAAATCAACAAAACCTCCTACTCTATCACCAACCTTTAACAACACTCCCCCCCTCCTTTACAAGGAGGGGGGCAAGGGGGGCGGTGGAAATCCACAAACATTAAAACCGCAGGGGGGCGGCAGTAATACTTTCAGATCAAATACTTTTTAATTCTTTCCAAGACCTTTTCTATATCTTCGAATACTTCTTCGTTAAATATGCGGAGGGTTTCTATTCCAACGCTTTCAAGGAATTTATCGCGGACGAGATCGTATTCGATGGCTTCGATTCCATCGTGGGATCCTCCATCGAGTTCGATGCAGAGTTTTAATTCGACACAATAAAAATCGAGAATGTAGTTTGAAACGCTGTACTGTCGTCTAAATTTATGTCCCAATTTTTTATGTTTGAGTTCTTCCCACAGTTTTAGTTCCGCTGAAGTAGCGTTATTTCGAAGATTTTTTCTTCTGTCTTTTAAGTAATGTCTGTTGTAAAGATCTGTCATTTTCCGATGCAGAAGTGCATAAAAATATTGTTCAATATATCGTCAGTTGTAATTTCACCGGTAATTTCGGCGAGAGAATTTTCTGCATTTCTAAGATCAATGGCAATGAATTCTCCACTCAAATTAAGTTGGCAGGAATTAAGAGCCGCTTCCAAATTATCTTTTGCCTGCTTTAAGCAGTTGTAGTGACGCATATTAGAAACCACAGCACCTTTTTCGCTGTATGAGTGAGAACCGAGAGTTTTTTCTTTCAAGAGATCGAATAGTTCATAAATGCCTTCTCCGGTTTTTGCTGATATTGAAATGTCAGCTTTGAGGAGGGAAGAGTGTTTGATATCCACTTTGTTCAGAACAACGATGATTTGGTTTTCGTTGATTAATTCTTTAATTTCTTCATAAAGATCAACAGATATATTTTGAACGACATCATTAATAAAGAGTACGAGGTCAGCATTTCTAACAGCTTCTCTACTTCTCTTTACTCCTTCAATTTCAATTTCGTCATTTGTTTGGCGAATGCCTGCGGTATCGAACAGTCGATACAGAACACCATCAATTACCACTTCTTCTCTGATGATATCTCTTGTGGTGCCCGGAATGGAACTAACGATGGCTCTATACTCTTTCAGCAAGTAGTTCAGGAGTGAGGATTTTCCAACATTTGGTTGTCCCACGAGGGCAACATTCACACCGTCTCTTATTACTCTTCCAAATGAATAGGAGGCAAGAAGTTGATCGATTTCAGAGGTGATATTCAGGATTCGCTTAATTAATTCCTGTCTATCGACAAATTCAATATCTTCTTCGGCAAAATCGAGTTCCAACTCAACCAAGGATGAGGTATTAACAAGCAGGGACCGTAGTTGGTTGACTTTAGAGGAGAGGAGTCCATCGAGTTGATTTCGGGCACCTCGAAGTGAAGCTTCAGACCGTGAAGAAATTAACTCCATAACAGCTTCTGCCTGCGAAAGGTCTATCCTTCCGTTTAGAAAAGCTCTTTTGGTGAACTCACCCGGTTCGGCATTTCTGATTCCAAGATTGTAGAGAAGTTCAGTAATTTTTCGAGTAATATTTGGATTGCCATGGCATGATATCTCAACACTATTCTCACCTGTATATGAGTTTGGAGCCTTAAAAACGGAAACCAATACATCATCGATGGTTTCGTCGGAAGGGGAAACAATTTTGCCATATTTTAGTGAGTGTGAAGCTGCTTGAGTTAGAGGTTGTGTGCCGGAGAATATCCGATCAGTGGCAGAAATAGCATTTTCACCACTGATTCGGATAACAGAAATAGCACCCACCCCGGGGGGTGTGATGATAGCCGTTATTGTATCTTCTTTGAATTTCATAAGTTACAAAAATAAACAAATAAAACCGCAAA
>CAYSJM010000071.1:0-18410 GCA_964431385.1 uncultured Ignavibacteriaceae bacterium | reverse complement strand
TCAGGGAAATAAGCAAATCCCGGAGCTTTTGCATAAACAATAACAGTGTCATTTTCTTTCACGGGCACAGAATAGTTGCCAAGGCTGTCTGTATGGGTTCTTTTTACCATATAATGGTAGTTGTTCAACCTTACTTTGTAAACATAAATCTCTGCTCGTTGTGGTGCACCAAGTTCATTGGTTACATTTCCTGTGAGGGTGTATGTAGCCGGAGGAACAAAGGTTGCAAGATCAATTGCGAGATTAAGGGAATCGCCTTCAGCCAAAACCAACGGAGTGGCATTTGCAAATGAAGTTACATTTTCATAATACTCCGAGAAATAGCCCGGTTTTGTCGTCTGAACAAAATATGTTCCTGTTAAGACGGTGACTGAAAATGTTCCATTTATATTGGTTCTTGCCGAACGCATATAATTTGTATTCTGTGAAAATACCTTCACCATGGCATCTTTTAACGGGGCACCTGTTGCATTAACAACAGTTCCTGTAATTTTTGCATAAGCAGGTGGAGGTGGAGGTGGTGCAAGAGTTACCTCTGCCGTGTTTGAAGGGTCGCTCACGGTAGTGTTTGTATATGCAACAACATAGTATTGATAGGTGGCCCCCGGAAGAACACGGGTATCGCTAAATCTCTTTTCCCAAAGATTTGAAGCAATAACTACAAAATTAGTACTGTCCGCATGTTTCTTGTAAACCTTAAAACGGACATAGTTTCCGGGTGTTGATGGTGCATACTTCCAGACAAGACTAACGAACTTGCCGTGATGACTTGCCCCACCCTCGGTTGCCTTTAAACTATCCGGTGGTGCCAACTGTGAGAACACCGGAATTGTCGCAAATACAAATACTGCAAGCATAAAAGTTGCAAGTTTTTGATGCATAAGACTCCTTGTTAATTGGTTGATTAAATAAACTGCTGATCCTTAAACTTTGACACTTTAAACCAATCAAGGGTTTAAATGACTATAAAACTTTTTAGGGGTTGAAAATTACACATTTATTTCTTTTTTTTATGTGATTGATCAATTACAAAACCCACTTAAAGCCATAATTAAGCCACTTTTTCGACAAAACCCCCTTTTTCCTCGGTGAATATTTCTATTAACCGTTCACTATTGGGTTATTATGAATTTGAAAAAAAACTCAGGCACACTGCCTCGTATATTTTGCTTTTGTAAAGGTATCATTATTGAGACCTGCAATTCATAATAAACTTGAATTCTCACCTCCATCTTATAAAATAATTTACTCCTATGAACAAATTTCATATTTTTAGTGTCCGGTTTTATAAGATTATCATCATCAAAAAAAAGAGACTGAAATGGAAAATGAATTTCAACACGAAGAAGATTTAATGCCCGAAGAACTTTCGTTCGGAGACAAAATAACAGGTGCGATAACTAACCCCGAAATGGTTTTTAGCTCGATTTCAAAGTTCGAATTAAAAACTTCCGACTGGTTGGTTCCTCTTATTATTGTGCTTGCCGGAGCAGTTCTTTTTACCATTCTGAAGTTTATGGATCCCGAGGTTAAAACAACACTTTGGGAGAAACAAAAAGCTCAAACGATTGAACAACTCAAAAAAGAGGGCAAATCTGCTGACGAGATTAAACAAGTAAACGAGATGATACAGAAACAGCAAGAAATGATGAGCGGTCCGCTCGGTTATGTCTTTATGGGAATCCCGATTTTTATCGGTGGATTCATCATGTTCTTCATAGCAGCCGGAATATATCTGCTTCTCGCAAAATTGATTCTGAAGTCACCCATGGATTATAAGGGGATGATGATCGCATACTCTTTGCCTGCGTTGCTCCCTGTTGCAGGGATGGTTGTTTCTACAATTATAACTCTGCTTTTTTCTACCATGTATAACGACACTTCCCTCGCTTCATTTCTTGGAATTGACAAAGGTCCCGAAAAGCATTTTCTTTCAATTCTCGATCCTGTTAAAATTTTTAGTTGTTATCTGACTGGTGTGGGAATGGCAAAACTTTCCAATTCCGAAGATAAAAACAAATATGTCATCCTGTCAATCGGAATACTGGTTGGTTTTTATGTTTTCCTCGGTACACTTAGTCTCGCATTCCCCGGATTGCAAAACTTTGGCATGTAATTATGGAACAAGTGGCTTCCCTCATTCAGGCGATGTTGGCTCCCGGTATTATGATCTCGGCGTGTGGATTGCTCATTCTCGGTATGAACAACAAATATTCACTCGTCGTGAACAGGATTCGAGCTCTAAACGAAGAAAAAAGAAGATATGCAAAATCGGCGGATACTAAAGATTTTGAATATTTTGACGAAATGCGGCTAAAAAGCATTTCCGTTCAACTTAATTTTCTGATCGTGCGGCTCGCCCTCGTAAAAAACGCCGTCGTCTGCTACTCTGTCGGTGTCGGGTGCTTTGTTATTACTTCAATCTGGATCGGATTGGGAATGGTAGTCACAAAAACCGAACTCCTTAACTTTGGCATCTTCTCAATCCTTTTTTTCGTCCTGGGGATGTGTATCGTACTCGCCGGTATCACCTTTGCAGCAAGAGAGTCGATTAAAGGATATGAAATTGTAAGTTTTGAACTAAAAGCGGACGAATAAAAAGATGGTGGAGGAAGATTACCTCTCCCCGGAGAATATGATCAGACTCTATTCGATGGGTGCCTTTCCGATGGCTGAGAGCAAAGACTCACCTGAAGTGAACTGGTATCTTCCTAAATCGAGAGCAATAATTCCTCTCGACAATTATAACATCCCGAGATCTCTCAAAAAGATGCTGCGAACGGGCACTTTTGAAATTCGGGTAAACGACGATTTCGACCGCGTAATCGACGGATGTGCAGACCGGGAGGAAACCTGGATAAATGCACCTCTGAAAGATGCTTACAGAAACCTCTTTAATATGGGGTATCTATATACCTATGAGGTTTTTCAATCGGATGAACTTCTTGGAGGTTTGTACGGAATTTGCCTCGGTGGGGCCTTTTTTGGTGAGTCGATGTTTACAAAAAAAAGTCAGGGCTCAAAAGTGGCTCTGACTTTTCTTATTAATCGATTGATTAAAAGGGGATTCATTCTTCTGGATGTTCAACTTATGAATCCTCACTTAAAAATGTTTGGTGCAATAGAACAAACGGAACAAGCCTATAAAGAACTTCTCCATAAAGCTCTTGCAACCTACACGACCTTTATTTAATTTTCGACTTTCCTGCCGTGTTTTTCCATAATTTTTGCCCATTCTTCCATCACCAGCACTTCCGACTCATCAATCAGCATAACAGGGATATCGTTCTCTATCCTGTATCGGCGACGAGTGTTTTTATCTGTCGATACGAGAAAATCACCTTCGAGCACTAAATCGGCTTTTGTTTCGGGACAACACATAATACTTAATAATTCTTCAGAAATCATTTTAACTCCTTGTATTCCTTTAATCTACCCAACGATTCCGCCCAATAAAAGAGTTCCGTTGCAGCTTCCCTTTCAAGTTTTGTTACTTCAGGGTTTGTGAGTGCAATGACAAGTTTTTCGATCATATTCTTGTAATACTCGCCGAATTTCTCTTTTAAAAAGACTCCATCTTCAACTTTGTTTTGTGTATATGCAAATGCGAATGCTTCCGTGAATGAGTTGTAATCCTTCACATCACCGGGACGAGTCTCCGGAAGGGTAGCACATCCCGATAAGAGAAAACAAAGTAAAAGTGAAATTATGGTAGTGTAGTGGCGGTTCATAACCTTAAAAATTTAACTCCCAAAGTTATCGAACCGCCTTCAATAATAAAAATCAGAAAACCCAGGTGAGTGTTACTCTGTAAGAATCTGAGAAAAATGGCGACTCAGTATCGAATGGCCAATTCATTTTCTCTTTCCTTAATTCGTATGCACCATAAGAGAGTGCATTCTTCAACAGAAAATAGACTATAGGAGTAGCCCCCGGTGACGATTTATGAATTGCTGCTACAAATTCGTCGATGAGACCATGCCCAATCTCCTCGATTATCGAACTCCCTGCCCAATACCAAAACATTGTGCGAGGATAAACTATCGATCGCTGCCAGCCGGCACCCAACTCAACAGTTTCTTTAACTCTCAGCTTTACTCCGCCTTCAAACCTGTTACCAAATCTTATCGATTCATTGTAAAGGTCCATTATTTCTCTCGCCTTACCCGAAATATTAAAAGTATCAACCGTCATATATGACCACTGCATACCACGGGAGTTATACGGAATCACTTTAACATCGCCAATGTTGTAAGCGATACCCGAGGAACCGTCAAAACCAAATTTCCAGGCTGTCGTCTGAATTTTTGTTCCATCCGTCGTGTTCCCAATGTTGTAAGCGTGTTTACCAAAAAATACTCCCGACTGTTTCTCGAAAGGTGCTCGCTTAAAACTTGTTGTAGAATTGGAATACCCAAGTTTTGCTTCTATCGATCCGGTATTCGCAAGTGCTCCCGGAAGATTCAGATAACTGTTTTCAGCCATTCCATAAGAAAGTGAAATGTAGGGCTTTTTATGACTCCATCCAAAATCGAAACTCCAATCGTCAAGCTCCCACCAATCATCATTTTGAGCAAAAGCCATCGAACTCGTTAATACTGTAAAAAGTAAAATTAATCTATATTTCATTGTTATTATACTCCATTGTTAAAATCTGCATTGCAAAAGTATCAATAATGTATTGTTATCTCGAAAAATTGTGATGCCCGATTTTATTTTTGGACAAACGGTTGTTACAAAGTTTTTGATGTTCCAAGTTTGTTGTTTTTATAATCAAATTCAGAGCCCATTGCACTGTGAGGGATGTAATACATCACTAATAGAATAATCAAGGCAAGGATTCCAAGCCAATAACGGGGCTTTTTTATACTGAAAACCCATGCTCCCAGCCAAAACAAAAATGAAAAAAGAAGTTTGTTATCAGTTAAATCCCATCCAAAAGGGATACCCGACCAAAAAACTCCAAATGCATACTTTTGCACTATGGGACCAAGAATTAGCCCCCCGATAAAGAGCACAACCGTTGTAATCAGAGCATATTTTGTAAAGGAGGGGTGTTTGAGAAAGGCATAAAATCCCGTAATGTTCGACATTAACATTCCGGCAAACATAAAAACTACATGGACAAGCACTATCCACAATGGCACATGCCCCTTAAAGCGGATTACAACCGTTTCATGCCCCGTGATATCCTGAGGTTCCTTGTCCTTTTCTAAAAGTACGATTGAATACTCAAGTTTTCCTGCCGGTGGTTGCTTCGGAAGAAGAGCTTGAAGCATCGTGTCTTTTCTTTCAAAACCAACTTCCTTGTACTGCTCATTCATATTGAATCTTCTGTAAAGAAGTTTCGCCGTGATGGAAGTATCAGAAACCGGAAGGATTACCGGACAGTCGGTGTCGTCTCCATGAGAACGGGGAAGTTTTACCTTGTATTCCTTTCCTTCTAAAGTGAAAGTAATCTTTTTATCGTAGGTTGGTCCCGTAACCCTTTGGTAGTAACCCGTAACCAGCATCAGTACTGCCGCTACAACCCACCAGATCCATAATCTTTGTTTTTTTTCTGTCATCGTTTACAAATAGATAAAGTAAATATCAGTGTTGATTTTGAATTATATCCGTTCCTTTAAATCGGAAACAATTTCTTATGCAAAAATAAGCAATTCACAATGTTTAAGGGCTTTTTTACGGCTTTTATTTTTAATAAATCTCATCTTTCCCTTTAAATCAGATACTTAATCACATCATAAAATCCAAATATTTTCATAATTTAAGCATCCAATTCTGAAAGAATATTTTATGCAAACCGACAGTGTAGCAAAATTCCTTGGCAGCTATAAATTTAAACGAACAGGGCTGTTTTTGGGTATCCTGGCGTTTATCCTCTTTGTTCTTCTTTCGGGGATGCCACATAATGCCAAATTTTGTGCCGGAATTGCGATCCTGATGTCCATTTGGTGGGTTACAGAAGCTGTGCCACTGGCTGTTACTTCTCTTGTCCCATTGGTCTTATTCCCTTTGTCAGGTGTAATAAGTGGAAAGGATGCAGCAGCAGCGTACACAAATTCAACAATATTCCTCTTCCTTGGTGGTTTCATTATAGCCCTCGCGATGGAGAAGTGGAACCTGCATAAAAGAATAGCTCTCGGACTTGTATCGCACTTCGGCAAAAGCCCCTCTACTATAGTTCTTTCTTTCATGATCGCCGGTGGATTCCTCTCAATGTGGATATCGAACACTGCCACAGCCGTAATGCTCCTCCCCATCGGGATGGCGATAGTTTCTAAAATGGAGGAGGAACATGGAATTGTTACCACTTCAAATTTCTCAAAATCATTAATGCTCTCGATAGCCTATGCGGCTTCAATAGGTGGAATCGCTACTTATATTGGTACACCGCCAAACCTTGTTTTTCAACGAATTTATACCCAGACATTTCCACACAATCCGGCTGTTGGATTTGGACAATGGATTATCTATTTCCTGCCACTTGCAATAATTTTAACTGTTTTTGTCTGGTGGTTGTTAACAAAGGTGATATTCAAAAGTGATGATAAATTCGAGATAGATCGCTCTGTTATGAAAAAAGAGTATGCAGACCTCGGAAAAATGAGGTATGAAGAGAAAACAATCCTCATTCTATTTGCATCAACAGCTCTTCTATGGATTTTCAGGGAAGATATAAAAGCAGGATTTGTAACCATCCCCGGATGGTCGGGTCTTTTCCCGTCTGCCGGATTTATAGATGATGGCACCGTCTCAATTTTTGCTGCTCTTTTGCTATTTATACTCCCATCAAAAAAAGAGGCAGAAGAAAAAGGGACAATCATTGACGCCTGGATTATCCGCGATATCCCGTGGGATGTAATTTTGCTTTTTGGTGGTGGATTTGCTCTCGCAGAAGGATTTGTAAAAAGCGGGCTCTCCGTTCAAATCGGAAAAAGCTTCGATTTTGCCGCAGGAATGCCAATAATTGTAATCATCTTTGCAATTTCTCTGATAGTAACTTTCCTTACTGAACTTACATCAAACACAGCAACTGCTCAAATATTTCTCCCAATCCTCGCTGCTTTTGCTGTTGAGTGGCATGTCGACCCCCTGCTTCTCATGCTCCCGGCAACCATTTCTGCCTCGATGGCTTTCATGATGCCCGTTGCCACTCCGCCAAATGCAATTGTTTTTGGCTCCCGTCGCCTCCAAATCGCCGATATGGTAAAAACCGGCTTCATCATCAACATCTTTGGAGCCATAGTCATCACGGCATTAATTTACCTGATGCTGAGCACCTGAGTACCTGAGTACTCTGGTACTCAAAAGAGCGTGTAAATAAACGGCGCGAGCGGGCTGCCTTTGGCGAAAACGAGGAGAAGACCGATAAATATTACAATGATGACGATGGGCATTAGCCACCATTTTTTGTTTTCTTTGAGGAAAGAGAGGTATTGTGAGATTATTTTGATTTTGCTCATTTATAGTCCTAATGCATTTTTTCGTAATCGATTTTATGGTTTTGTTTTTTGATCCAATATGAATCCTTCTTTTTGTTGAAATTCAGATCGAGGAATTCCTTTCCGAAAAGTTTCGCAACCATTCCCACCGGAGCGACCACCAAATAGAAAATTATTGTGAAGATTATTTTCGAGACAAACCAACCAAGAGTGAAAGCAAATGTCATCCAAACTTTGTAAACATCGATTGTTTTTAGAGGGGAAACCAAGGCAACCAAAGTGAAAAATGCTCCAAAAGCAGCTACAAGGATACCAGTTGTCTGGTATGAAGTAAACGACTGAAGCAAAACTCCCGCAATCACCAGCGTAATCCCAAGTGTGGCACTCCCTTTTCTTAGGGCACGGGGAGTCAAATCGAGTTCATTAACTTCTTTTTTTATCTCTTTAATCAAGCTCATATACTTCCTGCCATTTTATATCGTCATGAAATGCGGGTTGATTTTCTTTGAACAGAATAAAATTTTCGAGTACAAGCACATCAATTTCTGTACGCATGAAGCACTTGTATGCATCGAGAGGTGACTCGACAATTGGTTCTCCACGGACATTGAAACTTGTGTTCACGATTACCGGACAGCCTGTTTTTTTGTAAAACGAATTGATCAGGTCGTAATATCTTTTGTTGTCATCGGGATGAACGGTTTGAATCCGTGCTGAATAATCAACATGAGTAACCGCAGGAATATCTGACCGCAAGATGTTCAAAAGATCAATTCCCCACAGTTTTTCTTCATCAGGCGTCATCTTTCGCTGTTTATCTTTTTGAACATTTGCCACCAGAAGCATATATGGACTTTCACAGTCGATGTCGAACCATTCGTGCACTTTGTCATACATAACGGAGGGGGCAAACGGTCTAAAACTCTCCCGATATTTAATTTTCAGGTTCATTTTCTTCTGCATTTCCGGATTTCTGGCATCACCGATAATCGAACGGTTGCCGAGAGCTCTCGGACCATATTCCATTCTTCCATGAAACCAGCCGATGATTTTGCCTTCTTTCATTAAATCAGTGGCTTTGTCGAGGAGCCCCTCTCTACTCATTTTAGTTGCAGGGAGATTATATTTCTTCAGAAACTCTTCAATCTGCTCATTTTTGTAAGATGGTCCAAGCGATGATCCCTTTTGAAGGTCCCGTTTACCCTTTGTTGGGGCTGCATTTCCGAAGTGGTGGTAATGAGCGATGAGTGCCGCCCCCAAAGCACCTCCGGCATCACCGGCTGCGGGCTGAATCCAGAGGTCCTCAAATATTTTTTCACGAAGTAGAATACCGTTAGCAACACAATTTAGAGCAACACCTCCGGCAAGACAAAGATTTTTCATTCCCGTTTCTTTCCTGATGTGGCGAGCCATCCTTAAAACAATTTCTTCCGTCACTTCCTGAACCGAGCGGGCAAGATCCATCTCCCGTTGCGTAAGGTTGGTCTCCGGTTCTCGGGCAGGACCATCAAACAACTCGGAAAATTTCGAATTGGTCATCTTAAGACCCGTGTTGTAGTCGAAATAGTCCATGTTCATTTTGAATGAACCGTCTTCTTTCAGGTCAATCAGATATTTATAGATGTTTTCGACATACTTTGGAGTACCGTAAGGAGCAAGACCCATAACTTTGTACTCACCCGAGTTGACTTTAAAACCTGTGTGGTAAGTGAAAGCTGAATATAAAAGACCCAAAGAGTGAGGGAAATTAATCTCACCTAAAATCTTCACCGAGCTTCCTTTTCCGATACCATAGGAGGCAGTTGCATACTCACCCACACCATCTATTGTGAGAAAAGCTGCCTCGTCAAATTTTGATGGGAAAAAGGCACTTGCTGCGTGCGACTCATGATGTTCAGGATAGAGAATCTTTCCCGTGAAACCCTTTTCCTTTTCGATAATGTCGGGTATCCAAAGTTTTTGTTTAATCCACAATGGAATAGCCATCATGAACGATTTCAGCCCTCTACCCGGATAGCTAAGGTAAGTTTCGAGCAGCCTGTTAAATTTCAAAAATGGCTTATCATAAAATGAAATTGCTTCGAGTTGCGAAATATCAATCCCCGCCTCCTTAAGGCAATATTTAACCGCATTTGTGGGGAAACCATGATCATGTTTTTTGCGAGTGAAGCGTTCTTCCTGAGCAGCAGCGATTATCTCGCCATCTTTTATCAAAGCAGCTGCAGAATCATGGTAAAACGCTGATATTCCTAATATGTACAAAGGTTTTTTAGGGGACGCAGATACACGCAGATTTAACGGATTTTCGCCGATTGTTTTTTCCATTCGATTCCATTTTTGTTTGTATTCTTTTTTGTGATAGTTCTCTTAACTCAATTTCTGCAACACATCTTCGAGTATTCGGTCTGCTAACTTACCGGCATCGACAATCAACAGGCTACACTCCTGTTTCATCGCGGAAACATACTCAGTATCTTTGATGTCTTTGAGGTTGATAAGCACATTAAGCACACCACCCTGAACACCGGTAAGTGCCATGCGTGCACCCACTGTTACATCGGTGATGGAATTGGGATTTCCGTGTTGCTTCACAACTTCGCAGATTTTGATCGCTTCATAACTCAGTTTCGCTGTCATGAGAGGTACCTGAACAGCTTTTTTTAGTCCCGCTTGCATTGCTGAAATTCTTGCTGACTTCTCTTCCGGAGTGGTTTGAGGCAGTCTCATTGCTTCCATATATTCATTAAAGGCATTGGAATCGTCATCAATGTTTTTAATCAGTTTATCTTTAATTTCCTGGGCTTTTACCGATAGGTCGTCCAGCATCTGATCGATTTCACCTGCCCCTTTTTTGTATGCGGTCAGGTTAACAACCATCGAAGCCAATGCGGCACCAATCGCCCCTGCCATTGCAGCCACTGATCCACCACCGGGAGCGGGAGATTCACGGGATACTTCATCTGCAAAACCTGAAACAGAAAGAGAAGAAAGAGCTTTTTCATCCAATTTGGGCAATCCAAGCACTCTCTCTTCTATTTTAAAGGGTGAAACATCATTTAGTCCGAGGGATTGAACTGCTGTTTTCAGGATATCCATCACAGGTATTCCAACAGGTCTTTCCTGTCTTTTCAGATAAAAAATCCCGCTTTCATAAAGTGCCCGAAAAGGTACCATTCCTACAATTTCACTTCCAGTAATAGCAATTCCTCGCGAATCGGCAAGTTTTTTTGCTTCCTCATAAACGAGGTGCATAGGAGTTGACTTATAGTCTGTGAGATTTATTGAAATCTGTGCTCTATCATACTCGGGTACCATCCAGCCTATGGCTTTGCAATTTTTGAATTTCCCTGGGATTTTAACCGATTCTCCTTCAGGATTTTTGGGATTAACACCATTAAGTTCCAATAACTCATACAGATCAAAACCAAACTTTTCTTTGCAGTAAGCCGCGGTCTCTTCTATTGTTTTGCCAACGAACTCATCTATACCTGAAGGGTAGCTTCCTTCTCGATATTTCAAAATTGTTGGTCTTTTATAATAAAAAACTCCGCTTCCACCCGATCTTGCCGATCTTCCTTTTTCACGAAGTTCAAAAGCAATGTCTGTGGCAGCTTTAACTTCCCGTGTATTCAGGTTGATATTGTATGCAATCAAAAATTCTCTGACTCCCATTACGGTTCCGCCTGATTTTGCATTAAATGAGAGGGGACCATAATCGGGTGCCCATTCCGGTTTTTTCATTTTCTCTTCAAGGGCTTCATATTCTCCCTGACGAATTATTGCAAGGTTTTTCCTTTTGGGGTTCTCCTGGGAGAGTTCATATAAATAGACAGGAATTCCAAGCTCTTCTCCAACTCTCTCAGCCACTTTATGCGAAAGTTTTATCGCTTCCTCGGTGGTTATTCCACTTACTGGTATAAATGGACAAACATCAGTCGCTCCCATTCTTGGGTGTGAACCTTTATGCTTTGACATATCGATCAGCTCAGAAGCCTTTTTTATTGATTGAAATGCAGCTTCTGCAACAGCTTCAGGATTTCCGATAAAAGTGACAACTGTTCTGTTCATCTCAAAGCCGGGATCTACATTCAAAAGTTTTACACCTTCAACCGCCTCTATCGCGTTGGTTATTTGCTTAATAACTTCAGGGTTTTGTCCCTCAGAAAAGTTTGGTACACATTCAATTATTCTATCTTCCATAAAAATATCCTCCAAATTCAAAAAAATGCAATTTTTAAATTTAGTGAATTGGCAGGGATATTATTTAGGAGAGATGTAAATTGAGTATCGACATTAAAATAATTTTAGACGAGCCGCAAATGACAGACAGACGAAATTTTATCAAAAGTGCATTAGGCATTTCCGCTTTATTGGTTGTGGAATCTTTCACTTCTCCCATTCAAAAACTTATCGGACCTGAAAACAAACAGGAACATGTAGCAAGGAAAATCCGTGGCAGGGTTATGTCAGAGGGAAAACCCGTTAGCGGGGTGGTTGTTTCCGACGGTGTTTCTGTGGTGAAAACCGGTAAGGATGGCTACTATGAATTTGATTCTCTTACAGGACAAAAATTTGTTTTTGTCTCAAACCCTGCCGGATATAAAATCGAGACCAACCCAACAGGAACCGCCGGATTTTACAAAAGACTCGGCGGAAGCACATCCGATCTCGATATGGGCTTTAACTTGAAACCTTCAGGTGATGATTCACAACACTCGTTCCTGCTGCTTGCCGATCCACAGGTTTTGGATATGGAGGATGTAACTCTTTTTAATAATGAAACTGTTCCGGATGTGGCAGAATTTGCGTCTGACAAAAAAAATATTTTCGGTGTGGCTTGTGGTGATATTGTGTTCAACGATTTAAAACTTTTCCCCGAATATGAAAAAAGTGTTAAACGAATGGGAATTCCTTTTTATCAGGTGGTGGGGAATCATGATACCGATCACTCGGCAAAAACCAACGATAAATCGGTTGAAACTTTTACAGAAGCTTTTGGACCACATTATTACTCCTTCAACAGAGGGGAGGTTCACTATGTGGTTCTTAACGATGTTTATTGGACCGGGGATTACATCGGTTATCTCGATCAACTTCAAATTGATTGGTTAAAAAAAGACCTTTCATTTGTTGAAAAAGGAAAAACAGTGGTGATTTTTACTCATATTCCTCCATACAACACTCAACATATCCGTGACAACTCAGGAAACCCAAAAAAACATGTGGTTGTTGAGAATCGAAAAATTCTTTACGACATGTTAAAACCTTATAAATCTTATATCATCACTGGTCACATGCACGAAAGTGAATATATTGAAGAGGAAGGTGTTGAGATCCATGTTTGTGGGGCTGTTTGTGGTGCATGGTGGACTGCTCCAACTTGTTTTGACGGAACCCCAAAAGGATATGGTTTTTATGAAGTGAATGGCAGTGAAATCAAATGGAAATATAAATCCACCGGCAGATCTTTAAGCCATCAGATGTCGCTTCAAAAAGTTAACAACGAAATCATGGCAAATGTCTGGGGTTATGATAAAAATTGTAAAGTTAACTGGTATCAGGATGGAACAGCCATGGGGCAAATGGAAAAAAGAAGAGGAAAAGACCCTGAAACCGTGAAACTGTTTGAAGGCGATAAAAAACCAAAAAAACATACCTGGGTTGAGCCTGAAACCACAGATCATCTCTTTTATGCAAAACCTTCACCTTCTGCAAAGATGATAGTGGTTGAATTTGTTAATCGCTGGGGAGAAAAATTTACTGAGCGATTTACCCTTTAATGTAAAAAGCCGGGAGTGGAAAACTGAGATTTTCCACTTCCGGCAAATATATTCCTTGAATTCGAATTCAGACTACTTCATCAAAACCAATTTTCTACTCGCATTAAAGCTCTTACCCGAAACATCCTTTGAACTTAATCTGTAAACATAAACCCCGGATGGTAACCCGTATCTGGTCGCATCAAGCTTTATTGAATGACTGCCTGCATCCATCGAACCGGTAAGAAGTGTTGCCACTTCTTCTCCCTGAAGATTATACAGTTTAAGATTTACACTCCCTGACTGTGGCAGGTTAAATCTAATTACTGTTTCAGGGTTAAATGGATTGGGATAGTTCTGTTCAAGTGCGAACTGTGAAGGGGTGTAGCTGTTTATTTCGATTACATTACTGTATTCAAACTTGCCATCGTTATCCAACTGTTTCAGGCGATATGTTATTTTACCGGTGTGAGAGATTGCATCTGAAAAATTGTAATATTTGGGTGAGTTTGAGGTTCCGTGTCCCTCGATGAAGGTAATCTTTTGCCAGTCTGTTGTAGAGGTTTTTCTCTCCACTTCAAAGCCGTAGTTGTCCACTTCAGTCGCCGTCTGCCATGAAAGATGAACGGCATTGTTAACAGATTTTGCAGAAAATGAAACAAGCTCAACCGGAAGTGCAGGGTCGGATGGATCGGAGAGAGCAGCGAAATAACTTCTTGAATTTCCTCCCATCAAGGTGAATTGACCCCCTGCTAAAATGCGTTCATGATCGTAATCCAAAAAAATGGAATATACAATACTGTTTGGGTTTGGATTCCACGATTTGGCAACACCTGTTAAGGGATCGATGGAAGCCAAACACTTCCTCGATGAGTCTCCTATGGTTGTAAAATACCCACCAACATACACAGCCAATCCACTCGGTACAATTGTTTCCACTAAATTGTCCGCGTTTGGGTTCCAGGTTGTTGCTAATCCTGTAGAAGCACTTAATGCGGCGATATAGTTCCTCGAATTGCTTCCAATGCTTGTAAATGATCCACCTGCATAAATTGTTGTGCCGCTTATTGCCAGGGTCTTAACAGCACCATCTGCATTTGGATTCCAGGAAGAAGCGGATCCTGTTGAGGTACTAATAGCAGCAATGCGATTTCTTGTTTGCCCGCCTGCGGAAGTGAATTCACCACCGGCATAAATTGTTGTTCCACTCAATTTTATAGTATATACAGTGTTGTTAACATTAGGATTCCATGTCGTCGCTAACCCCGTTGCTGCGTCTAAGGCAGCAAGTCTGCTCCTTGTTTGTCCACCAATTGTTGTGAAACTGCCACCGGTATAAACCGTACCCCCATTAACAATGATTGAGTTTACCGCACCATTCGCATTTGGATTCCATGAAGTTGCCAATCCCGTGGTAGCATCAATGGCAACAATGCGATTTCTTGTTTGCCCACCAATGTTTGTAAAAGTGCCACCGGCATAAACCGTACTCCCATTAACAACTATCGAGTTTACTACATTATTGGCATTTGGATTCCAGGAAGTTGCTTCTCCTGTTGTGGCATCAAACGCCGCAATTTTATTTCTGATTTTTCCACCAATCGACTTCAGATCTCCCCCTGTAAAGATGGTGTTGCCATAAATTGCAAGAGCACCAAGTGAGTAAATTACACCGTCAAGATTAAATGAGGTTGCGAGACCTGTAGTTACATCAATCCCGGCAATCATGTTTCTGGTTTGCCCGCCAATCGTTGTGAAGCTTCCACATACAAATAAAGTACTCCCGTCCAGCACCATGTTGGAAACTGTCCCGTCTGCGTTTGGATTCCAGGGAGTTGCAAGACCGGTTGTAACATCAATAGCAGCGATTCTATTTCTTATCTGCCCGCCAATATAGGTGAAGATTCCACTTGCATATATTGTATTGCCATCCAAAACTATTTTTTCAACCGTGTTACTGGCACTTGGGTCCCATGAAGTGGCAAGCCCGGTTGTTGCATCCAAGGCTGCAATCCTGTTCCTTGGTTGCCCACCGATATTAGTAAATATTCCTGCTACGAAAACCGTATTTCCATCTACTGCAAGTGAATAGATTGTACCTCCTCCTGCATCGGGATTCCAACCCGTCACAGTCCCCGTGGTCAGGTCGATTGATGCGATTTTGTTTCTGGTTGCACCCTGCACAGCGGTAAATAATCCACCTATATACAAAGTGGTTCCGCTTATTGCCATTGCCCTTACAGTACCACTCGGATATGTATGGAATGAAGTTGCAGTCCCTGCTGAGGGTGACAACTCTGCGAGACATCTCCTCGATGCTCCACCAATATTAAAAAAAGCCCCACCCACAAAAAGAGAACCACCATTAAGCAATATCGAGTAAACCGGGCCGTCGCAATTTGGGTTAAAATCAGCATCTACAGTTTTATCAGGTTTGATGCGGGCAATTCTGTTCCGTGTAAAATCACCAACCTTCGTAAAATCTCCTCCTATATACCACCCACCCGTTCCATCAGAGATGACACATCTTATTAGCCCGTTTACTTCTGGCATTGCATTATCAACCTCGCCTGTTTCCGGATTTATGACTCCTCCGTTCCCTGAATATTTGCCGACATAATCAAAGGTTCCACCGAGATAAATTGTATTCCCCGACTGAGTGACACTATTTACCACCCCGTTTGTCATCCACATATTGGGATCGTGGGTTTGAGAATAAGTGAAAGTTGTTAACACAAAAAAAACGAAAGTTATTGTTGTTTTTCTCATTTGTTACCTGTTGTTTATAAAAGAATGATTTAGAACCTAACCAACCTTTGTTGAATAATCTTCCGCCCCAAAAAGCTACTCATTAATTTTAGCTTTGTTGGAATCAGAGTCGTTATTACTTCATCAAAACCAATTTTCTGCTCGCATTAAAACTCTTACCCGAAACATCCATTGAACTTAATCTGTAAACATAAACCCCGGATGGTAACCCGTATCTGGTTGCATCAAGTGTTATTGAATGACTTCCGGCATCCATCACTCCGGTTAGAAGTGTTGCCACTTCTTCTCCCTGAAGATTATATAGTTTGAGTTCTACACTCCCTGACTGTGGCAGGTTAAATCTAATTACTGTTTCAGGGTTAAATGGATTGGGATAGTTCTGTTCAAGTGCGAACTGTGAAGGGGTGTAGCTGTTTATTTCGATTACATTACTGTATTCAAACTTGCCATCGTTATCCAACTGTTTCAGGCGATATGTTATTTTACCGGTGTGAGAGATTGCATCTGAAAAATTGTAATATTTGGGTGAGTTTGAGGTTCCGTGTCCCTCGATGAAGGTAATCTTTTGCCAGTCTGTTGTAGAGGTTTTTCTCTCCACTTCAAAGCCGTAGTTGTCCACTTCAGTCGCCGTCTGCCATGAAAGATGAACGGCATTGTTAACAGATTTTGCAGAAAATGAAACAAGCTCAACCGGAAGTGCAGGGTCGGATGGATCGGAAAGGACAGTAAAACCTCTTACACCCTCTCCGGCAATATCAAAAAAAAGTCCTCCAACCAAAATTCTTGAGTGGTCATAATCAATTGATATTGCACCTACAGAATGGCTCGCATTTGGATTCCAAGAGGCAAGTGCTCCATTCGATTTGTTAATTGACCCAATATAGTTCCTTGTCACCCCGGCAATTGTTGTAAAATCACCCCCAACATATACCTGTGTTCCGCTTAAAGCAATAGTCTCAACAGTTTCGTTTGCTCCCGGATTCCATGAAGTCGCAGTTCCATCAGAACTATTTAATGCTGCGATATAATTTCTGGTCTGACCACCAATGGTTGTAAAATCTCCGCCTGCATATACAGTTGAGCCATCAACGGCTATTGAATAAACAATACCGCTTGCTACCGGATGAAACGAATTCGCCAATCCATCAGAGACACCCACTGCTGCAATGTAATTTCTGGTCTGACCACCAACACTCGAAAATGCACCCCCGACATAAACCTGGCTCCCTGAAACATTAATTGAAAATACTGCATTGCCGGCATTTGGATTCCAACTTGTAAGACTCATGTCGGCGAGATTATATGCTGCAAGTCTGTTTCGGGTTTGCCCGCTAATGGTTGTGAAATGCCCTCCGGCATATAATATCCCGTTATCTATGCTCAAACATCTCAAATATAAATCCGGTGACGGGTTCCAATCGGTTGCCAACCCGGTAGTTGCATCCAGAGCCGCGAGATAATTACGAGGTTGACCACCAATATTTGTAAAATTTCCCCCGGCAAAAACAGTCGTACCACTTGTTGCCAACGAGTAGATAATTCCATCATTGTCACTGTACCAGTCGGTTGCCTCCCCGGTTGTTGCATTCAGGGCTGCAATGTTGTTCCTCAAAACCCCACCAATTGAGTTAAAATTACCCCCGGCATAAAGATTTGTTCCATCAGTGGCAAGTGACAAAACTGCTGCCTCTGCGTGTGCGACCCATGAGGAGAGATTTCCTGTCGCCACCTCCACAGCAGCTACCCGTAATCTTGGTTGTCCTGCAAAATTCTGAAACCATCCACCCAGATATGCTATACCACCTGCAAATACAATATTGTCAACCACTCCATCAGGATTTGGTGCCCAGCTTGTTATTGTCCCGGTAGTTGCATCAAATGTCGCGAGACGAGCTCGTGGCTCTCCTGCTATATTACCAAAATAACCGCTAACATAAAGAGTGTTTCCATCCAATTCCAATAATTCAATACTATTGTTCGGGCTTGGGTCCCATGAAGTGATGGCTCCTGTTGTTGCATCAATAGCAGCTATTCGATTTCTGGAAATACCTCCCATAGTTGAAAAAGTTCCTCCTGCATAAAGGGTATTTCCACTAAGAGCCATTTGGTAAACAGTCGAACCGGAATTTGGGTCCCAATCCAAAACATCACCCGTGGATTTGTTTACCGCCCCAATATGGTTTCTGGTGATACCGCCAATAGTTCTAAAACCTCCTGAAAGAAAAACCGTTTCACCACTGACAATAATTTTAAAAACCGAAGACCCGGCATTTGGATTCCATGAAGTTGGAACACCGGTTGTTGGGTTCAATGCAGCTATTCTACCCCTTGACACCCCTCCAATGCTACTAAAATTTCCTCCAACATACAGCACACCATCAACTAATTCGAGATCGTAGATCACGCTGCTTGGTGCCGGGTTAAAAGCGGGATCAAC
>CAYSJM010000070.1:0-18575 GCA_964431385.1 uncultured Ignavibacteriaceae bacterium | reverse complement strand
TTATATTCTTCCGGTTTCTTTAATTAGAAAAAATATACATTACAAAAATTACTATAAAGACCATAACGAGAGTGAGATAGGTCTGCACTTTCCCGGTTTGGAATTTTCTTATTATCATACTTGCGAGACCGTTGATCCAGGCAACGAGGTTAACGAGCCCGTCAACGACATACAAATCAAATCCGGCACCAAATCTGCCGAGGATCATTGTAGTTTTAGCACCAAGATTAACTGCACCATCAACAACGAACTTATCGATAAGAGTCATCAATGAGGCAGTCAAGAAGGTTAATCTAATAACAGTGGCGTCATACAATGCGTCGATGTACCAAGCCCTCTGTGAAAAGATGTAGAGTTTTCCCAAAAATCCTTGCGGAACCTTTGGCAAAAGTTTTTTCTTCATATACATATACCATGCAGTACCAATACCTGAGGCGATAATCAGTCCGGAGATAACAGTTACCAGAATCTCAGAACCGTGAAGGGTATGCATGTATCCTTCTGTATAAATCGTTCCTTCGCCACTTGAAGTGAGGAATGAATAAGTTACATCGGGTGGAAGTAAAATTTTTGGCAACCTGAAAAGCAAATCGGTAAGATAAGTACCGTGAAGAGTAATCGGGTTGAAAGTGAATAGGAAAAAGAAACATAAAGTTGCCAATAAAATTAGAGGCAATTTTATGAATATGTTAAAATCGTGTGCGTGCTCATAAGCGTGATGATTTCTTGGTTCGCCAAAGAAAATCAGGAATACATATCTAAAGATATAAAAAGATGTAAGCGTGCTAGTAAGTACAGCAAAAATGAAGTAGATATAATTCCCGGATAGAGATCCGAGTGTAATCGATGATGTTAAAATCATCTCTTTGCTTAGAAATCCAATTGTCAACGGGAAACCCACAAGGGAGAGGGAATATATCAAAGTTGTGTAAAAAGTGACGGGCATCTTTTTTCTTAGTCCACCCATATCCATAATATCCTGCGAATGAGTAGCATGGATAATGGAGCCGGAGCCAAGGAACAAGCCGGCTTTAAAGAATGCATGGAACAGAAGGTGAATTATAGCCGCATGATAAGCACCAACTCCAACCGCCAGAACCATCAGACCTAATTGACTGACAGTAGAATAAGCGAGAATTTTCTTTATATCCAACTGTGTCAAAGCTATTGTTGCTGCCATCAAAGCAGAGAATCCACCTATTATACCGATTGTAAGGAAAGCCCCTTCGGTAAACATCGGGAAGAGTCTCACGATCATGTAAACACCCGCAGCAACCATTGTAGCAGCATGAATGAGAGCACTCACAGGGGTTGGACCAGCCATCGCATCAGGAAGCCAGACATGAAGAGGAAATTGAGCTGATTTTCCAACTGCACCTGCAAAAAGGAGCAGACCTGTAACAGTCAGCCACATTTCACTACCCAATGGGTACTGACCTTCGCTGATCATTCTAAAAATGTCGGTCAGGCTGAAGGTTCCGTAAGTAATGAATAACATCAGAATACCGAGGAAAAAGCCAAAATCACCAACACGGTTTGTGATAAACGCTTTGCTGCATGCGTTGGCTGCTTCATCTTTATATCCCCAAAATCCGATGAGGAGATAAGAAGAAAGACCAACAAGTTCCCAGAAGATGTAGATAAACATTATGCTTCCGGTGCTTAAAAGGCCGAGCATTGAAAAAGTAAAGAGCCCAAGATATCCAAAGTATCTGTTTTTCAGCGGTTCGTCGTGCATATACTCCAAAGAGAAGAAGTGCACCAGAAAACTGATTAGAGTTACCATGAAGAGGAGAGCCACGGTCATGTTATCCATCGCAATATCAACAATGAATTTAAATCCCTCGCCCGCTCCACCTAAAGTGAACAAGGTGAAAGACAATCCGATTGTATCATTTGGATAGTCGTGAATCTTGATAACAAATAGAAATGCAGCCAACAGAAGCGAAACAAACATGATGCTTACTTCCGCGATGTACATCTTCTTCATGCTCCTTGGGCTCAAAATAGCCACCATGAAGCCTAAAAGAGGCAGCAAAACTACGAGTAACTGAATAATAGTGAGTTGCGTGTTCATTCTTTATTCTTTTAAGGAGTTAATTTCATCAACATTTACATTAGCATAATTTTTATAGAGATTTAACACGATTGCCAGTGCAATCGCTGCCTCTGATGCTGCGAGAACGATAACGAACAGAGAAATAACCTGTCCATCTGCTGCCATATTAGAGAATCGTGAGATGGCAACAAAATTGAGAGAAGCTGCATTCAGAATCATTTCAAGCCCCATAAGAACTGTTATCGCATTTTTTCTGGTGATAACACCAAACAATCCGAGGCAGAAAAGGATCGATGAAAGTATAAGAAAATGATTTAGACCAACCATAACTAATCTTTATTGTTTCGTGCCATACCGGCTGCTGCTATTAGAATCACCAAAAGCAAAACGCCGAGTACGCCAAAAATTAAATAATACTTGTCAATTAAAATCTTTCCCAAATCCTTTATTGGGGTTGAGAGAATATCAGTTGAGAGTTTTAATGATTCATTTGAAGTTATTCCGGTGACAAGCAGTCCACAAAGCAATCCGGTTGTCACAGAGGCAAGCAGGAGATAGAGGAAATTTTCCCGAATCGGAACCGACTTCACCTGACCGGTAAGCATAATACCAAAAACGACCAGGATCAGAATACCACCAACATAAATCAAAATCTGCACCATCGCCAAAAACTCGGCCCCCAGAATAAAAAACATGGCAGCCACGCTACTTAAAAGGACGAGGAGGGCAAATGCAGAATAAATAAGATTTTTATTAAGAACTGTAACTGTGCCGGAGACGACAATTACGGTTGCAAAAATATAGAAGAATAAATCGAATAATTGCATAAACTAACTTGCCGTATTTGGTTGTACAGGTTTAGCTTTGCTTTCAGCGTGTATCCTGAAATTTTCTTGCTTTTCAGCAGATTCTTCAGGAGTTAATGTAGCAAAGTTGTAAATAAGTGATGATCTGTCGAACTCGGAGAACTCATAAACATCAGTCATGTAGATACAATCAGTAGGACATGGGAAGACACAAAGCTGGCAATAGCAGCATTTTGCAAAATCGATGTCGAATTTTGTAACCCATAACATTTTCTTTTTACCATTGCTGGTTTTTCCGAGGTCTTCACCGGGGACACATTTCACCGTTTCGATATCGATACAACTAACCGGACAGGCACGGGCACATTGGTCGCAACCGATACAGTCGTCCATATTGACAAAGAGGCGGTTCCTTGTCCTTTCGGGAAGGATAGGTTTCACTTCGGGGTATTGAATCGTAACAGATTCGTAGAACATATTCTTCCAGGTAATTTTCATACCTATAAGAGTAGTCATTACTGCAGATTTTATCTCATTGAGATAGATAGATATTGCGTTCATCATACTATATAAACATTACGATCGTGATGTAAATAAAACACAGGAATGCTATCGGTATCAGATACTTCCAGCAGACTTTCATTAGCTGATCCATTCTTAAGCGGGGGAGTGACCATCTCATCCAAATTTGGACTGCTACGAGGATTAATCCCTTGGTTAAGAACCAAAAAACCTGTTCAACCGGTACCAACCAAGTGAGACCGGTAAGATTGCCGAGGTAACCAAAAGGTGATTGATAACCACCGAGGAAAAATGAAGTTACGAGAGCTGAAACCGCAAACATATTTGCATATTCAGAAAGAAAGAAAAGAGCAAATTTCATTCCGCTATATTCGGTATGAAAACCTGCGACAAGTTCTGACTCTGCTTCAGGTAGATCGAACGGGGTTCTGTTCACCTCTGCGAGAGTGCTGATAAACAAGACAATCATCAAAACAAAAAGAGCCGGAATCAATAAGATTCTTTTGTAGCCAAGACCATCAAATCCAAAAATACCCCAGTTCAGGATATTTGAAGTTTGCATCTCGCTCAATTCGTGAAGATTAAATTGTTGGGTCACTGCAAAAATGGATATAATAACAAATAGTGTTGGAATTTCGTAGCTAACAAGTTGTGAAGCAGATCTCATAGAACCCATTATTGAGTATTTGTTATCTGACGCCCAACCTGCAAAGACGATTCCTGCTACCACATATCCCGAAATAGCAACCATGAACAAAACTCCAAGATTGATATTTGTACCGATATATACGGAGGTAAAAGGAAGTGCGGCATAAGCAGCGTAGCTACCGAGAAAAACAACGATTGGTGCTATAAGAAAGAGCTTTTTGTCAGCTCCAAGAGCAACAATGTCTTCTTTTTGCATCAATTTAAGAATATCAGCAGTGGTTTGAAACCATCCACCCGGACCGGTTCTGTTGGGACCAACCCGGTTCTGAATCCATGCCGAGATTTTTCTTTCAGCAAAAACTGCCATAAGTGCAAACGGAATAATAAAAACCAAAGGCACAAGGGCATACAATAAAATGATCAGGAAGTCCCAAAAATTAAACATAGATGTCATCTGTCGATCTCTCCCAAAACAATATCAAGACTACCGAGGATGGCAACCACATCGCTAACCATGTGTCCGGTTGCAATCTCGGAGAAAACACTTAAATTTACAAAAGAAGGGGGACGCACTTTAACTCTTGCGGGTTGCAATCCACCTTTGCTGATAATAAAATATCCAAGTTCTCCTTTGGGGTTCTCAACGCGAGCGTAGGCGATACCTTCATTCGGTTTAACTCTTTTTGGAATTGCAGCTGTAACATCACCCTCAGGTATCTGTTCAATTGCCTGTTCCAAAATCCTAAGACTTTGTTCAAGTTCAAGAACACGAACATAATACCTGTCCCAGCAATCGCCGAGTGTACCGGCAAGACCTTCTCCCACAGGAACATCAAAATCGAATCTATTGTAGATCGAGTAAGGGTCATTCTTTCTGATATCCCATTTAAATCCGGAACCTCTTAAGCTTGGACCCGAAACACCGTAGTTGACAGCCAAATCTGCCGGTATCACACCGATATTTGCAGTTCTTTCGATAAATATTTTGTTGTAAGTCAACAATCCATTCAATTCGACTACTTTAGGTCTGAAATACTCGATAAATTCCTTGGTCAATCTTAGGAAGTCAGGATGTAAATCGTGCGAGACACCACCAACCCATATATAATTATAGAGCAATCTTGCTCCACAAGTAATCTCAAAAAGATTTAGAATCTTTTCCCGGTCACGGAATGTGAAAAGGAATGGGGTGAAGGCACCGACATCGAGTCCAAATGTACCAAGAGCAACCAAATGGGATGCAATTCTTTGCAATTCCGCCATAATTACTCTGATATATTCAACTCGTTCGGGGAGTTCAATTTTTAACAGTTTTTCAACAGCAATCGCATAACCAAGTTCGTTGTTCATTGCTGCAAGATAATCCATTCGGTCAACATAGGGGATGATCTGTGGGTAAGTCATGGCTTCGCAATGTTTTTCGAAGCATCTGTGCAGATAGCCAAGGTGAGGTTCAGCATGAATGATCTTTTCACCGTCGATTTTTAATTCGACACGAAGCACACCGTGTGTTGATGGATGTTGAGGTCCCATATTAAGGACCATTTCATCGGTTTTTAAGTTTTTAGTTATTTTATTCGTCATGGCAGTATTTAGTAAGGCACTTTCATTCCGTTATAAAATTCCGGATTTTTATAATCTTTTCTGAGGGGGTAGCCAAATTCCCAGTCGTAAGGCATAAGAATTCTCTTTAAATTGGGATGACCCTCGAAGATAATTCCATACATATCAAAAGCTTCTCTTTCATGCCAGTCAGCACATCTCCAAATGGATTCAACAGACTGGGTAAGAGGATTTTCACGATCGACGGAAACTCTGAGGGTTAATTTATGAACCAGGGAAGTGGATTCGATATGATAATAGACGCTTAGAGTTCCGCCTTTAATATCGATTGATTCATCTTCATTCTTAATTTTTTCACCATTTTCGTCATCAGCTCCTGAGAGGAGAATTAACGAGTCAAATTTAAGAGCCTCATCACTTGCGAGAAAAGTGGCAACATCTTTGATGAGAGAGGGATTCACAAGAATTACATCTTCAGCCCCTTCTTTGCGGGCTTCAATGTCTGTTTCCCCGGTAAATTTATTTTTGAGCAGTTCAACCAGTTCTTCAAAAGTTTTCATCTGTTTACGCCGATTTAATCAAAGATTCATTTCTGATTTTTTCCTGAAGTTTTAGTAACCCTTCGAGAAGGGCTTCAGGTCTTGGGGGGCATCCTGGAACATAAACATCGACAGGTATTACTCTGTCAACTCCTTTTAACACATGATAACCATGTTCCCAGTAAGGACCACCGCAATTTGAACAACTGCCCATCGAGATCACATATTTAGGATCAGGCATTTGTTCATATATTCTTTTGATTCTGGTTGCCATTTTTAAAGTAACGGTACCGGAAATAATAATTACATCTGATTGTCTTGGACTGGGTCTTGGAATCACCCCAAATCTGTCAAAATCGTAGTGTGATGCGGAAGTTGCCATCATTTCGATTGCACAGCAAGCCAAACCAAAAGTAGTTTGCCAAATTGAGGAGAGACGCGCCCAGTTCAGGAGAGCTTCAAGATTTGTAACAACAATATTTTCCTGAAGAAATTCTTTATCGAGTACACCCATTATACCACCTCCTCTTCAGATTTAATTACAGTTGCTTTGGGGTCTTTAACTTTCTGGTTTGCAACCACATCTTCATAAGTAAACCAATCGAGGTCTCCTTTTCTCCATTCGTAAACGATACCAACACCGAGAACGATAAGGAAGAAAAGCCCGAGAAGAAGCCCAAAAATTCCGGCATCCCGGTACGCAGCCACCCATGGGATAACAAGCACCAATTCAACACCAAAAACGAGGTAGAGAAGTGCAACCACATAGAATCTGACATTATACTTTATATATGGAACACCTTGGGTTTCTTCACCGCATTCGTAAACCTGCAGTTTTTCAAATGTAGGGCGATTGGGTCTGAGGAGGTAGGCGGTAAAAATAGCCACTATGCTAAACAAGACGGCTATCAGTAGAAAAGCTACAATATATTGTAAATCGTAAGACATATTGTTCTGATTTTTTTAACAAATTTACTTCGCTTGAATAAACAGACTTTAACAATTGATAAATATTAATAATCTGTTTTACTAAATTACGAAAAATATTCAGAATAAAATATCTTGTTCTAAAAAAAAATCATTTTTTTGATTTTTCACTTTCTGAACCTAATTAAGTATTATTGTAAAGATTAATTTTCATTTTATGCAAATCAGACCGACCAAAGCTTTAATTAATTTATCGAATTTAGCAGAGAACTATTCTATTATTACACAATATGCCAGTCCGGCAAAAATAATAGCAGTAGTTAAAGCAGATGCTTACGGGCATGGAGCCAGGCAGATTGTTGAAAAACTCAACACTTTAGAGAATCCGCCGTGTATCTATGCTGCCGCAACTGTTGAGGAAGTCATCGATTTACAAAACTCATTCCCTTTACTCCGTTTTTTAGTCTTCGAACCGTTTAATCTGAACATGGCTGAAGCCTTGAAGCAGTATGATTTCGAAGTTACGATAACCTCCACAGATCAATTAGAAATGATAGAGTCATTAAATTTGAGTGGGGAAACAGGAGTTCATATAAAAATCGATACCGGTATGGGAAGGTTGGGTTTCAAAGAATATGAAATTGATGGATTATTAAAGCACTTGACAGGAATTAATAAGTTGAGTATTAAAGGGGTCTATACTCACTTTGCAACCTCTGACGGCTTCGATCGTGAGTTCACATTAAAACAAATTGAGTGTTTTGAAAGAGTGCTTTCAAAGTTTAAAGAAGCAGGAATTTCCACCGGAATAATCCATACCTCAAATACAGGGGCAATAATCGATTATCCGCAAGCAAAATATGATGCTGTCAGACCCGGAATTTCTTTGTATGGATATTATAAAGATATCGAGACAACAGTTGCACTCGGGTTAAAGCCGGTTATGTCGCTGGTGAGTACACTCTCAACTGTAAAAAAATTTAAAGCAGGAGAAAGTATCAGTTACGGAAGAAGTTTTATTCTGGAGACTGATTCGTGGATCGGAACTGTCGCCGCCGGATACGCCGACGGTATCAGAAGATCACTTAGTGGCAAAATTTCTTGTGCCATTGCCGGCATTGAGTATCCTCAAGTCGGAACGATCACGATGGATAGATTTATGGTAAATCTTGGAGAAACAGAATACCCTGTTGGCACAGTCGTGACTATTTTGTCAGATGACTTACAATTCAATGCAAATTGTTGGGAGTGGTGTGACAAAATGGATACAATCCCATATGAGATAACCTGTGGAATTTCAAAACGGGTTCCAAGAGTGTACGAGTATTAAAATGGATTATGTTAAAAACTATATAATTAGTGCAATCAGCGAAGCTTCACATAAAATAAGATTGAATCCGGAGAAAATTCAGATTTTAAGTAATCTTGAAGAATGGTTATCGACAAGAGAAGACTTAAATTCAGACATCCAGATTTTAAAACGAATTACAGAAACATCTAAACTTGCGATAAGACTTGGTGATATAATCAACTATTTAAGTTTTGAAAAGATTGATTATAAAAAGTTTTCAGAAAAATTTCTTGAACATAGTGTGTTTTTGGTTGCAGATCTCGATTTCCTTTTACTCAGTGTGAATAGTCTCTCATTTAAGAAGATTCTGAACAGGGTGGAAACGATAAAAAATATGAAGAGTGAGACGCAGAGTCAAAATTTGAAAATTGAACTCGATCTCGCAGCAGAGGAATTTCAAAAAGTACAAAAAGCTGCATCCACGAAACGGTCGATGAAGATTGAAAAGAAAAGTGAGCCCGAACTCCCATTGGTTTACGAAGAACCTCCTAAAAAGGAGAAACGAAAACTGATAGAAGAAGAAAGAGATTTTCTCTATGCTCCTCTCAGGGATTTGGAAGAACTTTTGCAGAGGATGAAGAAAGAAGATTTTAGGAGCAGCGAGGTTTTCCGCTTTTCCGATCTATTTGACGAGAGGGTAAAATTTTGCCGTCTTCACAATCTTCGGGAGCTTCTGGATGCATATAGCAATCTCGCATCTGCATTAAGATTAATTTACAACAAAGAAATGATTGTGAACCATGAGATACTGGACTATTTCAGAGCCGCAATGATAGTTGTGGTTACAGAGATCAAAGGACTTGATCACGACATAACGGAATATCGTCTTAGAAATCAATTGTTCGCAGAGAATCTAAAAGTTTACAGAGGACAAAAAAAATGAATATTTATGCAATTATAATGGCTGGTGGAGTTGGATCAAGATTCTGGCCACGCAGTCGCGAAAAAAAACCGAAACAACTTCTCAATCTTTTTGATGATGAATCATTGATTAGAAAAACCGTAAGCCGTCTTAATGGATTGGTACCAAACGAGAATATTCTTGTAATTACTAATTTAATGCAGGCTGACTCGATAGCTGAAGAATTACCATGGATACCTAGAGAGAATATTATTGCCGAACCCTACGGTAGAAATACCGCAGCTTGTGTTGCTCTTAGTGCGATTTTGGTGGCAAAAAGAGATCCTGAAGCGGTTTGTTTCGTTTTACCGGCAGATCATCTTATCACGAATGTGGATAAGTTTCAGAAAGATTTATTTAAGGGTGCCAACTACGCATTTGAAAGCAATGGATTGGTTACACTCGGAATTCCGCCTTCAAGACCTGAGACCGGTTACGGTTATATCCAAATCGAAAATAATGAAGTAAATCCGGATGTTTTTAAAGTTGCTACTTTCGCTGAAAAACCAAACTACTCAACTGCGGTAAGATTTTTGAACTCCGGCGACTTTATGTGGAACAGTGGAATGTTTATCTGGAAAGCCTCCGTTATATTAGAAGAAATCAATATCTTTTTGCCCGAACTTTCGACTCAGATGCAGGAACTTTCACCCTGGATAGGTACTGATCAATTCGCTACACATCTTGAAAAAGCTTACAGCCAGATTAAAAGTATATCTATCGATTATGGAATAATGGAAAAATCGCACCGGGTTTATTTGATAAAAGCATCGTTCGACTGGAGTGATGTAGGGAGCTGGGAAGAAGTTTATCACCTTAGTGAAAAAGATGAACGGGGAAATGCTGCTGTGGGAGAAGTTTTCACCAATATGACCCACGATTCTTATATTTACTCTCCAAATAAGTTTACTTCCGTAATCGGGGTTGATAATTTAATAATAATCAACACAGATGATTCTCTTCTGGTTTGCAGGCGGGATCAAGCACAGGAAGTGAAACAGATAGTCGATTTTCTAAAACATAACAACAAAACTGACCTGCTCTAATGAAAAAACTGATTACCGAGGAATTTGTAATACTTGCCGCCAAACGAGGCGAAAAGGAATTAGTTGTCTGCAAAAATTGTGTGATTACACCATTGGCACACGACAAGATCAAATCTCTCGGAATGGTAATAGTAGATCAGGCATCAGTTATGCAAAGTTCTTCAGTTGAGCCCTCTTACAATTTAAGAGTGATTATCGGGGGTGATCATACAAGTTTTCAGGCTCGTAAAATGATCCATAATTTTCTTTCTTCAAAAGGAATCAAGGTGGAAGATGCCGGTTCCTATTCCGAAGAGGCATGTGATTACCCCGATTTTGCAAAAGAAGTTGCCCTTTCAGTCAAAAATAAAGGTTTTCATTTTGGAATTGTAGTCGATGCAACCGGCATTCCTTCGTGTATTACAGCCAATAAATTTAAGGGCATAAGAGCAGCTACATGTTATAATGAGTTTTCAGCACGAAGTGCCAGGGAGCATAACAATGCCAATATTTTAGCTTTAGGTGCTAAAACACTGGGCGATGAAACGATAAAATCGATAATAAGTACCTGGTTGTCATCGGAGTTTCTTGGCGACAGACATCAAAAAAGATTGGATAAAATCAGTAAAATAGAGGAATTAAACTTCAAGTCGTGATAAATTTGTAAAAAATTGATCAAATCATTCCATGCATTATATATTTTAAATGAAGTTTTAATAAATTTTACTATTTTTGAAGATCAAAATTATCCGTTCCTGAATTTACCCCCGGTAAGTTCTCCCTTTTAACAATAAAATGATTCTTTTCACATTTCCACCCGTTCTGTAGTTTCTCGCGGGAAAAGCTTGATTATTACTAATATCACTGTCACTTCTGTCGAACAGTTAAAAAATCACATTTACCTTTTAAAATGTAATTCACCCCGATTAAGTCGTGAATTTAAAGCCGGACAATTCGCAAACATAAAGGTCAGCGAAACTTCATTTCCTCTCCTGCGCCGTCCCTTCTCAATCTGCGATGTAATTGACGATGATATTTATTTCCTGTTTAATGTTCACGGTGAGGGGACAAAAAATCTTGCCTTAAAAAAAGATGGCGAAACTCTCGATATCATCGCACCGTTGGGGAATGGATTTAACACAGAGGGTGACTTTGATGAGGCGATTATTATTGCCGGAGGTATAGGGGTAGCACCGTTTCCTTATTTGATTCGAAGTATGCCTGATAAAAAAGTAACAACTTTTTTGGGTGGCAGAAGTGAAGCGGACATAATATCATACGGCTTAAAGAATGTGAAAATTGCTACCGATGATGGTTCTTTGGGTAAAAAGGGGAATGTGGTAGATTTGTTCAAAGAAAACCTGGAACAGTTCAGAGAGAAAAAAATTAAAGTTTTTGCTTGTGGACCAACTCCAATGTTAAGAGCACTTCAAAAACTATTAATCGATGAAAACATCGACGGAGAACTCTCAACAGAATGTGCGATGGCATGTGGATTTGGTATCTGCCAGGGTTGCCCGATAGAAAACAGAAATGATGATTCAAAATACCTGCTTGTATGCAAGGATGGACCTGTTTTTAATGTCAAAGATGTGGTAATATGAGTGCTCCTGATCTGCAAATAGAGTTAGCAGGATTAATTTTCAAAAATCCTGTGTTATTGGCATCAGGAACAGTTGGTTATGGATATGAAATTTCGAACTTTTTAGATTTAAATCAGGTTGGTGGAATTGTAACCAAGTCGATCAGCCTAAACCCGAGAAAGGGGAATCCACCTCAACGAATTGTTGAGACTGCTTCAGGAATGTTGAATGCCATAGGTCTGGCAAATGTTGGGGTTGAAGAATTCATTACCGAAAAATTGCCATTTCTCTCTAAATTTGACACAAAAGTAATTTGTAATATAGCAGCATCCTCAGTCAGTGAATATGTTGAATGTGTTCGCACCCTAACAACTGAAGAAACCATTGATGCTTTTGAGATAAATGTCTCCTGTCCAAATGTGAAGGATGGTGGATTAATCTTTGGAAACGACCTCAATTTTGTCGGTGAAATTTGTGACAAAGTTAAGAGTGCCTCCAATAAACCTGTTATCATAAAACTTTCACCAAATACTTCTGACATCAGTTTATTTGCAAAAGTTGCAAAAGAAAATGGAGCAGATGCAGTTTCAGCCATAAACACACTCGTGGGTACTGCATTTAATATCTGGACTCGCAAACCAAAAATATTTAATATTACCGGCGGACTCTCCGGACCTGCTATTAAACCAGTGGCACTTGCGAAAGTTCTTGAAATTAGTAGAAAATGCGATATCCCAATTATTGGAATTGGTGGAATTACCTGCTGGGAGGATGTTGTGGAGTTTATGATTGCAGGAGCTTCATTAATTCAGCTCGGAACTGTAAATTTTATACATCCTGACGCAGCCAATAAAATTGTCTCATCTCTCGAAGAGTATTGTCGAAAGATCAAAATTAACAAAATTAATTCAATCATAGCATCTTATGAGTTTAACTAATCCGGCCATAAATCATTACCTCCAGAATTTATTCAATCTCCACAACCGTGGTGTAAAATTAGGTTTGGAGAACACAATCAATTTTTTGGATCTTCTCGGTAATCCGCAAAGGAAACTAAAATGCTTTCATATAGCCGGGTCAAATGGCAAAGGAAGCACTTCCTCTTTCATTGCAAGTATCCTTACCGAAGCGGGATATAAAACCGGATTATATACTTCACCTCATTTCATAAAATATAATGAGCGAATCAGGATTAATGGACAGATTGTCCCCGATAAGTATGTGATAGAATTTATGGAGGAATTCGAAAGTGTCATCTATGAAACTAATTTGACATTTTTTGAAGTGACTACCGCCCTGGCATTTAAATATTTTGCCGATAAGCAAGTTGATTACGCAGTTATTGAAACCGGGCTTGGCGGCAGGCTCGATGCAACTAATGTGATAAAACCGTTGGCTTCCATAATAACTTCAATCAGCCTCGAACACACCAATATTTTAGGCGACAACATTGAAGCTATTGCACAGGAAAAAGCAGGAATAATAAAAGATTCAGTCCCGGTTTTTCTTGGAAGTCTTAATAAATCTGCTGAAACCGTAATAAAACAGATAGCCACTGAAAGGAATTGTAAGACCTACAAACTTCAGGATTACATCAATAAGAGGGAACACAGTTTCGAATTTTATTCAAGTGAGCTCTTTTTCGATAATTTTATTACACCTCTCAAAGGCTCCTACCAACAATTGAATGCGTCTCTCGCTATTTTAGCTCTCCACAAAACACTTACATTTAGCGATCCTAAAAAAATTTTGAATGGCATCAAAAATGTTGTCAACAATACAGGGATACAGGGCAGATATGAAAAGGTGCACGATAATCCAAAGATTATTCTTGATTCGGCTCATAATCTGGAGGGAATTCAAAATTTCCTTAAAGAATTCTCAAAAGAGGAAAAAAAATATAAAGAGCGGTTCCTTCTTTTTTCCTGTCTTACCGACAAGACATTGGACGACATGCTCACCCTTAGCAAGCCCCACTTCGATCTGGTTTATCTCTTTGAGCTCAAGGATAATGAGCGTGCGGTAAAGATAGAAGAGTTAATTAAATCTGCCGAAAAAAGCGAAATTAAATATAAAGTTGTAACTGACATTCCCGGATTCATCAAGAAATTTTTGAGTGCGGCGGACAAAGAATGCCTCGTCATTTATGGCAGTATGTACCTTGTGGCAGAAGCCAAAAAGGTTTTTGAAAAAAAGTATTATAGTAACAATTTGTAAAGTTTTAAAAATAAGGTAAACAAATGGATATTTCAGAACTGAAATCAAAAAAAATCGTTGAATTAAACGAGATTGCAAAAGAGCTTAAAATTACCGGTTTCACCGACCTCAGGAAACAGGAACTGATTTTTAAGATTCTTGAAGCACAGACTGCAAAGGATGGTTTAACTTTTTCGAAAGGTGTGCTTGAAGTGCTGCCCGATGGATACGGTTTCCTTCGTTCAGCAGCCTATAACTACCTCCCATCACCCGACGACATCTACATTTCACCATCTCAGATTAAAAAATTCTTCCTCCGTACCGGCGACTTTGTAAGCGGTCAGGTGAGACCTCCCAAAGAAGGGGAGAGATTCTTTGCTCTGCTTAGAGTTGAAGCTGTGAACGGAATGGACCCGATCGAGATTAGAGAAAGAACCCTTTTCGATAACCTTATTCCGGTTTATCCTACGAGAAAATTAGTTTTAGAGTCAGCACCAGGTGAGTATGCGATGAGAATCATGGATATGCTAACTCCAATAGGAAAAGGGCAAAGAGGTTTGATTGTATCACCTCCAAAAAGTGGTAAAACCGTTTTATTACAAAAAATTGCCAACTCTATCACCAGAAATCACCCTGAAGTTAAGCTGATTATCCTTCTCATAGATGAGCGTCCTGAGGAAGTAACCGATATGGAGAGAAGCGTAAACGCAGAAGTAATCAGTTCTACATTTGATGAGCCGGCAGAACGACATGTTCAAGTTGCCGACATGGTAATAGAAAAAGCCAAGAGACTTGTAGAAGCTAAACATGATGTGGTAATTCTTCTCGATTCAATCACCCGTCTTGGAAGAGCACATAACCTTGTGGTTCCTCACTCAGGAAAAATCCTCTCCGGTGGTCTCGACTCAAATGCACTTCACAAACCAAAAAGATTTTTTGGAGCTGCAAGAAACACTGAAGATGGTGGATCACTCACGATTATCGCAACTGCACTTATCGATACCGGTTCCAGAATGGATGATGTAATTTTTGAAGAGTTCAAAGGAACTGGTAACATGGAAATCGTGCTTAATCGTGATCTTAGCGATAGAAGAATCTTCCCTGCGATTGATATCAACCGTTCAGGTACCCGTCGTGAAGAATTGCTCTTAAAAGAAGAAGAGCTCCAAAGAATCTATATCTTAAGGAAATTTCTTAGCGATTATTCTCCTGTTGAAGCAATGGAAGAGATACTCGACAAAATGAGAGGAACCAAAAACAACAAAGAATTCCTCCACATGATGAATAGCTAAAATGCTAACAAAAATGACGGGAGTCATCTCCTGTGGTGATATCAATGGAATTGGTCCTGAAATTGCACTAAAGTCCATCGAGAAATTATCTCTCGTAAAAGATATAAATTACAAATTAGTGATCCCGGGTAATGTTTTAAGGCTGTTATCAACTACTACGAAAATCAGTCTTGATACATTTTCTAATGTAGAAATTGTTGACATTGGCGAATATGATATCGACCCGGGTATCCCGACTGCAACCTCCGGCAAGGCTGCATTTCACGCTTTAAAAACTGCTCACGAAATAGTTTATAAAGATGAGCGAGCCTTTTTGGTGACTGCACCGATATCAAAATATGCGTTTAGTCTCGCTGGAGTTGATTTTCCGGGGCATACTGAATTACTTGCAGAGTGGGAAAATTCATCAGATTTTGTGATGTCGTTTCTTTCTAATCAACTTAAATGTGCCCTTGCTACAATTCACATTCCGTTAGTAACGGTCAGCTCGGTTTTAACTTCTGACAAACTTCGGAAGTGTATAGAGACAGTAAGTAACTCGTTAAAATACGATTTTAGTATTCACGAACCTAAAATTGCCGTTTTGGGGTTAAATCCACACGCAGGTGAAAATGGATTGCTGGGGAAGGAAGAAATTGCCACCATAACACCGGTTATCAAAGAGTTTGAGGGTACGGTCGAAGGTCCTTTTTCTGCTGATGCCTTTTTTGCACGAAAGCAATATTTGAATTATGACCTCTTTGTTGCTCTCTACCATGATCAAGGGCTAATCCCGTTCAAATTGTTGACAGCAGGTTCAGGTGTTAATTTCACATCCGGATTAAATATAATCAGAACTTCACCAGACCACGGAACGGCTTACGATATTGCCTGGCAAAACAAATCGGATTTTAGCTCTATGATCGAGGCTATCGATTGGGGACATAGAATTTGCACTAATCGTCGATTGATTTATGGGAAGTGATTCTTACTCAAATATTTCGCTGATTTATAATGATCTTGTTCGGCATGTGAATTACAGGGCTTGGGCGGATTACCTCGATGAATTGATCGAAATACATAATATCAAAACCGAATATGTTCTCGAACTTGCATCAGGTACGGGTAAAATGATGCCCGGAATGCACCTTGATTCAAAGTTGAAAATTATGAGTGATATCTCATATCCAATGATAAATCAAGCTCCGGCTAATATGGTCAAAATCTGCCTGGATATGACGAAGATCCCATTCAAACAACGATTTAACATAGTAATTTCTTGCTTCGACAGTGTAAATCATCTCTCGTCCCATGAAGCCTTATCATCCCATTTTAGTGAAGTTAACAGGGTTCTTCTTCCCGGCGGATTTTTTTTGTTTGATATTGTAACAGAGCAAAATTCCTATGCTTATGTAGGCTCATACAGCAAAAAAAGGAAACAGGGAAATCTGATATATCAACAGGCATCCAATTACGACCCCCTGAAGCGAGTTCACAAAAACAGTTTTATTATCAATTTACCAGACTCAACCAAAATTGTCGAAAACCATTTTGAGTACATCTATCAAACCGAAATAATTGATCAGGTTTTGAAGGAAAGTAATTTCGAACAGGTTGACAAATTTGAAGCATTCACGAGGAAAAAAGTTAAACCCGATACATTTCGGATTCAATATGTTGCGAGGAGAAAAAATGATTCTTGAATTTAAAGGTGTGGAATTTGGTTACAACAATCATAAAATCCTTGAAGACTGTGATTTTTCCCTGCCGGCAGGTGCATTCGCATATCTGGTTGGGAAGAGTGGTTGTGGAAAATCGACGCTAATGCAACTCTGTTATTTCAATCTACTCCCACAAAAAGGAACCATCGAAATTGCAGGTTTTTCTTCATCTGATGCGAATCAAAAAAATATCCCAAAATTAAGGCAAAAACTGGGAATTGTTTTTCAGGATTTTAAATTGCTTTCTGACAGAACAGTTTTTGGGAATTTGTCGTACATACTTGAAATAAACAATTACCCGGGAAACAAGATCAGAGGGAGAGTTGAAGCTGTCCTGAGCGATTTGGGAATACTTCATCTCAAAAATGCTTTCCCAAACAGTTTATCCGGTGGTGAACAACAAAGGACTGCGATAGGGCGGGCAATAGTAAACGAACCGCTTCTGGTGATAGCTGATGAGCCTACGGGTAATCTTGATCCCGACACTTCAACTGAAATTATTAAAATATTTCAGGATATTAATCGGAAGGGGACAGCCATCCTGTTAGCAACTCACAACTACGATATTATCGATACGACGGGAGTAATTTACAAACTGGATGGCGGTAAAATCAGCAGGGTAAAAATAAAAAGTTAGGCTCTCGCTTTAAGACCTTCAACTATATCTTCAATCAGTGCACTAACGGTTTCGATTGGTTGTAATCCGTTGATATAATGGAGATCGCTTAGACCATCATAGTATTTAACAACGGGTAAAGTGGTATCAATAAATATCTTAAGTCGTTTCCTTATAACCGATTCATCATCATCGGGTCTCTGATAAAAAGAGTATTGTGCACCACATTTGGGACAATTTACGAGATTTGCAATTTCATCGTTGCTAAAAATGTTGTTACAATTTTTGCAGGCTCTTCTTCTTGTCAGTCTCTCAACCAATGCTTCTTCATCGACTTGAAACACCAGTACAGCACCAACTCCAAAATTAAGCTCACCAAAGAGCTTATCTAACGCCTCAGCTTGTGAAACTGTTCTTGGAAACCCGTCAAGAATGAAACCATCACGAAGCTGAGGTTCAGATAACTTTTCCCTTATGATACCAATCATGATATCATCCGGGAGGAGTTGTCCACTCGACATAATCTCGTGAGCTTTCTTTCCTAATGGTGTACCTTTTCTAACAGATTCTCTTAATATGTCACCGGTGGAGATATGCTCAAAGCCATATTTATCGCTAATAATCTTGGCTTGAGTTCCTTTTCCTGCACCGGGAGCACCGAATAGAATTAAATACATGATCTTCCTTGTTGTATCTCTGTTAAAAGACTAAAATAATACTAAACAAAACTACTAAATAAATATCAATTTCTTAACTTTTCAAAGAAATTCTTCAGCAAAAAGAGGCTTTCACTCTCCATTAATCCTGAAAATATCTCTACTTTATGGTTAAATTTGCCATCACCCGC
>CAYSJM010000069.1:0-18609 GCA_964431385.1 uncultured Ignavibacteriaceae bacterium | reverse complement strand
CCCTTGTAATACCTTTCGTGAGGTATTTGTTCTTCACGGGGGAGCATCAGTTCGTTTTTATTGTGGTTTACGAGAACATCACTTTTCCGAATCTGATAGATATCACCGATAACAATTTCGCCAACGAGTCTTTTATACTCATTAAGAATGATCTCTTTTTCAATCTCGCGGATTCTTTGATTAAGATTTTGCTTGGCAAGATTGATGAGTCTTCTACCAAATGTGGCGAGCTTCAACTGCTCAACATATTCGTCTCCGATATCGAGTTCATCTTCATTACCGAGAGTGTTAACTTCGTCAATGCTGATCTGTTTTTCAGGATTTTCGACTTCTTCCACGATCTCTCTCACGAGAAATATTTCGATATCGCCTTTATCCATATTTACAACCACGGAGTAGTTAGCTTCCTCGCCGTATTTTTTACGGACCATCAGCCCAAAAATGTCTTCGATTATTCCATGAAGTACATCTTTGTCAACTCCTTTTTCTCTTACCATCGCCGCAAACGATTCAACTATGTCTGCGTTCATTTCTCTTCCTCCACTAAAAACTTACTTTAACCTTGGCATTCAGTATTTCGCTGAAGCCAATATTTCGTGATTCTTTGTTTAATTCAAATGATAAAAGGTCACCTTCAATTCTCAGAAGTTTACCTTTAAATTTCTTTTTCTCTTCACCTTCGGTGTAGGTAATCTCAAATTCCCTGCCGATATGTTTTTTGTATTGTTTGATGTGGATAAGTGGGCGGTTTACTCCGGGGGATGATACATCAAACCTCACAGGTCCTTCAAAGAGGTCTTCTTCGTCGATTATCTTGCTTATTTCGCGGCTGATTGAGGCACAGATATCAGCTGTTACGCCGTCTTCGCCGTCGATATACAATTCGACTGTTTTTACTTTCCCCTCACCCTTCATAACAAAATCGATGAACAGCATCTCATGTTGTTCAACAATCTGAAGGCATATCTCTTTTAATCTATTGGATGCGTCGCTCATAAATGCTTTCTAAAAAAAAACGCCCTGTGTCCGTAGGGCGAATAATCAGATTACAAATATAGCAATTTATAAGGATTTTAACAAATATACTATCTTTCTCCAAAGATAATTTTTCTGTAAAAAAGGGGTCTTTTTGCTTATTGAAATAAAAAGTTGAGACTGATAAAAGTAACAAATTTAGAATAAGAAATTTTTTGGGTGGAGAATGAAAATTATTGAGGCCAAAAAGGACTAAAAATTCAAAATTAACTGCCGTAAAATGATATTTTTGTTGGTTTTGTTACAGTATTTAATTATAATTGAAAGTCACATTCTTATCTATCCACAGGACAAAAAAAATGAAGTTAAGTGACCTAAAAATAGGTACTCGCCTGGCAACGGGATTCAGCATCGTAATTTTTCTCATTTTCAGTTCTCTGGCTGTTTCGATCTATAACATTAACACCCTCTCAGAACAGACAAAACTGCTCAGTGAACACCCTTTTGTAGTAACAAACAGTGTGAGGACAATAGATGCACAATCGGAACGATTACGACGGCTATTTAACAAAGCGGTGCTGTTTCCTGAACTTCACGATTCATTAATGATGGAGATTGAAGCGGCGGATAATAAAATAGTTTCAACATTTCCGTTACTTCGTGAGAGATTTCTTGGCGATCAAAAAGATTTGAATGATTTGGAACTGGCTTATGAAAACCTCAAACCGAGTCGTGAAGCGATGATAAGAGCCCTGGAAGCAGGAAAATTTAATGAGACCAAGGCGATTTTAGTAGATCGGGAAGAACTCGTAAGGAAGTTTGAAAAGGAGATGAAAGATGTACTGGATTTTGCTGTAAACAAGGCAGATTCTTTGAACAAAAATGCCCAAAGGATAGCGGATAATACCAGAACATTTACCTATATTTTTCTTTTAGTGCTTTTGGGTGCGAGCGGACTCACAGGATTTATAATTACAAGAAGTGTAAAAAAACCTATAGATCTAATAGCCCGGAAGGTAAGTAAGATAAAAGAAGGTGATTTTTATTCCAAAATTGAATACGATTCAAAAGATGAGTTAGGCACCCTCGCCCAAACAATAAACAATGTCTCCGATTCACTCGGTGATTTCACTTCAGAATCAAAAATACAAAACTGGCAAAAATCGGGAATAAATGATTTGAACAATGTTCTTAGAGGTGAACCTAAAGTGGCTGAACTTGCAAACAAAGCCACCTCCTTTTTGTGCAAATATTTAGGATCGTCCGTTGGTGCGTTTTATGTTATGGACAGTTCAGCGGAATCTCTTTTCCTTGCCGGGGGATTTGGACTTGAAAATAACGATCAATTAAAAACTAATTTCCGGCTGAAGGAAAGTCTGCCCGGTGAATGTGCCGATTCGGGTAAAGCAGTCCATGTGAAAGATTTAAAAGAGGGATATTTCTACATTTCTTCATCCACGGGAAGATCGCTACCCGGTGAAATTTATCTTTTCCCCCTGATTCATTCTGAAAAAGTAAACGGTGTGATCGAATTGGGGAAATATGGAAAATTTTCTGATACCGAAATTGAATTTGCAGAGAGTGTTTCAACTGTAATAGGTGCGGCAGTTGATTCATCACTTTCTCGGGAAGCTCTGAATAACCTCCTCATTAAGACACAACAACTTGCGGAAGAACTTCAGACACAACAGGAAGAACTGAGAAGTTCAAACGAAAAACTTGAAGTTCAGCAGGAGGAGCTCCGGGTTGCAAACGAAGAACTTGAAGAACAGACCTCCGCTCTCAAATTCTCTGAAGAGAGATTAAAGTCACAACAAGAGGAACTCGAGGTAATTAATGAGGAACTCGAAGAAAAGAATGAATCACTTCAGAAGCAAAAAACTGATATACAACTCGCAAGAGAAGAACTTGAGATAAAAGCCGAAGAACTCGCCATCGCGAGCAAATATAAATCGGAATTTCTTGCGAATATGTCGCACGAATTACGCACTCCTTTAAACAGTCTGTTGATTCTCTCAAAAATGCTCGGAGACAATAAAAAAGGGAATCTTTCTGAAGATGAAGTTGAATCTGCGGAGGTTATTTACAGAAGTGGTTCCGATCTGTTAAATCTTATTAACGAGATACTCGATCTCTCCAAAATTGAGGCGGGCAGGATGGAACTGCACATCGAGAAGATCTCCCCCGAAATAATCCGTAAAAATATCGAATCAACTTTTAGACACATTGCCGATCAGACGGGGCTGCAATTTGAAATAACAATCGAAAAAGGTGTTCCGGAATTTTTTGAGACGGATAAACAGCGACTCGAGCAGATATTCAAAAATCTGATCTCAAACGCCATTAAATTTACCAAAACAGGGAAAGTAACGGTAAAAATTGCACCCCCTGCGATTGACGATAATTTGTTCAGGAGTGGTTTGAAGCATGATGAATGCATCGAAATCGCGGTCTCTGATACCGGAATTGGAATTCCGTTAGATAAGCAAAAAATGATTTTTGAGGCTTTCCAACAAGCGGATGGAGGCACTTCCCGTGAATTTGGTGGAACCGGACTTGGGCTCTCGATTTCGCGGGAGCTCACACATCTTCTGGGAGGTGAACTACAGGTAAAGAGTGAATCCGGCGAAGGATCAACCTTTACTCTGTTTTTACCCGTTAAGTTCCGAAGCCATACTGATGCAAAGGTTCCTTCCGGAGCCAAAGTTAAATCGGCGATTGATAAAGCGGTTGAAGAAACGGTTATCCAACAGGTAGTAGAGAGAGTAAAAAGTATTCCCGTCGATGACGACCGTGAGAGTATCGGAGAAAAAGATAAAGTGGTCTTAATAATAGAAGATGACCATGATTTTGCACGACTGCTTTATAAAGAATGTAAAGAGAAAAATCTTAAAGCCATTATTTCACTTACGGGCACCGAAGGTTTTGAGCTTGCGATGAAATTTCAGCCGATGGCTATACTTCTTGATTTAGGACTTCCTGATGTAAACGGAATAAGTGTACTCACACGGCTAAAAGAGACTTCAAAAACGAGACATATACCGGTACATATAGTCAGTGGTGCCGATACGATGAGGGAAGCCCTGAATAAAGGAGCTATCGGTTACCTTACAAAACCTGTTGCCAAAGAAGATATTGATGAAGCCATCACAAAACTTGAGCAGTTCTCTGATAAAAAAGTCAAGGATATTCTTCTCATAGAAGACGATAGAAACCTGCAAACCAGCATTTCGAAGCTTATTGGCGGCAACGATGTTAATATCACCGTTGCTGAAACGGGAAAGGATGCCATCTCGCGAATTTCAATGGGGCACTTTGACCTGATGATCATGGATCTTGGGCTACCTGATATGAGCGGGTTTGACCTCCTAAAGACAATTGAAGATTGCGAAATGGATGTCCCCCCTGTGATAATTTATACCGGCAGAGACCTTTCTAAAGATGAGGATACCGAATTGCGTAACTACTCCGATACGATTATCATAAAAGGTGTGAGATCGGAAGAGAGACTGCTCGATGAGACTTCACTCTTTCTCCACAGATTGGTGAACAGGATGCCTGAGAATAAAAAGAGGATGATTATCGATCTGCACGAGACTGATCAACTCTTTAAAGGTAAAAAAGTGTTGATAGTTGATGATGACATGAGGAATGTTTTCGCCCTCTCAAAACTGCTCTCTGAAAAAGGGATAAATATCCTGAAAGCAGAAAACGGGAGAAAAGCGATTGAAATAGTCTCGACCGACCCCGAGATTGATCTCATTATAATGGATATAATGATGCCTGAAATGGATGGTTACGAAACAATAAGGAGGATTAGAGCCAAGGAAGAGTTTTATGACATCCCGATTATCGCCGTAACTGCAAAAGCGATGAAAAAAGATTATCAGGAGTGTATAGCCGCCGGTGCGAGCGACTACCTCCCAAAACCGGTTGATGTTGAAAGACTATTCTCGATTATGAGAGTCTGGCTTTACAGATGATTTGGACAGAAGGAAAAAATGCCAAATAAATCAGATATTGAAAATATCGAACTGAGTCTGCTTCTTGAAGCCATTTATCGCTGTTATGGCTACGACTTCCGAGACTATGCCCGCTCTTCTCTGATGCGGAGAGCAAAGTCGTATATGTCTCGTGCCGGATTCAAAAATCTTTCTGAAATTATCCCGGAAATAATTCACAAAAAAGAGTTGTTTCAAGACCTTGTACACCATTTCTCTATTACAGTAACTGAAATGTTTCGAGACCCGACGATGTATGCCGGATTGATAGAAAAGGTTTTCCCTTTCCTCGAGACGCATCCCTATGTGAAAATCTGGCATGCAGGATGTGCGACGGGCGAAGAAGTTTACTCGACTGCAATTCTCCTTAAGGAAGCGGGAATCTACGACAGGTGTACTATTTTTGCGACTGATTTTAACGATTCTGCCCTGGAGACCGCGAAAAACGGAATTTACCGCATCGACAATATGAAGCAATGTATAAAATCGTATCAGGATGCGGGGGGCACACATTCATTTGCTGAATATTACAATGCAAAATACGACTCGATCTCTCTCTCAAAAGAGTTGAAAAAGAATATTACATTTGCAAATCACAATCTTGTGCTCGATGGCAGTTTTGGGGAGATGCACCTCGTTTTTTGCAGAAATGTATTGATTTATTTTAACAAGACACTTCAAGACAGAGCTCTTGAACTGTTAACTGAAAGCCTCATCCCGGGTGGTTTTTTATGTCTGGGTACAAAGGAGTCGATTACATTCAGCTCTGTCGCCAAAAAGTATTTGGTGATAAAAGAGAAAGAACGAATATTTCAAAAAAAATATTTTGTTTCAGAGGTTTGAAATAGTGCAGGAACAGACAAGCTCAAAGGTAGTGGTAATTGGTGCTTCAGCAGGCGGGTTGAATGCCCTTATCTCATTATTTTCACTTGTGCCGGGGGATTTTCCTTACCCAATCCTGATAGTTCAGCATACAAGTCCGTATCAGGAAAGTCTGTTGCCTGAAATATTGGGGAAAAGGACAAAGTTAAAGGTTTTCGAGGCTGAAGATAAGATGGAGATTCTACCGGGGAATATTTATACCGCACCACCAAACTATCATTTGTTGTCGGAGACACCCAATACACTTGCACTTTCATCCGATGATAAAGTGAACTATTCGAGACCATCGATAGATGTCCTTTTTGAGAGTGCGGCTTTGGTATATGGTAAAAATGCTACAGGTATCATCCTTTCAGGAGCAAATAACGATGGTGCCGAGGGTTTGGTACGAATTAAAGAAGCCGGGGGAATCACTATTGCACAAGACCCGCAGACAGCGGAATTCCCGATGATGCCTCAATCAGCGATTGATACAGGGGCAATAGATTATATTTTTACAATTGAAGAAATAGCTCATTTCCTTGGAATAAAAAAAATAGCGATCCAGCGTAAAGAAGAGATTTAAGGAAAACAAATGGTTAAACAAAAAATTTTAATAGTTGATGACATTGAAGCAAATCTTATCTCGCTCGAGAGAGTTTTGCATGAACTTGATGTGACTATTGTAAGAGCAAGAAGCGGAAATGATGCACTGATAGCAATTCTTAATCATGAGTTTGCACTCGCCATTGTGGATGTGCAGATGCCGGGTATGGACGGTTACGAACTTGTGGAATATATCAGGAGTGAAGTAAAAACCGCTCAACTCCCCGTCATTTTTCTTTCAGCGGTCTATTCAGATGAATATCATGTTTTTAAGGGCTACGAATCGGGTGCAGTTGATTTTGTGACAAAGCCATTCAATCCTTTTTTCTTAACGACCAAAGTTAGAATATTCCTCGATCTGGATAAAAAACGGACTGAATTGATCGAAAAAATTGAGCTCGAAAAGTCGAAGAACTATCTCGAGAGTGTCCTCGGATCAATAAACGACTCAATAATCGTGATCGACCCCACTTCCGCAATTATAAGTGCAAACGAATCGGCGGTCGCCACATTGGGTTATTCGGAGACGGAATTAAGATCGATGAAAATAAACCAATTATTCGATTTCGATTTTTTCACTGAATGGCAAGAACATCTTGTTGAGGGGAACAACTCATATTTCCCTAAAACTGAGATGAAGATTATGAAAAAGAACAGGGAGAAGCTGTCAGTAGTTATTTCGGGATCAACACTTCATGAAAACGCCACAAAAATAAAAGGTTTTGTGATCGTGGCATTTGATATATCTGATCGAAAACGATATGAGGAGGCGATACTTTCTGCAAAGAAAAAAGCTGAAGAAATAAGCAACATAAAATCTTCATTCCTCGCGAATATGAGTCATGAAATCAGGACTCCCCTTACCGGAATTATTGGGTATGCTGAACTGCTTAAGCAGGAGGATTTGGCAGACCACCAGATGTCGTTGGTTGAAAAGATCTACTCATCGGGTCGGAGGCTGGGTCATACCCTGAATTCAATACTCGATTTATCAAAGATCGAAAACAGCACTCAAAAAATAGAGTTAAAGCACCATGATCTAATGACGATAATGCCGAGGATATTCAGTGCTTACGAAAATATCGCTCAGGAAAGGGCGATTGATTTTAGGCTTAGTTATGAGGCGAAAAACTCTTTAGTACTGATTGATGAGCAGCTCTTCGAAGAAATTTGCAACCACTTGTTAGATAATTCATTTAAGTTTACCCGCCATGGTGAGATTAGCCTGACCCTTGCAAATGAGATCATCGCAAATAAAGAATGGGTTGCCCTCAGTATTAAAGACACCGGAATAGGAATCAGGGAAGAAGAACTTGAGATAATTTGGGAAGAATTCCGCCAGGCGAGTGAAGGGATGAACCGCGGATTCCAAGGGTTGGGGCTTGGGCTTACCATCGCGAAGAAGTTTGCCGAAACGATGGATGGCAAAATCTCAGTAAAAAGCTCTTTTGGCTATGGCTCCGTCTTTACTGTACGGTTCCCTCTCTCTAATGTAGCAGTGCCTGTTTCTGATTCAACGCAGAAAGATTTGAAGATTGACTTCACTTCAAAACCAACTATAGCTTCAGGTAGAACACGACCCTCTCTTCTATATGTTGAGGATGAACCGATGAATCAGGACTTGATAATTCTCTTTTTGAAAAATCTGTGTGAAACCGATTGTGCATCTTCGGGTGAGGAAGCCCTCAAGATGATGAAGGAGAAGAGGTACGACGGATTTTTGATGGATATAAATCTTGGTCCAGGCATCTCCGGCATCGAAGTAACGAGAAGATTGAGAGAGATGGATGAGTACAAAGACACACCAGTGATCGCTATAACTGCGTTGGCACTTGCGGGTGACAGAGAAACTTTTCTGGAAGAGGGTTGCAGCCATTACCTTCCCAAACCATTCAGGAAGAATGAACTTATTACGCTGTTAAAATCTGTTTTTTCTATCGATTCTTGACGAGACGAAATTCAGCCATTTTATTTTTGACCCGTTTGGTCAGTTCTATCGTATAGTCCTGATATTCCACTTTGTCGCCGGGATTCAAAATTTTGCCTGTAATGTCTGAGACAAATCCGGCGAAGGTGCTGTATTCATCAGATTCAGGAAACTCCACATCCAGGTGATCGTTAAGGTCGTTAATGCTCATATTCCCAAGAATGAGGAAAGATTCATCGGGAAGTGAAGTGATTTCTGCCGGCTCCCCTTCCGTTTGATATGTGATATCACCGACGATTTCGCCAAGGATGTCTTCAAGTTTTATAATCCCTTCCGTTCCACCATACTCATCCGCAACAATAGCTGCCCTGATACCTTTCAATTGCATCTCTTTGAGTATTTCTGAGATAAATTTTGTTTCAGGTACGAAGTGTGGTGGTCTTATAGCCCGTTTAATTTCGTAGTCGTTGTTAACGATATAGTAGCGCATCAAATCTTTTACATTTAAGATACCTGTGATGTTGTCAAGGGAATCTTCAAATATCGGGACGGAATTGTAACCCGTTCTGATGATTGCTTTGAAGTCAGCTTCGGGGTCCCCTGTCAGTTCCACTGCTGCCATCTCGGTTCGTGGAATCATCACATCATAGGCGGTTAAATCGTTAAATTCGAGAACATTCTCAAGAATTTCGTGTTCCTCTTCATCCAATTCCCCTTTTTTTAATCCGGCATCCAAAAGCCGTTTGATGTGCTCTTCTGAAATGAGTGTAACGGAATAATTTGGGGTGGCGTTAAATGGTTTTAGAAATAATGCGGCGATATATTTAAGAGTTTTGGTGAATACTTTCCCCGTTATATCCAACAAAAGAAGGACATAATATACCATTGGTGAAAGTTTTCCTGCATATTTTTCACCAAAACCGCGGGGGATATAAACGGCGAAGAGCCAAAATAAAGATGCCACGGGTATCGCTGAAATGAGAACAGGAAACCACCAGCCATATCCGCGTAAATCTATACCGATGTCGTGCAGCCAGTCGATTAGAAAACTCTCTATAATTATAAGTCCAACGGCAAAAACAGCATATCTGACTATTTCAGCGGTTTCATAGATGTTTTCCGCCGATCCTTTAAATCTTTCAACCATTCCGGCGTTTTCGTCTTCTTCAGTAACCCAGTCCTCACCCGGATTAGCAAGAAGTACCGTCTCTGCAAGCGTTACAAGAGCTCCCAAAATAAAAACCATTAAAATCGACAGTAATATCGAGATCATTTTTTCCGTTCGTAAATAATTGACTTAATGATAACCGCAATTTATCAATAAATAGTTTAATTTGAAAAACTCACAGAGGCACAGAAGAACCGGTATTGGAGATTTGCTTAGAAATGAAAGCCCAGGGTCAATCCGAGACTGAAGTTTCCGAACGATTTGTCTGCCTCACCCGGTATGCCGGAAGAGATAGTCTTTTCCGGGATGTAGATATAGTCACCTGTGAGAGCAATTGATACTCCGGAGGTTGGATAAACTCTCGCTTCAATTGAAGCCAGCATACTTACTGTTGTTTTGTTAAAATTTGTAGCATCACTTGTTGTAACCGTTAAACCTTTTGCAGGATCGTAGATGCTTTTGCTTTTAGTAATTGTATAATCAATTTTCGCAAAACCAGCACCAAATCCTGCTTTCAGGCAGATATCCCTATCCATCGGATCCCCGAGCAGATTATAATAGACTGCCGCATAGTAGCCATAGACGGTGTTAGCCATCTCTTCATTTCCATAGATATTCTGTGAATAGAAAGAGAATTTAATGTTTGGCTCAGCGACAGAATAAATGGCTATACCTCCTTCGACATTGTCTTTGATATCGTATGTTACTCTTATGCTCCTGAAGACATTAAGACTGGAGTTTTCATAGTTGCTGTAATATCCGGTACTCTGTTTCAGGTTGGGGTCAGTTCGAGAATATACTTTTGACATTTCATAGTAAAAGTGCAGATTTTTTTTTCGGTTTGTGGAACTGATATCCCGAACCATTTTTTGTACATCTTTAGGATTTTCCAGATCGTACTCCATCTCTTTTTTCTCACCGGCAAGATCGATTCCGAGACCTACAAGACCACCACCCACGGCACCAAGTACCCCCACCAGAAAATGAGTCCAAAGCCCGTCAGACTGAATAAAGCGATCAGACTGCCAAGGGTCTTTTCTCAGGAGCAATTGAAACCCAAAGGCTCCTGCAATTCCAAGATTTACCATATTTTCACGATTGCTTCTTTCGGCATTTATCTTGAAAAATTTGATTGAATTAATTGCTACCATTTGCACTTTGGAGTTTAAGAGCAGTTTTAGCGAATCGCCGACCATATCGAGAAACAAGCCTCTTGAAAGAATGCCTTGTTTGTCAACCATTATTATGGGATCGAAGGCGTACTTGTTTGAAAATTGTTTAAAATCAATTTCAGGTTGAGCCATTATTTGATGGCTTAAACAAATTAGAGATACTGCAATAAAAAAAAATAATTTAACGGGCAAAATCCAAAGGATTAACGGGTTTTTGATTCTCATTTTTCTGCCGAGAGTATCCATTTTTGATACCTTTCATTCGAGAAATTTATTATTTCACCGGGTTTGCTAATCAGCTTAAAGAGGGTAAGAAAATCCGGTTCCTTATCCGAAGCAGGCATATCAATTTTATACCATCCTTTGGTTTTCATGAAAACTGACCGTGCCATTCCGGGCTTCGTCTTTGGAGCGTCATACTCTGCAGTGAACCAGTCGCCTGTTGTTGGCATTTGATGGTATGTCTCATCACTCTTACTGATGATTGTTGAAATATCCTTTCCATCGTGAGTAACAGTCTTTGACACCTTGACTTCTGTGGAATTTGTTGTTCCCGGTTCGTCAAAACAGAGGGAAAAATTATCGAGAGTCCAGAATCCTACGGGCGGATTTAGTTCAAACTCGATGAATTCATCGTTCGTTTTTGAGAGATCAAGTTCAATTACTCTCTTTTCAGTTTTAAATGGACCGCCACCTTGCAAAATTCCTTTACTCTCCCACTTGTTAATTTCTTTCATATAAAGATTCATTTCATACAATTCTTCGCGTTGCAGGAAGTTCATTGTTGTATTGTAGTAATCCCCTTTTTTGTCGAGGTTCATGTAATGTTCTTCGAGACTCTTCCCGTGCAGCCCGAGCATTTCAGAAATCATCGTGGAACCCCAATGAGTGGTGCCTACATTATAAACCAGCCACCCCTTTTGTGCACCCCGTTTTTTCTTAAATCCAAAGTTAATTTTATGTTTTTTTAATGTTGTGTTGTCAAAAGGCATTTTGGTTTGCCAGGCGATCATATCGTCCTCAATCAAAAATGGTTTTAGGTCGTTCCCTTTTTCATCAACTGCGTAGCTTACTTTTTCACCCTCGTTCAGGGCAAAAATATCACCGTTGTTGTTCATTACAGCAATTGTGTTTTTTGGGTGATCAACAGTAATCAGGCTCATTTCATCGATATATTCCGTTTCGTGCACTTCATTTGTAATTTTAAGTTTATATAAGCCGTCCACTTCTTTTAAATTTTCCAGTTTTGAATAATCTGTTCTTTCAAAGACCTTCGAAATTGCACCGCCCAGTGGTTCAGCATCGAAGGCATACTTTTCTCCGTCAAACGAGTAGATGAACGGGCATGATTTTTTCGCAGCCAGGGCAACCAAGAATGCTACAGCCAAGACGGCTGAAACGAGTCCAATTGATCCGATAAAAGACATCAGAAGATCCTCTTTTTCAACTATCAGATAAAGAACATCTTCCGCCTTTAATTCAACTAAACTATCTGTATCCGCAATCCCCGAAACTATCAGTCTTTCGTCTTTTGTAATAACTGAGGCACCCTTCTTTTTGAACGAATAAGAAGTACCGTCAGGCATCACTGCCACTTTAATTTTAGTGTCTTTCCCCTCAAGCTTTATCACATCAAATTCTTTACCGTCCCTGTAAACGATACATCCAAGGAAATAATGAGTAATTGCAATAATTAGAAATGAGATAAATATTTTGCGAGTCATGATAAACCTCCGAATGAGGTGATTTCGATTTGTTTTATTAGAGGTAAGCGGTATTCAATTAAAAGATGAACACCGTTATTCATGAGTATAAAATGTGGGATGTCAGTTACAATTCGCGATGATTTCACAAAAATTCTCGATTGACCCCGGAAACTTAATTATTGTCTTATTATCAATTGCAAATAATTAAAAAAAAGGCTCCGAAAACCTGAATCTCCGGAGCCAAATATCACTGCATTACTGCTTTTTTGAATTATTGCATTAACTGCATCCGCTGGTAGATCCGCAGGTCATACACTTAAGGCAGGTACCATTTCTAACCATGGTCATGGAGTTACACTCGGTGCAGATATCGCCGGTATAACCTTTTTCGATGGCTCTTTGTACCTGATGTTTTATGGCAGTTGATTGTTTATTCAGAAATTTTGAAGTGGTATCCTTGGTTTCTGTGGTTGCAAGCTTGGTGCTGTACCCGGGTGAATCCCTAGGTTCCAATTCATAGATACTTTCGCTAATAAGCTCTTCACTTACAAAGTCTTCATTAAGTTTGTTGACTTTGGTAGATGATAAGAGGTCATCGGCACTTACATGAGCAAGATCGTATCTGTTGAGATAAGTTACTGCGAGTTCACGGAAGATGTAGTCGATAACTGAAGTGGAGAATTTAATTCTCTGGTTACCTGAAACCACACCTGATGGTTCAAATCTTGTGAAGACGAATGCATCCACAAACTCTTCGAGAGGAACACCGTGTTGGAGACCGAGTGAAATTGCTATTGCAAAGCTGTTGAGCAGGCTTCTAACAGTAGCTCCTTCACGATGCATATCGATGAAGATTTCACCAATCTGTCCGTTATCGTATTCGCCCGTTCTGATGTACAGCGACTGTCCGTTAATCTTTGCCTTTTGGGTGTAACCCTTTCTGCGATCCGGAAGTCTTCTTCTCTTGGCAATGTATCTGTGTATTATTCTTTCAGCAACCTTTACGATGTTGTTCTCTTCGTGAGATTCGTAGATTTCCTGTATATCATCATCGATGAGAGAATTGAGCGGCTGTGAAAGTTTTGAGCCGTCTCTGTAAAGTGCGTTTGCTTTAAGACAGAGATTCCATGACTGCATATATGCATCTTTTACATCGTCAACAGTTGAATGGAATGGCAAGTTAATGGTTTTTGAAATGGCACCTGAAATAAATGGTTGTGCTGCTGCCATCATTTTTATGTGAGCCATAGCCTTAAGGAATCTGGTTCCTTTTTTACCACATTTATTGGCTGTATCAAAAACAGGATAGTGTTCGAACTTAAGGTAAGGACTTCCCTCAACCGTCATCGTACCACAAATGTAGTCGTTGGCGGAGGAAATTTCCTGTCTTGAAAAACCGAGTTTTCTAAGGAGGTTAAAGTCAAGTGAGTCCATCTCCTCTTCGGAGACTCCTAATTTTTTCAAGGACTCAACACCGAGGGTGTATTTATTGAATGCAAAGGAGATATCGAAGACAGAGGGCATCTGTTTTTCGATAATTGCTATAGTCTCATCTGTGAAACCTTTCGATTTCAACGATTCTGCATTGATGTACGGACAACCTGTTAGCGAACCGGCACCAACTGCATATTTGATGATTTCATCGATCTGGTGTTCGTTGTAACCGAGTCTTTTCAGAGCCGGAGGTACCGACTGGTTGATCATTTTAAAGTAACCGCCACCGGCGAGTTTTTTAAATTTTACGAGGGCAAAATCGGGTTCAACGCCCGTAGTGTCGCAGTCCATGAGGATACCAATTGTTCCAGTTGGAGCGATCACGGTTACCTGTGCATTTCTAAAGCCATGTTTTGTTCCGAGTTCGAGAGCACGGTCTGCATCTTCTCTCGCAGCCTCAAGCAGATCGGAAGGGCACTTAGTCGGGTCGATTCCCATCGGTTTAATTGCAAGAGCTTCATATTCTTCGACAGGAACATTGTAGGCAGCCCGACGGTGATTTCTTATCACCCGTAGCATGTGCTCTCTGTTTTTCTCATATTTAGCGAAGGGACCAAATCCCTTTGCCATTTCGGCACTTGTTGCATACGCACTAAAATGCATAATTGCGGTTAGTGCCCCTGTAATTGCAACTGCTTCATCGCTGTCGTAGGGAATTCCCTGTTGCATCAAGAGTGCACCGAGATTTGCATAACCGAGACCAAGGGTTCTAAAATCGTAGCTTAGCTGTGCAATTTCTCTGCTCGGGAACTGAGCCATCAACACGCTGGTTTCGAGTGTCATCGTCCATAAACGGGCAGCATGCCGGTAAGCTTTAATATTAAATTTATTAGTTTCAGCGTTGTAGAATCTCAAAAGATTAAGCGAGGCAAGATTGCATGCTGTATCATCGAGGAACATATACTCACTACAAGGATTTGAGGCGTGTATCTCGCCATCTTCAGGACAAGTGTGCCACTCATTAATTGTTGTGTGGAACTGTAAACCCGGGTCAGCACAGTTCCAAGCCGCATACGAGATATCTTCCCAAAGCTCTCTTGCCTTTAATACTTTAGAAGGTTTTGGCTTTCTGTTCTCTAAACGGGCTTTTTTCTTTTCAACTCTCCAATACAAATTCCAGTCGCCATCATCAAGAACTGAATTCATAAACTCGTTAGTAACTCTGATTGAATTGTTCGAATTTTGCCCTGAAACAGTGGTGTAAGCTTCAGAATTCCAGTCGGTATCATATACAGGGAATTCAATTGACTTGTAGCCAAGCTTGGCGAGCTGAATTACTCTCTCGATGTAGTTGTTGGGAATTAAAGCTTTTTTCGCTTCTATCACTGCTTTTTGCAGTTTGAGATTAAGCTTTGGATTAAACCTGTCGTTCTCGGGATGTTCCGCATAACAGGCTTTCATAATATTATTGAGGTGGAGGTTATTCAGTTTTGAGCCGGTTACCAGTGAAGCAACTTTTTGCTCTTCAATAACTTTCCAATTTACAAATTCTTCGATGTCGGGGTGATCGAGATCGAGGCATACCATTTTAGCAGCTCTGCGTGTAGTTCCACCCGATTTTATAGCACCGGCTGATCTGTCGCCAATTTTAAGGAACGACATTAACCCCGATGATCTGCCACCGCCACTTAGTGGTTCTTCTGATCCGCGGATCATGCTGAAGTTGGTACCGGTTCCTGAACCGTATTTAAAGAGACGGGCTTCACGAACCCAAAGGTCCATTATTCCACCTTCATTTACGAGGTCATCGCTTATCGATTGGATGAAGCAGGCATGAGGCTGTGGATGTGTGTACGCATCATCAGATGAGACAAGTTTTCCTGTCTGATAATCGACATAAAAATGCCCTTGTGAGGGTCCTGTGATTCCATAAGCCCAGTTTAATCCTGTGTTAAACCACTGGGGTGAATTGGGGGCAGCCATCTGTGTGGCAAGCATGTAGAACATTTCATCGTAGTATGATTTGGCATCTTCTTCGGTGTTGAAGTAGCCGGCTTTCCAAGCCCAGTATGTCCAGTTGCCTGAAAGTCTGTGAAATACCTGACGGCTGTCTGATTCGGATGTAAATCTTTCATTTTGAGGTAATTTCTCTAGATTTTCAATGTCGGGCACCGATGGTTGCAGCCATTCCGGTACACCGGCTTCTTCAATTTTCTTGAGTAGTTTTGGGATCCCTGCTTTTCTGAAATACTTCTGTGCGAGAATGTCAACGGCTACCTGCGACCAAGAGGAAGGCACCAGAATATTTTGCATCGAAAAGATCATTTTCCCGTCAGGGTTGCGAATCTCCGAGTTGCGGGGGATAAATTCAATTGTCTTTTGTCCATCAGACTCATTTTTTGTAAAAAGTCTCGAAATCTTCATAAATACTAAATTTTCTTGTTAATTCGTAGTTCTATTTATATAATAATTATTGTGCAAATTCATTAATGGCTGTCGTTCAAACTGTAAAGAATATTTAAAGCAATTCCTAAGAGGTTAGTGCTCACTAATCTTAAAAAATCGTTCTGAATCAGTGCCGTTCTCGTCAAGCGTTTCGGGCGGTGGGGACTCATTTATCTGTCAGCCGGCAGATTTTGGTATCGAAAATTAACCCTCTTCGGCGACTTAAACAAATTAAATTTTTACCACTTTTGAATTTGACGCAAAATCGAAAGATATTTTTTTTGCATCGATGCTATTTACCGATTTCTTCCTGCACTTCACCGATTTTCGTTTTGCCTTCACTGATTTTATCCCTAATATCCCTTAGAAATTTTTGATAATTATGCAAATTGCAACACAAGGAGAACGATCATGGCAAAGGTACAATCGCAAACAGCTCGTGTATTTATAGGTGTCGGACTCATAGTTCTCGGTATTTTATACTTCCTAAAGGAGGTTGATATTATCGGGTACAGGATCAACGATATCCTTTTTTCACTTCCGACCATAGTGTTGGTTATCGGAATTATCCTTTTTGTTAATTCACGCAGGAAGTCACTCTCATGGCTCCTGATGGGGATAGGAAGTGCGGGCATTATAATCAAGAGCTTTAACCTCGATTATTCCGATTTTATTGTTCCGGTAGTACTTCTCGCCCTCGGTTTTTACATTATTTACCACCATGTTGAAAAACAAAGAGATATTGAACTCGGCGGCAATTCCGATGATTACAGAAAACAATATACGACCGACTATGATGTTATAGAGGAAGTATCGGTCTTCGGCGGAAGCAAAAGAATAATCAACAGCAAAAACTTCAAGGGTGGGAATATAACAATTATTTTTGGCGGATCCGAGCTCTTTCTTCGTGACTGTGAACTCTCAGATGGGGAAAATGTCCTCGATCTGTTTGTTATTTTCGGCGGCTGCGATCTAACCGTTCCAAGCAACTGGAATGTAAAAATTGATGTAGTATCCCTTTTTGGTGGATTTTCCAGCAAAAAATACAACTACTCGAAGATAGACGATCCTGATGAAAATAAAACACTCATCATCAAAGGTCTGGTTCTCTTTGGTGGTGGTGAAATGAAAGTCTTCTAATTTAGTTTCGCCATAAATATCCAATTTTAAAAGGTTGTCTTAAAAAAGGCAGCCTTTTTTGTTTTCTGAAATAAACTTCTGTTATCCTTATATTTCATGAGTTCAATTAATTTAATCCGGTTGATAAAAGTTGACTAAAAAAGCCCTGAATATCATTATTCTTCTGATTACTTTGGCGGGAGTTTCTACCCTCTACCTCCATTATACGACGGGGATTACAGTCTATCAGGCAATAGTTGACTCAGTTATTTCGACCATGTTGCTCACGGGATTTTCGGGCGGACTTTTGCAACTTTGTCGATTTGTAAGTTTTGAACTTGATGGTTTGTTAAAATTCATTGTTATTCACCTTATTGCGGGTGTGATTGTTTCAATTTTTTGGGTTATTACTTCGAAGATGGTGATTTTTAACCTCTTCATCGACGATGCTGCTTACCAGTTATTTTTCAGAACCAATTTGTTCACCCGTTTCTTTTTTGGATTAATTCTCTATTTCACATTTACTGCGTTTATTTATCTGATACAGGCATATTTTAAAAACATCGAAAACATCAAACATCAAGAAGCCCTTAAAACGAAGTTGCTCGAAGCGGAATTAAATATGATGAAACTGCAAGTGAACCCCCACTTCATTTTTAACAGTCTTAATTCCATATCATCGCTGACGCGACTTGATCCAAAACTTTCAATATTGATGACTGAAAAACTCGCAAGTTTCATCAGACTGGCTCTCGCCTCAAAGGAAAAAGAACTTATCCCGCTCGCCGAAGAGATTGAAAATGTAAAGCGATATCTCGATATTGAGCAGGTGCGATTTGGTGAAAAAATGGTTCTCGAATTTTTAATCTCAAAAGAGTCTGAACAGGTTTTGGTACCTACTTATTTTCTTGTTCCTCTTCTCGAAAATGCGATTAAACACGGAGTACAACCCGCGACAATCCCGATTAAAATTGGTGTTTTTTCAGAAATGAAGTCGGGTTTGCTTAAAATTGAGGTAAAAAATGATTTGGAAAATCTCTCTGATCTAAAAAAGACCGGTTTGGGGGTGGGTCTGCAAAATGTGAGTGACCGGATACGGTTACACTTCCCTGAGAAAGGCTCATTTACAATTCAGAAAAACGAAAATTCCTTCACAGCCACCATCATTATTCCGGGGGGACCGAATGAATCTTAA
>CAYSJM010000068.1:15117-18665 GCA_964431385.1 uncultured Ignavibacteriaceae bacterium | reverse complement strand
ACTAACCCGCACCTTATATATTGTGCACAAACTCCTAAACTGTTACCTTTAAAGTTAATATTTTTAAAAAAATGCGTTGGAAATCAAAAGGAGATCAGATGTCTAAGTTTATTGGATTGGATTATTTCAATACGGATCTGTTATTGTCAGATGAAGAGAAAATGGTAAGAGATACGGTACGCGAATTTGTTGACGATAATGTAATTCCTGTTATCGAAAAACATTACAGAGAAGGCACATTCCCAATGGATTTGGTTGCCAAAATGGGTGAATTGGGGCTGTTTGGTGCGAATCTGCCTTCAAAATATGGTGGCTCGGATATGAACAATGTCGCCTATGGTCTTGTAATGCAAGAGCTTGAAAGGGGAGACAGCGGAGTTCGTAGTTTTGTCTCGGTGCAAAGTTCACTCGTTATGTATCCGATTTACACATTTGGAAGTGAAGAGCAAAGATTAAAATGGTTGCCAAAACTGGCAAAAGGTGAGGCTATTGGTTGTTTTGGACTAACCGAACCCGATTTTGGCTCAAATCCCGGTGGCATGGTTACCAAAGCCGATAAAGTTGAGGGTGGCTATATATTGAATGGTGCAAAAATGTGGATTACTAATGGAACACTCGCTGATGTTGCCGTGGTTTGGGCAAAATTGGACGGTAAAGTAGCAGGTTTCCTCGTAGAAAAAGGGATGAAAGGATTCACTGCTCCAGAAATGAAAGGTAAACATTCACTTCGTGCATCAGTAACATCAGAGTTGGTTTTTGACTCAGTTTTCATACCTGAAGAAAATCGTTTACCCGATGGAAACGGCTTGAAGGCACCTCTTATGTGTTTGAACCAGGCTCGTTATGGCATCGCATGGGGTGTTGTCGGTTCAATGATGGCTTCTTACGACTCATCGCTCAATTATTCCAAATCGAGAGTGCAATTTTCAAAACCCATCGCAGGTTACCAGATGACCCAGGAAAAACTGGTTTATATGCTGACTGAAATAACCAAAGCACAACTTCTGAATGTTCAGCTCGGTCGATTAAAAGATTCGGGCAATCTAAGATTCCAGCATGTCTCATTAGCTAAAAGAAACAATTGCGAAATCGCTCTAAACATTGCCAGAGTTGCGAGGGAAATTCACGGTGCGAACGGAATTCTTGATGAATACCCTGTAATGAGACACGCGAATAACCTTGAATCCGTGAAAACTTATGAAGGAACCCATGAAATGCACACTCTAATTCTTGGTGAAGATATCACAGGAATTCCGGCATTCGATTAATATAAAGGCTTTAAAAATGAACAACGAAAAGTTTGCTTATGAGGGCATCACATTTGATGATGTGTTGATTCTTCCTGCAAAGTCATCCGTCCTTCCGAGAGAAGTAAATGTTGCTTCTCAACTCTCACGAGGGATTAAGTTAAACATTCCATTTCTCTCTGCAGCTATGGATACTGTAACAGAAAGCAAACTTGCCGTTGCCATTGCCAGGGAAGGGGGTATTGGAATACTCCATAAAAATATGTCAATCGAGCAACAGGCTGAAGAAGCTGACAGAGTAAAACGATCTGAAAGTGGCATGATCAGAAATCCTGTCACCCTCACTTCTGATAAAAAGGCAGGTGATGCCTTTGAAATGATGAGAAAATATTCTATTTCGGGTATTCCAATTGTCGATGCTACCGGCAGACTAACCGGCATACTCACAAATCGTGATCTTAGATTTGTGAAAGATCATAATCTGTATATTAAAGATTTGATGACTTCACAAAATCTGGTAACTGCCGAAGTGGGTACCACCCTCGATCATGCTGAAGAATTGTTGCATCAACACCGGATCGAAAAACTTCCTGTTGTTGACGGGGAGGGAATACTTCGCGGTTTGATCACTTTTAAGGATATTCAAAAGAAAAAGAGATATCCACTCGCCTGCAAAGACGAAATGGGACGATTAAGAGTTGGTGCCGCTGTTGGTGTCAGCAACGATACTTTCGAGAGGATGGACAAACTCGTAGCCGTAGGTGTCGATGTTATAATCGTTGATACCGCCCACGGTCACTCGATGGGCGTGATAAACACCATCAAAAAAATTAGAGCCAAATATCCCGATATTCAGCTAATTGCAGGAAATATAGCGACTTATGAAGCGGCTCTTGAATTGTATGATGCCGGTGTGGATGCAGTAAAAGTGGGAATTGGTCCCGGTTCTATCTGTACCACTCGAGTGATTGCTGGAATTGGAGTCCCACAAATAAGTGCCATCATGGAAGTTCACAGGGCTTTGAAAGATAAGGGAATTCCAATAATTGCCGACGGTGGAATAAAATACTCAGGAGATGTTGCAAAGGCGATAGCCGCAGGTGCAGATACTGTGATGATAGGCGGACTTTTTGCAGGAACCGATGAAAGTCCCGGTGAAAAGGTGCTCTATGATGGTCGAAGCTTTAAGGTTTACAGAGGAATGGGTTCACTTGATGCTATGAAAAAGGGAAGTGGTGACAGGTATTTTCAGGACTCTGATACTGAGATAAGTAAACTCGTTCCCGAAGGTGTCGAGGGTATGGTTCCATACAAAGGACCTCTCTCGGATACAGTTTTTCAACTCACCGGCGGACTAAAAGCGTCTATGGGTTACGCCGGAGCAGCTACAATTCAAGACTTAAAAGATAAATCCCGTTTTGTTAAAATTAGTGCTGCATCACTAAAAGAGAGCCACCCGCATGACATTATTGTCACCAAAGAAGCTCCAAATTACCAAAAACTATGATAAACAGATTTCTCGATCAAAGATTTAAATTTCTGTTTGATCTCAAACGGGATAATAATTTAGACTGTCTAATTCTTCATGGCGAGTCGAATATCCGTTACTTCACAGATTTTGTCTCGAGCAATGCATACTTGCTGGTTTTTCGCGAGGAAATTCTGATTATAACAGACTCGCGATATCGCCTTGAACTTGAGGAAGTGGATGGAAGAATCGTGAGAAAAGTTGCCGGTGACCCGCTTGATGTTCTAAAAAGACTTATTGATTATAAGCCTGAATCGATTGGCTGTGATGATGATTTGATTGCCTCATCTTTGGGTAAAACTCTCCGGAGAAGTAAGATAAAAATCGTAAATGTCTCACAATCAGTGGATGAGTTTATTTCCGTGGCTGATGATGAAACTATGGTCCGTTTTGAATACGCAAATTCGATCACTAAAAGTATAGAAAAAAATCTCTCAAATTTATTGACACCGGGGATGAGGGAGTTTGAACTTAGAGCAGCGATAAGCTACTTTATTCATCTTTCCGGTTGTGAAGAAGCTTTTACACCGATTGTTTCTTTTGGCGAGAATAGTGCAAAAATACACACTGAACCCTCGGAAAAACAACTTGAGAAAGAATCACCTGTACTTATCGACTTTGGAGTGAAATACAAAGGGGTTTCTACAGATGTCACCCGTTCTTTTTGGTATGGAAAAAATCCAGCTGATGAATATCAAAAAGTTTATAAGATTGTAAAAAAGTCACTTAAGATGGCTGTGCAACACTGCAAAGCAGGTAATGACACTTCGAAT
>CAYSJM010000068.1:11362-15017 GCA_964431385.1 uncultured Ignavibacteriaceae bacterium | reverse complement strand
AAGATGGTACCAGACTTCTAACGAAATGACAAAATGTATAAAGTATTAATATTTTCTTATTATTTCCCTCCAAAAGGGTTAAGTGGTGTACAGAGGACAACTAAATTTGTGAAGTATCTCCCTGAATTTAATTGGAGCCCCACCGTAATTACTACAGGCGACATCGCATATTTTGCACATGATAACTCGTTACTCGATGATCTTAAAAATGAAAATATTCGAGTGGTCAGAGTCAACGGAAAGGAAATTAACTCAATTCTAAAGAAAAAAGGGACTGTGAAAATGCCTCGTGAAATCTTTAGAAAAATGTATTCCTGGTTTAGCTCATGGTTCTTCATTCCTGATAATAAAAGATCATGGAGTAAAAAAGCTTATAAAGAGGCTAAAATTTTATGTGCACAGGAAAAATTTGATGTCGTTTTTGTGACAGGACCTCCATTTTCTTCCGTTGAGGCAGCCTTAAAAATAAGCGAGGAGTTCAAAATTCCACTTTTTGTCGATTATCGCGACTTGTGGTATGGAAATCAGTTCGCACGGTATCCAACCATTTGGCATAGATTAAAAACGAAGAGAGAAGAAGACGCTACCCTTCGTAAAGTGGATAAGATAGTAGTGACAAACAGACGGATTAAGGAAAGGCTTATGAAATATTATCCTTTTCTTACCCATAACAAAATGCTCATTCTTTCACACGGGTACGATCAGGAAGATATCATTAAAGCCTCTCGAAGTGTGGTAAAACTGTCCAAAAAGATGGTAATAACCTATTCAGGTTTGTTTTACGAGTATATCACTCCAAAATATTTCCTAAAAGCGTTCAGATTAATTGTGAAAGAAAATCCGGAGATAGCCGCGAATATCGAGCTTCATTTTATCGGATTTCTTAGAATTGAGAATCGCAAATTGATAAGAAGATACAATCTCCAGAATTTTGTGGTTGAACACAGTTATATGGAACATAATGAGGCATTAAAAAAGATTTTGGCGAGTGATCTCCTTTGGTTCATGGTAGGAAAGGGGAGAAACGCAGATACCATCTCAAGCAGCAAGATGTATGAATATTTTGGGACTAAAAAACCCGTGCTCGCATGTTTACCCGAGGGGGCATTGAGAACCCATCTTTCCGATTATGAAGCATCCTATATTTCAGATCCTTATGATATTAAAAAGATTAAACAGAATATCCTAAAAGCTTATAGTGACTACACTTCGGGTAAATTACCAAAACCTGATGATGAGTTTGTTGAAAAGTTTGACAGAAAACTCCTTACTAAGCAACTTGCAACTGAATTCCAATTTTTCCTGAAAGTTCGTTGATGAATATTGCCGTTATCGGAAATGGTGGTAGAGAACATGCCCTCGGCTATGCCATCTCAAAATCACGCGATTGTTCTTCTCTTTTTTTCCTTCCGGGAAATGGTGGAACTCATCAATTAGGCACAAATATTGAAATAAATCTTGAAGACCATAACCTGGTTTACTCAACTTTAGTTGATGCAAAAGTTGATTTTGTGGTTGTTGGTCCGGAAGTCCCTATCGTTAACGGGTTAGGAGATTTTCTTCGAGCAAAAGGACTTATTGTTTTTGCCCCTTCTGCCTCAGCCGCGAGAATTGAATCAGAAAAATCTTACTCGAAACACATAATGAAAAAATATGGGATTCCAACTGCGGAGTTTAGGGAGTTTAAAGATTATGAATTCGATTCTGCTCTCGATTATTTGAGGCATGGCAGTTTCCCGGTTGTGTTAAAAGCTGATGGTCTTGCGGCTGGAAAAGGTGTTGTTATAGCAGCCAATTTTTCAGACGCAGAAATTGCACTTCGAGATATGATGCTTAACAAAATTTTTGGAGATGCCGGTCTTACCGTTGTAATTGAAGAATTTATGCTGGGAGAGGAAGCCTCAATCTTTGCAATTACAGACGGGACAGACTATCTGTGCCTTCCTGCAGCCCAGGATCACAAAAGAATTGGAGATGACGATTCCGGACCAAATACCGGCGGAATGGGTGCTTATTGCCCCGCACCAGTTGTAACACCTGACATAAGCTCACGAGTGAATGCTGAAATTATCGAACCATTTCTCAACGGATTAATAAAAGAGTTAAATCCTTTTTCAGGCTGTCTTTATGTCGGCATCATGATCACAGAAAACGGACCAAAGGTGGTGGAATTCAATTGTCGATTTGGAGATCCCGAAACCCAGGCTGTTCTCCCGGTCCTTGAAGGGGATTTCCTCGGATTACTTTATTCCGTTGCAAAAGGAAAACTTGATCCCACAAAAGTTTGGCACAACGGCTCAGTTGCAGTAAGTGTTGTTGCAGCTTCAGGCGGATATCCGGGAAAATTCGAAAAAGGATTCGAAATCTCCGGTCTCGACTTAATCAATGGTAATAACATCGTCTTTCATGCCGGAACAAAAACAATTGCTGAGAAAACCGTCACAAACGGAGGAAGAGTACTCGCCATAACAGCAGTAGATAAATCCGGAACTATCTCATCCGCTATTAAATCAGCATACCTCGCACTTAAAAATATCTCCTTCAAAAATATCTACTTTCGCAACGATATCGGCAAAAAAGCCCTAATATAAGCATAGGTGGGGATTACACTTCGTAAGGTTTATTCTGATATTTCCTTCCTGTTTCGAAATGTCGTAACAAACGCACCCATCGGAATCCCACAACCAAATTAAAAAAAATAAAAATCTTGACAATAAATTTGCCTTTTGTTGGATAGATTGGTAATTTAATATCTCAAATAATTATTTTTTCGCATTAGTTGTAATTTACCGAAGGAATGATTATCTATTTGTATAAAAATCTAAAATCTGAATATTGGAGGCATAAATATGTCTGAATCAGGATTCAACGCTTTCGCCATGGCGCAGGCACAATTTGACAAAGTAGCAGAATTATTAGAACTTGATGAGGCGACTCGTGATCTTCTAAGAAATCCTTTGCGCGAATATCATTTCAGCATTCCGGTGAAAATGGATGATGGTTCAAACAAGGTTTTTAGAGGTTTCAGATGTCAGCATAATGACAGTAGAGGACCTGCAAAAGGTGGAATCCGTTTCCATCCCCAGGAAACAGTTGATACTGTTAGAGCCCTTTCTATGTGGATGACATGGAAATGTGCTGTTGTTGATATTCCTTTGGGTGGCGGAAAAGGTGGCGTAATTTGTAATCCTCACAACCTCAGCATGAGGGAACAGGAAGCAATCTGCCGCGGTTGGGTAAGACAGATCGCAAGAAATATCGGACCTATCCAGGATGTACCGGCTCCGGATGTTATGACTAATCCACAGCACATGCTTTGGATGCTCGATGAATACGAAGCTATTCATGGTGGAAAATACCCCGGATTCATTACCGGAAAACCCGTCGGGATGGGTGGATCACTCGGCAGAACCGAAGCTACAGGATTTGGTGTTATCTTTACACTTCGCGAAGCCCTAAAACTTAAAGGTATCGATCCTAAAGATACTATCGCAAGCGTGCAAGGCTTCGGAAATGTTGCCCAGTATGCTATTAAACTTTATACTCAGCTCGGTGGCAAGGTTATCTGCGTTTCCAGTTGGGATGAAGAAGATCAGGCTTCATACAGCTTCAAAAGAACTACGGGAATAGATCTACAAGAGCTTTTAAGCATCAC
>CAYSJM010000068.1:3768-11262 GCA_964431385.1 uncultured Ignavibacteriaceae bacterium | reverse complement strand
AGTTACTTCGAACAGGTTCAAGGAAATATGAACTACTTCTGGGATAAAGAAGAAGTTCTTTCGAAACTCGACTCCAAAATGACTTCAGCTTTCCACGCTGTATATGACACTTCCGCTAAGAAGAAAATATACATGAGAGACGCTGCTTATGTTATCGCGATCAGCAGAGTTGCTCAGGCTTGCCACGATAGAGGCTGGTGCTGATAATTTTTCCTTGAAAAAGGTTTCAAGGCTGTCTTATTTTAGCAATAATTAAGACAGCCTTTTTATTTTTAAATAATCGATTATATTTTTTAAGGTTTTTAATGCCCGCTTCCGAAAACAGCTCTAGACTCTCCAACAACCTCGAAGAAAGAATGAAAGAAATTAGTTTTCTGCATGAATTTGAGGAATTGCTGCATGACCCGACTCTTTTGAAAGAAGATATTTTTATCATCATCATTAAAAGAATGCAAACTGCCTGGCAATACCCCGATATTTGCGAAGTGCGGCTTCGCTACAGGGATAAAACCTTCGAGACAGGTGGCTACCTCGAAGACATGCCACTACTTAGTGAAGATTTGATCGCGGGAGAAAAAATTGTTGGCGACATTCAGGTAACTTATGTGAAAGAAGTGCCAACTGCCGATATTGGTCCCTTCTTCAAAGAGGAAAAAAGACTGCTCGAAACCGTTGCCCGCCGTCTTGGGGATTTTATCTACAACCAAAGACTTAAAAAGAAACTCGACAAAAAGAAGGTTGAGGAAGCGGTTAAAGAGAAGACCGAATGGCGTATTGTTATCGATATGATTAGGAAAACCGATCCCGCCCTCTTCATGAGGCTCTTAAGAAAAATGCTCCACCAGTTGAACTGGAAAGGGATTGAAGATGCTGAAGCTCTGCTGAAAGAGATGAGTATCGACTTAAAAGGGGATGAAGAAAGAAGAACCGAAGATGAAAATCGACCCCTGCAAAAGAGAATTATTCACGACTACGATAACTATATCTCCGCAATTCTTAAGCTGACAAGCGAAAATTTTACGGAAGAGGAAATTCTCTGGAGAGTTCAAAAATGGATTCAGAACGATAACACAAGCTCACTCATTAAAGTGCTCGAGTCACAGGACTCTTCTCTCGCAGACATTTCGGACGCCATAAGACGGTTTTACCACATGGCACCGGAAAAAATAGAATTGTCGCCGGCTACCGTAAAAGGTCTCCGAGTATCTCTTTTAAGAAGATTTCTTACTGATGATCTCGATTTTATTCAGATTGCAAAAGATTATGTGAAGTTAACCGACTTCCACAAACTGATCGATAAAATGATTTTCCTCCCCGGAAGTCATGGAAAACTCGGCGGAAAAAGCTCCGGTGTGTTTCTCGCTCACAACATTCTCACCGCAAGCGTGAACGATGCAGAGCTTCCCTTCGAAGTAAAAATCCCCAAAACATGGTACCTTACTTCCGATGGAATTATGCAGTTCATTCAGTACAACAACCTCGAAGAGGTTTATGAGCATAAATACAGAGATATCGAAGAGATCAGAGTTGAGTATCCGCAGGTTCTGCAACTCTTTAAAGACAGCCAGTTTCCACCCGATATCTACAAAGGTTTGTCGCTTGCTCTCGATGATTTTGGTGAAGTGCCAATCATCGTCAGAAGCTCCAGCCTTCTGGAAGATCAGGTGGGTTCAGCATTCTCAGGCAAGTATAAATCACTCTTTCTTGCAAACCAAGGGAGTAAACCAGAACGATTGAGTGCTTTGATGGATGCAATCGCTGAAGTTTATGCCTCCACTTTTGGTCCGGATCCCATCGAATACCGGTCTGAAAGAGGTTTAATCGACTTTCATGAAGAGATGGGTATCATGATAATGGAAGTGGTGGGCACCAGAGTTCACGACTATTTCTTCCCGGCGTTTGCGGGTGTGGCTTTTAGTAATAATGAATTTAGATGGTCACCAAGAATCAACAGGGAGGATGGTCTTGTCAGAATTGTACCCGGACTTGGAACAAGAGCTGTTGACCGTGTGAGCGATGATTACCCGATTCTAATTGCTCCTGGACAACCTAATCTTCGCGTAAATGTAACTTTTGAGGAATCACTTCGATATTCTCCCAAAAATATCGACCTTATCAACCTAAAAACAAATCAATTTCAGACCATCGAATTTGACCAGCTAATTAAGGAAGTGGGGGACGACTACCCGCAAATTAATAATATCGTTTCCGTTATCTCAAACGGGATGTTGAGACCACCAAATCCACTTCAAGTTGATTATGAGCAAGACGATTTTGTTGTCACATTTAACGGTCTGTTGAACAAGTCGCAATTCCTACAAAAAATGCACACGATATTGCAAATTTTGCAGAATAAGTTTAATGTACCTGTCGATGTTGAATTTGCAAGCGACGGAAAAGATTTTTATCTGCTTCAGTGCAGACCTCAAAGCTATTCGAAGCAGCAGACTGCAGATCAGATCCCGAAAAATATTCCACTGGATAGAACATTGTTCTCGACGAATAAATATATCTCAAACGGAAAGGTTAATCCCGTCAGGTTTATAGTCTATGTCGATCCTGACGGGTACGAATCCCTCAATACTAAGGAGGAGATGCTCGAGGTAGCTTCTGTTGTTGGCAAACTGAATAAAATGTTGCCGAGACGGAAATTCATTCTGATGGGTCCGGGCAGATGGGGGAGTAGAGGAGATATTAAACTTGGTGTGAGCATTACTTACTCTCAGATCAATAATACTGCCATGCTCATCGAAATTGCAAAGCAAAAAGGTAATTATAAACCCGACCTGAGTTTTGGTACCCATTTTTTCCAGGATCTGGTCGAGTCATCAATAAGATATCTGCCATTATTTCTCGATGAAACGAGCTCCAATTTTAATGAATCTTTCATCAAAAAATCGGATAATCTTCTCGCGGATATGTTGCCTGAAAATGCACATCTTAGTAATGTTGTGTTTGTGACCGATGTTTCAAATGAGTTTGACGGCGGAACCCTTAAAGTATTGATGAATGCTGAAGAAGAAAAAGCTATGGCTGTAATTATGCCTGAAGGTTATACTGAACCGGAAACTCACGATGATTTTGCAATCCATACTTTTAAGGAACTGGGTGCCGACATTAAATATAACAGAAATGCCAAATTTTTCGAGAGGCTCACTTCAAAACTCGATAAAGATAAATATCAGATCGAAGCTGTTTATTACCTGCCACCTGTGCATGCAATGGAAGCCGATAGAATGAGGTCTGTTCTACTCGTAAAATCGTATGCAACAGACAATTTACTTCATAACCTGCGAGTTTACATGAATGTTTGGAATGATTGTATGAATGTAATCGAGTACAAAAATGAAGAGCACGAAGTGGATCGCGTTTTCGACTACATCATCACTGATGATGTGGATGGATACTTGAGGGAGTTCTCAGAAGCCGGAACTTATCTAATTAATCAATTATATCCGGCAACAAGAAACGACTTTTTGAGTTAACAAAATTTTGGAAGGATTCTACCGAATAAGGCAGAATCCTTCCTGATAAATAGTGAATTATAAACTCTTTATGAATTTTACTATTCGGGCTAAAACTTCCGGCTCGATGGTGGTTTCATTTGTTGCATACTCACTAATTCCGCCTGTCACCGACTTCTGCATCAGATGATTTAACGAGTCAAAAATTTCCAACTCATGTCTCACCCCTGCTTTTTCGAGGGCTTTTTTTATTGGTGGAACATTCTGAGTTGGAGGCACCTGCAAGTCTTTACTTCCCCAGATTCCAAGTACCGGCACTTTAAGTTTTTCAAAGTAGGGTACCGGTTCAAGCGTTAGAAATTGGAGAAACCAGGGGGTGGTAAATTGGAAAAATCCTCTTTTGTTAAACTCATCCATCTTCTGGAGTCTCGTCTTTTCCTCCTCAGGCAATTGTGCCATGAAAGCTTTATAAGCAGAATCCAACTGTTTTGCTGCAAACTCAGGGTTGGCAAGAATCGCATCGAGACAGGATTTAAGCAGATCCCTGAAGATGATTAAGTCTTTTTCTTCTGCCTTCTCAGCCTTGGCAAGTAAATAGGTCTGTTCCATTATTATCTCACGACCATTCACACCGGTGCCGGCTAATGAAATGATAAACTTAATGTTAGAATTTTCATTCGCTGCAATGGGTGCTATCAGCCCACCCTCGCTGTGACCGATTAGCCCAATTTTTGTCGTGTCAACAAATGGAAGAGTTCTTAAAAAATCGATTGCGGAAGAAGCATCCATGGCAAAATCGAGTGTTTTTCCACTTTGGAAATTACCTTTCGATTTTGCTGTACCTCTGTCATCGTATCTTAAAACAGCAATCCCGTTTTTGGCTAAGTAATCGGCAATCACCAAAAAAGGTTTATGCCCCATAAGGGATTCGTCTCTATCTTGAGGTCCGGAACCCGTTACCAAAATGACAGCCGGAAACTTGCCAACTGAATCGGGTGCGGTTACGGTTCCTGCAAGTTCGAAGCCTTCTACCTTGTTCTTGAAGGTTACATCTTTTGTATAATAAGGGTATGGAGGAGTAAGCTTTTGGGTCCGCAACACCGGTTTATAATCATTTTTAGGAAAAAGCGTTAGGGGTGTCGAAAAGCCGTTCTGGGTGTAAACTCCGCTTATCGAGTCGATGTTACCATACACTTTACCCGCGTATTTCATCGACATCTGGTCGTGTCTAATCAGGAGACTGTCACCTGAAAAAGCAGCGTAACTTAGTTCCATTTCAAAAACATATTGTGCCGGCACAGTGAGAACACTTTTTTCTGGTCTCACGGCAAAAATCAACTCAAGTGGCTTCCCGCCAACAATCATTTCGCCCGAAACAACTTTTTCATCGCTTTGTGCTTTTGCACTGAACGAAGCGACCATTATCAGAATCGGAAGTAAAATTTTATATTTCATCTTTTATTCTCTTCTTTTTACATCAATATTTGCGGATGTCTCAAAAGCTTTAATCAATGCCGAGTAGTCTTCCTCTCCATAACCTGATAAAATTGCATCTTTGAGGAGGTTTGAGATGCATTCAGCCAAATCTGCACGACAATCGATATTTTTACACGATTCTGACATGTATTCGCTGTCTTTTAACAGATTCTGAACAGTGAATCTTGGAGTAAAATTTCTGTCGAGGATGTTATTTCCTTTAAATTGTATCGTTTGCGAATTTAAAGTTGAGTTCGAAAGCACATCAAGAAACACTGAATTATCAACACCCGCTTTTTGGAGAAAAACCATACTCTGCGAAAGCATAGCCATCGTTCCTGCAATAATAGAGTTTAAAGCAATCTTGAAGTTACTTGATTTTGATGGGTGGTCAAATATCCACATCAAGCGACTCAATATTTTAAGAATGGGGGTACAATCTTCAATAATTTTTCCGTCACCACCGGGGAACATCAACAAAGAACCGTCTGTCGCCTGGGGCACACTTCCCAAAACAGGGGAGTGGATGAAATGTTTGTTCTCCTTTAAATATTTATCATAAACTGAAGTTGTGGTCGTTGCAAGTACTGTGCTACAATCAACATGTACTGTGCCTGGTTTTAGTCCGCCAAAAATGCCTTCTTCACCAAAAGTTATTTCATCCAGGGCAGTTGAATCAGTAACCATCGAAAAAACGATTTCACACTGTTCTGCAACTTCTCGCGGAGATTTGCAAAGAACGGCTCCATTATCTATGAGTGTTTTCGCCTTGGTCGAGTCGCGATTGTAAACAAAAAGATTATATCCGGCTTCCATCAGGCGGATTGCCATCGGTTTTCCCATCAGTCCCAATCCGATAAACCCGATTTTTTTATTCTCCAAAGTAGCTCCTCATTTTTGTGGTTATTCTCTTATAAAGTAAAATACAAAATTACCCTTTTTGTTGATAAATCCCGTTTTCTCTTCCTGAGTTTTGGGATCTGTGTATTCAGCATAAGCTCTGCCGTCTTTAAATTTTTCTAACGAATTGAACTTAAAATCAATTGCTATTTTTCCTTTTGTATCAACAAATCCGGATTTTTCGTATCCTTCTTTTATAACAGCAAGACCTTCAGAAAAACCACTTTGCAAAAAGTAATATTTCCCTTTGTCAACAGAAGGTGCAAATTTCCGTATTACTTTACCATCCAGGTCGATTATCTCAAACGAAGTTTCCCAGGTTTTTTCGTCAGTATATTTCCCGGCGGCAAATCCTCCGTCAAAAGTGCTCAAACTTTCATACTTGGGCTGAATCATCACTTTCCCTGATTTGTCAATTACCCCTTTTTTATTGTTTTCGAAAATGATAGATCTTCCGTTATGAAAATCACCGGGTTGGTTCGGAGTTGTAAATGCAGAGACTGAATTTCCCGATTTATCGATAAAAAACCATTTATTTTTGAGACTTACAGCGGCAAGTCCCTCGGAAAAAGGGGCAATGTCGTCGTAGATGTTTTGAATAAAAGGGAGCCCTTTTTTGTCGAGAAAACCATATTTATATTTTTCGCGGAAATGGCTCAAACCTTCCTTGTAGAAGGAATTAAAATTGTAGTCGTTAATTGTGGAATCGTTAACAATTGTTCCGTTAATAGAAACCACTTGACAATGAGCCCGTGTACCGCCATTTCCCGCATCTGCCGGTTTCATGGATACCGCCAAATCGTCACCAAATTCACTTAGTCTGTAATAAACAAATGGAACAATCGTGTTCCCTTTTTTATCAATCGCACCGAATGGACCCCCCGGCACCAATTCCAAAACAGCTACACCATTCGAAAAGAAGGGAGCCCCCATCATACTGATATACTGAGGTTGAATCACCATAACACCGTTTGTATCTATGAATCCCCATTTGTTGCCAACGAGCACAGAAAGCAATCCCTCACGGAATTCGCCGTAGTCTTTTACTTTTATCGTTGGTTGTGGAAACAGGTTGCAGATCGAGATGAGCAGGAGTGAGAGGAGTAGAATAATTTTTTTCATGACTTTTCCAATAAAATAATCTGAAAGGTCTTCCAAATTAATCTAAAGGAAGTGAAGTGAAAAATAATAACTTTCGTATATAATAACAGACCCCCCTCGCAGAAGGTCTGTCACAAAAAACTGTTATTTCTTCTTTTTATCAGTCGTCGATATTCCCAAAGGCATATATGCGGGGCATACACCAACCGTTGCAACTGCTATCGGGATTATTCCAACCAAACCCCACCAGGTTTTAAAATATATTCCTGCACCTATAATTACAGCACCCAAAATGTATCTGACAATTTTATCAGCCGAACCAACATTCTTCTTCATTATATTTCTCCAAGAGATTATTAAACACTGATTATTAGATAATCTGACAACAAAAAAGATTCAGATATAATTCAACAGAGGTGTTGCTTAGATGGAGGTGGTAGCGGAATAAAAGCCCTTGTGGCGACATGTGTGTAGAACCCCGGCGACCCTCTTCAAAAGAGCCCTTGTGGCGACATGTGTGTAGAACCCCGGCGACCCTCTTCAAAAGAGCCCT
>CAYSJM010000068.1:0-3668 GCA_964431385.1 uncultured Ignavibacteriaceae bacterium | reverse complement strand
TGTGGCGACATGTGTGTAGAACCCGGCGAAAACCAACAATATATTTTCCCCCCACCTTTACAAGGAGGGGGGTAAGGGGGGCGGTGGAGGAGAGGGGCATCATTCTTAAAAAATCAGAAAAGAACACGATATTCACGATTAAAAAGGATTAACAGGATTCTGCATTTGGTGTTTGTACCGTTGGCAATTGTCAAAATCATCCCGACTCGTCGGGATGATTCAGACAGCAAAAATCACAACCTTCAACTCAACACAAGACCTCTCTCTGCAGAAGTCTATTTTGTCGTAATACAAACAGCGAAGGGTGTGAGGATTGTGAAACTTTCAATCGTGAGATGATATTTTGAATTTGTTAAAATTATTCTTATTTTTAGGAAACATTAAATTGGAGACAGGGATATGACCGCGAAAAATATTTTCAGAACAATAATTTGTTTAGTTTTTGTACTAAACTCGCCATTTTTGCATGCTCAGACAGACACGGTACCTTTCTTAAGGCTGTCGGAATTTGACCGGTGGGAGGGAATAACCCATGCGACAGGAGATGGAGGTTATTCGAGTTATAGCTATTCATCGTGGCAAGTTACTGATTCGATGCTACTGGATGGCATTATGTTTTACAAACGGGGTTCAACATACCTTGGATTTGACCAGGATTCAAATAAACTTTATGAATTTTCTGAAGGAGTGAAACGGCTACATCTCGACTTTAGTTTACCTTCCGGTTCAGTTTTTTATGGTGCGCACGGTAACAATATCCCCATCACCGTAACAGGAAATTCAAATTCAAAAGTTTTCAAGGTACACTATGGTATTTACCCTGTTTATGATGTAACCACAACCTATGCCAGAGAAATTGGTGAGACGAGTAATGTCTCGGAAATGGTGATGAGTTCAAGGTGGTCAACTTTTAGTACTACCACACTTTCTAAACTTGGAAGGAAATTAAATGGTGATACTCTTTATATCGAGCATGGTTACATGCCTTCTATGATCTTTACGCCGGTAACTTCACCATCGACGACTTACAACCCAACCTTCTCAACAGCCAACTGGCATTATTTAAACTATCGCATTCAACCGGCTGACCCACAATTCGACTATCTTGATACACTATTCTTTGAATATTATTATACAAATGGAACCGATTCATCTGATATTTTAACTCAAAAATACAAAGCTTTGAGTTCAAACAATTTTGTAGTCAGTTTCGATAGCAATCTTATAAAAAGTGGGTACCATGTGAAATACTGGCTTAAAATAAAGGACAAAAGTATTCGTCCAAAACTTGTGAAATATCCCGAATATCAGCCATATTACATCCTTCTTTTTAATGTGCCTGTTGGAATTGCAACCGAACAATTACCCGATAACTTTTTCCAAGTCGCAGCATATCCAAATCCATTTAACAACTCAACGACTCTGCAGATCGATCATTTTGAAAGTGGGGAAGTGACGATCAATATCTTTTCCCTTACCGGTGAAAAAGCCATGGAAACAGTCGTAATCCACAAAGAAACAGGTACTATAATACTGCCAATTGAATTTAAAAGTCAACCATCAGGCATCTACATAGCTGATGTTAACTTTATCTCCGCATCAGGAAAACTGCATAAGAAACATCAAAAACTGGTATATCTAAAATGAAAACACTTATAAAAAACACCTGGGTGTTGATAAGTTTGTTCATGCTCTTCTGTTCAATCGAGGTGCAAGGGCAAACAGTGGTCTTTCCATTTATGCGGCTTTCAGGGATCGACCGTTGGGAAGGTCTTACCAGTTCCACCGGAAATGGTGGATCGGTAACTTATTCATACTCGAGTTTGAACACAAACGATTCAATAATGGTTGACAGTATTATGTTTTATCGCAGGGGAAGTTCTTTACATGGTTTTGATGCAGATTCAAACAAATACTACTACCTGATAAATGGAGTGAAAAAATTATATCTGGATTTTAGTCTCCCATCCGGTTCTACTTTTACAAGTTACCTCGGAGGTAATGCACTAGTCACTGTAAGTGGAGGAGGTCTCACCAGGAAGTTTACAACTCATTACGGTAGTTGGCCTTCCTATGATATTAAACTCACCTATCTTAAAGATCAGGGTTTATTGGAGAGTGTGGATGAAATCAGCCAGGGTTCAAATTGGAGTAAGTTCACCACTACAACCATTAGCCAGGTTTGGCGAGGTGTAGATGGGGTGGCTCATTATATGGCTCATGGTTATGTCCCTTACATTAATTTTAACCCACCGGCATCACCTTCTCCTTATTATAATATTCATTTTGGATTCACCGCCGGGCATACGCTTGATAACCTGATAAAACCTGACCAACCATCGTTTAGCTACAGGGATTCAATTTTTCTTGAGTATTATTATTCAAATGGTGTGGACTCAACCGACTTAACCACTTTAAGTAAGGGCTTTACGGGCTTCAACACATTTAACATATATTTCGATAGCACAATAATCCAAGCTGGATATCATGTAATGTACAGATTGAAATTACGAGACAAAAGTATGAATCCAAAATATGCTTACAGTCCGGCTGATCAAAGTTATTACACGCTCGAAATTGATCCAACTGTAGGAATCGAAGATCATTCTGCTCCGGAAAATTATTTTCAAGTCGCAGCATATCCAAATCCGTTCAACAACTCAACAACTCTGCAAATCGATCATTTTGAGAGTGGGGAAGTGACGATCAACTTCTTTTCCCTTACAGGTGAAAAAGCCATGGAAACAGTCGTAATCCACAAAGAAACAGGTACGATAATCCTGCCAATCGAGTTCAAAAGTCAACCATCAGGCATCTACATAGCTGATGTTAACTTTATCTCCGCATCAGGAAAACTGCATAAGAAACATCAAAAACTGGTTTATTTGAAATAGAAGAACTAAACGGTAGAAAATTAGGCAGGAAATGGTGGACCCTCCAGGACTTGAACCTGGGACCTACTGATTATGAGTCAGTTGCTCTAACCAACTGAGCTAAGGGTCCGAAAAAAATCATTTTTGAGACCGGAAATATAGCTATTTTTGGACTTTCTACAAATATTTTTTTTAATGATGTCTAATTTTCTTCTCAAAATGAAATCTTTTATAACCACACTTTTAGTTGCTCTCACAATTCTCATTACAGGTTGTGACAAAAAAACAGCTACAATTCCTTCAACTAAAGACTCGACATCTATAATTGCCACCCAGGACAGTAACCACGCCGAATTGCGGAACCTCTTCAATATGCAAGTTCAGGCTTTGAAGGGGAAAAATGTTAACGAGTATATGAAAACAATGAAGGTTACAGGACTTGACTCGATTAACACACACAACCAGTTCGAAACCTTAACAAAGCTCTACGATCTCGACTATACAATTTTGAACTTTTCTGTTATTCGTGCCGATTCAAGATCTGCAGAAGTGGAAATCGAAATGGAGGTGCGGAAAGTTAACGGTCCAAGGTTTGATGATCATAGATCTGTCACTCGTCATATCCTTGAGTTTGACGGGGAAAAGTGGCAAATTGTGCAGTCGAGCGAGTTGAAGTTTACAAAACTGGCTGAAGAACCAAAGAAATAAAAGAAGTATTTGGTTATTTTTTTAGAAAAAGGTATATTTGTAATCTAAATTTTTGTGTGCCGGGATGGCGGAATAGGTAGACGCACA
>CAYSJM010000067.1:0-18836 GCA_964431385.1 uncultured Ignavibacteriaceae bacterium | reverse complement strand
TTTTGATGACTGTGTTAATCGGTATCGGTTTGCAGTCATACACAGAAAAAAGAGGTGATCTCGAACCCAGAGTGATGATGGTTTATACACTTGCCACTTCATTCCTCCTCATGATGGTCTCCCCTCTTATGAAAAATCCGTTTGCTCTCATCTGGCAAGGTGATAACCCTTTTGTGGAATTAAAATATTTCGATATGACCATCCTGCAATCGCAGGCTATGGGTTTTGTTCAAAATTTCCTTTTCGGAAATGATGGTGGAAGCCCGACTCATATTAAAGTTGACAAGGACTTTGTCGGAAATCTTACCGCAGCCGGCTATCAACTATCTGATGTGCTGATTCACGGAAAAGGTCTCAATCCACTCCTCCAAAACTTCTGGATGCAGATTCACCCACCAATACTTTTTGCAGGTTTTTCAGCGACTACAGTTCCTTTTGCTTTTGCTATCTCAGCTTTAATTAAAAACGATTACAAAGATTGGGTAAAACAGTCCCTTCCATGGATTCTCGGATGTGCCGGTATCCTTGGTCTCGGAATTATGCTTGGTGGTTACTGGGCTTATGGTGTACTCGGTTGGGGTGGTTATTGGGCGTGGGATCCTGTAGAAAACTCAAGCCTTGTCCCTTGGATCGTGAGTGTCGCAGCAATTCACACAATGCTCGTTCAGATCAGAACCCAAAAGAAAGACCCAAACAGCGGCAGATATCTCATTACGAATATTCTCCTCTCAATTCTCACTTTTGTTTTGGTTGTCTATAGCACATTCCTCACCAGAAGTGGAATTCTCGGCGATTCCTCCGTTCACTCTTTTGCTGAACCTGGAAAAGCTGTTTACATTTTCCTCGTAATTTTTGTAGTCTTTTTCACCGGGCTTGGTGTGAGCATGGTGCTTTACAGATTAAAATCGCTGCTCAAGATTTCAAAAACAGGTGAAGAGTCAACCCTTTCTCGTGAGCTTGCCCTCTTTATGGCAGCTTTCTCCCTCGGAATGTCGGCTATCATTGTTTTTGTTGGAACTTCCGCACCTATCTTTGGAGTGAAAGTCGAAATTGATTTTTACAACACAATGCATGTACCGCTCGCAATTATCCTTCTGGCTATCAACGGATTGAGCATCATCCTGAAGTGGAAAACCACAGACAAAGGAAAGCTAACTCAAGATCTTCTTAGAACCGGAGCAATTACAGCAGTAATAAGCGTTGCCGCTATACTGATTGGCGGCGTTGATAAAGTGATGATGGTGATTCTGTTAGTTGCATCAGTCTTTTCACTCGTAGTGAATGCTGAAGTTATGTTCAGAGTTATCAAAGGAAATCAGAGTAAACTCGGAGCTTATGTTGCTCACATCGGTTTATCACTATTTGTACTTGGTGTAATCGGTTCATCGGCATTTAGTTCTGAAGTGGAAATTGATCTCGAAAAAGGTAAAACGGCATCAGTTCTCGGATACGATGTAACTTTTGCAGGTCTTGAACCATTTCAGGAGAATGGACATACAAAATATCATTGCCGACTCGATGTTAAATCGGGTGATGCCACCACGGTTGTAAGACCTGTTATGTACATCGCTGATTTTAATCAGTCGCTGATGAAAGAACCCGATATGAAATATAGCCTTCTCTCCGACTTCTATGTGGCTCCTGTCAGTTTTGACGATGGTTCACAAGACAATGGTGGTGAGGGAATTACAATTTCCGAAGGAAAAGAATTTTCGACTGCGGGAGTGAAGATCAAATATAAAGAGTTCATCAAACCTGATATGTCAGCCATGTCAACCGATGCAGATTTTAGTATGGGCGTGAGAGCTGTAGTTGTAAAAGACGGCAAAACTCTCGAAAAAGATCTGCTCTATTCCCGAATCGATGGTAAAATGCAGGCTAACCCTGTTATTATCGAAGAATTTGGTGTGACATTAACTCTTAAGACCGTTAATCCCGGTGACAGAACCGCTACAATAATTGTTGTAGATAAAGATGGCAACAGTGCAAAGAAAGCTCCAAAAGAGGTTCTTACAATACATGCGTCCATCAAACCGATGATTAATCTGGTTTGGGCAGGTGTTTTGGTTGTGGTTTTCGGTTTCGTAATATCAACCGTAAGAAGACTAAGAGAAGCCCAAAGCTAATCCCCTTCTTATCAGAATGTGATTATAAAAAAAAGAGGCTGTCTCAAAAGGGGCAGCCTTTTTTTATGCATGAGAACAAAATTAGAAATTCATATAAACGAAAATTGCACTTTTCTTTGGTGATGCTGAATTTGTAATAATTCCACCTTCTTCCTGGTTGTAATACCCTTCAGGACCCCACCTGTATTCGAGGAAACTCATTGGATTGATGAGCATTCCGACACCCAATGTTACTCCTTTGAATCTTACTTTTGCAGATGGTTCGATGTAAAGAGGGAAAAGATTGGCAGTAAATGTCATTTTCTCATCCATCATGGAACCTTTTGCGTCAAAATAGGTGACAATTCCACCAAGGTTAAATAATGTAACTGCGAGAGAAAATTCGAGAGAACGCTTCTCAGGGAAGATTAAAAATGTCTGAAAATTAAGATTGAGTGAGAAAAGATCGAATGTACCTGTATAAGTTTTCACGGCAAATCTATCGATAACTTCCGGCATCAGTAAATTCTGACGAAATTGTGGTAGATAAAGAAATCCTCCACCGCCGGTGAAACCAAAATTGGTACTGCCACCTATAGCGAGTCTTGTTTTAGCCAGACCATAGATATCGAAATCCTCCACAGTTGCCATGTTATATTTCCAACCAAGCATCACTCCATTTTGTTCTCTGATTCCATTTCCATATCTCGGGGGAAGATCCTCTTGTGTGGTAAGATAGCCAAGCGTGAAGAATGTTTTTGACGAGGTCATATCCTTTTTATCGTACTCCTCATCTTTAAACTGTCCCAACATTGAACTCGTAATTAATATTGAGAAGAGCATAAAAAAGTAGAATTTTGACATTGCGTTATTCCTTTTTTTTTGATTATGTGATCACATTGATGTGCTTATTTTTTCATCTATTTTAATTTTATTTTTGATTTATGCCGTGACATATTCAATTAGAACCAACTTATCTGGTATAGAAATAATCAGAACCATACTTTAATGAATTACAATCTTCAAGAAAAAGATCGATTGTCTGATCGACCTTCCCATTTTTACTCTGCCTGACATGCAAAGTTAGCGTACCGTAGCGGTCAAGTTCCCACTTGCCCTTCCAAACATTTCTGCCAAATCGTGAATCATTGGAAGTGAAAATAAAATTGCCCCCCTCTGCAAACCACCAATAAGCATCGTTCTTACTCTGAAGAGAGTAGTACCAGGTTTTATTTACGAGATAATTCTCCAAAGGGTTAATTTGTCTAAGAAACGAGCTAAACGCAAAACCTGTTTTTTTTGTATCCCTTGTTTGTACTTTATACCATTTCCCGGTCGTTCCGTAACCTTTTTCAATGACCCGTACTCGAGTTCCTTCGGTCATCCTCTGTAAAATAACATAATTGGAATCGAGAGTACTCCTTAAATTTAGATATGTCCCCGGCTCATTTTTACCGGAACCAAGAACCTTATATATCTCAGCACTATCAGATGATATTGGTAAATTGTAGGTAAGCTCTTGCTGCTTAATCAGCTCCATCACAGTTTGTCGCAACACTTCTCGTTGTTTGTCATACAGTAAGACATTTTCAGGATTTGATTCAGGCTCATATCTCCATGCGAGTTCATCAACTTTTAGAAGTGCTGATGAATATTCCTGTTTCATAATTGTTTGATCAATCTCTTTTGATAAAGTCTCAATCCTCTTCTTTTCCAACTCGGAAGGATGTTGACCCTCCGGATATACTCCAAATATGGTTTTATAATTTGTAATCAGTACAAATATGATGCCCAGCACCAACAATACTATTACACCGATCATTGCTTTTATTAATACTGAATTAGAGCCGGATGGTTCGACTTCTTCATTTTGTTTAACTTCCGAATTATCTGTTTCCATAATTTCCTCTATAGTTACGGTATATCAAGGATTGTTCTCATTCCAAAAGAGTCACAGTGGTATCTAATAAATAGATACCCAAATGAATTTTCAAACCCAATTGACATCGAGTGAATATAGCAAGAGATTCCGCTCTTGATTTTAGTCAATTCGTTCTGAAAATAAATTCCGTTTGATCTTAAGGTTGGAAAGGAGATGAGATTATTGAAATGTGAAGACACAGAACACCTGAAAAGCAGCAGGTTGTTTACTGCCTTTAGTAAAGGATTTGTTCTGATATACCAATATAGAGCCTGCGTTTTCAAAATATCCTGCGGATTCTACCCAAAAAAAATATTCACACACAAAATTGCGTGTGGGAAAAATGATTTGTTTTTATAGAATGAGCTTGGCTCAGCTCATAAAAATGAAGAAAAATTAATAATTATCATTTTATCTTCTAACAAAGTTAACAATAATTTTTAAAATAAAATGCAAATATTTGTCACTTATTTTTATTTTTAACCAAGTAAATATTTTTTTTAAGGTTGAAAATGAAAAAGTTGATAATCCTTTCGATTCTCACACTCGCCTCTTTTGCTCAGGTAATGCCAACACCGGAGATGAATGAGGGTGTGCTGACCAATGCCCAAAACCAAAAACTCACCAGTGAACCAGTAGTTGTAAATATCATTTCGGAACCCTCAAAAGCCAAAATTTTCATCGATGGAGAATCGAAAGGTATAACCAACAAAGGTATTTTCCTTAATCCCGGTAAATACCTGCTTCGTTTAGAGTTGGAGGGTTACCTGGCTCTCGAAGATACTATTAGTGTTGCCGCGGATCAAGCCAAAAATAGTTTTAAATATACTCTGACAAAAAACAGTGGGGTTTTCGACCTAAAAGTATCCCCTGAAGATGCGGTAGTTCGTCTAAATGATCAGGTTTTGTTAAAGCCCTATTATTTTGAGATCAAACCCGGTGAATACAATATCAAAGTTGAAGCACCGTTATATGACACTTTTAATGAAAAAATTAAACTTAATGTGGGACAGACGATTTCACGCAAGATCGATTTGGTAAAAAATTCAGGAAACTTGATTTTAACCGTTCAACCCATTGGAGCGACAGTAAAAATTGCCGGGAAAATTATTGAAGACTACAATAATTTGTTGCTCTCACCGGGGAAATATGAATTTGAGGTAAGCTATCCCGAGTACTCCACTCAGAAGTGGGTTACCGAAATAATGAGAGGTAAAACTGAAACCATAAAGGTTGTTCTTGCCGAAAAAACAGGCAACCTGCAGTTCAGCATAAGTCCAATGGAAGCAAATATCTCGCTTAGAAAGGCGAAACAGGAAATCCAAAAATGGACTGGCTCGACGATTATCTCAAAACTTAGAATTGGTGATTATTTAATTACTGCCAAATGTCCGGGATACAAAAACTGGTCGCAAATAATCAACATAAAAGAGGGTGAGACCACCATTCTGGATGTTCAGATGCTTAACGGAAGTGCCGGTCCGGCTATGGTATTAGTAGCCGGAGGAAGATTTAACATGGGCTGTACTTCAGAAATCGGAGATTGTGATTATGACGAATACCCTGTTCGAACTGTAACTATTTCAGATTTTTATATGGCGGAAACCGAACTAACTGTCGATAAATTTAAAGATTTTATCGATGCCACAGGTTACAAAACTATTGCCGAAAAAGAGGGTGTGAGCCTTGTCTATAACAATGGTTCATGGACCAAACAGTATGGTGTGAACTGGAGATATGATGCAAAAGGAAACCCTTGGGCAGAAAATGAGGATTCTTACCCTGTGTTACATGTAAGTTGGTACGATGCTATTGAATACTGTAACTGGTTGAGCCTTCAAGACGGTCTTATACCGGTTTATACAATTAACAGGAACTCAAAAGATCCCAATAACAAGAGCGACATGGACCAGTACAAATGGTTGGTTAGCCAGAACACATCCGCCACAGGATACAGACTCCCTACGGAGGCGGAATGGGAATACGCTGCGCGGGGTGGAGTAAATAAAGATGGCTTTTCTTACAGTGGGGACAACAAGCTGACCAAAGTTGGTTGGGCAATTTCAAATTCAAATAACGAACTTCATTCCGTAAAAATGAAAGCTCCAAATTCACTCGGACTTTATGATCTCAGTGGTAATGTTTGGGAATGGTGCTGGGACTGGTATGCTAAAAACCACCCTGCCGCAGCCACCAATCCCACCGGTCACACTTTAGGTGAAGCTCGGGTCCTCAGAGGAGGTGCATGGGACAATGATGAAACTTTCTGTAGAGTCTCAGGAAGAATTGGAGAACACCCATCAGTAAAATACCCGATTGTCGGATTTAGAATCGTAGCATTTGGTAAACCGGGGCTCTTTTCCGGATCCCAATCTGAAAGTCCTTCATATCCGGAAACCGGAAATTCCTCCAATTCTATTAAGAAAACGAGGAAAGTTGATCAGATGGCTTTAACCAATCAGATGATCCTCGAGATGTATGATATTGTTAAACATGCACAAAAATATTACACAGGTTCAAAATCCTCAGGTAACGGGGGTGACTCTTTTATCGGTTATACCCTTTCGTCAACAGCTCAAAATTCGACTGTCGGAAAATATTCTATGCAGATTTTTGCCGACATGATAATCCTTACGGGAGACTGCATTGAACTGAATGAATCGGGAAATCCGGTTGCAAAAGTCATTCTTATGTTTAACAAAGATGAGATTAAGAATAAACAAGTGCAATAAAAGTGCTTTTCACTAAAAAAAACAGTAATAAATAGTGTGGAAGTGGAGACCTGAAACCACAAAAAAACGGGGCGGATTCGAAAAGCCAAATGAGTAGAAAATTGAGATGGCGATGTCAATATTAAAGTCGAGCATTCTATGGAAAATAGTGCTTTTACTGCTGGTTTTTGCCGGTATTGCCGGAGTCTTTATGCCATGGATTCGATTTGAAACAGGAAACTCAGTGAATGGAACAGGGTTTGTGAATGCTTTTGCAAATTCATCGGGTGTGTCCGGATTTTCACTTTGGGTTGGAGTTCCTGTTTTAGTTCTCCTCCTTTTAGAAATTGTTTTCATCTTTCTGAAAATTAGAAATGCTCCGTGGCTTCACTTCATTCCGCCGGCATTGGTTCTCCTCTTCCCTATTTTATTTATACTTTTTTTCAGTGAATCTTCTGCTGCCCCGCTTGTAGAAGAACAAGGATTTGACTTCAAATTTGTTTCGGATGCCAACTTTACCTACGGTATCTACATAACAATAACTTCTGCTTTTTTACTCATGGCAGCTTCATTTCTTCAACTTTATTCTGATGAAATAATTGAGGAGGTGGAAGAGGCAGAACCAACTACAATCTCCCCTGAATCAGACAAAATAATTGTAGAAGAAGTTCTCTCTACCCCTCACACTTATTCACCTGAACCCGTGCCAATAATAGAGTATTTTCCCGATCCCGTTAGTCTTGAATCAACGGAGACCATTGAGGCAGTTCCCGAGATAAACTCTCATGATTCGGAAGAGAAAAGTGAAGATAAAAATTTTAGATTAATCAAAATTGCTCTCACCTCCATTATCGTTCTACTCATCATTTCCATCTTTGTTTTTATTCTGACTAATTTTCTTGGAAATAAAAACGACCAAACTAAAGTAATAGCTGAAAAAACAAGGCTCGAAAAACTTGTCAGCTCGATTAATCAGGATATTGCAGATAGGAATTATGATGCAGCACTTCTAAAAATTGGTAAAGTAATATGGGCTTACCAACCTTCTGAAAATGCTGAATATGTAAAGTTATTTGAGAAGCAGAGAGAGAATCTCTTTAAATCCGTTCAAGATCTTAGAAACTTGCAACGGGGGGATTCAGGAGAGTCAACACTACCTGACTACTATGTAATTGCTACCGTTGACCGAGCTTATGTGTATTCCAGTCCATCATATGCTGCCAAAACTTCACGCTTTATAAGAGAGGGACAAAGTGTTGGGGTTATCAGTGTGGAGGATAACTTTTATCACATTTCTTATACCTTCGACGGCAACTACATTAAGGGTTGGGTTTTAAGAAGTGAGTTTTCAAGCTCATCCGGTCGCGATTCGAGGGATGATTATAACGGTAATTCATCGACTTACTACGATACAGCCCGACCGGCATATGATGACAGATATGAGGAAAAGGTCTCGTTAGCCTATTCTTATGCTCATAAGGAAAAAAACTGGAGTCTGACTCTTAATTATGGCGGAACTTTGCAATTTAAGACCGAGACCAGTAAAACACCGTATGAAGGTACATGGCAGCTTTCAAATGAGACTGTGACCATCGAAATACCAAATTTTATGCTAAAACCATGGAAATTTAAAGTCAAACGAGACGGATTGTATGATAAATCGAATCAGCAGATCTGGTATGTTACTTCAAGATAATTGTATTAAATTTCTTTAAATTCCATGAGCAATTTTTAAGGCAACCTACATGAAAAAGATATTTTTAATTGCATTCTTAACTCTATCATGCATTATCTATGCTGTGATGATAACCTGGAATTTCACCAAGGACTCTTCGTCATCTATTCCTTGGGACTTAAAAAAGGGTGATACTGTTAAGATAAGAAGTGCAATCGGGCTCTATTTCTTACCAAAAACAATAAATATGAGCGGAAATGGATGGGCAGAGACTTTCGAATATGACAATAAAGGAAATTTGATCCGTTTTGAGAGAAAACAGATGTCGCCGGAAGAGACAATCTCAATCAATAACTCTTTTGATGAAAAGGGAAATTTAATCGCTTCGTTGAAAGAACTTCGAAACGCATTTGGGATTGCGAGCTCCACAATAGATTCGATTTCCTACAATTCCAACGGAGACACTTCGAGCACACTTTTTGAAGAATACCAGTTTGGTTACAAAAAAAATACTCTTAAGACAACTTTTTCTTATGACAACAGTCGCAAACTGACCACAAAACTTACCGAAACCCTGTATTGGAATGTGTGGATTAACAGTTCTCGACAAAGTTTTACCTATGATGCAAAGAACAGGTTTTCTTCGATTATAAACGAATTGTGGGAGTATAACAACTGGGTTAAAAACTCGCAAACATCATTTAAACATGACGATAACGGAAATAGAACCAATTTTAAATTCGAGAGCTTTAAGGCTGGGGTTCAGGATTCAGGCTTTGTTGTTTCAACTTCATACAGTAATTTCGGATACAAGGCAACTGAAGAAACAGAAAAGTGGTCAGGCGGCAAATGGGAAAAACTTGAAAAATTGACTTATACCTACGATGACTCCGGAAAACTCACGAATAAACTTGCTGAAGAGTTTATCGATAATGCCTGGGTAAAATCTTCAAATTTAACTGTGAGATATGACCCGTCAGGAAGAGTTTTTGAGGAACTGCGTGAATCGTGGAGTAAAGGGGCTCTGGTCATCAGCGAAAAAACAAAATTTGAACTTGACGAGGTCTCCGGGAATGTAAGACAAGTTTCTGAAATCAACAGAGACGGTACATGGACTAAATCCAACTGGATGACTTTGAAATACGACAAAAATCATAATTTTGTGGAAGTAATCACAGACCCAGGTTATAAGTCAGCTAAAAATATTGTTGCATACTTTAACAACGGAACTGAATTTATGGATATTCACAGTTCCACCTTTGATGTAATCTTACAGTTAAATGTAGCTTACCATGAAATTAAGGCTAAAAAGAGTAAACTTTGATGAATATCAACCCATTTAAAAAGTGGTTTTCAAAATAACAGGTACAGTCATGTTAAAATACAATTTTTTTGGCTTTTGTCTTTTTTGGCTACAACTTGCCATCAACACTTCTGCCAACATCCTCTCGATTACGACACTGAATCCAAATACCATTCTCGCATGCGGTACGGGCGGGACAGTGATAAGGTCAACCAACGGTGGCGAAACCTGGCAGGAATTGAACAGTGGCTTGACTGAGCATTTGACTTCGGTGGAACTCCTCCCGGACCTCTCTTATGTTGTCGGTACTGTTTCAGGTAAGTTAAACAAGGGCGAGTGCCCCGGAATCTTCACCCGCGTTGAGGATGAAAATATTGAACTGCCTGTTGCATTTAACCTCGGCAACTATCCAAACCCCTTCAACGGCTCGACAGTCATAAACTTTACCCTGCCCAACGAGTCAGATTGAAAACTTGAAGTATTCTCCCCTATCGGTTCAAGGGTGTTCGAATCTGAAATAAAGGGTTTAAAAGGCACAAACAGTTACAATTTTGATGCGTCATCACTCAATTCAGGTGAGTATCTGTACCGATTGACTGCTGGTGGGAAGGCATTAACCGGGAAGATGATACTCCTGAAATAGAGGCAATAATCATACTGGATTTTATACTTTCAACAGAAAGTGTTAAATTTAAGAATTAAACTTTTGATATTAGCAGGTTTTTTATGAAATCCATACTCTATATAATTACTGTTTTGATAACTTCGCTGAGCTTCGAAATGATTGCTCAACCTCTACTTGCGGAGAAAACAGAAGTAATTATTCCCACCGGTTTAAGTTTTTATAACGGAAAAGGAGCCGGTGAAATACATTTCAGCGATTCGTTGAATGGCATATCGTTTGTAGCCAAAACACCGTATTATGGACTCACCACCGACGGAGGAGAGACCTGGAAAGATGGGAAAGTTTCGGGACAACTGGATCAAATAATGAAAATGTTCTCTATCGGAAGGGATTCATTAGTCGCTATTCGCGACAGCCAATTCGTTTATCACAGTTTTAATGGCGGCGAATCCTGGTCTTTAGCGGCTACCCTTTGGTCGGGAGAAAAATTCGGTAACGGACTCTTTTTCAACCATAAATATGGTGTAAACTTCACTTCAAATAATGAATTGTTCATAACTTCCGATCTCGGTGCTTCATGGGTTCAAGTTCCTTGGCAGTATAGCGATGTAAAACCAACCCTGTTCTACAATAACGATCACCTTTTCGTAATTGAAGAACCGGGGTACCCTAATCAGGCGGCTATTCTGTATTCCACAAATAACGGTGTCTCATGGAACCGAACAGAACTTCCATCAACTATATGGGATTACACTTTCATTGCAAAGGGTGAGTCGAGCTTCATCATTGGTACCTATAATGGTATAGTTTATAATGTTTCTCCTTCTGGTGAAATCTTGATACGCCTTACATCCCCCGGAAATGCATATGCTTATGGATATTTTTATGTAAGCGATTCGGAAATCTGGAGTCTGGATAACAATATGAATTACTATTCAACCGGAGTTGCCCGTTATTCAGTTTCCGATTCATCCACCTCTTATATTCCCATTAATTTTAGTCAGAGATTTATGAATCAAATTGCTATAACAACCAAGGATAAATTTATTTTTGGTTCAAATTATGAGACATTTCGCTCGGCTGTAATGGTTTTACACAGAGAGGGAATCCACAATCTAAAAGTTGAACAATTTAAACTGCACGGCAATGATTTCGCCTCTTGTCTTTATTTTATAAATGATTCTAAAGGATTTGTAGCCACTTCCAAAAACGAAATATTAAAAACCACGGACGGTGGCAATTCCTGGAGTATAACATCTGTCTCCGGACAAATGGCTACTATAACAAGTTTTGCACGAAAAAGCGAATCGGAGATTATTGCGATATGTGAAGGTGGCAATATCCTGGAATCAAATGATGAGGGTAACTCATGGCAAACGGTTAACTCCGCATTCAAAGGTTCAATAATTCGGGCTGCATTCGCAGGAAGAGATACTATCTTTTTCTGCACAAGAGATTCCCTTTATATGACAACTCCTTCATGGCAACAGATTACCCCGGTTTCTACCGGGCTCTCCGGCGGAACCTTTACAGGGATCGATTTTTATGACAGTTTTAATGGATCTGCAATCTACCCGATAAGTGATTCATGGGGCGAAGCAATTGTAACTACGGACAGAGGTACCACCTGGCAAAAACAGTTTTTCCTTGGTAGAATTTTTACACTCGACCCCGGTACTTTGGGGCTTCTTTATAGTGCTTCGGATGGCGTTACATCCTGGTATGACGGGTCAGCATGGGGGTATATTGGAGTATCAAGTACACCGACAATAGCTCATCAATCTCAAGGCGGGTTCATCGGACTTATCGGCAATCTGAATCATCTTTTATTCAATCAGGGAAGTAAAATAAATTGGAAAGATATCTACTTTGGTTCAAATTTTACGAAAAAACAGATCGTTGTTGCCGGAGAAAACAACATCTTTTTACTGAGTAATGACGGCAGATACTGGAGAGTTTCCCGTTCAACTGACTCACCACCACCCAGCACAGTTCTAAGAAATTATCCCGTTGACGGCTCTCCTTACGAATTCCATAACCTAAAATTCAGGTGGGAAGAACCTTGGTCGATCGCACCCGTTACCGAATATCAGTTTCAACTTGCTCTCGGCGACACATCAAACATAGTTGAGAATATAACCGGACTCGATTCCACTTCATGCACAATAAACCTTACAGCCGATTCATCTCTTTATTTCTGGAGAGTCAGGGCTGCAAACAAACATGGTTGGGGAGGTTTCAACCCGTGGTACAGTTTCAAATCTTCCACTCTCGCTCTTGAGGCTGTTCCCTACCAAACGCCCTTGGTTGACGATCTAACCGCTTCCATCATCTTGCCCGATGGAAGAGTGATTGTTGGAAACAGCAGGGGGGAAATTGCAAGAACCGACAATTTCCCCACAACCTGGTCAACAGCTGTTTCGGGCACAACTTTCCCAATACTCAGATTTTATTATGACCCCGGAAGAGCAATCGTTTACTATCTTACAAACGGCAACTTTCTCGGTTACTCTACGAACAGGGGCAATACCTGGATACGGAAGGAATCCCCGTTTGGCAGCACTATGATTACCTCGCTTGCTCCTCTTCAACCGGATATCATGATTGGTTCAGGTTATTACGGCAGTGTCTATAGTGCAACATCAGGTCCTTCATTGTGGCTAAGGCTTTGGTTCGCCCCAAGTTATGGGAACCTGTATAGTGTTGCTACACAGGGGAATGACAAAATTGCAGCGGTTGGAGAATATGGAAATGTAACTCTCTCAGATGACGGGGGTCAGACATTCCGATACATCGGACTAAATCAACAGGAAACATTCAAAAAAGTAAGCTTTGCACCTGATGGAACCATCGTTGTTCTGAATAAGAACGGAGAGAGGAGAACCTCTACCGACATGGGTTTAACCTGGAATCACGAATATTTTGAAATTCGCACTCCAATAAGGGATATGATAACCAGGAATGGAATTTGCGTAGTCATCGATTCACTCGGTGGTATTTACACGGCACAATCGCCGTCCGATCCATGGAGGTACAGTAAACTGCCCGAAGGCTCCAGACCAATGGGAGTGGAGATATCGGGTCGGACCGTCCTCATCTCCGCAAGGTACAATAAACTATTCCTCGTTCCTCTAAATTCGGGTAATCCAACCGGAATTGAAGATGGATTTGTACTTACTCAATTCACTCTTTCGCAGAATTTCCCAAATCCGTTCAATGCTTCAACAGTTATAGGATTCTCCATCGCCTCCCCGGGTTCGTATATACTTGAAGTTTTTAATACAATGGGCGAAAGGGTGGCTACACTTCGTGATGGCTGGTTCGAAAAAGGCACATACCGGGAGTTTTTTAACTCCGGGGAGCTTTCGAGTGGTGTCTATCTCTGTCGTTTACGAGGAAACGGAGTTGTGCTTACGAATAAAATGATCATTTTGAAATAGAGGGAGAGATCATGAAATATTTATTAGCTCTTTTTTTGATCCTTTTCACGACAAATTGGTCACAGCTTCAGAATGTATTTAAATTTAATGAAATCGAATCGTTTATTGCTGTCGATTTCTTCGATGAATCCTCGGGCTTTGTTGTCGGGAGTAATGGGGAGCTTTACAAATCGACCGACAGTGGAAAAACTCTTCAAAACATTCCGGTACCGGGGAACAGAGGAATTACAAACCTTGTCATTTCAAGAAACGGTACGGTTTTTATCTGTGGTTATCAAGGTATGGTAATGTACTCGATCAACAGGGGTCAGACATGGAACAACATTTCTCTCTCAAGCTATCCGGCACAAAAACTTTCTTTTGTACAGTCTCTCTCTCCCTCAACTCTCGTTATCTCGGGTGAAAACGGCTTTTTAGCAAAAAGTGAGAATATGGGTGTTTCCTGGGATGTTAACAATTTAGGTACCGACAATATTGAGAAGGTGGTCTTTAACGATTATAACAGGGGATATGCACTCAATGAGCACGGTGGTCTATATTCGACCACTGATGGAGGTCGTACCTGGGCAAACTATGTTCTCCCCTATACCGGTTCGCCGATTAAAGCCGCATTTGGGTATGGGCAGAATCGTCTCTTTATCACAAAAGACTTTACAATCATCTTCTCCAATAATGGAGGGCTAACTTATACATCCAATCGCTATATCCTCAACTTCACTTTTGCAGGGGCATTTGAAGTGGAGCCCGGTAGAATTTTTGGATGTGGAGAACGAAATCGTAGCTTTTTGATTCAGTATGCAGGTTCTGAATGCATCATTGATTTCTATAACATCAGTAGCAACAGAAATTATACGGGTATCTGGATCAGGGGTTCCATGTGCTATCTTATTTCAAAAGGACCTGATTTCATCTATGGTTATCCGGCTAATTCCGCCTATTACAGTACGGTAACATCTTTCGCCGATCGTTCACCACATACCATAATGGTTAACACCGAGACGGATTGGACTCTGAGTGGTAATGCACCCGGTGAGGATAGAGGAAGAATCGCTAGAACAACCAATTCGGGCAATTCATGGTTTTATGTCTATGATGATAAGTGGGTTGGATCCTGTTATTTTCCCGGCAATAACCAGGGGTTCAGAGTAAGTGATAAGAAAGCAGAATACTCCTCGGACAACGGTAACACATGGAGTTCAATGTATTCACTAAGCTCCGGAGTGATTATCTCAGAGCAGTCTTTCTCCCGTGATGCAGGTTACTTAATCGCGACTGACACTCTGGAGAAGCCAAGACAAAACGCCTCCAGCAAATTATTCAAACGAAACGGTGGATCCTTCGTCAATCAAATTAATCTGACAGGTGCAAGGTTAACCCATCTTAACTTTGTTTCACCCCAAAATGGTTGGGTTTTACTCGATAGCTTGCGATTTTATGTGACAACTAACGGGGGCACCAACTGGGCTCTACAACCGGTCGTTACTCCGTTAATATCCTCATATATTCGATCAGGAAATAATGCCGGTTTCCTCGTTACACGATCGGGTCATATAATGAAGTCAACCGATAATGCAAACTCATGGGAAGCTGTTTTCAGTGATACTACCCTCCGGTTTAACACAATCGCTTCGAATGGTGCCAACATGATTGTTGCAGGTGATTCAGGTTGCCTCTTAGTTTCTTTTGACTCAGGAAATACCTGGCTGAAGAAGGAAACCAATAACAAATTTCATTTCACTTCAGTTAAATTTATTAATTCCGGGCAATTTTTGATAGCCACAAAGTCAGGCGGTTTATATCGGGGCGATGTCGGTGGTTCTCTTGTCTCAACTGAAGATGAAACTGCAAACTCTGAACTGCCTGTTGCATTTACCCTCGGAAACTATCCGAACCCCTTTAACGGCTCGACGGTTATAAATTTTACCCTGCCCAACGATTCCGACTGCAAGTTTGAAGTTTTCTCCCCCATCGGTTCAAGGGTCTTAGAATCTGAAATAAAGGGTTTTAAAGGCACCAACAGCTACAATCTTGATGCATCATCGCTCAATTCCGGTGTGTATCTCTACCGTTTGACGGCGGGTGGGAAGGCATTAACCGGTAAGATGGTACTGTTAAAGTGACCTTTCTCTTAAACCTGTGCGACAATTCCCTTGTCAAACACTTTTACGGACGGAATTATCGGAAAGAAGAATGAACGAAAGATCGATTACTGCTGATGTCTTAAAGGGGCTCGCCGTTCTGTTTATGATACAGGTTCACATCACTGAAGTGTTCGCCGATACTTCAATTTACGACAGTTGGATCGGGAGAGTATCCCTTTTCCTCGGTGGCCCACCCGCAGCTCCCGTGTTCATGACGGTGATGGGCTATTTTCTGGCCGCTTCTTCTAAAACCTGGCAACAAACAGCACTTCGTGGTGTAAAACTTATTGCGGGCGGATTAGTATTAAATATTGCTATAAATGCCCACCTCTTGTACCATATTGCAACAGGACAGTCATCGGTGAACCCTCTCGATTTCATTTTTGGTATCGATATCCTTGTTCTTGCTGGAGCAACGACATTAATAGTTGCGTTATTAAAAAAGGTGCTCAATTTCCATTTTTCCATTCCTGCTTTAATTGGAATCTTAATCCTCATTATGACCCCTGAAATAAATTCGTTGCTCGATGGAGGAAACAAATCCACTGCATATTTCACTTCACTCTTTGGCGGTGATGCACCCTGGTCATATTTTCCCATCTTCCCCTGGAGTGCATATCCTCTTTTTGGTTACGCCGCTTGTTTGTTTCTAAAAAATGAAACCTCAAACAAACTAATTTCTGTGAAGTTATCATCTTTTTTGTTAGTAGTTTGGAGTGTATTTGTCGCTTTAACAATAGAATACGGAATTGAAACAGCAGCCGCACTTCGGAACTACTACCACCACGGAATCGAGTATGCCTCATGGGCACTCGCCTTTACAACCGGTTTTACACTCCTAATCGAAATGGCAGTTAAACACTCAAAAGAAAATGCATTCCTCGAATATTTTGCCATGATCGGTAGAAATGTGACTCTCGCCTATGTTTTGCAGTGGGTTATTATTGGTAACTTCGGAACTGCAGTCTATCGAAGTGTCAATTTGCGGGACTCCTACATAGCGCTCATTGCCGTTGTATTCCTCATTTCTGCAATTATTTCTTTGTTCGAAAACCGTTTTCGCCTGCGTTCGTTGTTTATTTGAATAATATGACTATTTTAAAGATGTAATTTTGTTCGTTTCTTCTCTTACCACGGGAATGGGTAAGATGTAAGGTTCGTTCGCAAATTCAGATATTGCAGGCAATATATGAAATATATTATAAATACTGCGGCTTTAGTTCTGTTGTTCACTCTACAGATTAGTTTACAGTCACAATCCTTTTCTTCACCCTCAACTGAAGCTGTTGTCCCGTGGGCTGCGAGCTTTTATACCGGTAAAGGCACGGCTAATGTGCAATTTTGCGATTCTCTTAACGGAGTTGCATTTTGGAGAGAATACGCCGAATACAGTATCACAACCGATGGTGGTGAATCCTGGCGTGACGGCAGGTTAACGCCTCAGCTTGACAATATCATGGAGATGTTCCCCATCGGGAGGGACACCCTTGTGGCAATCAGAGACAGCCAGTATGTCTTTCACAGCTATAATGCAGGCGAAACCTGGACTCTCGTTGCGTCGCTCTGGGGGGGAGAGAGATTTGCGTATGGTCTTCTCTATAACCACAAGTTTGGCATTCTTTTCACCAAAGAGGGAGGCATGCTGAGATCAACAGACCTCGGTGCGTCATGGAATGATGCGTTCTGGCCATACAGCAGGGCTAACGAGAACCCTGTCTATGATAAAGGCTATTTATTCGTGATCGAAAAGTCCCCTTCCACTCCAGGGATACTCTACTCAAGGGATAACGGTATCACATGGGTGAGGGTGGAGTTGCCCCCCGCTTTGAGTGGATACCGGAAGGTCGGAAAAAGTGAGAACGGTTTTTTCGTAGTATCAAACAGCAATATTTTCCATCTCCTCTCAATGACTGGAGAAATTCTTCAGGCTTACAGACCGGGTGGCACCGACATCAGAGGCGGCTATGGATATGTAAGTGACCGCGAGATTTACGCCCTCGACAATGTAGGTTCGGGCAACAGAAAATTGCATCGCTTTAGCCTCCCTGACACAACTCTGCAGACCGTTATAATCGGCAACAATTCAATGTTTCTGAGTAATATCATCCCCACAACTCACGACAAGCTCGTGATTTATACAAAAAATTGGGGCAGAACCCATGGGATCATGACATTTCACAAGTCGGGTCACACGAACCTGAATGTGGAGCAGTTCGAACTGCCCGATGAAAGTGAAGCAACCACACTCTTTTTTGTAAACGGAACCAAGGGATTTGCCGGTCGTGCAGATGGTACGATAATTATGACAACCGATGGAGGCTCTTCATGGCTGACGGCTACAACCCCCGCAATCTCAAAAGTTGTCAAGAAATTTATTCAAAGAAGCGAATCTGAATTTGTGGCTATATGTGCAGATGGAATGATCCTTGAATCGCCTGACGGTGGTATGACATGGAATCAGATTGCCTCAAAATTCCACAAAACAATAGTAAGCGCGTCATTCGCAGGACGGGATTCGATATTTGTCTGTTCAAGCGACTCCCTCTATCTTACCGACCCGACCTGGCAATATTTTACTCCGGTTAATACCGGTATTAGCGGCGGGTACTTTTCCGATGTCAGTTTTTACGACAGGGTGAATGGATCGGCGATATTTAAGTATGGTTATTTTGAGAGTAAATCGCTTGTAACTTCCGATGGCGGTAAAACCTGGACAACTACCGTTTACGACAGACAAATGTTTAGCCTCGACCCTACAACCCTCGGGCTTTACTACTATATCGCGAGTGAGTTTTCGGTCTGGTACGATGGTTCCCAAGGCGGGTCTGTAAATCAGGAAGGAATTGTCGCTCACACAGCACAGCGCCCCGGCGGGTTGATCGGCATGATTTATCAGAATGGACAACTCTTCTACA
>CAYSJM010000066.1:0-19130 GCA_964431385.1 uncultured Ignavibacteriaceae bacterium | reverse complement strand
TACTCTCGAACGGTAACATGACAGTAAATGGTACGGTCCAAAAGCCGGTAGTGTTCGACTTTGTTGTACCTTATTGGCAATCCACTCAAAACGGGATTGTTAACAACAATGGTAATGTTGTATTAAAACACGCAAAAATAAAAAATGCGGGAATTGGTTACTACTCATACACCACCGATAATGATGACCTCCAGAATTGCGAAATATTCAACAATTATTGGGGAATAGTGATGCACTGGACCCACAGTTACGGTACCGAGAAGGCAAAGATCGTTAACTGTAACATCCACGACAATTCAACCTGGGACAATCAGGGAAGAGGGATAACACTATCCAATTCATCCCCTCAAATATATGCAACCACTATCAGAAAAAATGATTACGGTTTGTATTGCACGACAAATTCAAATCCGTACGACACAACAGATGAGATAAATGGCTATAACATTATCGACAGCAACGATGTTGGCATAATAAGCTATAATTCAACTCCTATGCTTGGTTATGTGGATGATGAACAAGGTGGTATTTTCTATTTAGGTGGTGGAAATACGATCAAAAACAATTCCATATTCAATGTAAAGGCATACAGCAGCAATGTCTATGTAGAAAGAAATTACTGGGGAACAAAAGACCCGGGATTGTTTAACCTGTATTCAGACAGCACCGGTATGATTTATACTGACTATTATCTGGATGATCCGCCAACAGGATCACTTCAATCGGGATTAACAAGTAAAGCAACCATGAAGATCGATGCCGAATGGATGCCTCCAAGTCAGAGTAAGTTCACATCGGGAGGAGGACATAATTTGCTAAGAGCGGCAAGAAAACAGATCAGAAAAGGAAACATGACAGCTGCAAGGGCAATATTACTTCCATTGATCAACAACCCTGAAAACATGCAATCATCATGTGAAGCTCTGGAGATATATGGAAAAACTTATAACCCCGGAGAGATTGAAAGCTTCTTCTCGGTTCTTCAGACAGTGGGTAACCGTCCGGATAAAAATGATCTTACAGCAAAGGCTCTGTTTTTGCTTTCAGAATATCAGATCGACAGGAAAGAGACTCACCTTACAAACCTGATAACAGTTTATCAGGGAACTGATCATGCAGCAAGAGCATCTTATCTGAAAATTGTTCACCTGATTGGTGAAGGAAATCCAATGGAAGAGATTTATGCTCTAAAAAATGAAATGAACCGATTTTATCCTTTGAGTTCATATACAAAAGAAGTAAATTACATGATTATTACAGGCACCAATATGATGAAACCTTCAACAGCAACAACAACTGAGACGCTACCATTTGAGTACAAAATAATTGGTAGTTATCCCAATCCTTTCAACCCGGAGACTACCATTAGATATTCACTTGGTGGAGAGAGTGATGTTGATGTTGAGATATTCGACATAAATGGTACAAGAGTGTTGAGTGGAAAAGAGACAGGTAAACAAGCAGGTATTTACAACTTCAAATGGAATGCATCAACAAATGCGAGTGGTGTGTATTTTGTAAGAATATCTGCAAGAGGTAAAAATGGTTTATATACATTAGCTTCCAAACTGATTTTAGTGAAATAGGAGTTATGACAATGAAAAAGATACTTTTAATGACAATAATTATTTTAGCATCAAATACATTTGCACAAACTGAGGCTTTTGATAATCTTTTATTCAGATTCAAATGTAATACAATTGACTCCATTGGTTATAATCAGGGAGGAGGAGTTGACATTGCAACCAAGATAGCCACACTTGGTGACTGGAATGGCGATGGCATGGATGAGTTCTTACTACTATCATGTGTGGAAGTCTATACTTCAACTGGTTCAGGATTAGAAGGAATCCGATATATGATATTTGAGGGAGGGAATCCCCCCCCTCCCATACCAAAATATCATTGGTTTGTTGATATAAATGCATCTCAATATACAGAATTTGACCCTCAAATTTATGATTTTAACCATGATGGATACCTTGATATATTTAAGGCTCGAAGAAAATTCTATGTGCATGATACAATTGATATCTATTTGGGAGGTCCGAATTTTGATACTATTCCCGATATTTCTCAGCCGGTTCCAATTCACCATAATTTTTCATGGTCAGGATTACCCCCAGAGGGAACTGAGACCAATATTGGAGATTTCAATGGTGATAGTATTAATGAGATAATTTTTTCAAATAGCCGTGCCCCTTTCCCTGGAAGCAGTCGGTATGGTTATCTTCTTTTTCTTCCTATCGCCGTCCCATTTACCACTAATAATTACATTCTGCGCCTGCCAGATACGCTTTCAGGCGATAGATTTGAATATAGTTGGTTAACCAGTGGTGATATTAATGGAGATGGTTGTACTGATATTTTGGTTAATGCTTATCAGAATAGTGCACATGGAACCAAGTTAATATTCGGAAATCAAAATTACTCTATTGATGATTACATTTTTTTTTCACAAGACACAATGTATGCAACAGAAATGCGAATAATACCTGACATAAACGGAGATGGAATGGCTGAGTTGATGTGGACAAAAGAACTTCCCGGTTCTTATGTACAAATCAGTTTTGGCAAAAGAGGATCAGGTCATGTACTTACAAGGGATGTTTCTATCCCTTTAACCGGTACGGCAACAAAAACACCCAAACTTCTCGGAGATGTTAATAATGATGGTTACAATGATCTTGGATTTGTGTCTTATTCCCTCACCGGTGGTTCACTTGTTTTGCTTGGGGGTCCAACACCTGTGATAGGAAAACGATATACAGACTCATATCACCGTCACATGGGACAAGTTGGTGATATAAACGGGGATGGTGTCGATGATTTTGCAGCCGGGGAATTTCATGGGAGTGGTGGTTCTGCTTGTCAAAGATTAGAGTGGGGCCAACCACTTTATTATACGCTCTGGTCAGGAGACACCACAGCTATAAACCCAAGCGGGATAGAAGACGAACTACTCCCTGAAGGATATAACATTGAAATACATCTATATCCCAATCCTTTTAACCCTGAAGTTAAGGTTGAATATCTTCTTCCCGAATCGGGAGAAGTAAATCTTTCTGTCTATTCTACACTTGGAGAAGAGATTGTTACAAAAAATCTCTCCTTTCGGAACAAAGGTAAAAACGAAACCACCCTCAACTTCTCCGGGTTAAATGTTCCAAGTGGGGTTTATTTACTCCGGTTAACTCTTCAAACCCAAAACAAAGGTACAATGGTAAAAACAACAAAACTTGCGTTTATGAAATAAATATTTTACGAAAAAGGCTGCCCGGTTGTAATTATCGGGCAGTTTTTTTTTGTGTTAGGCATCATAATTTATCCCTATGAACTATAAATCGGCAGTAAAGCAACAACACTTCCGAAATATAGATAATTTATATTCCACTCTTTTAAATTTGGAAGCTGTCCTGATATAAGGTTGTGAAATCTATGGATATCATTTCCGGAACCTCTACCACCCAACTAATTTACTAATCTTTTCGTAAACTCTCTCTTTTGTATTATATTTCAGTAGATCAAAAATAAATACATACGGAGAAAAATTTAATATGTCACAAACACCCTTTATGACTCTCGAGAGATATATCATCGAGGAGGAACGGAAGCATCCCGAAGCAACAGGGGCACTCTCAAGAATATTGTCGGATCTTTCAATTGCTGCAAAAATCATCTCAAGAGAAGTGAACAAAGCCGGTCTGGTTGAGATACTCGGCTTTACGGGCGATACAAATGTTCACGGTGAATCAGTCAAAAAACTTGATATGTATGCCCATGATATGATCTTTAAAGCGATGGATCATGGCGGTCAACTTTGTATCATGGCTTCGGAAGAGGAAGAGGATATCATCCACATTCCCCACCACTTCACAATCGGGAAATATGTCCTCCTGTTCGACCCCCTCGACGGGTCTTCAAATATCGATGCCAATGTTAATATCGGTACAATATTCTCGATCTATAAAAGGGTTTCCGAGGGAGACGGACCCGGGACACTCGAAGATTGTTTACAATCGGGAACCGAGCAGGTGGCCGCAGGGTATGTTATCTATGGTTCATCGACTATGCTTGTTTATACCACAGGTGAAGGTGTTCATGGATTTACACTTGACCCTTCAATTGGTGAATTTATCCTTTCCCACCACGATATCAGAATACCCGAGAAGGGGAAAATTTACAGTATCAATGAAGGCAACTATAAATACTGGCACCCCGGCTTGAAAAAATATATAAAATGGCTTCAGGAGGAGGATAAGGGGACTAACAGACCCTACTCAACCCGTTACATCGGGTCGATGGTTGCAGATGTGCACAGAACAATTTTGTATGGTGGAATATTCATGTACCCCGCAGACAGCCGAAACCCCAAAGGGAAATTGAGACTGATGTATGAGTGCAATCCCGTTTCATTTATTGTGGAAGCATGTGGAGGCAAGGCAATTACGGGATATACCCGGGTGCTTGAAGAGATACCAAATTCACTTCATGAGAGATGCCCGATCTTTATCGGCAGTCCTTACGACATCGATAAAGTAGCCAAATTTATTGCCGATACAGACGCAGAGTTGGAGAAACCCCTCTAAAGGCAATTCCCGTTAGAAAAAGAATTACCGGCTGCAGACAGGTTATCCCCTCTGCAGCCCGGATTTTACAACTCTAATTTCTTCAGTTTTTCGGTAAGAAGTGAAGCGAGATTTTCTTTTGAAATACCTTCTAATTTAAACTTGCCCGATTTAACGATGACTTCTGGTGCATCACCTTCCTTGGTTGCATATTTATAGAGCATATACCCAAGTCTGTTCCGGTCATTTGGAACCGGTAAATATTCTCCTAATTCCTCTGCAATCGAATAAACTTTCTTTTCGAGCGAACCCTCCGGGGATTCTATCGTTTTTGGTCCGGGAAGTGTTGACATTTTTTCTCTCTAAAATTTTGTTAATCAATTACACTAAAATAATAAAGTTTGGAATGATAACCACAACGGTTTGAAAATGAGGGGAGGTTGCCACCCCGGCAAGCGACAACCTCTAAAATGGCGATTAGTACTCCTGAGGGAGTTCCTGCAATTCTTTGTAAGAGAAAACGGGACCATCCTTACAGACATAAACACTTCCGATGTTGCACCTGCCGCACTTCCCGAGTCCACACTTCATCCTGTTTTCAAGGGTGGTGATCATGTTATCTTCAGTGAAGCCGAGTTTTTCGAGAACAGGAAATGTATATTTTATCATTATCGGAGGTCCACATATAACAGCAATGCTGTTTTCCGAAGCGGGAGCAACCTTCTCGACTATGGAGGGGACAAATCCCACCTCACCGTTCCAGTCAGGTGTCTCACCTCCCGGATCCACGGTAACAACTGTCTTTACTCCATCCATCCCTTTCCATTCTTCCAGTTCTCTCTTGTAAACCAGATCGGCAACCGAGCGGGCACCATAGATAATGGTAACATCTTTAAAGCGGTCTCTGAGATCGAGCACATTCCAAATGATGCACCGCACGGGAGCAAGCCCAATTCCGCCGGCGATGAATACAACATTTTTCCCTTCCATCTGATCAAGTGGGAAGTGGTTTCCGTAGGGACCTCTTAATCCGATTATATCGCCCTTGTTCATCTTGTTCAAAGCTCCCGTTACTTTTCCGGCGATCTTAAAAGAACATTCGAGATATTCTGTTCGTGTAGGAGGTGAAGCAATGCAGAAAGTACACTCACCTTCACCGAAGACAGAATACTCGGCAAACTGACCCGCGAGGAACGAAAACTCCTCCCGCATCTTTTTGCTGATGAACTTGAGCTTGAAGGTTTTTATGTCAGGAGTCTCCTGAATTATATCTATGATTTCAACGAGTTCGGGTTTGTAAATATTCATTTGATCCTCCTTTCAACCTGCATTTGAATGTGCTAAATGATTGATTTCTTCCACTATCTCAAGTATGTCGATTGAAACAGGGCACCCGCGTGAGCACCTTCCGCAACCGGTACACAGGATTTCAGAGAATTTGTCGTTGTAGTATTTAAATTTGTGAGAGATTCTCTGTCTGTACCTCTTTTCGCGACTGTCTCTGGGGTTGTGCCCCGAGGCATGTTTTGTGAAAAGAGAGAACTGGCATGCATCCCAGTTTTTTGCTCTTACTCCGGAGCATGTTCCGCACTGTTCATCCACAATGTCGAAACAGTGGCAGGTAGGACAGACAAATGCACACTGCCCGCAACTCAGACAGGTTTCCCCCGCCTTGTCCCAGAATTCATCTTCGAAATGGCTGTCGAGCCACTTTTTCACATTGTCATAGTCGAACTTTTTTTCTTCGTGTCCGTTTTTACTCTCAACGGGAGGAATTCCTGTATAAGGTTCAAAGAAACTTGAGTATTCTTCAATAAATCCGGCACCTTTTTCCGTAATCGACTTCACGAGGAATGAATCTTCAACGGGTGTCAGGAAGATATCGGAACCCTTTTCAGAGTGTTGCGACAAACCAACTTCGTTGCAGAAGCATTGATCATCCCGGAAATTACATTCCATGCCGATAATTATCGAGTTTTCGACTCTTCGATTGAAGAAATCATCGGCATAGTCCCAATTAAAGACCTTTGAGAGGATGGGAAGTGATGCCGAGTCACATGGTCTTGCACCGATTACCACAGTCTTTCTCTCATCAACAGCGGGTTCCTTCAGATCTATGGCACCGTTATTATTTTTATAATAGAACAATGCTTCCGTTTTAGGGAAAAAATGTTCCTTAAACGAGATGGCTGTGGGCGGGGTATCTGTTTGCATGAATTTAAGGGATTCATCGAAATTTTCGGAGAACCTTTTACCGTCGGGAGTAACTCCGATAATCCGGTGGTTATCTTTTTTAAGTTGATCGATCAGTTTGGAGAGATTTGCTTTTTCTATTTTCATCAGTTTCATATTGCCTCCTACCTGATAAATTCTTCATGGTCGGAAGTGCTGAAAGTACCAATCAAGGTTGGTGCGTTCATATCCATTCCGTGTCTGTAGCCAAATTCCTTGAATGCAACCATACCCATCTTTCTGTTCAGGAGTGAGAGGGGGATGTCAGCGGGACAAACACGATCGCACTCACCGCAGCCAATGCATCTGCCCGCCTGATGGAATGCACGAATCATATTCCAGGAGAAATTTGCCCTGTTTGTGGAACTGCTTTCTATCCAGCGGGGTTCGGTTTTATCAACTATGCACTGCTCACAATAGCACATGGGACAAACTTCACGGCAGGCGTAACACTTGATACATTTTTCGAACTCCGAATTCCAGAATTCCAGTCTCTCTTCGGCACTCATCTCCTCAATTTGTTTCATAATCACGGCTTTATCATCGTCGGGGAGCTCAAATTCAACCGATTCTTCAACGAGAACATCGTACCACGCCGGTGTTTTTGAGGCACAACTTCTGCATTTTATCTGTGTGTTCTCCTTCGAGAATTCTTTATTCTGATCCTTAACCACTCCGCTGCAGTTCACTCCGATTACAAAAAGGTCATCCCGCTTTATGCGGTTTTCCTGAATCAGAGCTGTAATCGCTTTCAGATCGCACGGCTTTACGACAATTCCGATCTTCCCATCTGTCCGGTTGCGAAACCGGTGGAGATAAACAGCCAGATTATTAACCGCATTCCTGTTATATGCGAGCTTCGTTGTCTCCTCTTCGGTACGGGCAATAAAAGGTTTCAGGTGTCGTCTTTTGTCCTCAGTATAGCCGATGATAAGAGTTGCTTTGTTCCCGGCAATGGCTTCACGACAGGTTTCAATCAGTCCGTTCATTAGATTTCAACTCCTTCCTCTTCCAATTCGGGAAGTTCAATCTTTCGGGACATCTTCCTGTACTGCTCGAAAGGTCCTTTCTTCCTTACCGCTTCGGTCACACCGTCGATTACATCTACCCACTTTTTCCCTTCGGAGGCTGATACCCATGAGAAGTGGAGGCGGGACGAGTCGATACCGGCAAATTCCATCAACTCTCTAAACATTATCCACCTTCTTCGGGCGTGGAAGTTTCCGGCGTTGTAGTGGCAGTCACCTGGGTGGCAACCCGAAACGAGCACGCCATCGGCACCACTTTCAAACGCTTTAATAATAAAAACGGGATCAATTCTTCCTGTACACGGTACACGAATTAATCTTGCATTTGGCTGTTGTTTCAATCGTGATGTACCTGCCAGATCAGCTCCGGTATAGGTACACCAGTTACAGACAAACGCTGCTATTTTGGGTTCAAATTTCTCTTCCATGTTATACCTCTGCAAAAGCATTTATCTGGGCGAATATCTGGTCATCTCTAAAGCCGATCAACTCAATCGACTTGGAAGGGCAGGTCGCATTACATGTGCCGCAACCCTGGCAGAGTCCGGAATTTACATGTGTTACCACCTTCACGAGCAAACCTTGTCTGTCTCTTATCTCATTAATGTCGATTGCATTATAGGCACACACCTTTTTGCAATAGAAGCACCCCGCACAAGTGGAAGGATCCACTTCTGCAACAACGGGCTCTCTTTCAAGCATATCCGAGCCAAACAGTACCATTGTTTTTGCTGCTGCTGCCGAAGCCATCGAAACGCACTCGGGTATGTCACGCGGTGAGTGGCAGGCACCCGCAAGAAAAATTCCACCCGTGGCGGTTTCCACCGGTCTCAACTTTGGATGCACTTCCTGGAAATAACCATATTTATCGTAAGAGACACCCAGAGTCTGGGCAAGAACGGAAGCTTCCGGCTGAGGGACCATCGCAGTAGCCAAAACAACAAGATCGGCATCAATCGTTACAGGCATTCCGGCAATTGTGTCTTCACCTCTCACGATCAGTTTTCCGTCTTCCTCATATATCTTCGAAACCCTGCCCCGGATATACTTCACATGATCTTCCTCAATTGCACGGCGCACAAATTCCTCATAGTTCTTGCCGCCCGACCTGATATCCATGTAGAAGACATACGCCTCACCGTGATGAACTTTGTGTTTGTAGAGCATCGCGTGTTTTGCTGTGTACATGCAGCAGATTTTGCTGCAATATGAGATGCCTTTCGACTCGTCCCGGGAGCCGACACACTGGATAAATACTATCTTTTGAGGTTCCTTGTTGTCGGAAGGACGAAGGATTTCTCCCGAAGTGGGGCCCGATGCACTTGCGATTCTCTCGAACTGGAGTCCGTCTATCACATCTCTGTATTTGCCGTAACCGTACTCTCCGTAACCATTATAGATGCTTCCTTCGGGTTTTTTGTCTATCGTATAGAGCTTATATCCTGTGGCAACGATTATGGCACCGACTTCTTCCTTCACGAATGTATCCTGCTGTTCGAAGTCGATTGCATCGCGTCCGCAGACACTCTTACAAAGGGCACATTTGCCGTTTTTGAAGTAAGTACACACTTCTCTGTCAACCACGGGGATATTAGGAACAGCCTGAGGGAAAGGAACATACATCGCCGAGCGGAAGGCTAGCCCCTCGTCGAATTCGCTGAGAGCCTTTTTCTTTATCGGGCATTTTTGTGCACAAAGTCCGCAACCGGTACAGAGCTCTTCTTTTATCGATTTTGCCTTTTTTCTGATTGTAACGGTAAAATTGCCGATGAACCCATCGACTTTTTCCACTTCAGAATAAGACATCAGTTTAATTTTAGGGTGTTGATAGACCTCAACCATCCTTGGGGTAAGAATACACTGTGAGCAGTCAAGAGTCGGAAATGTCTCCGAAAGCTGACTCATGTGCCCGCCAATCGAAGGTTCCTTCTCAACCAGCACCACTTCATAACCTGCATTTGCTACATCAAGTGCCGCCTGAATTCCGGAGATTCCACCACCAATTACGAGGGTTCGTTTGGTAACGGGAACACGAATCGGCGAAAGAGGGACATTGAACTTTACTTTTTCAACGGCGAACCGCATCAGGTCAATCGATTTCCTGGTGCCTGCTTTAATGTCATCGTGTATCCAACTGCAATGTTCACGCAAATTGGCTATCTCGACCATGTAAGGATTCACACCCGCATCGGCACATGCTTTCCTGAAGGTCTTTTCGTGCATGTGAGGTGAACATGAGCCCACAACAACGGCATCGAGACTCTTCTCCCGAATTGCCTGTTTGATCAGGTTTTGTCCGGGATCGGAACACATATATTTATAATCTTCGGAATGGGCAACGCCGGGAAAACGGGCACATGCCTCGGCAACCGCATGGCAATCAACTGTTCTGCCGATGTTTTCACCACAATGGCAGACAAAAACTCCTATGCGCATACAACCTCCCGCTTTGTAATCTTCGAAAGGATTGGTTTAACATCGATGTAATGGGAATTGATGCCAAGAGCGGCAGGTTCTATTCCCATCGCAAGTCCGATTAGTTCCGTAAGGTACAAAACGGGTATGGGGTTTCTTCCTTTGTCCTGATCGATAATGGCTATTTGCCGCATATCAAGATTTGAGTGACACATCGGGCAGGCGACTGCAATTACATCAGCACCCCGCTTGATGGCATCATCAAGTATCTTTTTACTCAGTTTCACAACTATATCGGTATGGGCTATCGAGTGAGCAGCTCCGCAACATTCTGTTTTGAAGTTCCAGTCCACCGTTTTTGCACCTGTTGCCTCCACTATCGCCTCCATTGAGTGAGGGTCTTCCACATCGTCAGCGAGGGCAATATCAGCTGGTCTTACGAGAAGGCAACCGTAGTAGCAAGCCACCTTAAGGTTTTTAAGATCAAAAGTTATGTGATCCTTCAGTTTTTCCGGACCAATCTCTTCAAATATCTGCAGAAGGTTGCATATTTTCATCCCTGTGTTCATTTTATCTTCGAGCAGTTCCTCAACCCGCATCCGGGTTTTTTCATCGAGTCTCATCTCTTTTTGGGAAGAGACCAATCTGCTGTAACAGGCTGCACAGGGAGCGAGCAGTTCGTTTAACCCCTGCTTTTGAGCAAGCAGCAAATTCCTTGCGGGTAGTGCGACAGAAAGAAGATGGGAGGTAACATGTGCTGAAGTGGCACCACAGCACGACCAGTCTTCAAGTTCATCAAGTCCTATATCAAGAACTTTAAATACTTCCTTCAAAGAGAGGTCGGCTTCTTTTCCTGTTCCTTCAGCGGAGCAACCGGGGTAGTAACCGAGGTTCATGCCTTGCCTCCTTCCGCTTCAGCGAAAATCTTCCTGATGCTCCTCTTCCCTTTTACTTTTGGAGGAAGCAATCCAAGTTTCCCTTTGATGAGGGTAACGGGGGCAAGATCGAGGTCCTGAAAAAAAATGCGTGTTTTAAGTTTATATTCGAGGAGAAAGCCGATCTCGTAAGATCTGCCGAAGTTTTTTATCTGATTTAGGAAAGACCTGTGGAAAGCCATGCCGTCGGGGTCAGGCGGTTTTATTCCATATTCGATTGCCAGCTCACGGAGGGAATCCATGAACCGTGCCATATCAAAACCTTGCGGGCACCTCGTGCTACATGTCTGACACCCGGCACACAGCCAGATTGATGGTGAAGAAATTGCTTTTTCGTAAAAGCCTAATTGTATAAATCTTCCAACCCTGTTGGGTGGAGTTTCGGTAAAGTCCCTCACAGGACAGCCCGCAGAACATTTGCCACATTGATAACAAAGGGCGACATCCTGGGACATTATTGTATCTAACTTCTCTCGGAAATTGTTCGGGTCTATATTTTTCATGGATGACTCCGTACAGAGAAAGGGGGGTGTTTATCAGAAGTGAAAATAAAACGATCATAAGATCAATTTTTTATCGAATACTTTAATATAATTGATACCGAAACTTAAATAAACATTATTTCATAATAGTGAAATCATTAATTTTTTATTTTCGACACCTTCTTTGACCCCCTCACTGTTAAGTTAATTGATCAGTCCGTATTTTACCTTTTGATTATTAATATTTCTCCAAAAATGCAATCTGCAGGATAGAGGACTTAAAAATGGATTTCGAAAAAGCATTGGAACTTTCTTATGAAAAGCGAACTGAATATGTTGAACTTCTGAGAAGCACTTACAAAAGTAAAGGGAAGAAGAAAAAGGGTGGCGACACTTCCATCAATGAAAAACTTGCTAAACTGCAGCAGGAACTGGCTACCATCGAGAAACCCCTGCTGAGTGAGTTCCTCGAAGAGGAATATGACACCCTGATAATTCCTGTTCAGGCTCTTAGGTCGAACATGTACAACCTTCTGATGGAATATTATTTCAATTTAGAGGAAAAACCCGCTGATTTGTTGAAAGAATACAGCGAGTATTTTCTTGTCACTCTGACCACCATGCAGGCATACAGGAAGGAAGAGCTTATCCCTTTCCTCAACAGACACTTAATTACACTTAATGAGTTTTTTACAAAATTTGAAGACAGCGACCTTTACAATCTGTTGTGCCCCCCGCCACCAAAGCTGGAGTTGCCCGTTGACGAATTTAAAAAAGTAAAAATGACAAGAAAACGGGAACAGGAACTTTTGGAACAACATGCCTTCAAGCATAACGAACTGCTCGATCTCCTCGAAGATTCCGAGGACAACCCAACCCCGGAAAACCAGGCGAAATCGGAAAAATTACTTAATCAAATCCATGAACTCGAAAAGGAAAATCCCGAACTAATCCTGAATGCACTTGTAGAGGTAATGTACAACCCGATAAGTGATTACGAATCTGTATTGACAGGTGTTCTGCTTTTCCGTGAAAAGTTTGATCAGGCAGAAAACAAGGTGCTTTTTAGTGAGCAGATGCAGGCCCTGGTGGAAACCATAAATGAATTTCTTGAGGTAATGAGACTTTACATCGAGCCCTTTTGCCATCGCAACAACATTAACCCCAACTGGGTGGTCGAAGAGTTTATTGAAGCAATCGACCTCTTCGAAGATTATGAAGAAGAGGAATAACTTTACCTTATCAGTATCATTTTTTTTGTAATGGCGGTATTAGTACCAGTGGTCATCCGGTAGAAATAAACTCCCGATGAAAGTCCGTATTTCATCGCATCAATTGAGATTGAGTGGTTGCCCGCTGCCCTGAATTCATTCAGAAGTGTGGCAACCTCTCTCCCTTGAATGTTGTATAATTTCATACTGACCACACTCCCCTCAGGAAGTGCGAAGTTCACAACCGTCGAGGGATTAAATGGGTTGGGGTAATTTTGTGACAGAAAAAATGACTGCGGGAGTTCCACCACAGGTTTTTCATTTATAAAAATTCCGCCTGTAGTGGTTTTCAAGATCGTTCCTCCAAAACCTGCAAGCCATCCGTTAAGGGAATCAACAAAATATATTGAGTTTAATGGAGCTCTTGTCCCGCTGTTCTGTTTCACCCAGTTGACACCATTATTTGTGGTTTTGAAGAGACTGCCACTTCTGCCAACCACCCAACCTGTCTGATCGTTTAGAAAGAAGAGCGAAGAAAAATCTTCCAATCCAGCCCCGGACTTGAAGTCCCAGTTCATCCCGCCGTCAGTAGTTTTCAAAAATCCATAAAACCATCCAACCGCCCATCCTGTTCCATTGGAACTCATGTGGATATCAAAAAAAAGATGGATTGTGCCGGTGTTCACTGCAATCCATGATTCCCCTCCATCTGTGGTTTTCAGGATTGTTCCGTTGTCTCCTGCAAGCCATCCGTGTGCTGCATCAGAAAACTTGATGGAGAAAATATCACTTTTAGTACCCGTTGTTTTCATCGTCCAGTCGGTCCCACCGTTTGTGGTTTTCATCACCGTTCCTTTTGTTCCGGCAACCCAGCCTGTGTCACGATTGATAAATTGCAGGCTCAATAATGAATCAGTTTTCGCAACGCTTTGTTCAAACCACGATGCTCCTCCGTCAGTGGTTTTGATAATAATTGCCTCCTCTCCTGTTGCCCATCCGGTTTGAGCATCGACAAAGTCAACGGAAAAAAGATTGTATGAAGTGCTGCTTGCAACAGCGTTCCATGCTTTACCACCATCGGATGTTTTTAATATTCTGCCGTTATGCCCGACAGCCCACGCGGTTTGAGTATCGATGGCGGTCACTGAGATGAGCCAGTCGGTAAAGCCACTTTTCTTTGAGGCCCAGTTCCTTCCGCCATTTACTGATTTTATAAGAACACCTTCCCCCCCGACACCGAAGATTTTGTTTGAATCTAACCACTTAACAGAGGAAAGACTGTTAGGATAGGAACCGTATTTGTAGGACCAGGTTGCACCACCGTTAGTGGTTTTACAAGTTATTCCGCCAATACCTGCAGCCATCCCATTCATGGAATCATAAAAGTCAATCGAAAATAACGGCATCTCATGCTCCCTGTTCACCTCAGTCCAGGTTACACCACCGTCCACGGTCTTGGCTATTACTCCTTCCATGCCTGCTCCCCACCCTGTGAGTGTGTCGATAAAACTTATTGAGTTTAAGTAGATATATGGTCCGAGTGAGTTTTCGGTCCAGGTTATACCACCGTCAGTCGTTTTGAGGACATAAGACATTGAACCTGCGATCCATCCTGTTTTTGAGTTTACAAATCTTACGCACAGGAAATTTCTGTTTACACCGCTGTTCAACGCACTCCAATCTGTGCCTCCATTTGTGGTTTTAAGAATTGTACCCGATGACCCGACAACATACCCAGTCTGCGAATCGGTGAACCAGACTGATGTAAGTTTTACACCGGTTCCGGTCGAAACAGAATCCCAGTTCCTGCCCGAGTTTGAAGTATAAAGAAGTGTGCCTTTATTACCTGCGATCCAGCCATGTCGTGGGTCGGTGAAAAAAACCGAACTCAGGGAGAGACCTTTCCCGCTTTGTTGTTGTACCCAGCTTTCGCCACCGTCAGTAGTTCTGAATACAGTTCCCATCGATCCCACAGTCCAACCCTGCAACGAGTCAATAAAATAAACATCATGAAGATTATCCCCATTCGGAACCGGATTCTGCCAAAACCACTGGGCATTTAAAATATTCATTGAAATAAGAATCAGAAACAAGATTTTTTTTGCTGACATGCGGCTACCTGCTAAATTTATTAAATTTTTTGACACTTTTATCTGATGTACCATAATAATTCAGTAATCTTACTAATTATTCTTTTAGTACTATAAATTACAAACGATCAAGCTAAAATATATTTTTTTTCAATAAACGACAAAAGTCACCCGGGCTCTCGACAAATATGTCGCCGCAATTCATAGAACTAAAACCCTATGCTACCGACCACAATTCCCCTCTGCGTAAATCCGTAAAATCTGCGTGCGTCTGCGTCCTCTGCCCATATACCCCAGCAAAATCTCATCCCTCAGCCCTCATCCTTCATCCCTCATCCTTCATCCCTCATACCTCAGCCCTCATACCTCAGCCCTCAGCCCTCATCCTTCATCCCTCATCCCTCATACTTCAGCCCTCATACCTCACTTCTCCTCTCTTTTGAGTAAATTTAAAGTCACATTTTTATAGATTTTGAATAGACTTGAATGAAGAAGCACGAAGCAAAAGACCGGAACATTGTTGTAAAAGGTGCACGAGAACATAACCTAAAGAATATCGATCTTGAGATTCCTTCAGGGAAACTTATTGTATTTACAGGAGTTAGCGGATCGGGTAAGTCATCCCTGGTGTTCGATACCATCTACGCAGAAGGGCAGAGACGCTATGTGGAATCCCTCTCCTCTTATGCACGACAGTTCCTTGAACGGATAAATAAACCCGATGTTGACCTGATAACGGGCATCTCACCCGCCGTATCGATTGAACAAAAAACCATTTCAAAAAATACCCGCTCCACAGTTGGTACCACAACTGAAGTTTATGACTATCTTCGCCTTCTCTTCGCAAGAATTGGCAGAACTGAATGTTTTATATGTGGAAAAGAAGTAAAAAGGGCATCCACTTCCACAGTTTGCGATTTCCTCGAAACTCAGGAAGAAGGGGGTAAATGGTTTCTGGGATTCCCTCTGCACAAACACGAAGGAAGAAGTATCTCCGAAGAAATTGACCTTATTAAAAAAAGGGGCTTCTTCCGCGTATTCTTCGATGGAGAAATGCATGATTTGGGTGAAGTTACCAATTTACCCAAAAATAAAGAGGAAATAACGGTAATTGCCGAAAGATTCAAAGTTAAAAAAGGGGAAATGCGCGATCGACTCGCTGATTCCATCGAAATGTGCTTCAAAGAAGGGGAGCAACGGCTTAGGCTAATTCTTTCTGAGGAGGTTGGCTCCAAATCCTCTCGCTCAAAAAATAGTGCAATTTCTCAATTCGATTTTAACCAGTTTTATGAATGTTGCGGTATTAGATACGAAGAACCCGAACCGAGATTCTTTTCGTTTAACAATCCATTCGGTGCATGCCCGGTATGCCAGGGGTTCTCAAAGATGTATGGTATCGATATGAACCTGGTGGTGCCAAATGATAACCTTTCGATAATAAGTAATGCGATTGCTCCATGGAAGAACCCAAAATATAGTCATCATAACAGGGCATTAATTGGTGCCGCTTCAAAATACGGCATCCCAATTAACGAACCATTCAGATATCTGAGCGAAGAGCAAGTCAATCTTATAATCAACGGTACTCCGGAATTTACAGGGCTTCAAAAGTTCTTCGACGAGATGGAACAGGATAATTATAAGATGCAGGTACGGATTTTCCTTGCCAGATACAGGGGATATACCAACTGCACCGCCTGTAAAGGTACCCGCCTGAGAAGAGAAGCTCTTCAAGTGAAGATTGCCGGTAACTCGATTCATGAAGTCGTGATTATGCCAATCGAGCAAAGCTTACAATTCTTCTCAGAACTCTCCCTCTCTGAATATGAAACTCAAATTGCTGACAGAATTTTAAAAGAGTTGATTAAAAGATTGACCTTTTTAAATGATGTGGGGCTGGGTTACCTTACTATGGATAGAATTAGCTCCACTCTTTCCGGGGGTGAATCACAAAGGATAAACCTCGCTACCGCTCTTGGCTCCGCACTTGTTGGAACACTCTATGTGCTTGACGAACCATCAATCGGGCTACATCCACGAGATAATTCACGATTAATAAAAATCCTAAAAAACCTGAGAGATATCGGTAATTCTGTTCTGGTGGTTGAGCACGACCCTGAAATGATGGAAAATGCCGATATGATTGTGGATATGGGCCCAAAAGCAGGGCAAAATGGTGGCGAAATTGTTGCCCAGGGCACATATTACGAATTATTAAAAAACCCTCGCTCTCTAACGGGTGCTTATCTCTCCGGAGCTAAAAGCATACCTCTTCCCGACAAAAGAAACACGGAAAAGGGGTTTTCGATCCTGGTGCGTGGCGGAAGAGAAAACAACCTTAAAGGTGTCGATGTTGATATTCCACTGAACAAGTTTGTAGTGGTTACGGGTGTGAGCGGGTCGGGGAAAAGTACGCTTGTACACGATGTCATTTATGGAAATATCGCCAAAAATCTCGGTGGGGCAATCTCCAACCCCGGGAAGTGTGACTCGATTACGGGGGAAGTATATCTCGATTCAATCGAGATAGTTGACCAGTCACCTATCGGGAAATCACCAAGGTCAAACCCTGCCAGCTATGTGAAGGCATTTGAGCATATCAGAGAAGCATTTTCAGCTACACATCAGGCTAAGCAAAAGGGATTCTCACCGGGATTCTTCTCTTTTAATATCCCCGGTGGCAGATGTGAGACTTGCCAGGGTGAGGGATTTATCAAAGTTGAGATGCAATTCCTCGCCGATATCTACCTCGAATGTGAAGATTGTAAAGGGACCCGATACAAAAAAGAAGTACGGGATATCACCCTTCGAGGTAAAAATCTTGTTGAAGTGCTGGAAATGACGGTTGACGAAGCTCTAATCCATTTTGAAGGTTACAATAAAATTACAAAACCTCTTCAGGTTCTCTCGGATGTGGGGCTCGACTACATGAAACTCGGTCAGCCCGCAAATACTCTTTCGGGTGGTGAAGCTCAAAGAATTAAACTGGCTCTCCACCTCAGCCAAAGGAAGGATAACAGACACACCCTTTTCATTTTTGACGAGCCAACTACCGGTTTGCATTTTGACGATATTTCAAAACTCCTCAAATCATTTAATCTGTTGATCGAAAACAACAACTCTGTCCTCCTGATTGAGCACAATCTCGATGTGATTAAGTGTGCCGACCATGTGATCGATCTTGGTCCCGAAGCCGGTGACAAGGGAGGTTACATCGTGGTAACGGGAACACCAGAAGAAATTGCTGCCTGCCCCGATTCGTGGACGGGTAAATATCTCAAACCTTATCTTCAGGATTCGGGTTGGGAAAAAGTAAACTAATCTAATCAATAGTCCAATTTTGATACATTTGTGTAAATAAGGAGCACCTTATGAGAAGAAATATCCCTTCGGGAAGCGAATACGAAGAAAAAGTCGGATACTCGCGGGCTGTCCGTGTTGGTAATATCATCGAAGTGGCAGGCACCACTTCTGTGAAAGAAGGCAAAGTTCGAGGTCTTGGTGAACCTTATTACCAGACAAAAATTATCCTTAAAAAAATTGAACAGGCTCTAATTGATGCAGGTGCTTCCATAACCGATGTTGTGAGAACAAGAATTTTTGTTGTTGATATCGCAATGTGGGAAGATGTAGGAAGAGCCCACAATGAAGTTTTTGGCTCCATAAAACCTGCTTGCACCATGGTGGCAGTCACCTCCCTCGTCGATCCCGATATGCTTGTAGAAATTGAAGCCACTGCAATTATCGCAGCGTAATTAAGTTAGTTTCGTGAATTTTTTGTAATTTTAGAAGACTATTTTCACGAAGTGAATAATGTTTTCAAAATTGCTGTCCCTCGTTCTATTTTTTTACCGCCTCAATCCTGTCGCAAGATGTAAATAAGATAATTGACATCAGTGCTGATGGTAAATCGGTTAATCAATACTCTCAAAGTGACATTCGCCCGATGGTTTTGCGCACCCCACAGGCTCCTTTTGGAACTTCACCTGCCTGGACAGCGGGACTTGAAAGACAAATCGGCGGTCTCGCCTTTGGCGATTTTGATATGGATGGCGACCTCGACCTCGCTGCGGGTTGCTACTTCAGTAACTCATTCCCCCCAATTCCCGACTTTAACAATCTGATTTTTAGAAACGACAACGGTCTCCTTACCGTGAATCCAGTCTGGT
>CAYSJM010000065.1:0-19288 GCA_964431385.1 uncultured Ignavibacteriaceae bacterium | reverse complement strand
TATCGGGATGCAACAAGCATTAAAACGCTGACGATTAAAGCTGTGCTTGCCATTCTCATCCTGGTAGCACTCTTCTTGATAGTAAAATTTATGAACAAGGGATATCGTTATTTTAGACTAAAAATGTTGCAAAAAAGACACAGGTGGTTTAAGGGATTTAGTTTTAAGGACTATGAACTTGTTTCATCTTCAAAACAGCTTGAAATCTTCTTTTTTGCTTCAAACATATTGAGGCTCTTTCTGATTTTGCTGGTCGTTTATCTCACTCTGCCGCTTGTCTTTTATATTTTCCCCTGGACGGAACATCTTGCAACCGATTTGTTGGGTTTTGTATTAAATCCTCTTAAAAAGATCGTTTTTGCGATGATCGATTTTTTACCAAATCTGTTTACAATTCTGGTGATTACAGTCGTTTTCCGTTACATACTTAAAGGAATCAAATATTTAACTGACGAAATTCAATCAGAAAGTCTGAAGTTACCCGGTTTTTATCCCGATTGGGCACAGCCGACTTACAACATTGTACGAATTCTGGTTATAGCATTTGCAATAATTGTGATTTTCCCGTATCTGCCGGGTTCAGATTCACCTGTCTTCCAAGGAGTTTCAGTTTTTCTTGGTTTTATGTTTACACTCTCATCAGCCGGATCGTTGTCGAATATCATTGCCGGAACGGTATTAACGTACATGCGTGCTTTTCAACTCGGTGACTTTGTCAAGATAGGGGAAATTAATGGGGATATTGTTGAGAAAACTCTACTTGTCACACGGATAAAAACCCGGCATAATGAGGTTATCACGATTCCAAACTCCACTATTATGAACTCGAATACTATCAATTATTCGAGTGAAGCGAGGAACTTTGGACTGATAGTGAAAACAACCGTCACTATCGGTTACGATGTACCCTGGCGGAAGGTTCATGAATTGCTGCTTGAAGCGGCAAAAAGAACTGATTCAATATTGGAGAGTCCCAAACCCTTTGTGTTCCAGACGAGTCTTGACGACTTTTATGTCAGTTATGAGCTAAATTTATTTACTCGAGAGGCAAATACACAGGCAAAAGTTTATTCCGACTTACATCAAAATATCCAGGACAGTTTTAACGAATCCGGGGTGGAAATTATGTCACCGCACTATCGTGCAGCCCGGGATGGGAACCTTACAACAATTCCTGCTGATTATCTGCCATCCGATTATGTTGTACCTTCGTTTAGTGTGGAATTTAAGAGTAAAGGCAAAGAGGGAGAATAAATTTATATTTTATCACAACAAAAAAAATAGTTATATTACAAGACTGTTTTGTAAAATTCGTTAACTAAAGACACGAGTAAAATGAAAAAAGGCATTCATCCTCACTATAGGCCGGTAGTTTTCAAAGATTTTTCTTGCGATTTCGCAGTTTTGTCGAAATCGACCATTAAAGCCAATGAAACGATCGTATGGGAAGATGGAAATACTTATCCGTTAGTAAGGCTTGAGATTTCCAGTGGTTCACATCCGTTCTTTACCGGTAAGCAGAAACTTCTTGATACTGCCGGTAGAGTAGAGAAGTTTATGAGAAAGTACTCAAAACCAGGGAATTAAGCCCATAAAGGTTTTTGAAATAAGCTATCCTGAAAAATCGGGATAGCTTTTTTTGTTTAAAATAAAAACTCTTTCTGTGTAATTATTTATATTGCATAATCATTAGAATCTTTTAGTAGAGTAGAAAAATGCAGATTTGTCTTTTCGAGGATATCTATTTCGATCATTTTGAACCGATGATCCTTACCCGTCCGACTTACAATCTTTTTTGTGGTATCCATACCCTGCGTGACAAAGTAAAAAGAGCATACCCGGGTATAGACATAGTCTTTCATACGAGGGGCTATTTAAAATCATTCATTGGACTAAAAAACCCGACTTTTAAAGTAAATGAAATTGCACACGACGAATGTTTGTTTATAAATGGTAGAGTGATTGCACCACCCGACATCGCAAACATTATTAAAATTGATGTACCCGGTGACAGGTTATACCTGAACGGTGAGACAATTATAGCTGCAAAAGTTTCGGGGAACAAGCTCGAAAGCGTAAAGGAGGGGCTTGACGATCTGCTGACTCTTTCGAATTTTGACGGTATTCCCGTTGAACAGGTTGAAGTGAAGTATGCGACTTACATTTGGGACCTGATTCACGCGAATCCGAAAGAAATCGCCAATGATTTTTTTGCTTACATGGAGATAAATAAAATTGCTCCCAAAACGAGAGTCAGAGGCCAGGTGCATGAAACTGCGGTGCTTTTGGAGAAAGAGAATATTTATATCCACGAGACGGCAAGGATAATGCCCGGGGCAGTGATTGATGCGTCAGAGGGTCCCGTTTTCATAAATGCGGATGCTATCGTTTATCCAAATGCTGTTATTGAAGGTCCCGTTTGCATTGGGCGTGGAACCAAGGTGAAACCATGTGCGTCAATTTATCAAGGTGTTACAGTTGGCAAAGTCTGCAAAGTTGGTGGTGAGATTGAAGGAAGCATCATTTCCCCTTACTCAAACAAGCAACACTCCGGATTCATGGGTCATGCCTATATCGGGAGCTGGGTTAACATCGGTGCCGATACCAATAACAGCGATCTTAAAAACAATTACGGTACAGTAAAAATAATGGTAAACGGCGAGCAGGTTGACAGCGGGCAACAGTTCCTCGGTCTGATTATGGGCGACCACTCAAAAACAGCCATTAATACGATGTTTAATACCGGTACGGTGGTCGGCTTCTCAAGCAATATCTTCGGAGCGGGATTCCCTGCAAAATACATTCCGAGTTTCTCTTGGGGAGGTGCAGATATGATGACCACTTACGATATCGAAAAAAGCCTCGAAACCGCTAAAAGGGTGGTACAGAGAAGGAATAGAACTATTTCCGAAACTGAAGAAAAACTGTTCAGAAAAGTCTTTGATCTTACTCACAAGCAAAGAAGAAAAATGGGCTTCCCGTATTAGCTGTTAGCTATTAACTTTTAACTATTCGCTGTTGCGGTGGAAATATAAATTCCGGTAAGAAAGCAAAATGAAACAAGAATCAGTAACAAAATGCAAATAGAAGAACACAGAGTGAAAGAACTTTATACAGGTGTTAGAGGCACGGCAGTAAAAATTCTTGATCGAATTGAGCGAACGGATTCTTATCTCGATAAACTGCTCGACCACGAAATGAAGAATTCTGAACTTTCCGGTCAGGATAAAGCTTTATTATATGAACTGGTGCACGGCGTTGTCCGCTGGATGGGGAGACTCGACTGGATTTTGAGCGGATTCTACAAAGGACAGTTCTCAAAAGCTATTCCTGTGCTCAAGAATGCTCTTCGTGTAGCTCTCTATCAAGTAATGTTCCTCGATAAAATTCCAGAGTATGCCATCGTTAATGAAGCTGTGGATTTTGTTAAAAAACTTCAGGGTCAAAAACCCGCTGACATTACAAACGCGGTTTTGAGAAATATTATTCGTTCGAAGAATGGACTTCGTTACCCCGATCCAAATGAAAACCTGATAAGTTATCTCGCTGCATATTATTCACATCCTTCGTGGCTGGCAAAAAGGTGGGTTGAAAGATACGGACGAGAAAATGTAGAAGCTCTGATGACCGCCAATAACGAGAGACCAACGCTCACATTGCGAATCAATCAGCTGAAAGTTGACCGTCAGGAATTTGAATCGCTGCTTCAGTCAGTAAATTTAAAATATAGCGTGAGTCAGTATAACAAAGACTTTTACAAGCTACAAATCCTTACAAATATTCAAAGTTGGCAATATTTTAGCGAGGGATATTTTGCGATTCAGGATGAAAGCACGGGTATGCCGTGTCTTCTTCTTGATGTGAAACCGGGGATGAGAGTCCTCGATATGTGTGCGGCACCGGGAGGCAAAAGTGCGTATATTGCCGATTTAATGAACAATTCAGGTGAAGTGGTTGCACTCGATAAGTTTGAAAGCAGGGTAAAATTGATGCAGTCGAATCTTGAAAGACTGGGCGTTGGTATTGTAAAAATGGTCGCTACTGACGCACTCGAATTTGAAGATGAACTTTTTGACAGGGTGTTGGTCGATGCACCATGTTCGGGTTTGGGGACTCTCTCAAAAAAACCGGATATTAAATGGAAGCGGGATTTGTTGGATATTAAAAAACTTACTCCTTTGCAAACTGAACTGCTCGAGAAAGCGAGTTCTTTGGTAAAGGTTGGAGGGGCTGTCGTATATAGTACATGCACAATTGAGCCGGAAGAGAATTTTGGAATAATCGAGAAATTTCTCGATGAACACAAAAACTTTATGCTCGATGATGCATCCAAATTCGTAGTAAAAACCGTTGTTGATGAGAATGGGTGCATCCAGTCTCTGCCATACAGGGACAAGATGGACGGTGCATTCTCTGCAAGGTTAATAAGAAAAGAATAGCAAGAGGAAGAATATGACCCACCAGGAATTAGGTGAACAACTTAAAATCGCTCGGGAGCGATTAGGACTTGAGGTAAAGGAAGCTGCCGGCTCCATTAGAATCGATGCTAAATTTATTGATAAAATGGAGCTGGGAGATTTTACATTCCTCGCTGAAGTATATGTAAAATCGTTTTTAAAAGAATACGCTGTAGTCTTGCATCTCGATCCCGATGAAGTGATGGAAGCATATATGGGACTACGCAAAGAGCCGGAGGTTAAACATCAGAAACAGGCTCCACCTCCACAAGTGGTTGCACCACCTCCGCCTGTTGTACCAAAAAAGGACCCTCTTTTTAACGATCAATTCGATGAACACAATACAAATCCTGACACTCCTGCCGAACCCAAGGTTGACTATCAGCAGAAGCTCAGGGACTGGCTCGTAGGGTTTATGGCTAATCATGATAAAAATTACTTCAAAAGATTACTCGCAAACAAAAAAAGTTATATAGCGATTGGCGGAGTAATCCTTCTTTTAGCCGTCATTTTATATGCTATTTTCTCAGGGAAGTCGGGCAGTAAGGAAATTATTACCGACAACCGCCAGGTTGATGAGTTATTAAATGGCGTAAAAGACACTTCAAAGAACAAGTTCGATGGGGTTTCACTTCCCGAAACGAAACTTCCACCAAATGCGGATACAGTGATACTCGTTATAAATACCAAAGATTCAACCAAGATCAGGGCGATAATCGACAAACATGACACCTTGAAATATGCTCTTGAACCGGCTGTTCCAAGAACATTAAATGCGAGTAAAAGGATTGAATTACGCGTTGACAATCCTGCTCTTCTTTCCGTAATTCTGAACGATAAGCCACTTGAGCTCCCTAAAAAGAAGGGGGTTCAGACCTTTAATATTGAAAAAACAGGTATTGTAACTAAAGCTGCAACCAAAAATGATAAACGACCCAAAAAAAAGGATACAAAGTCTAAGTGACGAAATAAAGTATCACGATCACAGATACTATGTCCTTTCTGATCCGGAAATTACGGATCTCGAGTATGATATGCTCTACAAGGAGCTTGAGAGACTCGAAAAAGATTTCCCGGAATTTGTATTAGCCGATAGCCCTACAAAACGAGTGGGGAGCGACCTTGAAAATGAATTTAAGCCCGTTCCTCATAAATATCCTATGCTCAGCCTCGCTAATACTTATAATGAAGGTGAGTTGTTCGATTTTGACCGTCGGGTTAGAGAGGGTCTCCCTTTGGGCGAAGTGGTGGAGTATGTGGTAGAGTACAAAATTGACGGGCTTTCGGTTAGCCTCCATTATGAAAACGGATATCTGGTTACAGGAGCAACCCGTGGTGATGGCGTTTCGGGGGAGGATGTGACAGGTAATGTAAAAACCATCAGAACAATCCCTCTTTCTGTTAATACCGGGCTGTTACACTCTGATATTATCCCTCATTTTGAAGTGCGAGGTGAAGTTTATATGGAGAAGTCTGTATTTAACCGTCTGAACAGCGAAAGACAACAAAAGGGGGAAAAAACTTTTGCGAACCCACGCAATCTTGCATCCGGTACTCTAAAGCTTCTTAACTCAACTGAAGCTGCCAAAAGACCATTGGCAATTTTCACCTACTACTTTTTAAGTGACAACAACCCCAACGACACTCAACTTGAGAATCTGGAATATCTGCAAAAGCTCGGTTTTAGAGTAAATCCTCACTATAAATTGTGCAACTCGATTAACGAAGTCCTCGAATACTGTCACCGCCTCGAAGAGATTCGTGAAGATTTACCTTACGAAGTTGATGGAGTTGTAATAAAAGTCAATTCGTTCAGACATCAGGAAATTTTAGGAAGTATAGCTAAATCACCGCGGTGGGCGTGTGCATTTAAGTTTAAAGCGAAACAGGCAAAAACAAAATTAAACGATATTACCTGGCAGGTCGGCAGGACAGGTGCAATAACTCCGGTTGCTGAATTGGAGCCTGTATTTTTGGCGGGTTCAACCATCAGCAGGGCTACACTTCACAATTTTGATGAAATCCAAAAGAAGGATATCAGAAGAGGTGATACTGTAGTAATCGAAAAAGGGGGCGATGTAATCCCTAAAGTGGTGTCGGTGGTTAAAGATGAAAGACCTGAAAATTCCAGGGAAGAAGAGCCTCCAAAAAACTGTCCCGTTTGTGGGGCAGGCGTTTATCGACTCGAAAACGAAGTGGCGTTTTATTGTGAAAACAGTGAGTGTGCGGCTCAGGTAAAAGGGAGAATCGAGCACTTTGCCTCCCGGGGAGCCATGGATATCGAGGGATTGGGAATCTCGATAATTGATTTGTTTGTGGATATGGGGTTCTTAAAAACGAGCGGCGACATCTACTCCCTTCACCTGCACGAACTTGAACTTAAGGGAATTGAACGGTTTGGAGAAAAAAGTATTGATAATTTGCTAAAAGCGATAGAGGCGAGCAAATCCAAACCATTTCACAAAGTGCTGTTTGCTCTCGGTATCAGATTCGTGGGAGCTGGTGCAGCAAAAAAACTTGCCGACCACTTCACTAATCTCGATAAACTCTCATCGGCAACGCCTGAGCAGATAACTTCCGTTTACGAAATTGGAGGTTCAATCGCTGGAAGTGTAGTTAATTTCTTCAAAGACCCTCATAACCTCCATGTAATTCAACAACTCAAGGATGCTGGTCTTAATTTTGAAGCAGAGGTTCGGGACGATATCGTTGAAAACTTCTTTAAAGGCAAATCTTTTGTACTGACAGGAACCCTTACGCGAATGAAAAGGGATGAAGCCGCAGAAAAAATTGCCAGATTGGGGGGTAAAACTGTTTCAAGTGTTAGTAAAAATACTGATTTTGTTATTGCAGGAGAGAGTGCCGGTTCAAAACTTGAGAAAGCACAAAAGTTGGGTGTTAAGGTGATGGATGAAGAGGAATTTATCCGGAAACTTTTATCACCGGAAAATTTGTAATATCTTTGTATGCTGTTATTTACCTTTTATGTTGGACTGCACTTCATTTATCGGATAATATAGATTAAATCTGCCTATGAATTTTGCCATTATCAATATCGATCAAGTTTCCGTCGTGAAGTTGAGTGAAAGACGACTCGATGCTAACATTTCAGGACTCGTTAAAGGTGAGTTTACCAACCTTGTTAAGAACCTGAATGTGAGAAAGATGGTGATTGATCTCTCCGATGTTGAAAGTTGCGACAGTAGTGGACTAAGCACTCTTCTCGTTGCAAATCGATTGATTGGTTCAGTGCACGGAGGGCTTAGAATTGTATGTCCATCAAAAAAAATTCTCAATCTAATTCAAATAACAAAACTTGACAAGGTCTTGACTCTCAGCCGAAGTGTTGATGATGCTTTAACTGATCTTAAACAGATTCACTAACGGGAACAATCCGGCAGTTTGAATTTGTCGGGGAGCCACGAATTTGAACACTTTTACCATTTTTGATTATTCAATCGTAGTTATATACCTCATTTTTGCCGCACTATGGGGCAGATATATTGGCGGCGAACAAAAAAGTGTAAAAGATTATTTTCTTGGCGACAAAAAAGTGAATTGGTGGCTCGCTACCTTTTCAATTGTGGCAGCAGAAACCAGCACACTCACCTTCATTTCCATTCCCGGTGTGGCATATCTCACCAACCTCAATTTTCTACAAGTAACCTTTGGATATCTTCTCGGCAGGATAATTGTGGCGAAACTTCTTCTTCCATTATACTTCAGAGGTGAGCTTTCGACCGCTTACGCTTTTCTCGAAGAGAGATTTGGTAAAAAAACACGCACATCCGCCTCATTAGTCTTTATTTTTACAAGAGTTGCAGGGGATGGAGTGAGGCTTTTTGCCACTGCCATTCCTGTTAAATTATTGTTAGATATCGATTACCCCTTTGCAATTCTTATAATTGTTGCCGTTACACTTGTTTATACATATACAGGTGGACTGCGGGGAGTGATTTGGGTTGATGCAATTCAGATGTTCATCTATCTTGGTGGTGCTTTAATCTCGTGCATTTTTCTTCTTGGGGTAATTCCGGGGGATATTTTTGCTGCATCTTCTTCAGAATCAATCTCTCAAAAACTTAGTGTCATCAATCTTGGATTGGGGAGTGGTCTTTCAGGCTTTTTTGATACTCCATACACTCTGCTTGCAGGTATAACGGGGGGTGCCTTTTTATCGATGGCATCTCACGGAACAGACCAACTTGTTGTACAAAGACTACTCGCAACAGGCGATCTAAAAAGTGCCCAAAAATCGGTAATATTAAGTGGTGTTATCATAGTTTTTCAATTTGCTCTATTCCTGATTCTGGGGATATTGCTCTATGTCTATTTCGACGGGCGACAATTCGCAAAAGCCGATGAAGTTTTTCCACACTTTATTATTAATTATCTCCCGATTGGTGTAAAGGGGGTACTTGTCGCAGGTCTGATGGCAGCGGCACTTTCTACACTCGCTGGCTCGGTCAGTTCACTCGCATCATCATCTTTTTACGATGTTTACAACATTTTGGGGAAGAAAAAACTTTCTGAAGAACAACAATTTAAACTCTCAAAAAAGTTGATCATAGTTTGGGCTATGATACTTTCTGTTTCTGCATTTATGTTTTTGGAAATAAGAGGTGCTGCGGTAGAAGTTGCTCTTGGTATTGCTTCCTTCACTTTTGGAGGGTTGCTCGGAACATTTTTACTCGGAATAATTAATAAAAAAGCTGACCAGCGGGATGCACTTATCGGGTTTTTTATATCAATCACTGTAATGACTGTCGTTGTTTCGTTAAAACTTTATGCCTGGACCTGGTTTACTCTGACAGGTGTGACAGTGTGCATAGTTGCAGGGGGAATTTCTTCGCTTATCCGAAGAAAAGTTGCAGATTAAAATCAGCTCTAAATTCGGGAATCACAGGAAAATCATGAATTCACTACCACTGATTAAAGGTTGCGGATGGAACTAATTGACTATTTAATTATTGCTGCCTATTTTATTGTCAGCCTCGGGATTGCTGTTTTTTACTCAAAACGAGGCAGTAAAAACAGTGAGGAGTTTTTTCTTTCGGGTAGAAATCTCCCCTGGTACCTTGCCGGACTTTCGATGGTTGCAACCACATTTGCCGCTGATACACCTCTCGCTGTAACAGAGCTGGTCTGGAATAACGGTATTTCAGGTAACTGGGTGTGGTGGAACTTTGCATTTGGTGGCATTCTTACCGTTTTTTTCTTTGCAAAACTTTGGCGAAGGGCAGGAATACTCACCGAAGTTGAGTTCGCTGAGATACGATATGCAGGTAAACCCGCTAAATTTTTAAGGGGATTTAAAGCGGTTTATCTCGGTTTGTTCATGAATGTTATTATTATCGGTTGGGTGAACAGTGCGATGATCGCTGTTTTAACCGGGATTTTTAATATCCAAAGAGAAGATGTAATTCTTTATGTTTTTCTTTGTATGGGGCTTGTTGCTCTCTATTCTGCTCTTTCCGGGCTGTGGGGTGTTGTGGTAACTGATGCATTTCAGTTTATTCTTGCAATGGCTGCATGCATTGTTTTGGCGATACTTGTTATCAATTCAGACCAAATTGGGGGAATTGTTGGTCTGAAAGAGAAATTACCCGCTCAGGCATTTGAGTTTTTCCCTAACCTCGGTTCTTCACCTATAGAAGGATCGAAGATTTTTTCATTAACCTTGTTTTCATTTTTTGCATTTATAGGAATTCAATGGTGGGCATCCTGGTATCCCGGTGCCGAACCCGGTGGCGGCGGATATGTTGCCCAAAGAATGATGTCGGCAAAAAATGAAAAACATTCCATCCTTGCAACACTCTTTTTCCAGGCGGCTCATTATGCACTAAGACCATGGCCCTGGATTCTCGCAGCACTTGCGTCCGTTGTTTTATATCCGGAACTTACAAGCGAAAATTCAAAACTTGGTTACATCAAACTTATCAACGATTTTATGCCTGTGGGGCTGAAGGGGTTGATGGTTGCCGCTTTTTTTGCTGCTTATATGAGTACGGTTGCAACTCAGCTAAATTGGGGCACTTCGTATATTGTAAATGATCTGTATAGAAGGTTTATGCAAACCGGAAAAACAGAAAAACAGTATGTGTTTGCCTCCAGATTGGTTACAATTCTTCTGATGATAATTTCCGGTTTTGTCACTCTTTACATCGATAGAATATCAGGAGCATGGCAATTTATTATTGAGTGTGGGGCAGGTCTTGGGTTGGTTCTGATCCTGAGATGGTATTGGTGGAGAATTAATGCGTGGAGTGAAATATCGGGGATGGCTGCTCCGTTTATTTTGTTGCCAATCGTTCGTTATTTTGGGATATCTTTCCCCGACAGTCTTTATGTTCTCGTTATCGGAACTACTCTTGTATGGCTGGTTGTTACATTTCTTACAAAGCCGGAGCCCGATCAGGTATTAATTAGCTTTTATGATAAGATCAGACCCTGTGGAAATTTGTGGGAACCGGTAAGAATTAAAGGTGGTTTTGAGAGGGAGGCAGGAGCCCTCAAATACCAGTTTATTGGTTGGTTTTCAGGCGTTATAATGATATACGCACTTCTTTTTGGAAGTGGAAGTTTGATCTTTGGTGATCTGGGTAATACGCTTATTTATTCAATTTTTATTATATTTGGAATTGGCGGGGTGGTTTTCGCACTTAATAAGATGTTTTCGACAAAAGACAACAGGAAGTAATGAATCTAAAAAATATCAAACTCGTTTTACTCGATCTTGATGGCACTCTTTTAAGGAGTGACGGGTCTATCGGTGAAAAGAGTATTAAATATTCAAAACTATTGAAAGAAAAAGGGGTTCTGGTCACCTTTGCCAGTGGAAGAATGAGCTCGGCTCTTGAAGGTTACGCCAAGGAGATGAACATCGAAGGGATAATGATCTGTTCCGATGGTGCCGTTATTGTCGAGCATCCCTCAGGTAAGGTTATTAAGAAAATCAATCTTAAGGAGACTAAAGTCAAAAAAGGGATCGATCTTTCCGAAAAGTATCTCGTGAAGATGGTGATGTGCACAGATTCGGAAGTTTTATACACCGAGCATAATGAAGCCACACTTAGTCTTATCGACAGATTTGGTGCCCGCTTCAGGCTGGTTGATGACTATAGAAACATTTCCGATGAGGTAATCGAACTGGTCTATGTGGGTGAAAACAGACACTCATTCCAGGAGATTAAAAAACATTTTTCATTCCCTTATTCGTTTGGTCTAAAGTTGACCTACTCAAAGAGTCAGTCGCACTACCAGTATTATCTTGAAGTTAAAAAAGATGATGTTTCCAAAGCATCTTCGTTGTCGTTCATAAACAAGAAACTTGGCATCTCAATAAAAGATACACTCGTTATTGGCGACTGGTACAACGATGTTGCTCTCTTTAAGACAAAAGCGGTAAAAGTTTCGCTAACCAATGCAGTGCCGGAAATCAAATTTTTATCTGATTACAAATTGGACTTCAGCAACGATGAAGATGGTGTTGGTGAACTTTTGGAAAAAATTTACAAACAGAAATAGTTAAATTATTTGTGACTTACGAAAAGCTTAAATCGAGTACTCGGGTAAAAGTTTTACTCTGGGTATTCACTTCGATAGTTATTGCCTTGTTATTCCCAAAAGCAGAAGTTGTTGATGTACAATCTGCCGTTGGGAATATTTGGCTTAATGAAGATTTGATTGCCGATAAAAGCTTCCCGATTCTAAAAGACGACAAGGTTTATTCCGCAGAAGTTGACAGTGCTATAAAATCTGTTTTTCAGGTTTTTGTTTTAATTCCCGCCGATAGTCTTATAAAAGATACTGTTAAATCGCTTAAAAAAGCACTTGAGAGGGGATCTGTAAACCACTCTCTGTTCGATTCCGATCCAAATCTTCAAAAATATTCCGATTCTACAAAAGCTCTTTTAAAGAGGTATATCGATTCAACCAAGGATAAAACTTCCGAAATATATAGCTCGATCGAGATTGTAGAGGGAATCCTTCTGAAAGTCGCCACTTCAGGCACTCTGAGTTTGGATTATAATCAAATCTCAAAAGACACACTTGCTATAAGAAAAGGTAATTTTCAGGATCACAAAAAGAAACTCGATTTTACCGACCTGAAGGGTGCCCGCAATTCGATCACTTTGAAGATTTATGAGGCTTTTAGCGATTCTTCACTGCGTTTAGCGATGAATGAGATTGCTCTCGATTTGTTTGTTCCAAGTCTTGTTTACAGTAGTGAACTCACCCGTGAATACACCGAAATAGCGAGAAACAAAGTCAGTAGAAATTCCGGAATTGTTGTCCTGAATGAAAGAATTGTCGGTAAACACGAGCGGATCACCCCGGAGATAAAAGTAAAGCTCGACTCATATAAATCTGCCCGTGTTGAAGATCTAAATCCTTTGGAAAAAATCAGACAGTTCGCCGGAAAATTTTTACATATCGCTGTTCTCCTTTTTCTTCTCGGTGCATTTTTGTTTAATTTCAGGAAGACCCTTTTTGAGGATAATGCAAAATTGGCGATTTTCTCGGTTCTCTTCCTGGCAATTTCGTTTCTTACCTTTTATATCAACACAATTAATGTTGGTGGCTCACCCCAGTTGCTTATAATAATACCTGCTGTTTCGCTACTCACCACGATCATGTTCGATTCGAGAGTTGGTTTATACTCTACATTAGTGATTGCCCTGATTAGTGCGGGATTACGGGGAAATGATTATTCCTTAGTTGTTCTAAATGTAATTGCAGGTTCTTTTGCAGTTTATTCCGTAAGGGATATCAAATACAGGCAACAGATTTATCGTGCGATGTTTTTCATCTTTTTGGGTTATTTTGTCGGTAATGTCTTCCTTTCATTCGAGAGTTTGAGTAGTTGGTCGAAACTGTTAAACGATATAATCTATTCCGGCATTAACGCTCTTGTTTGCCCCATGCTCACATATACACTTCTAAGGTTTTTTGAGCGGGTATTTAAGATAACAACCGACCTTACACTCGTGGAACTGTCGAGTACAGACCACCCTCTGCTGAAAGAAATGAATCATGCTGCTCCGGGCACTTTTTATCATTCTCAGGCGGTTGCGAGACTCGCTGAAAGTGCAGCAGAAAGAATTGGTGCCGATACACTTCTGATTAGCGTCGGGGCACTATATCACGATATCGGTAAGATAATAGCACCTCACTATTTTATTGAGAATCAAGGGGAAATTGTCAATCCACATAATGAACTTTCGCCTGAAACCAGCGTTAAAGTTATCAGAGAGCATGTTTTACAAGGAATTGAGCTCGGCAAAAAACACAGTTTACCGAAAGAAATAATTCAGTTTATTCCAACCCATCATGGAACGGGTTTGATTCGGGTATTTTATGATAAGGCTGTTCACAAATACGGGAAAGAAAATGTGAACAAAGACGATTACAGATATCTGGGTCCAAAACCACACACTCGTGAACAGGCAATTTTAATGCTTGCGGACAAGTGTGAATCTGCTTCGCGAAGTATTGCCGTCCCTGATCCTCAAACGCTTGAGAATTTGATTAACAATCTGATTAATCAGACACTTCAAGAGAAAGAACTTGACGAAGCCGCAGTTACTCTTTCAGAGGTTGAAGAAATTAAAAAAGTATTCTTTAATACGCTTATGACAACAAAACACGCCAGGATTCGTTATCCTGAGCAGGAAAAGCTTGAAAAAGGCTCATAAAAAAGACTACCTCGATCAGTTCCTTGCCGATTATTTGACAGAACTGAGAGTTGAAAGAAACCTCGCCGGAAATTCCCTCGAAGCCTACCAAAGAGACATCAGTTCATTTCTCAATTTTATACGAGAAGAAAAGATTGGAGACCTTTCTGAAATAACAGCAGATCACGCAAGGGAGTTTTTTGAATCCCTCTCTCGCTCAGGTCTCTCGGGATTGTCACTCGCCCGATTTCATTCATCCCTCAAAGGATTTTTCTCTTTTCTCGTGGTTTCAGAATATATTAAAAAGAGCCCTCTCGCCAGAATTAAAGCACCCAAAATAAAAAGAAAGCTCCCTGAAGTTCTGTCGCCCGAAGAAATTGAACTGTTGATCTCTCAAACAAACGAAGAAACACCAACGGGTCTGAGGGATCGTGCAATTATCGAAGTTTTGTACGCTTGTGGTATAAGAGTTTCCGAACTTGCCGGGATGAAAAAGAGCGATATCTTTTTTGATGAAGAGATGATAAGAGTTTTTGGGAAGGGGAGCAAAGAGAGGTTTGTACCAATTGGAACCCCGGCACTTAATGCACTTCAAAAATATCTTCTTCTCGGGAGAACAGTGCTTGCAAAACCGGGAAGTGGCACTTATCTTTTTCTTAACTCCAAACTTGGAGGTGCATTAACCCGAATGGGCATTTGGAAGATTATAAAAGAATATTCGGAGCTCGCCGGTCTTTCTAAAAGGGTCTATCCACACATCTTTCGCCATTCATTCGCTACACATCTTATTGAAGGGGGAGCCAACATAAGAGCTGTCCAGGAAATGCTGGGGCACACCGACATTTCAGTAACGCAAATTTACACCCACATCGATATTTCATATATTCGTGAAGTGGTGCACCAATATCACCCCCGAGGATAACCCCTGAAACAGTTCTGGATTTTGTTTTGGATTTGTTATTTTTGCAAGAAAGAATTCCTCTTTTTGCAGTAAAAAATAGAATTTAAGCCGCCATTTACCAACAAAATTTTAATCAATGAAAAAAATCTTTCTCTCACTTTTTGCCATTTCTTTTGCGTTTTTATTCTTTTCTTGTCGAGAGGAAGAGGAACCGCTTTCGCCTCTGCTAAACGAGGAATCAATTCCAATAGTTGGTGATAACGGTGGAGGCAAGAAGGTTTTTGTGCATGACCTCGAATCGGGAGAAACCACTTCCTTTATCCCGCTCGCAGCTTACACCCCGTTTTTGATTACAGGAACAGGTGAAAAAGGGAATTACTTTTTTGTTACGGGAAACCAATACAATAAAACGGAAGGTTACATCGACAGCATCAGGGTGTTTATCCACAACTCAAGTGGCGTAAAATCAATCTTACAGTCTCCTAAAGTTTCTAAGATTTTTGCAAATATTTTAGACGGAAACACATTAAACCTGGTCCTTTACCATCTTGAACTGGTGAACCAGAGAATTTACAAAGATAACTACATAATCGACAGCACGGGAAGAATTGTTGAAAAAGGGAAAGAAAAATATGAATTGATGCAGGGGCAAATTCCCGAAGTGCCCGCGATTAAAGTGAACAATGTTTCACCTGATGGCTTGAGGATGATCTCTGTGGTAAAGGGGGAAACAAACAAGATATTCCTCTCGGATGGCAAGGATACCGTGGGGAAAATGATCCTCACAACTGAACAGAATGTTGATAGAGTTTATTGGACACAAGATAAAGAAACTTTGATTTTATTAACCTCAAATCTTGATGTTCACAAAACCGATAGTGACACTTCTTCAACTTTATTGGTTTATTCACTTAAAAATATGGACTACACAGCAAAATTTTCGGGAGAGGGTTATCGGAATTTTACAGTGAAGAAAAATTCATTAATTTTTGATGATTTGGAAAATCAAAAAAGATTTGTCAGAGTTTACGATCTAAAAAAGTCAAAGGATGTTCGCAGAATAAAGATGAAAAATGGCTGTAGCATCCGATTTTTACCATTTTACTAAAGCATGAATTGAGCACCTACTACCGACTACTCAAGTACTCATCAAAATATTGGAAATTCCTCCTTCTCTCAATATTTTGCACAATCATTTACGCGCTCTTAAATGGAGCTTCTGTTTATCTTTCCATTCCACTTCTCGACACATTATTTAATGCATCGCAACCGACTGCCGCAGTAACTACCACAACTACTCAAGATGTTGGTTCTTCATTTCTACCCGATTTTATTGTCTCTTTTAAGGAGGTCGCATCAGCATGGTTTCAAGATTTTATTTTTGCGGGTGGGAAAACAGATGCCCTCTTTAAAATTTGTATCATAATCTTTATGGCATTTATTTTAAAAAATATTGCCGGTTATATGCAGGCGTATTTTCTGAATTTTGTGGAACAGGGAATTGTAAGAGACCTCAGGGATGATGCTTATGAACAATTACACAAACTACCAATTAGCTATTTTAAGAGTGAGAGAGTAGGGAATCTTATTTCTATCATTGTGAATGATGTGACGGCGGTTCAAAACAGTGTTTCGGCTACATTTCTAAATTTGATCAGGGAACCACTCTCGATTGTGGTTTTTCTTGGAATAGCGATCAGCATTAGCTGGCAATTAACTCTGATTTCGTTGATTACACTTCCGTTTAGTGCGGGAATTATTTCGTGGATCGGGATAAAACTCCGGAAGTATAGCACACAAATTCAGGAAAAAATAGCCGACATCACCAGCGTAATTCAGGAAACCATATCGGGTGTAAAGATCGTAAAAGCTTTTGGAACTGAAGATTACGAAAATAAAAAGTTTAGAAAAGAGACCGAGGGATACCTTAAAATGGTGCTTCGGATTACGAGAATCAGAAATTTGTCATCTCCAATCAGTGAGACTTTGAGTGTTATGGTTGGGGTCGTCATCATTTACTATGGTGGAACTCTGGTTTTGAGTACTAATCAGATTAAAGCAAGCGAGTTTCTTGGTTTTCTTTTCGCAATTTTTCAGTTGATTCCACCCATTAAAGAGCTCAGCAGCGTAAACAACAGAATTCAGGAATCGTCCGCTGCCGGGGCAAGGATTTTTGATATTATAGACACAAATCCCGATATTGTGAACAAACCTGACGCAAAAGAAGTAAAAGAATTTAACTCAGACATTACTTTTGAAAAAGTGGGTTTTGCTTATCCCGACGAACCAACCGAAATGGTGCTCGAGGATATTAATTTTACAATTAAAAAAGGGGAAGTGGTGGCCCTGGTTGGTCCGAGTGGTGGTGGAAAATCCACTCTCGTCGATCTGATTCCAAGATTTTATGATGTCACTTCAGGTGCTATTAAGCTGGACGGGGAAGACATCCGGGATGTGAGGATGGAAGATCTCAGGAAATTTATTGGCATCGTTACTCAGGAGATAATACTTTTTAACGACTCAATAAAAAACAATATCTGTTACGGCAGCAAGAATTTCAGCGAAGAGAAAATTTATGAGGCAGCGAAGATAGCCAACGCCCATACCTTTATTTCCGAAATGCCAAATGGATATGATACGGAAATCGGCGAAAGAGGAGTAAAGTTATCGGGCGGGCAGAGGCAACGGATTGCAATTGCACGGGCTCTTCTGAAGAATCCCGATATCATGATCTTTGACGAAGCCACCAGTGCACTCGATAATGAATCTGAAAAACTGGTTCAGGAGGCACTCGACAACCTCATGACCAGCCGAACAGTTGTCGTTATTGCACATCGTCTCTCTACAATTCAAAATGCTGATAAAATTCTCGTTCTTCAGGCGGGAAGGGTCGTTCAGGCAGGTACTCACAATTCACTGCTTGAACAGGGCGGGTTGTATAAAAAGTTGTATGAAATGCAGTTTCGCGATAAATAATTTTAACTAATCAATCAAATAAAATGAGGTACAAAATGAGAAAAACAATTTCATTGTTCGGACTCGCAGCGGTAATCTTCTTTTTTGCAGGATGTGGATCCACCCAGGAAAGTGGTGAAGATACTCAGGTCAAATCAGTTGCCAAAGTAACAGAATTCCTTCAGATTATGACAAGTGAAAACAGAGCCACAAATCTTATGGATTTTATCTCGCCATCATTTATTAAATCTGCCGGAATTAATGCTTCGGAATATATGGTTAATACATATTATCCAAAATCGTTCAAGATTGAAAGAAGTTATCCTTCTCCAGATCTTACTAATTCATACAATGTAGTTGCTACCATTTCCGGTGAAAACGGTGGATGGTCACACAGACTCACATTTGTTGTTTTTAACGATAATGGAAAACTTACCTTTTACCCCGGTAAAATCGCTTCCGATTCAAAATACATCGACCCCTGGTTTTCAATCGAAGAATATGTAAAATAAGGAATTCTATCCTCGAATCCGAAATTCGAGGAGACTATTTCCACCCAAAAGAGCAGTCAGATTTTTGATTGCTCTTTTTTTTGTTCGCACAAATAAACCGCAAACTAAATTCACACAACCCAAAATTTCTGAAGAACCGCGATTTTTAACATCGGAAAAGGAGCGACAATCGTCTCGATTGTCCAACCGACAAACTTCCAATCCACCGACAAAGTTAGGTCTCGTATGGGTAGCTCGTATGGGTCGAGATGTAAAACCCTTTTTCGATCTTTGCGTCCTCTGCGGTGTCAAACCTCAACCTTCAAAGCTCAAGCCTCTTCTTGGAACCAACCCCCCCCCCCTCATCTGTTCCTAATCCATGAATACATTCCTTATACTCCCAAACCAGCTCTTCGAAAAAATCCCCCATGATCTCCGCAACGCGAGAGCAATTCTCTTCGAAGATCCTCTCTTCTTCCGACAATACAGGTTCCACAAAAAGAAACTCCTGCTTCATCGGGCAACGATGAAATCTTATCAAGAATACCTCAACACAAACGAAATAAGAGCCGAATATTTCGATACCGTTACAATTCCGAAGCTTTCTCTACTCTTCACCTCACTCGCAAAAGGTGGAGTGAAGCATGTCACTACTTACGAATTCAACGATTATCTTCTCGAAAGACGGGTGCGAAGATATTGCGAACTCCACGGAATGAATCTAAAAACAATCCCTTCTCCTCTCTTTCTTTCTGATGAAAATGAAATTAAGAACCTTCTTGGGGACAAAAAACATTACCTCATGGC
>CAYSJM010000064.1:5801-19370 GCA_964431385.1 uncultured Ignavibacteriaceae bacterium | reverse complement strand
ATGTTCGTAGATAAATTTTATCCCGCTTTATCCATCAGTCCTTCAAAAAGCATGACCATCGCCATCGTGTCCAATTCACAATACCGAAGCAAACCATCTCTCAACTGTATTCTCAATTCTTCCGAAATGTCGGAATATTGCATGAAACCATAAGCAGTCATCGCGGCACCACCGTCAGCCACCTCATCTATCCCGCCAAAATACTTGTCGAGGGTTTCATCATCATATTCTTTAAAGAGTTTTGGCAGGGTTTTGTATGGATCATTTCCCGTCCCGGGATCGATCCAGACATGATTCTCAAAGTTCAGACTTGGAACTTCCAACCCTTTTCCGTAAATCGGTTTGCTGTATTTATCTCTCAGAAATTTCGAATCATCTATTATTGCCGGAAGAATCTTTTTTAATGAATTGCTGCCTTTGGCATGTGGGGGATAATAATATTTAATGACTATCTGAAACAGGTCGATCATGTTTCTGATCCCCTCTACCTTCACCTTGCCATCCTTGTGATTTGTGATTGACCGGATAAAATCCTGCAATTCATCCTTATCATCCGGGGCCTCAGGGTCTTCATCGAGTTGATCATAAATAAAATTAAGATATGTATTCTCATGGTTGTGGTAACGAAATATCGATCCGTTATCCATTTCCAACTGCTTTTTAAGATTCCTTACAAATTCATAATTCGGAAATGCACCCTTTTCAAAAGAGATATATTCACCTGCATGGGCAATAGTACCATCTTGACGGACTGTGTGGTGAGAAAATTGAAAAGCTATACCCTCATAAGGATGCCTGTTTTTATTAAAGGGAATTGCAGGTGCAGCAGTCTCGAAATCGATCATGTGAAGGGGGTATTTCCATGAAGAGGCTTCTGCCAGAAAACCATCCCGGTCGAAAAAACTTTCCTTTGTGCCCGATTTAACCCGGTTGATCTGTTCCATTCTTCTTTGGAAGGGGCTCAATCCAACAGTCGGTTTATCACCACTTTGAGGAGCAATATCAGATTCTTTAATATCCTTTATCAGAAATATATTTTTGGCGAGCAGACTGCCCATCATACTTTTGCCACCGGCAAGACCACCCCAAATTTCGGTGACCAGATCATTTGTTCGCAGTTCATTACCAAGCTTCGATTTATTATCCCAACATTCATGGAAGCCGCTCAGAAATTCACCGGGTCCGGTGGCATCATTTCTGAATTGGCAACCTTTACACTCGGTACTAAGCGGAACAAAGAGTCTTTCGTCGTTTGAATAAGTTTCCGAAGCCAAGGCAACAAAATCAGGAAAACTTAGATCATCCCTATAATTAGTGGGAACGGAATAATCATTTATGATTGAATCAACCAGATTCCGCGCATCAATTACTTTCAGAATTGTTGTGTCAAGATCACTACTTCGCAGTCCGGGCTTTATGAAAACTTCCTTTTCACCATCTTCTGTTCGTTGAACCGTAAACATCTGATTCATACCGTCAACGGAGCAAACTTTGCTTTTATCAACGAGTATCAGATGGGGATTGATTGTGTAATTTTCAGCTATCTCCGAGTTGGAAAGAACGAAGTATTGAAACGCGAGGTCGTACAAGTAAGAAACCCACTCTCCCTTTACTTTTGCTTCACCTCTTTTGGTCGTGAAATCTAAGTTTTCTCCATCAATCGATTTAGATTTAACCTCATAGATGTTGATCACATTCCCTTTTTTCTCCAGGATATCCACCCTCACAAACAGTGAACCAAACCGAAAGGCTGCCTCCGCGACTAATACCTCAGAATTATTTTGCAAAGCATCAGAAGTTACTCGAAGGCTTTCCTCATAATTTTTAGCTTTCACATCGATGAACGAAGATGCGGGATCATCGGCAAAAATATACTTTGCCAGCTCAGCAACTTGAAATCCGCCATCAGCCAATGCCTCAAGAAACGGGTCACTTATACTGTTATCGGCATACTCGTCCTTGCCGGTGTAATATAATTTCGTCAGGCAGCCAAGTGCCAGTTTAAATCTTGATTTGGTCAGGAGTTTCATTGGGGGGGGGTCCGTTTTTCTTAGAATTTTACAACATTATCTCTTTTCAGCAAAATCTAACAATTGATGTAACGAATAGGATTTTGGGAACCCTTTTTCTTAAAGTGAGCTACTGATTTATTTAAATACATGTCGCGGATGGACTTTTCAGCTTCTACACCCACAAAGGCCATTCGTGTTTTTTTACGACCATTGACTTCTTCAACCGTTTGCGGGTCCCATTTTGATGGTTTGTACACTTCAAGAATCAACCCGCGATATTCGGCAAAAACAAATTTGACTTTTTTACAGCGATTTTTGCACATTACCCAGCTTTTTCTGGTTGCTTCATAAAGCTCTTCCTTTGTCATGTCAGGTCTGTATAGAGAATTGATGTTAATGATTAGAACAGGGTGTGATATTTCATTTAATTCTTCTGCTGAGTAATGATTCTGTATTTCTTGGCTACTCATTAATCCCAATTGTCCGGAATCGTGGCCACCCTGGACATTGGTCAATTTTAGATCGTCAAGTAAATTGAACCTTTTCGAATTAAAAATATCCAAAATAGCTGCCTCAATATGGAATGCTTCTACCTCTGTTAAACCATGTCTTAAAATGTAGTGAAGTACTTGACAGCCATTTTTCTGAATACTTCTGATCAAATCAAGTTTATCAGATTCGTTTTCCTTGTAAAGTGCACAATTGACATGATTGAAGACTCTATTTCCGGTTCCTTTACCGATGTAAAATATGCTCTTATCATCTGGATTTACCAAGAGATATACATAGTAACCCAGTGATTGTATAGTTCTTTCATCGAAATAATTATTTCCCATAATATGATCTTTCTTTTTGCTATGCATACATGAACTGAATTTTTGTATCAACTTATGATTTATATTTTGTGTTAAAAAGTATCCTATCTTAAATGTGACTTTCTCACATGATACCGACTAATTAATGCGTTGAATTACTCATTGGATCAGAATTTTCTAATTGTAGACTTAAGGTAACTTTCTCACCCGTAAATCCAAAGATCCAAATTAATCATAATTTTCTTAAATACAAACAATATTTATAGAAACAAGTATTTTAAAAGTTTTAAAAACGCTTTAATTAATAAGTTTACTAATTAAATTAGTAGATTACCAAATTACATTGAAACGAAAATTTTTGTAGATCGGTAATTTTTTGAAAACAATCTACGAAATCCCAAAATTTTCGCTCGTCATCTAATGTTAACGAATTGTTAAATCTAATCTAAAAACTTAACATTCTCTTAACCTGCCAGAGGTCCTTTCTATTTTTCGTTTATTAAATTGGAATCGAATTTATTACAGATTAAAACGGAGGATATTATGCGGACGGAATTATTGAACCATGAAGGGTCAGTGCTTGAAGACCTTTGCAATTGCGAAGAAAACAGTGCATTGATACTTGTTCCCTGGCTGGGTACACCGGTGCACCTGATCATGAAGCAACTGAAGGGGAGAAAAAAAGTAATTGATCTTACAAGGGGGTTTATCAGAACATCGATTCCAAGAAAAGGTGAGGGTGGGTATTTCGGTCCGGGGAACGCATTCCATCCGGACAATTCCGGGAGAATATACATTGTCAACATGTCGAAACTTCCATTTCTGGGGATTAGGCGGGTGTTATCGTTCTTTCACACACTTGGATTCAGACAGGAGGAGGTTAGCGTTCTGTTCATGACGAAAAGTTATGAAGAAGCCTCCAACGAAAACAGGATGAATAAGCAGAAGTACTCAGAAATGTCGATCATGGAAAATCATGTTTACCTCGCCAATCAGTTGTTCGAGTATTGTTTTGGTACAACAGATCATGTCCATGGCACACCGGATGCGATGACCCGCAACGCGGATGTGATAATTGCCGACAACCGCTTTGCGGTCGATATTGCTGAGCAAAACGGCGAGTTTGTCGAAAAGAAATCACCCCGCAATTATCAGATCATTCCCATCAACAGGTCCGGCAAGATATTCCCTCTTAAACCTCTGATTCATTCCATCCTTGCCCTGACTAAGGCTGGGTCGCCATACACGCGGGACAATGACCTGTACAGTCTGAATTTCAACCGGAACGGCGCGGAGGAATTTTTTGAAAAACTCGATAAATTCACAGAGGCCAGGAAGGAAGACTGCCGGTTGATGGATGAAAATGAGAGATGGCTGCAAAGGACAGATGAAGAAAAAAAGTTTTATAGGGCCGAATTCATACGAGCGGGGATTGATTTGCAGAAAGCCATCAGGGAGTTACCGGTCAGGTTCCCCCTCGATCAGGATAAGGTTTTTGATTTGGGAGATTTCTTCCGGGATGAATGGTAAATGTTGAAATAGTAGGGGACGCGGGATTCATACTATGAAGAAATTTCACATAGTTACGCGGATAACACAGATTTCCACGGATTTCACGGATGAATATTTAATTTACTCAAGTACTCAGGTTCTCAGCCCCTCAAGTACTCCAAAATCCTTTCAGCTCCATCTTTCAAAACCTCATCTTTTTTTGCAAAGCAGACTCTGATTTTTTTACCTGTGTAGGGGGTTGAGTAGAATGGGGAAAGCGGAATTACCGCTGTTCCGGCTTTTTGTGTTAAAGTTTTTGAGAAGGTGAAATCATCTTCATTTGAGAATTGGGAATAGTCGTAAATTTGGAAGTAGGTACCTTCTGCGGGGGTGAAGTGGAGTCCTGAATTATGGAAAAAGCTGTTCAGGTAATCCCGTTTTTGTTGGTAAAATTCGTTCAGATGGAGGTAATGTTCGGGGTCTTTTAGAAATTCTGCGTACGACATTTGAGCGGGTGTATTGACTGCAAAAACTGTAAACTGATGAATTTTCCTGAATTCAGCTATAAATTTTGCCGGAGCGGCAACATATCCCACCTTCCAGCCCGTGGCATGAAAAGTTTTCCCAAACGATGAAATTACAATCGATCTTTCAGCAAGTTCGGGATATCTTGCCACGCTCAAGTGGGTCCTTCCATCGAAAATAATATGTTCATAGACTTCATCAGAAAGGATAATAATATCTGTATCCCTTGTAATTTCGGTCAAGGAGGCAATATCTTCTTCATGGAAAGCTGTGCCGAGTGGATTGTGCGGTGAATTGAGAACAATCATCTTAGTTTTTGCTGAAACTGCCGATTTTATCCTGTCCCAATCGTAACGAAAATTGTTATCCAAAGGAATTGGGACGGGCACACCACCATTAAGAATTATTGAAGGGATATAGGAATCGTAAGCCGGTTCAATCACGATTACTTCATCGCCTGGAAAGACGAAAGAGTTAAAGGATGTGAAAAGTGCCTGGGTGGCACCGGCGGTTATGTTGATCTCTGTGTTTGGGTCGTAGAATCTGCCATAGTCGCTCAAGATTTTTTCCGAAATTCTTTCACGCAGTTGCTGAACCCCCGTCATGGGTGCATACTGGTTGTTGCCGGCACGCATATTTTGATCCATCAACTCGATAAGTTCGGGAGAGAGATCAAAATCGGGGAATCCCTGTGAGAGATTTATGGCATTATGCTCTTTCGCAAGTGCCGACATTACTGCGAATATACTTGTGGGTGCGCCGGGAAGTTTACTGTTCATTGCATTAAAACATTCGGTATTTTTGGTGATCCGAGGGAAATTTTCTTTACTTCTTTATTTCCTTTGAGGTCGAAAGTTACTGATTTCTCTCCATTTTTCCAAACTTCGGCGGTTCTGGTAATTGTTTCTTTTGAGCCGTCGGTGTATTCAATTTCGAGGTGGATTGGCACAGGGCTATTGCCTTTTTTGATTACTTCGAATTTTCGTTTGGTGTTTGCTTCGCTTTCGTTCAGGATTAGGGAAGGATATCCAAACTCAAAGAACCAGGGTTTCCAGAACCAGTCGAGATTTTTACCACTCGATTTATTTATTGAGAAGAAGAAGTCATAGGGAGTTGGGTGTTTGTGTTTCCATGTTTTGATGAAATTCTGCAGAGCAGTACGCATGACATCTTTTCCGATGATATCTTCAAGAATCAGAAATGCGATACCCGATTTTGAATAGGCACCCATCATGTGGGCAGGGCCATAAACAAAAGTAGAGGGGACCATTAAAGGGACATCGCTTTGGGTTCCCATGTTCTTGCTGAGGTTTGCAGCACTGATTTCGTCGTATTTTAATCCGGGGAAAATATTAGTCTGTTCGCTGAGGGGAAGGTAAACCGCCATTCCTTCATCCATCCATGAAAATCTTTTTTCATTTGTACCCGTCAGAAACGGAAAATACATATGCGCGATTTCATGAGTGGTCACATAAGTTGTTAACCAGCGGTCACTTTCGGTGGATTGGTTTACCATCATGGGAAATTCCATGCCACCACTTCCGTTAAAAACTGTCATATAATTATACGGATATGGAACAGCGGGGAAAACCTCGGAGAAATATTTGATGATGTGCTTTGAGAGTTTTAACACTTCGGGTGAGAGGGAATCGCCGGGTGCATAGACCGAGCTTATCAGAATATTCCTTTTACCATTTTCCAATTTCAGATTTGTAGCTTCCCATCTTACGCTGTTTGCTACTGAAAAACTAAAATCGGGGACATCATTCGCTGAAAATTTCCATGTATGAGATTTGCCGGGGAGCAGGAGGTTTTTCACTTCACCGGGTTCGCACATCACAGCCACTTCATCGCTGTTTTTAAGTTTGTTCAGTTTGTTGAGGCACTCTTTCGTGTAAATTTCTTCACCATTTTTCAGGTCACCCGTTGCCCAGACGAGTATTCCGTTGGGCACATTAAGCTCCACATCAAAACTGTTGTTATCGGTATAAAACTCATGTTCGCCGTCATAACCGATCATATCCCAGCCGGAAATGTCGTCATAAACAGCCACCTGCGGATACCAGTATGCCACAAAATATGACGAATCGCCATAACTGCCAATTCGGTCATCAGGGTTCTTAGGCATCGTGAATTCCCACTTAACTTCCAATTTTAATTTGGTGCCACTTTTAATTGGTTCAGCCAGTTTTAGGAAACCGATTGCCTTGTTTCGTTGAATTTTGGCGGGGGGAACATCGATACCGTTAATCTTTAATTCGCTTATTATCATTCCGTCGGTGATATCTTCGAGTTGGAACTTTACATTCCGGGGAGCACCTTTTTTGTAAACATCGGGATAAAGATTGAGGACGAGATTTTTGATATCATCGGGACTGTTGTTCGAGTAGTCGATTACACCGCTGCCGCTGATTCTGCCTGTTACGGGTTCAATAGATGCTTTTAATTTGTAGTTGGCGGAGTTTGTCCAATATTTTTCACCCGGAACGCCGTCAAAAGTTCTGGTTCCTTTTTTTACTGCATTTTGGAATTCGCGGAAAATGAAGAGGTCGGAACTTTGGGCAAGAATTGAAGGCACGCAGAGGAATAAAAACAACAGAAAAGAAAAAACGGGTTTGAGCATTTTGGAATCCTATAATAAATCGAATGCCAAATTATGCACAGACCCGCAATTTCAATACTATTTATTGACGAACGGCAAAAAAACTTTACAGAACTTCGGAACCTCGGAACTTCGGAACCTCGGAATTTCAGAACTTCAGAGTCTCGGAACAACAAAGAACTTCAGCAATTCCTAAAGCATGCTGGTTATTTCTGCGAAGTATTTTTCACAGAGGTTAACAGCCTCGTCATACGAAGTGGTTTCAGCGATAACACGGATAATCGGTTCAGTATTTGATTTTCTGAAGTGGACCCAATGATCAGGGAAGTCAATTCTGAGACCATCGTCGGTATTAACTTTTTCGTGTTTGTATTTTTCGACCATTGCAGCCAGCACTTCATCGGGCGATTTGCCGGATATATCAATTTTCTTTTTAGCGATGCTGTATTGCGGGAGAGCCCGTTTCAGATCGGAGAGTTTGCCGCCAAATTCTGCGAGGTGTTGAAGTGTAACTATCACTCCCACGAGTGAATCTCTGCCGTAGTGAAGAGCAGGATAAATAACACCGCCACTTCCTTCACCACCAATTACTGCACCGGTTTCTTTCATTTTTTGCACAACATTTGCTTCACCGACGGGGGAACGGAAAACTTTGCATCCGGCAGCTTCAGCAACATCATCCACGGTTCTGGTGGTGGAAAGATTAACCACTACATTTCCAGGAGTTTTGGAAAGCACCCATTTAACCACATGGGATATGGTATTTTCTTCGCTGAAGGGTTCTCCTTCATCGGTAATGAGCACCAGACGATCGGCATCGGGATCAACAACCACTGCGAGGTCTGCACCTGTCTCTTTTACCTTTGCCATAGTTTCTACGAGGTTTTCGGGAAGTGGTTCCGGCAATCTTGGAAAGATTCCTGTTTTTTCGCAATTCATTTCGATCACTTCACAACCGAGGTCTCTAAGGAGCTCGGGGATGATGTAAACACCTGCACCATTGACACAATCGGCAACTACTTTGAATTTTTTTGAACGGATGAGATCGATATCGATAAAGGGGAGTTGAAGAGCTTTTTCTTTATGAAATTTAAGCATTTCCGAGTTGAATGTAGTGTGTCCAATTTTGTCCCAACTCTTGTACTCAGCCGGTTCGCCGAGGTATTTTTTCATTTCGTTATGTTCTTCAGGCGACATAAACTGACCTGTGGCATTCAGAAGTTTTAGTGCATTCCACTCATTCGGATTGTGGCTGGCTGAAATTGCAATACCCCCTTGGGCACCGAGAGTTTTCACTGCAAACTGCACGGTTGGGGTTGGGACGATACCGATATCGACCACATTTATGCCGAGTGCATTAAGTGCTCCTGCGGTTATCGAACTGACCATGGCACCCGTAATTCTCGAGTCGCGACCGACTACAACAGTTCCGCTGCCAATCCATTTGGCATACGCAGAGATAAATTTAACCAATACTTCGGGGTCGAGACCGTCGCCGACAATTCCCCTTATTCCCGATATGCTGACCATCAATGTGGGCATGTGAACTCCTTTTTTAGAACTTCGGAACTTTAGGATTTGAAAACTAATGTTTACAGAACTTAAGTGTTTCTAAAGTTTAGTATTTTAAAAAATTATTTATTCAAAATTAGTAAAAAATGCGACTCACTAAAGCAACGAAACACAAAAGTACTGAAGTACCGAATCTCCGAAGTTCTGAAGTACTGATAAAACAGATTGACTCCTTACTTCGCGAATATTATGGTATTCCAAAACGAAATGAGGGGATGCAGAATCCTTTGGATGTATTAATTGGTACAATACTTTCGCAAAATACGAATGATAAAAATTCGTGGAGGGCGTATCAAAACCTGAAGCAGAATTTTACCGGTTGGGAAGAGGTTCGTGGATTAAGCAGGTTTGAATTGGAGCAGCAAATCAAGATTGCGGGACTTGGCAAGCAGAAGTCGGCTGCGATTCTTGAGGTTTTAAACGACCTTTATGAAAAAAGGGGGAGTCTGGATTTGGAACACACTCGCGGAATGGGAGAAATGGAGATTCTTGATGAGCTCACTTCTTATAAAGGTGTGGGGGTGAAGACTGCTTCGTGCGTTTTGCTGTTCTCGTTGAGGCGGAATGTTTGTCCCGTTGACACCCATGTAAACAGGATAGTTAACAGGGTCGGGCTGGTGGAAAGCAATCAGCCGGAGAAAACTTTTAGAATGCTTTTTGGGAGGATTCCCGATGGACTTGCACACAGTTTTCACAGCAATCTTATTCTCTTGGGGAGGGAATTTTGCAGACCGCAGAATCCCGACTGTATTCACTGCCCTCTGCTAAAAATATGTAAATATGAAAATAAGAACCTTCATGCTGAAGAGAAGAAATATCAGCACAACGATTTTTTGATGATTGACAGGTTGTGAAAGGTCCATAATTTGTGGGCCTGTGTAAAATTTGATTATATTCACATTTTACTTTACTGTGCTATCAAATACAAATTACTAGATCCGATAAGAGTAGTTTAAACTATTAAATTATTGTAATCGAATTAGATTTGTGTGGGCATTAACATTTTTGTAGTGTAGGAGCATAACTCAGGAATTTTTATAAGTCAAGTTTGTTTGACCCATGCAAAAAACATTTATGTGCAAGTCTAATAGATTTTCCGACAAAATTGTCATTACATCTGGAACGGATATGAATCAATTTCAAAAATTATCGTTGCCAAAACCAAGTATGCTTTAATGGTAATTAAAAAAGTTGCTGAGATACTCGAACAGATTAAAACGACCCATAAACCGTTTAAAGTAAGAACCACTGATCATGAAGTATATTTTGGAAAATTACCGGGTCATGATCAAGATCCATGTATTGTAAATGAACTGCTCGCAGCATTTTTGTTGAAAGCGTTGAATATCTCCGTTCCGGATGTTTGTATCCTCGACTTCAGTGACGATTAAATTTCTGAAGAAATTCGGACGAGATACAGAATCAGTTCATCCAATACGCTTGGTTTCGGCTCAAAACTATTGCCCGATGTCATGGATTTTAATATTTTTCTAGCACCCATAGAAATCAAGCCGAAACACCTTCTAAGAGATGAATTTATTCTCAGCTATCTTAAAATAGCATTATTTGACATTTGGGTTGAAAATACTGACAGGCACAGAAAGAATTCAAACCTGTTAATAAAGGAGACTCGGAAGAGTATCGTTGCAATTCCTATCGATCATGTAACGATTTTATATCCTGCCTTCAATCCAGAGGCTGAACTTCTAAATTATTTCGAATTTTACAACGATGAAAAATTTACACTTTTGGGAACTGACTTTCTGGCATTAGTCAGAAACCGTTTTTTTCGCACCGGAGACCTCCGCTTAATTTTTGATGAATATTTCACAACTTCGGTAAGGACCTCAAAAGAATTGTTCAGTCACTTTGTTGAGGAATACACTGAGTATTTTAGCCCTCTCGATGAATATTTTGCAAGAGTTGGGAAATTGTTATTTGATAATAAGAGAAACGCTTTAGTTCTAAAGAAATTTTATGAGAGTATAGAAATATGAAACCTGGCTATTACACTATTGTGAAACTGTCACCTAACACAAACGCCGGTGACAGCGTCTCTATTGGTTTAATCATCGAAGCGGGTGAAATTCGATTTGCCCAATTTTCGCGACCAAAAATTGAACTTGTTACGCGGCTTCGAGGCTTCGGTAGTCAGTCCATCAAAGATATGGTGAAGAAGATTGAACAGTTCTACTCCGCTGATATTGATCAGAGTGTAGAAAAATTAATTCAAGAAGAGAGAATCGATGTTACTTATTTCCAAAATCTTCATGCCAGTTCAGTCAACTTCCTTCAATTTTCGGACCCAAAACCAATAACGGTTGAATCAGAAAATGAATGTTTAAAATTGTACCATTTGTTTGTGGATGATCATGAGAGGTTATCTTCAGGATTGCCGCGACGCAGATCTGAGATTACCCGGAGAATGAAAAATGAATTGTTTCCAAAAATCAAAAACAATGTAACTATCAATCAAAAGATAACTCCATCTCAGTTACCAAAATTGGAAAAACCGTTTAAGTTTGATGGTCTTGGTAAAAATGGAAAACTTCTAACGATAACAGGGTTTGATATCGATTCAAACCCTGATAGCTTATATAGTCATTATCAAAGATATGAAACTGTAAGGCACTATCTGATGGAAGCTACAGAACTTAGTGGTACAGAATTTTTGGTGATGGACGAACCATCCGGAAGCAATAAGGAAACCTTTTTATTCTTCGATCGGCTCTTAAAACTGAAATCAGACTCGGTTATTGCTCCCGGAAATTTTGAAAAAATAATTAATTTTGTCCATTCATACGAAGTCAAAAAATTCGACTTGGATGAATTATTGAAAACCGTTTGTAGAGATTAACAAATTGCATTCTTCCCGTATATTTGATCGCAGTCCTCAGAAAATTTTCATATTCTTGAAAAACTGAAGATTTCATTCAAAAAATGAAAAATCACAAATCCCCACTAATCTACATTATAATAATAGGAATAAACAAAGTAAGAGGGGGCGACATCGAAGCCGTAAGTCCATTTTTCGTGAATGGCGGCGAGTACGCCGGTAGCGGCATAGGCATATTCAACTTCACCAAATGTACTGTAACCTTCGGTAATTTTCTTCCATAGTTTACCTTCGTCGTTGTAGGTGTAGGTTGTTATATAGTCGTCCAGGCCTTCCATTCTTTCCACTGATTTGAGCAGTTTACCCGTTGGGCTGTATTCATATTTAGCATTTCTGATATCCGATTCTTCTTCGATCATATTTCCGCGACCGTCATAGATATAGTTACACCTCGGCATTGCCTCACTCATAAAATAGATTGTAGTGTTATCCACAATTTTGAGGAGGTTGTTTTTCGAGTCGTAAACATAGTCGTAAGATCCACAATCGGTTACTTTGTCGCCTTCAATTTCTTTGTGGAGAACCTTGATGGGAAGTCCCGTTTCGTTCGAATAGACAAACTCTCTGACAGTAACAATATTCATTCGTTCATTAAAATCGCCTTCGAGAGACCAGGAGATTACTTTTTGAAGTTTGTCGGTTTTATCGTAAACAAAACTGTCGATGCCGGAGACAACATAAGCAAAAGCTTTGTATTTAGCTGTGAGCAGGTTGCCATTGTTATCGAATGTAAAAAAAGTTTCTGAAGTGGCGGGTTCTGTATCAATAAAAGTTGAATCAGTAGAAATTACCCTTTCCAACAGATTACGCATTCCATACTGTGCGATAAAATTTTTGTATTCGGGAGTCTGTTTGTCGGCGTGTGGAATGAACAACTGTGCGAAACCAACTCCGGCTAATAAAAGGAAAATGGTGATGAATTTTAACAAGATATACTCCAGGATGATTATAATGAATTTTAGTTGCAAATTTAAAGGAAATTATTCATTATACAACAAAAAGATGTGGAAATGTTCCAAAAGCTAAAAAAGCAGATTCTCTTTTTTTGAAAATTGCGGAAAAAGGGGGTACAAAATGAGAAGTATGGGTTCCCGGAGACGGAATTGCCCAAAATTGAATTTTGATTGAACCTTATACCTTTGTAAGTTTACAATCACAGTTAGAATAAATTTTCAAGGAAATCAAAATGCGATTTTGTTTAAATATAGATCATTTTGCTACAATCAGAAATGCCAGGGGTGGCGACCAGCCTGATCCCGTGCTCGCAGCATTGGTTGCAGAACAGTCGGGAGCTGACGGTATTGTTGTTCATTTGCGTGAAGACAGAAGGCACATAAAGGACAGGGATGTGATACTTCTGCGGCAATTGCTAAAAACAAAGCTTGATCTCGAGATGGCAGCAAATGCAGAAATTATCAAAATTGCTTGCGAAATCAAACCAGAAATGGCAACCATCGTCCCCGAAAAGAGGCAAGAGCTAACCACTGAGGGCGGGCTTGATGTAATCTCAAATCTTGAATCGCTGAAAGACTGCAATAAGCGACTGAAAGATGCCGGAATAAAGGTTTCATTGTTCATCGAACCCTCAAAAGAGCAGATAGATGCATCTCTTGAATCGGGGGCTGACATGATTGAGCTTCACACCGGAGTTTATTC
>CAYSJM010000064.1:0-5701 GCA_964431385.1 uncultured Ignavibacteriaceae bacterium | reverse complement strand
ATGCATCTCTTGAATCGGGGGCTGACATGATTGAGCTTCACACCGGAGTTTATTCGGAGGCAAAAACTGAAGAACAAATAGTTGAGGAATTAGACAAATTAGAGGCTGCTGCTTTGTATGCACACCAAAACGGACTTGTAGTGAATGCGGGGCATGGTCTGGATTACCACAACATCAAACTTTTTCGGTCGATCCACACCATCGACGAAGTGAGTATTGGTCATGCGGTGGTTGCGAGGGCGATGTTTGTTGGGATTGATCAGGCGGTTCGGGAGATGATAAACCTGATAAAACATGGAGTTCAGTAGGAAGTCACAAGAAATGATTATTTTAAGATATCGTTTGAATCAATTTTCAAACATGGTTTAAGATATTGAAAGCCCAACTGCAATGAAACTCTTTAAGATTTTTTCTCTTTTACTGATTTTTAGCATCTGCCTGTACCCGCAATTCCAGAATATCAGGATGTCCACTACGAATGCATCGAGCCCAAATGAAGTATCGATTGCAATTAACCCTTTGAATCCTGATGTGGTGGTTGGTGGAGCGAACATCAGTTATTTTTATGTTTCCACGAACAGGGGAGCGACCTGGACACAAAAGCAGATGAATTCCACCCTCGGTGTTTGGGGCGATCCGTGTTTGATTTATGATCACCGTGGCTACCTCTATTATGGACACCTCTCAAACCCGACGGTCGGTTACTGGATTGACAGAATAGTTGTTCAGCGATCGACAGACAATGGAACAACCTGGAATGATGGTGCCGGCGTGGGTCTTACCCCTCCAAAAGAGCAGGACAAGGAATGGCTTGCCGCCGATTATCACAGTCCGCTTTACAAAGGGAATATCTACATGTCATGGACAGAATTTGACAACTATGGAAGTGGTTCCGTTTCTGACAGTTCCCGTATTCTTTTCAGCAGAAGCACGGATGCGGGGATAACCTGGAGTTCACCTGTGAAGGTTAGCGACAGAAGTGGTGACTGCATTGATGAAGACAATACCGTTGAAGGGGCAGTTCCGGCGGTGGGACCAAACGGAGAGGTTTATGTATCGTGGACAGGACCTTACGGAATAATGTTTGATAAATCTCTTGATGGTGGATTAACCTTCGGGGCTGATAAATTTGTAGCACCACATCCGAGCGGATGGGATTATTCAGTTCCCGGTATTTACAGGGCAAACGGACTTACAATAACAGTCTGCGACACTTCCCGAAGTGCACATCGTGGAAATATCTACATTAACTGGTCAGATCAGGGAGCCGGTGCAAACAACACTGATGTGTTCATCGCAAGATCTACTGATGGAGGAAACTCCTGGAGTGCACCGATAAGGGTGAACAACGACAACAGTTCCCGTCATCAATTTTTCTGCTGGCTTACGGTCGATCAGGCAACCGGAGTTTTGTATTCAATTTTTTATGACAGACGAAATACGACGGGAAACCTGACGGATGTTTATGTTGCCAAGTCTGTTGATGGTGGCTTAACCTGGGAAAATTTTAAAGTGAGTGAGACATCGTTCAATCCCTCATCTGCCGTCTTTTTCGGTGATTATACTGGTATTTCAGCATTTCAGGGGCGGGTATATCCGATGTGGATGAGAGCCGACAACACAACAATGTCGATATGGACGGCACCATTCTTTGATTCTGCCGCTGTGCTTCCAGTTGAGTTGACAGGATTTTCCGCTACTGTAGAGGAGAGCAAGGTATTTCTTGAGTGGCAAACTTCCAGCGAAGTTAACAATAAAGGTTTTGAAGTGGAACGGGCAAAACTTGTAACGGCGTTCGACAAAAATCCTGCATGGTCAACCATTGGATTTGTTAATGGTAAAGGGACATCACTATTCCCATCGAGGTACTATTTTGAGGATAATAAACAATCACCAGGAATTTATAAGTACAGGCTTCGACAGATTGATTTGAACGGTGAGTATTCATATTCAAACGAGTTAACGATTGACCTGCTTAATCCTTTTGGCTATGAATTATTTCAAAATTATCCTAATCCGTTTAATCCGAGTACCGTAATATCATACGAGATGCCAAAATCAGGATGGGTTTCAATAAAGATTTACGATATTTCCGGGAATCTTGTGGCAACACCTGTGAATGGATTTAAAAATGCAGGAGTGCATGAGTTTGATTTTAATTTTAATTCAGTCAAATCCACTCTTTCAAGCGGGGTTTACATCTACAGGATGGAGAGTGGGGAATTTACATCTTCAAGAAAGATGATCGTGTTGAAATAGGTTATCTGCCTATTTAAATAATGTAGAAGTCACTCAAAAATTTTGGAGAATTAATAGAAGCCTTGCATTATTCAGCGGGGCTTTTTATTTGGAAGTGAAACTATAAACCGGCTACCTTTCCCGGGAGAGCTTACAACATCTATCGTGCCCGAATGCCTTTTCACAAATTCGCGGCAGAGAGCAAAACCGAGTCCAGTTCCTTTTTCCCTTTCAGTTCCGGGAGTTTGAAAGGTTATATCCTGCCGAAACAGCTGTTCGATGTCAGCCTCTTTCATTCCAATTCCGCTGTCGCTTACATTAAAAATGGTATCATTTTCCCGAGAAATTGCGGTTACCAGAACAGTTCCACTTCTATGGCTAAACTTCACGCCGTTTGATGCAAGATTTTGGATGATGATAATAAGCATGTTTTTATCGGCATAGATGTCAGTTTCAGGCATCACGGCGTTAACCAGGCTGATTTCTTTTCTGCCCGCGATTGTAGAGACTATCTCGAATGCCTGATCGACAATTGAGGATAAATTTAGAATTTCGGGAGTAAACGAGACCTTCTCCCTTTGCACGAGTGACCAATGGAGCAAATTTTCGAGCAAACTGTAAAGATTTGAAATCGATTTAAAGAGGGTTTCAGAGTAGTCTTTAATCTGTTTTCGCGTTAACTTTTCCGAATCTTCAACGAGCATTTGCGTGAAATTTAAGAGTATATGGAATGGGCTGCGAAGATCGTGGGAGATCATTGAATAAAATTTATCTTTTGTTGCATTGATGGAGGCGAGTCTTTCAGCGTTTTGTGCTAGTGCATTTTCAATCGCTTTTCGTTCAGAGATGTCTCTGATACTAATACTCGTGTGTGGGTGGTCACCGATATAAAATATAGAGGTTGCCACTTCTATCGGAAATTTGGTGCCGTCTTTTTTTAGCCCGGTCAGTTCACCTAAAAATCGTCCTGTTCTTGCTCTTTCTTCAAGTGCAATAGCCAGCCGGGGATCGAGAACATCCAAGATGCCTGCCCTTCCATCTGCCACAATCTCCTCTTCAGTTCTTTCAAACATTCTGCATGCAGCGGGATTTGCAGTTTCGATTGAACCGTCAGGGGTTGTGAGCATTATTGCATCGAGACTGTTAAACAACACTTCCCTTATCTTCTTTTCACTTTTTTCGAGTTCGCGAATTGCACTTGCTCTGAGTGAGATATCTTTTATAAAATTGCAAATAAATTCCACACCATTAAGAAAAACGAAGTTTGATTGAACTTCAACGGATATTTGCTCACCCGATTTATGAAAGAAGAGAGTCTCATAAGTTTTTGTTCCTTCAGTTTTAAGTTGCTGAAAATTGTCCAGCCACATTTCAGGAGTATCTGAGGTGAGTTGCCAACCGTTTAATGATTCAAATTCTTCCACCGAATACCCAAACAACCTGCAGGCTGCCGAATTAACAAAAACGAATTTACCATCACTTCCGAGCCAACAGGCGGGATTTGGAGAATTGTTAACGGTGTATTCTAATATTCGGTTGACCATCTTTTTTCCGGGGATATCGATTCTACAGTGACGATCACTATTAAATTTAATTACGAATGGGTAAGTATGGATAATTAAAAAAAATTAAAATCATTTCGTTATAAATTTAATATTTTATTTTAGAATAAAAACGAAAATGTAATTTTTTCATAGAATTAATATTCGCCAAAACATATAAATATTTCATTATTTGCTTACAAAACATTTCAAGAGAGAGAATGCATATTCAAGAAGAACATTACGGACTGATATCAGTTATCTGTGTCACCTCCCTTTAAGTTATTTTACGAAGTTTCTTGCAATCCTGAACCCCTGACAGAAGAAGGTGGTATCAGCGGAATAACCGTTCCTGAAAGCGGGATTTCCTTCGAAACCGAGCCCGTACCAGGCGCCGCCCCTCTTGACTCGCCACACAGCTGATGAAGCTCCTTTTGGATTTGTTTTTGGTTCAGGGGTGTAGTCGGCAAACCAGTCCCAGCACCATTCCATAACATTAAAACTCATGTTGTAGATGCCAAGTTCGTTAGGAGTGTTGTCGGCAATAGGGTAGGAACCTTTATAGACCAGGTGACCTTTTTTTGAAACCGCCACTTCACTTATCTCGTCACTTCCGCTGTAAAAATATCCTTTGCTGAGGTTACCGCCTCTTGCGGCAAATTCCCATTCAGCTTCGGTAGGGAGTCGGTAGCCGGGGTTTGGGAGGTTATCGTTCCAGTCAACCTTCCATTTTAGTCTGTCATATTCACTTTTATTGTTCGTATCGATGGTGGTTCTGTCGATGGTATAAACAGGGGAAAGCCCTTCTCTTCTGCTCAACCAGTTGCAATATTCAACGGCGTCGTACCAGCTTACATGAAAGACGGGGAAATCGTTGAACAAACTGTCCCTAAGGTAGCCCCATTCGTTATTTCTCCAGGTAATGCCTTTTGTGAAAGAAAAGTCGTGGTCATCTTTAATGTAGCTTGAATCAATTATTTCAGCCACAGTTTTGTAACCTGTTTCGTCGATAAACAACTTAAAATTCCCGAGCGATACTTCCGTGGTTGAAATGTAGTAACCGGAGAGTGTTACCGTGTGCCGCGGCAGAGAATTGTAGAGCAAATTTTTCTCTTTTTCAGTTGCTCCCATCGGGAACGATCCGCCGTCAACTTTTCGCATGAATTCACCATCAGAGGCAAAATAACCTGTATCTGATTGAGCATGCGACAGCGGATTGAGAAAAACAACGGTGAGAAAAACGAGGTAAAAACGAATAGAAAAAGGGTTCATTTGATTTCCGTAGTATGTAAAAACAGATTCGCAATCTATAAAAAGTTGTCGTCAAAAATAGTACAATATACCCTCACCTGCGTGCCACCACTTTTTCAGGAAAAACTATATATTAAAAGGCTGCCCCTCTCGAGACAGCCTCTGTAATCTTAAGCTATGGATTTCAGATCGAAGAATCAAATGAGACTCCTTTTCCTCCGATTGAAATTCCCGATTAATCGGGACTATTTCAACAGCAAAGCCTTCACGGTCTTGGAATAAGTTGTCTTGCTCTAAAGCGATTGAGCTTCAAGCCTGAAAATATAAATACCTGATGAGAGTTTCGTGCCATCGAACCTCTTCTCATATATGCCATTTTCCATCTCTCCCGTGATCCCGATTCATCGGGACAACCTTCTGTCCCGTGATGCTGTAAACTGTCAGGGTTACACGGCTCTTCTCCTTAAGTGAGAACTTTATTACTGTTTCAGGGTTGAAGGGATTGGGGTAGTTGTTGTACAAGCTGTACTCGTAAACCACCGTCTCCGGTTTGCTGCCTCCGGGGTGTTGTTTCACCATCGGTTTGTTTGCAGGGTTACCCTCCGGTAGTTCACTGAACAACAGGTTCGCCAGCTTTGTGTATTCAGAGCCGGGATGATTCCCGTTCAGGT
>CAYSJM010000063.1:3499-19416 GCA_964431385.1 uncultured Ignavibacteriaceae bacterium | reverse complement strand
TTTTTCTTCACTAATATTTTTAACAGCTCTCCTCGTCTTTGATGGGTGGGGGCAGGTCAATATCTCGGCTGGGGGTACCTATACTGAGAATTTTACGATAGGAACGACAGCGACAGCGACTCTCCCCACAAGTTGGAAGATGGATAAGAATGCAACTGTGAGATTAGTTGGAACATATGCTTCTGCTGTCACCGCAACTGAACAGATCGCTGGAAACAGTATGAGTTCCTCGGCAGCAAACGGTCTTTATAATTTTGGTGCAGGTGTTGCAAATTCATCCACGGAAAGAGCAATAGGTGGTATTAGTTCAGGCTCAGCTTCTAAATCTGTAAATTCGTATTTATGGTTAAAGAACAATGGACTTTCAACGATTGACAACTTTACAATTAGTTATAAAGTTGAAAAATATCGTAATGGTACCAATACGGCCGGGTTCTCTATGCAATTGTATTATTCAACTGATGGTGCGAATTGGACTGTTGCAGGAAGTGACTTTTTAACTTCTTTTGCAGGTGCTGATGCTGATAATAATGGATATGCTACTGCTCCTGGAACGACTGTAAGCATCAGTAATAAGACTTTGAATGTTTCAGTTTCAGCAGGATCAAATTTGTATCTGGCTTGGAATTATTCTGTAACAACCGGTACGACGACCACTAACGCACAAGCTCTCGGAATTGACGATGTTTCAATTACAGCAACAGCATCCGGTCTTTTATCCCCCCCAACACTCACCGCCGATGCAACAAACAACACCGTTGATAATAACATCGACATCACCTTTACAGATGATGCAACCTGGAGAACGGCTGTCACTGCAGTAAAAATAGGTACAACAGCACTAACTGTGACAACTGACTATGTACTTAGTTCGGGAAATTTGCAATTAAAGCCTTCAGGATTAAATGCACTTTTAACTGCATCCGGGAGCAAGACTGTTTCAATCGAGGCTACCGGATATAATAATGCTTCTGTTACGCAAGTAATTAATGCCGGGGCTCCGACAACAAACTCGACGGCAACAATCTCAGCCGCACTTGCTTTGGGTACAACACGAACGGTAACTGCGACTGCAAAGGATCAGTATAGCAACCTCGTATCCGGTTATACATTTAAATATGATGCGACAGTTACGAATAATAATGTTACAACAGGTGAGAGTTATACAATTGATGGGACTGCAAGAACGACTACTCAAAACGATCTTTCGGTAGTTGCGACAACAAATGCAAGTGGTGTCGCTACTTTTACAATACAAGTTCCTGCACAAGTCGACCAAAATGATGGCCTTTCAGTTCAAGTTCAACTCACTAACGGTCTTACAAACATTGGAACGGCTTTTTCTATTGTTGGTCCTGATCCGATTGTTGTTGTAACAGGCGTTGACCCTACTACAAATTCGTTTGCTGTGGGTTCTTCAAACAATGTCCTATACCGTTTAAAACTTGACATTACTGTCAATCCTGCAACCCTGAATGGAGCAGCGTTTTTAATTGATGGTGCATTTGCAGCAAGCGACATTTCTGCCGGCGGATATAAGTTATATTATTCAGCAGATGCAATCTTTGACCCCGGAACAGATGCACTTTTGGAATCAATAAATGCATCTAACGATAATACAGAGCTATTGGGCTTCACGGCAACAAAATTATTTAATGTTGGATCTGGTTATTTGTTTCTGACCGTTGACCTTGATGCCAGTGCAAGTATCGGAAATTTAATGAGTATCACTACTCCGGTAATTTCAAATTTTTCATTTACTACAACTGTATCCCCATCTGGTACATTCGCTGCAGCGGAGATTCATCCCTTTGCGGGAGTGCCACCAACTTTGATTTCAGATGGTTCCAATAACAATGTGGATAATGATATTGACATTACTTTCATTGATGATGTGACTTGGAGAAATGCTATAACCGCGGTTAAGATAAATGGTACATCATTGGCAGTTGCTGACTATGCTGTTACTGCGGGGAACCTGAAATTGAAACCGTCAAATGGGAATTCGTTATTAACAAGTTCAGGTACAAAAACGGTTTCTGTTGTAGCGACGAACTATGGAGCTGCATCGGTTTCACAGGTTATAAACCCGGGGGCTCCGACAGCGCTTTCTACAGCAGCAATCGATGTTGCTCTTGCACTAAATACAACACGAACTATAACTGCAACAGCGAAGGATCAGTATTCAAATCTGGTTTCCGGATACACCTTTAAATATGATGTTACGGTTACCAATATCGATGGTTCTACAGGTGAAACTTACACGATAGATGGAGTTGGAAGGACTGCTTCTATATCGGATCTAAGTTTTATTGCGACTACAAACGCGGGTGGGATTGCAACAATTACAGTCACCATCCCGACTACTGTTGATGAAAATGATGGGATTAGTGTACAGGTACAATTAGCTGATGGTACAACAAATGTAGGTACTGCATTTAATTATACAATGACTTTTACTTTGTTTCTCGAAGATAATTTCAACTATACTAATGGTGCAATTTTGACCGATAACGGTTGGACAGCACATAGTAGTGCTGGAACAAATGCAATATCAGTAGGAACAAATAATGGTTTAACCTTTCAGGACTATGGCCCTGTATCTAGTACCAATGCAGTTATTCTTCAAGCACTTGCGTCTTCTGAGGATGTCCACAAAACTTTTGCTCAACAGACCTCCGGGAAAATTTATGCTGCATTTCTTGTAAAAGTAAATAGCGTTAACACAACTGGTGATTATTTTGCTCATTTCGGTCCAAATCCGATTGGGACAGAATTCCGTGGTCGTGTTTTCGCAAAACGAGATGCATCAAATAAACTGGCATTTGGTGTATGTGTATCATCCTCTCCGACTTATACCGGATTTAACTACGACTTAGGAACCACCTATCTTCTTCTCCTTAAGTATGAATTTATAAGTGGAAGTGGAAATGATAAAGTTTATTTACATGTTTTCACAAATGGTTCATCACTTAATCCGGAACCTGGAACATACACAATTAATACAGCTGTTTCAGAAACAGATGCGACTGGGATAGGTTCCTTTGCTTTCCGTCAGGGTGGGACGAGTAGTCCAAATGCAACAATAGATGCTTTAAGAGTCTCTAATAAATATTTTGGAACCGATGGTGCCCTCCCCGTGGAACTCACATCCTTCACAGCTTCTGCTAAAGGAACATCCGTTACTCTGAATTGGGAGACGAAAACCGAAGTGGACAACAACGGTTTTGAGATTGAGAGAAACGCAAACGGTAACTGGAGCAAAATCGGTTTTGTTGAGGGGCATGGAACTGCCAACTCACCGAAGTATTACAGCTTCAGCGATGCGAATCCGCTTGGGAACAAGATTCAGTACAGATTAAAACAGATCGACAACGACGGTTCGTTCGAGTATTCACCTGTTGTTGAGGTTGAACTCGCACCTGTAAATTACACGCTGTATCAGAACTATCCAAATCCGTTTAATCCTTCGACTGTTATCCGTTACGCTATGCCGGTTGCGGGTATGGTTACGATCGATGTCTTCAACGCCCTCGGCGAAAAGGTGTCAACACTTCTGAACGGACAGGTTGAAGCCGGATTCAATCAGGTATCATTTGATGCCACAAATCTCCCTTCGGGCCTCTACTTCTACAGGATCCAGTCGGGCGATTTCACTTCGATCAAAAAAATGTTATTAATGAAATAAGCAGGAGATCATATTATGATGAATGAAAATTCGTATTACAAATGGAATGTTAAAAAAGGCGACTATATCACAGATAATTCTGAATACGACAAACTTTACTTGAAAAACAGAAAGAGAGAAAAAATTATTAGAGGAGTTTCATGGCTCGGTGCCGCCTCTGTCTCTCTGCTATTGTTTATGAAAGTTCTTGCGTACGCTGCTATGAAGTAACATTTCATCTATGTACTTAAGCCCGCACTTCGAAAGATTTGCGGGCTTTTTTTTTATTTTTTGAACAGGATATTCAGGATAATTCAGGATGGGCAGGATACGGCACCAAGAGTTGTGGATTGGGATAAAAGCTCCGGAGTATTTCATGCGCATCCTGTTTCATCCTGTGCATCTTGTTCAAAGACATTTTCCTGTGCATCTTGTTCAGAGACAAATTCTTCCCTATCCTGAATATCGTGTTCTAATTGCCTTGTAGATAACGAGGTTTAATCGTAATTTGAGCTATTAAAAGTGAGGTTTTCCGCCGAAATAAAAAATGGTGTTTTTCGGCGAAGGATCTGCTGAATAAAAGAAACGGACACACAATGTTAAAAAAAATTCTTCCTTTGTTTTTGTTTTTCACGGGTTTGGTTTTTAGTCAAACCTTAAGCGTTACCATCCAGCCAAAATTTATTGAGGGGGTGAGCGGTACAAATTCTGCGAGGATGCCTTTTGCATATTTCGCAACAATTTCCGGATTAACTCCGAGCTCAACCTACAGATATTATAATCAGATCATTATTTCAACTAACGCAGCCACTTCAGACGGTGCAGGTAATGTAATTTTTGTGAGGTCGGACAGCGATTTTGTAAGAACATCGGGTCCTTCAATGTCAACTTATGGCAATTACGGTGAATTTGTGACCGATGCAACAGGAAGTTATTCAGGTTGGTTTGTGAATGAACCAACAGGAAACGCAACTCGATTTATTCCGGGAAAATATGTGTTCTTACGAATTATGTTAAATGATGGTCAGGGAGGAACAACAGTCGCCTCCAGAGTCACTTCTTCGGATTCCACACAGGTAATAAGATTTGGTACCACTAACAGTGATACTACAGGCTCAGGGATCTGGAGCAGATCAACAGCCCCCGCAAAAAGTTTTGTCGTTCTCTACGATAATGAAGCGGGAACAGGCAGACCGCTCGCAGCTACATTTGTAGAGAGTGACGGAACCGCAAATACCATCGCCAACTCCTACGCAGCATTTTACAGCGACAGCGTAAATGCAATCACAGGTTCATGGGGTGTTATTATCCCAAATAACAATCCACTCGGCGTCCGCAGAATTGAAGCCAGACAAATGAACGGAACACTTTTCCCAAATGCTGCCACTGATGCAGATGGTGTGTGGGGAAGTGTAAATACGGTTAATCCGGCGTTTGGACTTGCAGCCATGATGATTCCTTCGGAGCTTGCACCACTTCCTGTTGAACTTACATCTTTTACGGCAAGTGCCACAGGCAACAAGGTGATTCTTTCATGGAGCACCGCAACCGAAGTGAACAATCGTGCATTTGAGGTTGAGAGAAAAAATAATGGTTCATGGAAAAGTATCGGAAGTGTAGCCGGTAACGGAACAACTACTGCTCCAAAATCGTATTCCTACTCAGATGAAAATGTTGGTACCGGTAAAATTGAATACAGATTAAAACAAATCGATTTTGATGGTTCATTCTCATATTCAAATTCGATTGAAGTTGATTTAACACCCGGTGAATTTAATTTGGCACAAAATTATCCAAATCCATTCAACCCTTCAACGGTTATTAATTTTTCATTGCCGGTAGCTTCAAGCGTTTCATTGAGTGTTTATAATACTCTTGGTGAAAAAGTTGCTGAACTGGTTAATGGTATGATGCCTGCAGGTAATCATGCGGTAGTGTTCAATGCAGCAAAGCTGAACAGCGGTTTATATATATACGAGATAAAAGCCGGGAAGTTCTCTTCAAGTCGGAAGATGTTGTTGATAAAGTAGGGACCAACCCCCCTACCTCACCCCCTTTGTCCCCGGACCACCCCCTTTATCCCCCTCCTTATAAAGGAGGGGGAAATATTAATCACTCTTTAAAACATGAGCATTCGCGGTTGAACATTCGAGGACGATTGTCGCTCCTTTTCCAAAAACTAAGCTCTCATCTCATTATCATAGAACAAACTTCATACTTCAGCCTTCATACCTCATACATCATAGTTAATAGTTAATAGTTAATCCCTATCCTTCACTCATCAACGCTTCTTTATAGCTTTGGAGGTTTGCTCTGTGCTCATCGGAGATTACGGGGTAGTGAACTTTTAGTTCTTTCAGTTTTTCGACGATTACTTCTGAGATTATAAGTCGTGCAAACCATTTTTTATCAGCAGGGATGATATGCCAGGGTGCATATTTGGTTGATGTGTTTGCAATGGCTTCTTCGTAGGCCTTTTGGTACTGATCCCAGTAACCTCTTTCTTTCAGGTCAGAGGATGAAAATTTCCAGTTTTTGGCGGGATTTTCAATTCTTCCGAGGAATCTGTTTTTTTGTTCGTCTTTGGAAACATTCAGGAAAAATTTAAGGACTTTTATTCCATTATCGTTCAAGTATTGTTCAAAATTTCTGATTTGGCGATAGCGTTCCTTCCAAATATTGGCGTTCATTACGGGGTCGGGGAGCTTCTCGGCTTCGAGCAGATTATGAACTTTTACCACCAGCACTTCCTCATAATATGAACGGTTGAAGATGCCAATTCTTCCTCTTTCGGGGAGTGATTTAGTGTATCTCCAAAGGTAGTCGTGATCGAGTTCTTCGGCTGAAGGTTGTTTAAAGCTAAAAACCTGAGTTCCTTGTGGATTGACTCCACTCATTACATGTTTTATGGCACCATCTTTGCCTGCGGCATCCATAGCCTGAAAAAGGATAAGGAGCCCCCACTTGTCGTGGGCATACATCATGTCTTGCATCTCCGCCATCAATTTGATATTTGCCTCAAGATCGAGTTTTGCATCCTCTTTTGATTTCATTTTTGCGGTATAATTGGCGGGGTGGTTGGATAGTTTGAATTTTCCGGGTCCGGAAACTCTGAACCGGTTAAGATTGATCTTCACAGAATACCTCACTTTTGGATTTGTTTTGTCGGGTTTATGAAATCTGTTGAATATACAGAATCGAGTCACAACCTCTGTGCTATTAAAAATTCCAAGACCAAACGGAATAAATAAAAATATTTGAATAAAAAACAAGTCCGTGAGTCACAAATTTTACTCGTTGGGGATATAACTTAAAAAATCATTAAATTTCAGTTTTATTTCTGTCATATTATTCCGGATAAAGGATGAATGAATTCCAAATAATTGCAAAAGATATTCTCTCTTATAGATTGTTTTCGATTAAAAATATCAACTTTTATGTGGAGACACTTCTTTACATAATCGTTTTGATGTTTTTGGTAGTATGGCTCTCGGGGAAGTTAAAAAGGTGGCTCGTTAAGAAGATATTCCCAAAATTTGAAATTGAATATGGTGTAAGTGTCGCCATTGCACAGATGCTTCGGTACTTGATCGTCACAATCGGTTTCCTTGTTATTGTGCAGGGTGCCGGAATTGATCTGAGCAGTTTTGTGGTATTGGCTGGAGCCCTCGGAATTGGAGTTGGACTCGGTTTGCAGACCGCCATCACAGAGTTTGTTGCGGGTATAATTATTATGTTCGAACGCCCTGTAAAAGTTGGTGACAGAATTGTAGTTGACGGAATTGAGGGAAGTGTTATGAAAATTGCTCCTCGTGCCACTGTTATTCAGACGAATGATAATGTGAGTATCATTATACCCAACTCAAAGTTTATCAGTTCAAATGTGACCAACTGGACCTATTCAGACAAAAGGATAAGAGTCCACAATCCCGTTGGAGTCGCTTATGGAAGTGATCCCGATAAAGTTGAGGCACTTTTGATGGAGATTGCCGACGGGCATGAGGGTGTTTTGAAAAATCCACCACCAAAGGTCTTATTCAAGGAATTCGCTTCAAGTTCCATAAATTTTGATCTAATGGTCTGGACAGAAGATTATATGCCGCGACCCGGTGTCTTGAGATCAGAAATAAACTTCGCGATCTGGCAAAAATTTAAAGAACACGGTATTGAGATTCCATATCAGCATTTGGATGTAAGGCTGGTAGGAAGTGGAAGCCACACTTCAAACCAAACTCCTTAAACTGAAAAGAATTTTCTTCACATTTTTTACAACCGTCACCCTAATTATTCATTATAAACAGGAAATATATGAGATCATTAGTGATTCTTTTATTCATCTCGATTCTATCGATGCAACTTGTTGCACAACAGTTTAAATATCCCCCAACTGTAAAAGGGGATGTAAAAGACAATTATCACGGAACTGAGATATCGGATCCTTACCGTTGGTTGGAGGATGATAATTCACACGAAACCAAAGCGTGGGTTGAAGCACAGAACAAAGTTACTCAGGAATATCTTGGTAAAATTAAATTCCGTGACAAACTGAAAAACAGAATCACTGAGCTCTACAATTATGAAAAGTTTGGTCAGCCCTTCAAAGCCGGCAAAAACTATATGTTCTTTAAAAATGACGGACTTCAGGAGCAGAGTGTTTTATACATTCAAAACAGTTTGACGGGTGAACCCCGGGTTTTCCTCGATCCAAATAAATTTTCGCAAGACGGCACCACCAGTCTGGCAGGAGTTTACATCTCTAACGACGGTAAATACTGCGGTTACGCAATCTCCAAAGGGGGTTCTGACTGGAATGAGTTTTTTGTAAAGGAAGTGGAGTCAGGGAAAGAACTTTCTGACCACTTAAAATGGATAAAATTCTCGGGGATGTCGTGGTATGGTGATGGATTTTTCTACTCAAGATATGAAGAACCAACGGGTGATGTTCTTAAGGGGAAAAATGAGTTCCAAAAAGTGTATTATCACAAACTTGGTACAGACCAAAAAGATGACCAGTTAGTCTATAAAAATGACGCCCAGCCTGAAGAAATTTACAGTGCAGATGTCACTGACGATGAAGGATTTCTCTTCCTTTATGTACTCCAGGGTTCTGCCAGACACAACAAACTTTACTACAAAAACCTTAAGACAGGTGGTGAGTTTATACCGCTGGTTGACAAATATGAAGCAACTTACACAGTGGTGGGGAATACAGGCGACGAAATTATAGTTTCGACAAACAAAAATGCTCCAAATAATTCGATCGAGATTTGGGACTTAAAAGACCTCTCAAAAAAGAGAGTTGTTATCCCAAACAAAAAAGAAGTGATAGATGGCATCTCTTTTGTTGACGGCAAACTGATTTTAACTTATCTGAAGGATGCACAGGATGTTACACAGGTTTATTCGTTGAATGGCGAAAAACTTTATGATGTACCACTTCCCGGAATTGGGGCTGTTTCAGGATTTGGCGGGAAACAGGCAGATAAGGAAGTCTTTTTCTCATTCACTTCACTCACCTCGCCGGCAGCGATTTATCTTTATAAAGTCGCAGAAAATAAGGTTGAGTTGTTCCGTAAGTCAGATGTAAAATATGATGCAAGTCTTTTTGAGTCAAAACAGATTTTTTACAAAAGCAAAGATGGCACCGAAGTTCCGATGTTCCTGGTATATAAAAAAGGATTAAAGCTTGACGGGCAGGCTCCAACGATGCTTTATGCTTATGGTGGATTCAACATTTCGATGGCACCGTCATTTAGAGTGTCAATAATTCCACTGCTCGAAAAAGGGGGAGTGTATGCAATCGCTTGTTTAAGAGGTGGTGGCGAATATGGTAAAGCCTGGCACGAAGCGGGGATGCTGGAAAAAAAACAGAATGTTTTCGACGATTTTATTGCGGCTGCTGAATATCTGATAAATAACAAATACACTTCTCCTGCAAAACTTGGAATAAATGGCGGCAGTAACGGTGGTTTACTCGTGGGAGCAGTCGAACTTCAGAGACCCGATTTGTTCAAAGTTGCAATTCCACAGGTTGGCGTTTTGGATATGCTTCGATTCCACAAATTTACGATCGGTTGGGCATGGGTATCAGAATATGGATCGAGTGACAAAAAGGAGCAGTTCGATTTTCTGTACAAATATTCACCACTCCACAATGTGAAAAAGGGGGTTAAATATCCTGCAACTATGATAACAACAGCTGACCACGATGATCGGGTGTTTCCGGCACATTCATTCAAATTCGCGGCTGAAATGCAGACAAACGCCTCAGACCAGAGCCCTGTAATATTAAGAGTTACTACAAAAGCAGGACATGGAGCCGGCAAAAGCACATCTCAAACCATAGATGAACTGGCTGACATCTACAGTTTCTTTTTCTTTAACACTGGTGTTGATTATTAATTTTCCCGTATTGGAGAATGCTTCGGGGTCTGCAATCAGATGAAAAAAATTAAACTTTTGATGCTTGCAGACCTCCGTTCAGCCCACACAAAAAAATGGGCTGAGGTTCTTGCCGAATTTGGACTTGATGTACATATTTTTGGTCTTACCCCACCGGAAGAGGATATTAGAGGTGTAACTCTTCATTGTGGTGGAATTAAAAGTGATACAGCTTCATCGGGGGAGAGTTCCCTTAAAAAGTTTGGTTATTTTTTTGAATTGAAGCGGCTTAATAAGTTGATTCAGTCGCTCAACCCTGACATCGTTCACGCTCATTATGCTACAAGTTACGGCTTACTCGGGGCTCTCGCCGGCAGAAAACCATATTTCATTTCTGTGTGGGGAAGTGATGTGGTGAGCTTCCCGAACAAGTCACCACTTCATAAAAAAATGCTCGGATATGCCCTTTCCCGTGCAGATTTACTCTTTTCAACGAGTGAGTTTATGGCAGAAGTAACGAGGAAATACACAGACAAAGAGATAATAATCACCCCGTTTGGTGTTGATACCGAAATGTTCGCTCCTTCGGAAAGGCAAAAAGATGAATCAAAGATCAGGATTGGGATGATCAAAACACTTTCACCGTCGTATGGTCAGGAACATCTTTTGCGAGCTTTTGCCATTGTGAAGGAAAAACTTCCGGAACACCGGCTTGAACTTGAAATAACGGGGAGTGGAAATGATTTATCAAGATTGAAACAACTTTCAGTTGAACTGGGAATAGAAGATTTCATCAAATTTACGGGTTATGTGAAGCAGGATGAAATTCCTTTGGTGCATAATAATCTTGACATTGAGGTTTATCCCACAGTTATAGAGGAGACATTTGGGGTATCTACTGTTGAAGCAATGGCGTGCGGAATTCCGTGTATTGTCTCAAAAACGGGTGGACTTCAATATCTTATTGAGGACGGGGTTTCCGGCTTCCACACTCCTGTCGGTGATCATAGAGCCATTGCGGAAATTCTCTTTAAACTCGTTGCGGATAAAAACTTGAGGTTAAAAATCGGGGTAGCGGCGAGAAAGAGGGTTGAGGCGAATTACGATATTAAGCAAAATTCCAAAATAATGACGGAAGCTTACGAGAGATTTTTAACTAAAAAAGGGGAGTAAAAAGAGAGAAAGTTAGATATAAACAATATCTGATAATTTAATACCTGAAATATCAGTCAGGCAAGAAGCACAAGACAGACCTGTCCCAAATCCACTCATCAAAACCTTTGTTTTGCCCGATTCAATTTCTTTTCTAATTTGTGAAATGGCAGCAAGGGGGATGGAAACCGAGGAAGTATTGCCAAAATCACGGATACACAAAGGCATTTTACCTTCAGGAATAGCGAGTTTTTTAGCGATTATTTTATTGATCATCAGGTTAGCCTGGTGAAACAGGAAAAAATCAACCCCGTCTTTATCAATTCCAAAATGCTCGATGAAAGAGGTAATAACTTTTGGAACGAGTGAAATTGAGAAATTAAAAATATCCATTCCGTTCAAAAGAAGTTCCGTCTCCTTAATCACAGAGCCACTGTTGTGCGGTTTTTCGATGAAAGAATCGGAAGTAACTGGTTTTCTTGCACCGCCGGCCTCGATAATAATTGAATCGTAACCGGCACCGTCGGTGTTCAAAGCCCACAAACTTTGCCTGTTTTCACAATATTCGAGAAGTGTTGCCGATCCTCCGTCGCCAAAAATTGGACGGGTGGTCCTGTCCGTTTTTGAAATTATATGTGTAAGCACATCACCTGAAAGGACAAGAGCCCTTTTTGCCTTTCCATTTTGCAGAATTGATGCCGCCATAAAAAGGGCATATACAAAACCAGAGCAACCCATATTTAGATCAAAACAGATTGTTGAGGTGTTCAAACCGAGTTTATTTTGCAAAATTGCGGATGTGTAGGGGATAATATAATCGGGAGTTTGAGACTGAAAGATCAGCAGATCGATGCTGTCTCTATCTATGTTGTTATCGGCAATCAGTTTTTCTGCGGCTACAAAGCACAAATCAGAAGCACAGATTTCAGGCGGGGCAACATGTCTGGTTTCAATTCCGGTGGTGGTAATTAGCTTTGCATTCACTTCAGCACCAAACGGAAGGTCTCTGTTGCTCTCCGTTGTTTTCGGAAGTGCAATTGCCATTGCTGAAAGCTTCACATCGTTAATTGTGCAAAAAGCCATTTTAGATCACTTTTTTACGAGTTTAACTACCAGGTCGTAAACATCGCTGATTTTTTCACACGCTATGAAGTCGTTTGCTTTAATGGTTACATCATATTCAGCATCTATCATAGCGAGCACTGAGAGAGCAATGAGGGAGTCCCATCCGGGAATTACGGTTCTAAATTCTGAGTCGGGGGAGAGTGATCCCTGTTCAATACTTTCAATAGCTGATTCAAAATTTTTTACAAACTCATTTATATCCATAATTCTATTCCAGAATGTCAATAATTTTTTGTCTAATTTTAATTTCTTTGCCTGAATAGGGGAGAATAAGGCTGCCTGCTCTTTTGTCGGCGGCAATTTTTCTCACCTTTTCGATCAATCTGTAAGTCAGAAGTTCCGATTCAAAATGTCCCGAAGTGGCACATTCCGGATCTACTGCTATATGCAAAACATGGCACTTTTCATCCAGAATCCGGTAGCAGATTACGCCCAGCAGCGCAGCATCTTGTTTGTCGCTGTCGAGAGCAAATAGAGTTTCCGTTTCGCTTTTTTCAAACTGCAGGTTTAGATGATCTTGAGCTTCTACGATGGTAATCAGACCATCTGATTCAAGTGTCTTTTGAATTTTATCGAGGTGGGAAGCCTGATTCAGATTGAAAAAGAAAATTCTTTCAAGCTCTTTTCTGTGCGAGACAGTAAGTTTATTCTTAAATGTGATCGTGTGATAACTCATTATAGTATCGATCTAACTGAGAAAATAACAAATTTAAACTTACGATTATTTTTACTATCGGCAATAGCTGAAGTTGTTTTAGTTACTGATGATTCATTATTCATTATCCCAAAGATGACACAAGCACCTGTGTGATTCCGGTTGATTGTGACTTATAATACTTAATGTGAATAAAATTAAAGTTTTGGGAACCATGAACAGCCATTGAATGTTTAACTTTTAGAATGAAAACAATATTCTCCTCAAACTTCGTCGAAGCAAATCCCAAAAGCTTCACCCTTTCTACCAACAGCTGTTGTTGTTGTCTCTGTTGTTGTTGCTGCTAAACTAAAAACAGCACCAAATCCCTTATTTAAACATTTTCCATAAAAGTGCCTTAACAGGCGTTTCCCGAGCAATAAATGAATAAATCCATTAGAGAGTTTGCCTCTCAAGTGATAAAAAAATATGAAGACCATCAATGCATGCTTCCATTAAAAGATGAAAGCAGAAAATTCATCGACAAATTTTTAAAACTCGCTTTTCCGCAATATTCCGAAAAGTCATTTGAGAAGGTGGAGGAGATAGAGTCGGCTGCAATTCTTTTAATGTATGAACTCAAAAAATTGACGGGTTCCGTGATTGACGATAAAAAGGAAGTTGACGAACTTGTAGATCGATTTGCAGATGCACTTCCCGACATAATCAGAAAACTTGACAAAGATGCTGCTGCCATTTTCAACGGTGACCCGGCAGCAAAAAATCAGGATGAGGTTATACTTGCATACCCCGGTTTTTTTGCGATCACAATTTACCGCCTGGCACATGAACTGTATCTCCTTGGGATACCGGTGATACCGAGAATTTTGTCGGAATATGCGCATGAAAAATCGGGAATCGATATTCACCCCGGTGCGGAGATTGGCGAATCGTTTTGCATCGATCACGGCACAGGAATTGTAATTGGCGAGACAACAATTATCGGCTCTCGAGTAAAAATATATCAAGGTGTAACCCTTGGTGCTGTGAGTGTGGATAAATCACTTGCGAGCCAAAAACGACACCCAACCATTGAAGATGATGTAATAATATATGCTCAGGCAGTCATTCTCGGTGGCGAAACTGTTATCGGAAGAAACAGCGTGGTCGGTGGCAACGCCTGGGTTACAGAGAGTGTGCCCCCTGATTCAGTGGTAATACATAAAAGTGAAGTGCGACTGAAATATAACGGGAAACACGATCCCGTTCTTGATTTTGTAATTTAAACTTTAATTTATCGGAGAAAAAAATGAGATACAATAATATTCTTGAAACAATTGGAAATACCCCTCTCGTTAAACTGAATAAATTATTCGGTAATGATCATGAAGTTTGGATAAAACTCGAAAAAACAAATCCGGGTGGCAGCATAAAAGACAGGATTGCCCTGGCTATGATTGAAGATGCCGAAAAAAGAGGCATTTTAAAAGAGGGAAGTGTAATAATAGAACCCACTTCCGGAAATACAGGGATAGGACTCGCAATGGTAGCTGCCGTAAAGGGTTATGAATTAGTGCTCGTTATGCCTGAATCGATGTCGATTGAACGCCGGAAGATAATGTCAGCTTATGGTGCAAAATTTGAACTTACACCACGAGAAAAAGGAATGACAGGTGCAATTGAGAAAGCAAAAGCACTCGTGGCTGAAAATCCAAACGCCTGGATGCCACAACAGTTCGAAAATGAGGCTAACAGTGAGATTCACAGGAAAACCACTGCTCTCGAAATATTAAACGACTTCCCCGAAGGACTCGATTACATCATTACGGGTGTTGGAACGGGCGGTCACATAACAGGAGTCGCAGAAATATTAAAAGAAAAATTTCCCAATCTGAAGGTATTTGCGGTTGAACCCGAGCTTTCACCCGTGCTTTCAGGTGGGAAACCGTCTCCGCATCCGCTTCAGGGAATTGGCGCCGGATTTGTGCCTGCAATTCTAAATTTCCCCATACTCGATGGTGTGATTCAGGTTGGGAAAGATGAAGCTTATTCGTTTGCACAGAGAGCAGCTTCAGAAGAAGGACTCTTTATCGGAGTCTCTTCAGGTGCTTCACTTGCAGCGGTTGCGAAGAAACTGACCGAAATCCCGTCAGGATCAAAGATACTCACATTCAATTATGATACAGGTGAAAGATATCTCTCGATTGAAGGACTGTTTTGAAGGCTGAGGGATGAAGGCTGGCAGTTGATCGTACAAAAATCAGGGCGGGTAACGCAGAGGAGTTACCTGCCTTTTTTGTTTTAAAAAATACTCGAAAAAAAGTGAAATTTTTTTTACCATACCTATTGACTGTGAAATATTTATTTCGTAATTTGAAATAAACATTACAATCTTTCCTAAAAATGAAACAATGATTACGATAGACAAAAACAGACTCATGGAGATATTCACGACGCTCGTTCAGATCGATGCATTATCTCAAAAAGAGAAGGTAGTAGCTGACTTTGTAAGAGAATTTCTTGCAGGTAAAAGTGTGGTTATAGCTGAAGATAACTCCAAATCGGCAACCGGAAGCAATACGGGTAATATAATTATTAAACGGGGCAAGGGGGGCAAGATGATGCTCACCTCGCACATGGATACCGCACGAACAACCGCTAACATTAAAGTGGTAATTGATGAAGCAACGGGCAGAATATCTTCAGACGGGAAAACAATTCTGGGTGCTGATAACCGCCAGGGGATGGCGATACTTCTTTATTTGTTGGAAGTAGCTGAGAATAATCCTGACATTGATGATTTTACGGTTGTTTTTACAACCTGTGAAGAGACTACTCTTGGAGGTTCAAAAAATCTGCAAGTGCCAAAATGGGTTGAGGCAGGTCTCGTGTTTGATTCCTCACATCTTCCCGGAAAATTTGTTTATCGGGCACCCGGTTCAAAAGCTTTTACGCTCG
>CAYSJM010000063.1:2297-3399 GCA_964431385.1 uncultured Ignavibacteriaceae bacterium | reverse complement strand
CATCTTCCCGGAAAATTTGTTTATCGGGCACCCGGTTCAAAAGCTTTTACGCTCGAGATTTTTGGTAAGGCTTCCCATTCAGGAATCGCCCCTGAAGCCGGAATAAATGCTATTGCAATCGCTGCAGCAGCGATCTCAAAATTGAAACAGGGGAGATTAGACCCCGATACCACCATGAATATCGGAATCATATCGGGTGGAACAGCAGTGAATGTGGTGCCTGAAAGAGTTACTTTGACGGGTGAAGTTCGCTCATTTAAACCCGATCGCCTTGATGAAGAACTGGAAAGAGTGCTCGATACATTTGGTACGGAAGTATTTAATGCTGGTGCCACTATAAAAATTGAGACTTATGAAGATTTTACTCCTTATGAACTCTCTCCTGATCATCTGGCATATACATTAATTTACAAGGCGATTGCCGATTCAGGGATGGAGCCAAAACCGGTAATTTCTTTTGGCGGAAGTGATGCCAACTCATTTAACGGGCTGGGGATACCTTCTGTAAACATCGGAATTGGAGCTCAAAATCCACATGCCAACGATGAATTTGTCATGATAGACGATTTCATTGCTGCTACCAATATTGCACTTAATCTTGTGAGAAAAAAATGAAGAAATTAATTCTGCTCTTTTTGTTAATTTCCGCTGTTGCAATTCCACAACCTAAAGGAAAACTCCTGATAATCGGTGGTGGTTCGCGTCCTGAGTATATGATGAAAAAATTCATCGAGCTTGCCGGTGGTTATGATGCAAAAATTGTTATCGTTCCTAATGCAAGTACAGTTCCCAAAGATGAAGCATGGGACCACAGCACTGAATTTGTAAAACTTGGATGTAAAAATGTTAAAGCCCTCTACTTTAGCAGAGCTGAAGTTGATTCTCCTCAGAATCTCGCAGAGCTTGAGGGAGTAACCGGGGTTTTCTTTTCTGGTGGTGATCAGGCGAAATTGTTCAAAGAGGTGGGTAACAGCAAGTTTATAAATAAGATAAAAGATATCTACAACAAAGGTGGAATGATTGGCGGCACTTCAGCAGGTGCGGCTGTCATGAGTAAAGTAATGATTACGGGTGAAGAGCTTTTAGTTAAAGATTCAACTCT
>CAYSJM010000063.1:0-2197 GCA_964431385.1 uncultured Ignavibacteriaceae bacterium | reverse complement strand
AAAAAAGACAATAAAAACGGAATGGTCTCTGCTACCGATATAACCATGCATCTTTTGATGGACGGTGACAGATATGATATGAAAACAAGAAAAGTTTTAACTAAATAACCAAACAATGGAGCAACCCATGAAAAAAACATTACTTTTTTCTGCTATTTTTGTCGCGATTATGCTTTTTGATGTCGCAGCACAGAACGCCGTTTACCAATCAGGAAAAATTGAACTTACCCTTAGAACCTATGGTAGAGTGAGAATCGGAATGATGAACAACGGTGCGTATGTTCGTCAATTGGATAGAGCATCATTACTCTATAATATGCAAGATACAGCAACTTTCGACTATCTTGAAGATGCTGATGATGAAATTCTTCCCGATACAGTTGACAACCCAACATGGGGAGATGTTGAACTGATTTCCAGAATCAACAGCTCTTATTCAAATCAATCACCACTTCTAAATGCTGATATCCACATGTATGGATGGGCTAACAAAGGTTATGCCATTGTTAAATATCTTGTAAGAAGCCAGGAAACTGCTGCTTATCAGGGAAGATTTGGACTCGAAATGATCCCTCAGGTTGAAGGTACTTATGGAAATGAAGTGATGACTTACGATCCTGCCAAGAAACTTTTCTCCTTCAGTAAAACAAATTATTTTGGCTTGAAAATTTTGAATCTTAGCGTTCCTTCAGCCCATAATTTCGAATGGTATGAAGGTTACAACGTTGATACTTCACTCACCAGATGGATGACAGACGGACAGTATGAAAATTACCTTATGGCAGGTTTGGATGGCGGAACTGCAGTCTTTGGAACAGGACCAGTAGCTACAAATCCAAACGACTCAACAGTTATGTATATTGCAGTGGCAGTAGGTCTCGATTCATTGGAAATGAATGCCAATATCGATTCTGCAACAGCAAAATACAACCAGTTAACCGGAATTCTAAATGAAATACCGGTTGCTTCGATTACTGATTACAAAATGTATCAGAACTACCCCAATCCTTTTAACCCTTCCACACAAATCGTTTTTGATGTGCCACAGGCATCATCCGTAAATCTCTCAGTTTACGATTTGCTCGGGAATAAAGTGGCTGAACTTGTAAACGGATTCCAGAATGCAGGCAGACAGAGTGTAAACTTTGATGCTTCAAAACTTTCGAGTGGAGTTTATTTCTACACTCTTAGGGCGGGAGCTACCGTAATTACAAATAAAATGATTTTAAGCAAGTAAAGAGTGCGAGCGTTGAGTGGCGGAAACAGGATATTTCTATTCTGATTTCCGCTACTCACTCTTCGGATAATTACCATGCGATACCGCCAGTTAAAAGAGCGAATTGAGGAGAAATACCATTCTCTTCCTAAAAATCAGAGGAAAATAGCTGATTTTTTTCTGATAAATTTTGATCGGATACCCTTTTTGAGTGTCCAGGAAATTTCTGAAAGTTCTCATGTTTCTGTGGCTTCAATTGTAAGATTTGCCCAAAATCTTGGTTTTTCAGGATTTTCAGAGATTAGAGATGAGATTTCGGAATTGCTGCAAACCGAAATAAACAGCAATAAAGACCTGTTCCCACTCATAGAGATGGAAGACGGCGACAAAAATACCCTGACAGAAGTTGCAAATCTTGACATTAAAAACATCAACGAAACTCTGCATCTGATAGACAGGGAAAAATTTTCAAAAGCTGTTTCACTACTCTCGGGTGCTGATGAAGTATTTACTGCCGGAATGGGAATTTCCTATCTTCTGGCTGAATTACTTGGATATCAACTTACTCAAATTGGAATAAAAGCCCGAAACTTCAGAAACGGGTGGGCTTCTTTTCAGGAAGAATCTCTCTTTATCTCCACGAAGGGAGTGCTGATCGTGTTTTCATTTCCGCCATATTCATCCGAGACTATAGAACTTGCAAAATCCGCAAAAATGCGTGGAATTCAAGTTATTGCCATCACAAATAAATCCACTTCACCTGCAGCAATGTATTCTGAAGTTGCTTTAACCGTGAGATCGGAAAATATGTTATATACCAATTCTTTTGCAGCCATTTCCGTATTAATAAATGCTCTTACCACCGAAGCAGCGAGACTCAACAAAAAACGAGCCAAAGACTGGCTGCTGAAACTTAATGAAATTGAACAAGGCCGCCTCATCAATCAATAAGAGGAGATCATGAAAAGATTTATTCTTTTT
>CAYSJM010000062.1:0-19884 GCA_964431385.1 uncultured Ignavibacteriaceae bacterium | reverse complement strand
AAAAGTGTACCGTCGCCCACTGATCCGCTGGGGGTGGCATAAAAATAGTAGCCCGAGCGTTTGTCGTTGTAGGGATCGAGGAAAAGCATAAAATAGTCGGACTGTACCCACTGATCTTTTCTTGAGAGAACAGTAACAATGGAATCTGGATGTGTATCGTAACAGTATGCGGCAAGATAAAAAGATTCGTCATCATAGGCCACTTTTACGGCAGTTTTCTGCGATGAAGGCTTCCCTTCTTCAGGGTCTCGCTGAAAAAACTCCAGTACCGGAAGATTCTGCCACACAGGCTCATTTAACTTTCCGTCAACCTCGACACTTCCGGTGAGCTTTGATATTTGAATTTCTTTCGAGCCTTTATTGCCACCGGCAAACGAAGTGGCTGTTGCGATTAAAGCAAAACAGAGTAGAGCGAATCTTCTCATTCTTGAATGTTTCCTTGTTTGTTTGTCTCTTTAGACCGGGAGAGTAAAAAATAGTTGTAGCAAAATTACCGCCACTTACCCTCATTTTTTTGATTTAATGATGAGTGGCAAATTTTCAGGTATGAAGGATGGTGAATGATGGCTGAGGGATGAAAGATGATGGCTGAAATATGAAGTATGAAGTTTGAAGCCCTTACGGCAACATGTGGGTAGAACAATTATTTAACCGCAAAGAACGCAAAGAGGAATTCAATCAATAGCGTGGGGTTTCAACCCCATGAGGTGCGGCGGTATGCGGTAGAACACGATATTCAGGAGGCGAATCGATGTAAAGACTTCGTGAACATTCAAGAAAGATAAAAACCTATAGCTTCAGAAAAGGAGCGACAATCGTCCTCGATTGTCCTGCTTTCAAATTTGAACCCCGGAGAAACCTGCCTGGGCGAGTAACATGTTTGTAGCACAAACGAGAATTTGAGAAGATCAGGCAGAGGTGGAAGTTGTTGTGAAGGGGTAGGTTTTGATTTTTTAAATCAAATTTTCCGAATAACGGCAATTTAATTCTATCTAATTAATGAAATAACCTAATTTAATTCGTGTTTTGTAGAAACGAAGGTCTCGCATGAAACATTTAATAATTAGCCTAATACTCATCTTGTTTTTTGGTGGATGTAAAAAACAGGACGAAGACCCATTGTCACCAATTTACACCGGTATGAATTTAATCGAAGCAAATATTACTGCATCAATCGGTGGGACCTTAGCAACTGAAAATGGTCTAAGATTGGATATCCCCGCAGGTGCTTTGACCGGGAGTGGGAATGTAATACTGGGTGTAACAGGTGTTGAGGAGACAACAGTGCCAAATGGTCAATTCCAAATAATAAACACTCCATTCACAATTAAATTGCCCGTTTCTCGTATCAATGCCCCTCTAACAATTACTTTTCCTGTCGATGCGATTACTTCCAATATTAACCGCTATAATTTGGTACTTTACGACGGTTTTTCTTATTACCCTTTTGAATTTACGATCTCGAACAATATTGTCACCGGGACGATTGATAAAATTGATTGGGAAACCTCAAGTGATCCTTCCGTTCCTGACAAGCCAAATTTAATCTACAGATTAGTAGTTTACTTTCTGAAAGATACAAAAATTCACTCGACAGATCAGGTTGGAATCAGGAGAGTATCAATGACTAATGGTTTGGAGTTCCTTACTCCGGATGCACCTTATGGCTCAAAAAATTTACTGTTGATTCACGGTTGGAACTCAAGTCCGTTAGCATGGGAGGATATGATTCCGAAACTCATGAATCTCGGCAACTCTCCCTACACGCAAGTATGGACTTTCGGATACAATTCTTCACAAAGCATCTCCACAAATGCTTCAAATCTGCTGGCTGAGCTTCAAAATAAATGTAACGGTAAAAAGGTAGATATCATTGCGCACAGTATGGGCGGGCTGGTTGCCCGCCAAATGATGGAAAAGAATGGGGGGGCCGCGTTTGTTGACAAACTAATAACGCTTGGAACACCTCACACTGGCAGCCAGCTGGCAGCATTAAGAGCTTTGGTGGGAGTGCTTGTGGCAAGTGAATACCTTCCCGGTATAGTTACTTATTATTACTTGACACAAGGTATGAAAGATCTTAATCCATCTTCCGCCTTCCTTTCCGGGCTCTCCACGCTTAGTAATCCTCCTGTCTCTTATTATACAATTGCTGCCAAAAACAATCCTGCTTATTGGTTATTATCTAACACCTCATATCTCCCTGGAGATGACTACGGGATTGTGACTGTTGCAAGTGCTACTGCGGTTCAAAATTCTACTGAATCCATAATTATCGATATTAATGCGGCTGTTGCTCATTGTGAAATGCAAAGCAATCAAGATGTTTTTGATAAAATTATAACATGTTTGTTAGGAAGCCCGCAACAGTTTGGTGCAATCTCAGGTCGTGTTAAAGATTTCGCTACCGGAAGCGGTGTTGAGGGTGCAACAGTGAATCTAAAACAAGCGGGCGTAACAGTCTCAACCACTGTCACAGATTACGATGGATTTTATGTGTTTTCTAACCTTGTTACTGGGGTTTACTCATTAGTAGTAACCAAGTCAGGATATCCTGAATTATCCAAAACTGGTCTTGTGGTATATGCAAATCAGAACACGACTTATGATGTCTCATGGTATCAATTTACCGGCAGAATATCGGGACAAATAAATGATGCAACAACAGGTATTGGAATCTTAGGAGTAAGTGTTTCTCTAAAATCTGGTGGTTCAATCGTATCAAGCACTACCTCAAACTCATCCGGTTATTATGAATTCGATGATCCATCGCTTGGGACATATGAAGTAAGTGTAAGTAAATCCGGATTCATAGCTACTTCAACGACAGGGATCACAGTGACGGCATACCAGACAACAACAGTTAATTTTTCAATGTCGCCTGTAAGTTCTAACATTGTTTATCGCTTCGTTCTAAGCTGGGGTTCTTCTCCTAACGATCTTGATGCTCATTTGCTGAAGGGTGGATTTCATATTTATTTCAACAATGCCGGATCTTTGACCGTTAATCCTTTCGCATTTTTGGATATAGACTGTAGAGATGGATACGGACCGGAAACCATCACAATAGCCAAACTTAACTCACAGTCCTCAAAATTTTATGTTCACAACTATAGTGGAGAAACAGATATTAAACAATCAGATGCAGTAGTAAAGATTTATTCGGGCAATTCTCTTGTAAAAACATATAATGTGCCGACATCCGGCTCAGGTACCTACTGGTATGTCTGTGATATCTCCTCTTCAGGTACTATTACCACAAAAAACTATCTGTCAACAACTCCACCTGCCGGAGCACCTGATAAAGTTGTAAAAAAATTGCCGTTGAAAGGTTTTTGATCTGTTTTCAAGTACTTTTGACCATCATATTTCTTAAGCTGCCTCTAACCGGGCAGCTTTTTTTTCAATTAATTTAGTAAGTTTAATGGAAAGTTTATAAAATTAAGGAATGATAAGTTGAAAACCGATTATTTCGCAATTGATACCATTTATGGTGAAAGAATCATAGAATTTAGACAGGGTGATATCACCAAGCTGAAGGATTCTATTGATATTCTTATTATTTCTGCCTATCAGGGTGGATACAGACCAACGCCCGGAACCATGATTCGAGCTTTAAGACAAGAATTTGATTTGGCAGTCCATGAACTGGCTGATAAACCGGCAATAGACTTGAGAAACGACCTGAATACATGGGTTTCAACAGATATGAAAAAGGATTTGTTTTTTAGGCGATTAATGGTTGTTGAGATTCAAGACAGATACGGTGAGGTTGTCGGGAATCTAAATACTGTGATGAACAATATTTTTGCAACCATTGCTGTCGCAGAATTGAAGGGCATTGAAGTCAAAACGGTTGTGATGCCTCTTTTAGGTACCGGAAATATGGGAATGGAACCGAAAGAGGTTCTTGTTCCGCTGCTTGAAGAATCAAAAAAAGCTCTCCATGCTCTACCAAATCTGGATCGGATAATCTTCTGCGAAAGAAATACAACTAAAGCAAAAACCATCTTCGAGGAGCTTAATAAAGTATTAAAAAGATCGGTTATTAAATTCTCAGACGGACAAAAGGAAACTTTATTGCATCCTGTACTCAATGATTTGAGGAAGGGAATCAAGAAGCTCTCAAAGCATTCAGGTTCATCACAACAAATTGGAACAATTGTCAGCAGATGGACAGATTCAATAGGGAAAAATGATTTTGACCCTAGGGTATTTGGTCAATTCTGCAGGGCATTTATTGAGAATTTTGTCCTCCATTTCAGAGGGGCAGCTTTTAAGGAAAATCTGGCGAAAGGAATTGTCAAAGTAATTGAAAAAGAAAACTTTGCCCCTTGGGTTCATTCGTATTTACACATGATTCGAGTGATGGGAAACTGCTTTGCACATGAGAAAAAAGATTATAAACCATCTGAACTTGAATCCAAAGATTTGTTAATTTCTCTATATTCACTTGTAAAGGTGATCGAGTTTTGGAATGAACTTTTAGAAGGAAAAGTTAATCCATCTACCCCTCCCCAATCTCCAAGCTGATATGCCCCACTTCAACTCTTCCGGGGATGACAAGTGGTTCGAGGTTATCATTTAATTGGTGGACAGTGCCGCCGGGTTGTAACTTGAGGGTAATGTTGTGGAGGGGTTCACCGCTGCTGGCAAAGATGTAGATTCTGGTTGAGTGGTCGGTGATGTTCACCTTTACCATGTAGAGTTTTTGGTTGTCAACAAATGTTTTTGCAGTCACTCGTTCTGTAACTTCAACTGATGCGGCACGATATTGCAACTTTGATTTTTTGGCATTATCTGAGTTGTGCTGTACCGGATTTAAATAAAAAATCTTGTCTGAGGTTCCATAAACGCTGATTTTGGAGCGGATTAAAGTCTTATCATCCTCTGTTATGGTTTCATTTGCAGCGTTGGCAAATTCCTTAAAATAGTTGATTGTTTCTTCGAAGCTTTTATTCCCTGCAATAAACTCCCTCTTTTCATCGCCGAGTTGTTCGGGATGAAAAACATACAAATACAAATCATATTCTGATACTGAAGGGATAAGGTTCATTTTGTTTCTTTTGTGCTTTCATATAAATAGATAAAAAAAATGTCTATTCGGAGAATTGTGATTTTACCAAGAGGAGATGTGCAAGTTCTTTTTTCAAAACCTTCAAAAGGTATTCGAGAATGTTTTGATATTTAGCTTTATACACTTCGGGTGAAATGGAATTATCCAGATATTCGATGTAGTGGAACAACCCGGGCCTTATGCCGCCATCTTTTAAGTCTGTGAGCAAATCATTCAGAGCATTCTCCAAAAGAAGTGCTTCTTTTTCAGTAAGTTTTCCTTTTTCCAGGTAAGAGTGTTTTAATCGCTCGAGTACCCGTTGCTTTGCCTCTGAGGATAGACGGTGAACATCAAACTCCGTTTCCGTTGCCTGACAAACTATTACAGGATTCTCGAAAGTAAGATTCACTTCTTTAATCCTTTTAGCGAGGGCAAGAAATGGAATTGCTGCGGGTTTATCGTCTTCGCCTGACATCCGGCACAGAACTTCACTTATCGAAAGATGCTTTATCGAAAAGATGTCTGAATGGAGTTTCAGCAAATCTTCATAACAATAGTACTCCACTTCAAATTTTGCAGGATCAAGTTTTGATATATAACAAATTTTTAATTGTTCTGATTTGACCAATCTCTCTTTTTTGATATGATAATTTAGTGAGTCGAGAATTTTCGCAAAAAATGGATCATTCTCCCTCATCAAAACATGAATGTGTTGTTTAACCCGGTGAGCAAGAACCGAAACAAGCATAAATCTTGCCTGCTCCTCCGTAGTAACGGCAGGAGACCAGGTGGTGCTAACTTCCGCCAAATGATGAATATATCCATCATCCGACGGGGTAAAAAGCGGGGCTATTGCGTCTATGGCAATGTCTTTTGCGGTCAGATCACCCATAATGCCGTGTTTATGGAGTTTCGACAACTGAAACTTCACTTGAATTGTGGCAATATTAAAGCACTCTTCGATCAGGTAGTTAAGTTCTGATCTTTGAGTCAGGGGATCAACCGGCGATACTAATAACTTTAGTAAACAGTATTTCACTTCCCAACCATCTTCCTTTAAAAACTTACTAATTAATAGTTGAAGTTAAGAATTTTTGAATTCTCCTCCAATAATTAATTTTTACTTGGCTACTTCATTTTTGGTTTTGCTGCTTCTTCTCTTTTTGCGCTTTCAAATATTCGTCATATTTGACCCATTTCCCATCCAATTTATACCTTACACCGTTTTTTAGGATATCCGTATATTCTTTTGTATCGGTGTAGGGAAGGGGGAGTTTTCCGATTTTCACTAGGGAATCGCGCTCCGCCTTGTATATCCCTTCAATAAAAAAATCCACTTCACGCGTTTGAAGATTCAGGCTAAGATTGTACATCGGTGCACTGAGTGAATGAGAAAACCTTGAGAGGAAGACAATCTTATTATTTCCAGGGCTAAGATATCTTTCCATAAAAAAAACCGTATTTGCATTTGTAAAATTCGTAATATAATCTGTTGGTGGAAGCAGTATCTCAATTGAAGGTTTTGCTGTTTTTTTACCGTATAGAAAATAGTCGGGTCTGGTTTCTATCATTTCTTCATCAAAAGGATATTTAACAGAAAGTATTCTCGCAATCTTCAGACCATTATCAAGAGCAAAAAAGACAACTTCCTTAGTGCCATCAAAATCAACATCTGCCAGAGCAACCTGATAGATAAAACCTGCATTCCAAACGGACTTACCTTTTCTTTCACCCGTTAGAGGATCGACTGCAAAAATCACCGCTGTATATGTGTGACTATTATTCCCCCACAATAAAAGAAGAGGTTTCCCACCCGTTGAGATAGTATCGATAACCTTGATGCTATATACCGAAGGAATATTCTTCTCCTTTGATGACGAGACTGTATCGTGAACAGAAACTCTCCAGACCTCTTCTTCTTTACTTTTGAAACAATACATATACTCTTTTGAGTCTGTTTCAAAATTATCGAGGATATCCCCCGCAGTTAAAACCTCATTCATACCGTCACCATCAAGGTCGATTATTCGAACTCTGACACCAAGTTCTTGAACCGTATAGTTTTGAAAAATGGAAGGATGTACAACCCAACTCCAAAGTACCGCTCCAAATTTGTTCTTTATTTTTAGGTCTGTTTTATCAAGTTCAAATGAAGCAGGATTGGTATCAAGTTCTCTCGCGAATAAAAAGACGAGCGAAAAGAGCAGAACGGGTAAAATAATAGATGTGTAGCGGTATTTTCGAGCACCCTCCTTTATTCTTTCTCTAATCGGTTTTCTCGAAATCTTCAGGATATCACGACGATTTATTATTTCTGCCACATTATTCACAGCCATAATCTCAAGGTTTCGTTCGGGCCAGCGGGTTTGAAGCTTCGATACAGTTGCCAATGCAGTCATTTCGTCTGCTTTTGGCACAATAAACCGCGTAACCCCCGAGAAAAAAACAGATTGTGTCTTTCTCATGATGTTTATGCTCCCTACTCCATTTATGACACCCGACTCATCTGTTGCCCCCGTTATCGCAAAACCCGGAGCCAGTTCCAGAACAAGATTTGCATTATAATAGCGTGTAAGTTCCAGATAGAAGTGAAGTGTTAATAACGATCCAAATGAATTACCAGAATAGATACCCAACATCGAGGCAAAAAACACTTGCACTTCGAAAAATGGATGACTCTTCTTTTTTTCGGGAGTAACAAGATTTAGAGCAGCTTCGAACGAGGTTTTGATCTGTGCGACTAAAAGAGCATCCTCATCTTTATATGTCGGGTGAATGATGAAGCGATTTTCACTTTTTGTGGGAGACAATTTGATTTGAAGGATGTCGAGATATGTAAAAATGATCTTGTCTTCTATCGACTCAATTACGGGGAATAAAGGAACTTCGCCTAAAATTAATCTATTTTCCCCTCTCAGGAAAGAGATTATTTGTTTGAATTCCCTCTTCAAACGAACTATTTTTTCCTTTAACTCATCTGTCTTGAACTCGCCGGAAGGGAGACTGTACAATGTACGGGCATTTCTAAGAAGTTGCTTCGTTCGCGATGGTTTTTGTCCGCCGGGGTGATACCAACCAAGAAGTTTGGTGTATAAAGGGAAAAATTCGATGAAAGACGATTCGATTAGAAGTGGATTATGCGTGGAAATGAGCAGAGAGAGAAGATGATCAAATTTCGAAAGAACCAAACCACGGGAGTGATTCAGATTTACGACATTTCGTACCTTTTCAATAAATAATTCTATTTCCTCGAAAGAAGGTTGCCTGCCTTTGCCTGCTGATTCCATGCTCTATTAAATTGAAAGTAAACTCCCTCCAATATAATAAAAAATGAATCTATTTCATAGAAAAAACTATTAACCCGCGAAAAATCTCTGATAATCCAAATAATACCTGATACCTGTTCTTATCTTTTAAACTTCGGTTCCTCGAGAGTAAGAGTTATCGAAATTCTGTGTGAATCGGGTAGCCTGTCGTCTTCAGCCATGTTGAAACGGGCGAAAGAGTAGTCGATATTAAGTTTTGGAAGTTTTACACCCGCACCGATTGTAAACTGCTTTACATCGTTGTAACCGGCACGGACAGCAACTACATTCTTAAAGTTAAATTCAAATCCGAAGTGAGGGTCTATGGAGACCGGACCCACATTCATGGTTGCGGCATATTTTCTGTTTTCAAATCTGAGATCAAAATCGACTGCCGGGAGGAGAACACCACCAAGAATTTCGAGTGCATAGGCTGCACCAAGTTTAAGAGTCGGGGTTATCAGTTCATTTCTGCCTGTGCTCCAGGCAACAAGTGTTGTGGTTACATCCTGCACGGAGGCACCGAGGAAAAGTGCATCGGTAGCCCTGTAGCTTGCACCGATATCAAAACCGATGCCGGTTGCACCAAATTCGGCAATGTCTCTGCGGATTACTTTAAAGTTTGCACCAATCGAGAGTTTATCATCAATTCTTTTTGCTGCAGAGAGATAGAATGCCCAGTCCTGGTTGGAGAATTCCTTTATTTTAGAATAGTCGAGCTTGTCATTTGTTCTGATATCGAGGACACCATCACCGTTTGCGTCATATAGTGCTTCGCGGGTATCATAAATTCCATCCACACCGAGGCGAAGGGCACTGATTGCAAAAGTATAGTCCTTACCAAAAGGAATGGCTACACCTCCGTAGTTGTAATTCACAAGATTGCCGTATCGCTGGTCGTGCATAAGCGAGAGCTGCGGATAGTCGAGGGCGGCAAGTCCCGCGGGGTTATAATATGCAGCGGTGATGTCATTCGCCACAGCTGTGAAAGCTCCCCCCATTCCAAGGGGTCTGCCACCAACTCCGATTGCAAGGAACTCACCGGCGTACTTTCCGGCGGCGGTTTGCGAATAAACCAGGGGTGAAATTGTCAAAATGAAAAGCAGGCTTAAAAGACTTCTTTTTGCCATTATTTATAATACTCCGATACCTTTGAAAAACTGTTTGCAATAAATTCGAATTTGGGAAATAGCAAGTTCAAATTTATCAAATATTTTTTTATAAAAAGGGGGAAAATTTGGTTTACGAAACCGAATCGTTCATGAAATGTTTCATCCTTTACCCCCTTTCGCAGTTTTATGTGACGGCTATGTGACTGGAGCGTGTGTTTAGCAAACTCTTATGTGACGGCTATGTGACTGGCAGGGCGATTTTCCATCTTTTGATCGATTACTCAAAAAGCTAACTTGTTGTTTTTCAATGAGTTAGCTTTTTGTACTTTTGAAGGTTTTATGTGACTGCTATGTGACTGGAGCGTGTTTTTAGCAAACTCTTATGTGACGGCTATGTGACTGGCATGTGATTCTTATGAAAGAAACATAAAAAGAGGGGTGTGATAATAGTTCCCTGATCTCTGTAACGGGTGTCACCACTTATTTTTGGGGAAGTTGCGTTATTGGTAAGAGTTTCATAAATATTATAGACTCACATCATCAACAATTATCGGCAGACTCATGTTATTAACTGTAAAAAAATCATCCTTATGGGCTATTCGCCTGATTTTGGCGATTCCTTTCCTAATTTCTACTACAACTGCACAAGTTCAGATTACACTTCCTGACATGCTAAAACTTTTTAATGCAGGTGACCATCACCATGGCACCAATTTTGAAGGACAAATCAATATTGGTGAGCCCGGGGCGGATAAAATTTACGATTTTTCATACATCCCGCTTAGTAACGAATTTTCACTCAACCTGAATACTGATGATATCCCGATTCTTGCATCTCGATATCCGGGATGTGTAACCTTCGGTGAAACTCCTCAAACGGTCGAGAAAAATCCTGTCTTCCTCTTTTCACCCGATTCATTTTTTATCGTCGGACAGGCTTCCCTCGTCCCTCAATGGCGGTTTATGCATCGTGAACCCTACGATGTCATCCCGCTCCCGGTGATTTATGGAGGAAATTTTTCCAGATTTATCAAACTAACCGACTCAACCTTCACATCCGGTGGAGCACTGCAAAGTGTGGATACTTCTTCCAGCGAATATCGCTCAACCGTTGACGGGTGGGGAACCTTGAAGATTGGTCAGATGCAGTTTCAATGCCTGAGGGTAAAGAGGGAATACATTCAATATGGCGACAAAGATTTCGTTTATCTCACAAAAGACGGGGCATTTATCACGCTAATGACTTCGGCAAACAGCCCCGATTTTGGAACAGTCCAGGCGGGAGGGACGATTTTGCTGGCAGCGAGTCTTGTAGATGTTAACGAAGTGTCGCCTCTACCGATAGAGTTTTCCCTTGAACAAAATTATCCAAATCCATTTAATCCTGCTACTTCAATCCGGTTTGGGTTACCATCCACACGATATGCTCGACTTGAAGTATTCAATACACTTGGAGAGTCGGTCGCAATTCTTGTGGATGGTGAAACCACTGCCGGCACACATTCTGTAAGATTCGATGCATCAAAACTTGTTTCCGGAATTTATTTTTACCGTTTAACAACCCCGGATGGTGTAATTTCACGGAAACTGACACTGTTAAAATAGATTTTAAAGCGGGCTTATTCAGTCAATCTTGAATTTTATCAAATTGGAGTAACCGCCGCCGATTACTGTTTTGTTATCAAGAAATTGAAGTTTTTCAATTTTGTTCACCGTATTATATAGTGACCAGGTTTTGCCGCCGTCCTTAGTGCGATAAATAAAACTTGGTGACAACGGGGCTCCGTATGCCTTCAGCATCCAACCGTTCATTGCATCCTGAAATTGCAGCCCTTCGGTTATGTCCTGGGCACTCGAGAGTACAGATGACTCCCATTTCTCACCGCCGTTGGTCGTCCGCCAAAGAGTGAAGGAAGTGTCGTTAAACGAGCTTGTGTACCACCCGTGTTTTTTATCGAGAAATTGAATGTTTGAAGGATAAGTCTGATCGTCAAGATATGTTTGCGACCATGATGTACCACCGTCAGTTGTGCTTTTTATATAGGAGACCATACCGTTGTTTTTTGTTGCACCGGGTAACAGTTCCACCCCGGTAGTCCAACCGTTGTTTTTATCGAGGAAAAAGAGATCAAAAAACTGCCCATCCGGAGATGTGTCGATGAGAACTTCCTTCCACGATTTTCCGGCATCTTCTGATTTCATCACCGATCGGTTGTTCTGATCAAAAGTGAGGCCGTATATAGTATTCATATCGGTAAAAAAGATATTTTGGAGATACCCGCCATACCCTAACTTATATCCTGACCAGGTTTCACCACCATCGTTAGTTGAATAGAGGTAACTTACTCCGGTATCATCATAACCAACTGAAATGCCATCTTTTGCATTAAAAAATTTAAGGCGGTCGAACATCGTGCCCTCAACTTTTTTAACCACTTTCCAAGCCTTTCCGCCATCATTGGTTTTAATTATGCTGTTTTCACCCACTCCAAATCCTGTTTTTTCATCAAGGAATTGGAAAGAATGGAAGTGGTTCTCGGTTCCTTTCACGAGTTGAGTAAAGGTTGCCCCACCATCAATTGTTCTGAATATTTTTGGTTGCATATACCAATAACCCGGTAACAAGATTCCGGTATTATCATCAAAAAAAGCAATTTTATTGACACCTGATTCATCGCTTGTATAAACTTTTTTCCAGTTTTTGCCTCCGTCACCGGTTCTGAAAACCTGATTTTGGACTCCTCCGTCCGATTCATTTGCTTTAATGATCCAACCTGTTTTGGTATCTTTAAAGTAGATTGTATGAGATTCTTTATTCAGATTTGCAACTACATCAATTGGAAGTGTTTCCTGTTTCCATGATTTTCCGCCGTCATTTGTCCGGAAGAGGACTAATTTAGAAGTCGGTTTTTCTCCTTTACTAACAGGCATTTCAGCAATTATGGAGCCGTTTTTTGAGTCAGGAAACGACATCGTTGAGAGGATTGCATTATCAAGTTCCTTCACATCAACCCATGTTTTTCCACCATCCACTGTTTTTACAAATCTGTCTTTACCGGTTTTTTCATCATTCTTCACGATGGCAAAACCGTCGTTTTTTGTTGTAAAATACATTTCCATCGGGAAAAATCCGAGAGAAGCATTTTTCTCTTTCCAGGTTTTCCCTCCGTCGGAGGTTACAAACAACTGATAGATTGCCTCTACCTGAGTCTCGGAAATAATTGCAGCCCCGGCTACTAATCCATTATTTTCATCAAAAAACTGAACTTTGTAAAAATAGCCAATCTTACCTACTTTTTGGCTTTTCCACGATTTGCCACCATCGGTCGACGAGGTAACAAATTCGTTTGGTCCTGTTACCCAAATATTTTGTGTGCCAACAACGGAGAGTGAGTTATACCAGATATCCTCACCTGATTTGAGTGTCTGCCAGGTTAGTCCGGCATCTGTAGTCTTCATTACACTTCCGAGTGTTCCTGTTGCGATTGCTGTGGTCTTGTCTAAAACCACTAAATCTGTGACTACATTTGCCGTCACTGTGGGGCTGAGAACCTCGACCGCTTTTTGCGGAATAATGTTCCCCGATACCATTAAAATTGCGATTAATAGCAGGAAGATTTTCTTGGGCATTGTATTACCTGTGATTAGATTGTTTAAATTGAGGAGTGAACTGTTATTATACATTCGGAGTATCTCAAGATGTTCCGAAAAACGATTAAATTAAGCCGAAAAGATATGGTTTTTTTAGGATTTGTAGTAGAAATATCTAATTATACTCAGATTTTTTGAGGGTTATTTTTTAATTCATTTTGGAAGAATTCAGCTATTTCGTACTTTGATACAGATTCCTTTGGCGATAAATGAGAGGAGATGCTGTTTTCAGGTATGTCCTTTACGAACAAGAGAGTCTCTGAATAGACAACGGGAGACAAATAAGGGAGATTTTTCTTCGAAATCTCAATTATTGAGCGTAATTCGATGAAATGTTTCGCTAAATAATAGAGATCGTAGTAGTCGCGCATAGTGTTTCGTTGCGATATTGCGTTAATTTTCAGAATAGCAATTGTCTCAACGGAAGCAATGCTTACTTTATTAACTGTAGAAACCCCCATCGTTACATCGAAGGTTACACCAACCGCTTTCTTAGAAAAAAATGTAACTTTTACGCCATTCACCACCAGATCAATTTGGAAATTCTCATCGATCCTTACTATTCTGTAATTATTAAAATTGGAAGAGAAGAATCTCTTGATTGAGGAAACATTTAGATTCTCCGAGATGGAAATAAAATCAAGATATTCTGACTGGCGATGAGCTGCCTGCAAACAAAGCCCGGTACCACCGACCAAAACAAATTTTCGAAAAAACGGGAATCGCGAAAACTTTTCAAAAAGTTCTCTGGTTTCAAATGGTAAAAAATCGAGATTTATTTTAGCATTCAACTTAAGTAAATCATCCTTATAAAATTGGTCCGTTTCTCTCTTTTCCCTTCTTTTTCATACTTTTCCACCACTTTTTCAATACTTTCCTTGCTGCAACTCTTAAAAAGGAGGTCGAAATCCTCAAGTTCACCATGAAACAACACCTGTTCTATCACCACCTCTTCCGGCAAATCCTTCGACTTGTCGTAAGACCAGAATATATGTGGTGAAAACTGCGATATCTTCATTTCAAAATTCGATTATTGTTGAGGTGTAATTTAGTGAAATGTCGGGAAAGATTCATTTCCTAATGAAGTGGGAATGCTTCGAAGTCTCTCTTCTCAAATCTTAGATAGAGACCTCTTTTGTTCTTTTTAATCATCCCCTCTGAATTGAGACAATCAAGTCCACCGGGAAGATAAACCTGTACTTCATCATAAATAATATATCTCTCCTCATGCCCGGGGGCGAGAAAAGATATTTCAACGACTGAACCTTTATTTTTTACTTCGCCGAGATATTTTTCCAGCTTTGAATATTTCTCCCTGTTCTTGCGTTGGGCATCCTCTGTTGGATAGTTTTCCGGATCATTGCAATTTATGAATACTTTTTCATAAACTGTCGTCGAGAGAATTTTATCCAGATTTTTCATCGCTCCGGGGTTAAAGAGATAGGGATCGATTACGGTTATCGATTTTGAACCCTTCGCAAAAGGCTTAAGAAGGTCAGTCAGCTTGTATTCAGTATCAGGCTTAAGCAGGAACACATAGGGTAAAGGTGTAACTATTTCAAAAAGGTTGTTCCTTCCACAGATCTTAAGTTTTTCATTCACTTCCTGCAAGGTGGCAATCTCAGATTCTTCTTTATCAGGAGCAAGATATATTTTATCTTTTGATGCCTTACAGATATTTATTTCGGAATAGTCCCGCTTAAGTTGTTTTGGTCGTCCCTTTTTTGTGAACAAATCGAGAAGAAAGTTTTCCAATTGCCGTTTTATTGGTGCTGATTGATCAATTTGATCAAACGATTCCATCAGGTGCTTGAAATACTCCTTTTGGTCGTCGAAGCAAAGGTAATTCATGGAAATGGAATCGATAAGCTCCCTGTTCCTGTTGAAAAGATTGCCCAAGTGTTCCTTATAGAGATACACCGGCAACCCGGAAGATACTGTTATCTCCTGATTCATCAGTTCCTCCCGAGAAGCAACTGCCTGTTTAATTCCAGACTTTCATCAAAAAAGCCTTTTGGAGTCTCCGTCTTGAAAAAGCCATTATCATCAAGTTCCATCTCGATGGCTTTTGTGTTGCCTTTTTTATCCTTTGCAAAGTAATAGATGGAGAGGGCGTCTTTGAGTTTTACATCTTCGCCGGAGCAGTGTCGCTCAGGCCAAAGCTGAAGTGTCTTTCCCTGTGAGACAAGCACCTGAAGCTTTTTTAATAGATGCTCTGAATGAGTCTCGATTATGAGGTGGGTGGGGACGGTATCATATTCAAGATGGCAACCTTTGAAAAATCCCTTAATCAATGAATACCCTTTCCCCAACTCGATTAACTCTTCTTCATTAAATTCATCATTTGGAACGGTTAATGGAACAGCCACTGAATAACCACCCATAATTTGCGGTGACAGTGAATTGATTAGAAAATTACCCAGTTCCGCTTGAAGCCGAGGATGCAAGTGCAACTCAGGTTGCTGAACCAAAAAAGTGTTTTTATTCTTTGGGTTGTACATTATTAAAAATAATATGGGTAAGAGTTGCATTGTTCCGCTACTTGATTCGGAAAGGTTTATTCTCCTACCATCTTTTGTTACCAATTCAATTTTTATAATTTCATTTTTATCAACTATTCCCAAATCAACTCCTATCTCAAATTCAGACAATGAAGTTCTGAATCTATCATAAATGAAATCTTGATGAGTAATTATTGAACTCCTATTAATTACTTTCGATTTTGAGATCTCATGGATAGCCCCATAGTAGGTTGTTTCATTTAATTTTTCACATAAATACCTCGGAGATGGAATTTCACGAGTTGTACCAATCGAAATTATTGAATTAAGTGATGGAAATAGTTCATATATTTCTGGGTCCAATATGTCTGCCATGATGTCATAATATTCATCCTTTATGTGATCTAACTCAGCTTTGAACAAATAACTGTTTAGTTTGTAATAATATTTGTTTTTCACTGTTTTATTGATCATTTCAGGATTCAAAGTTATAGAATTATTGTCTTCTATTCCATTCTCCATATTTTCATACTGCGCGCGACTAAGAACCAACTTTGCTAATGACTTCAAGTACCCTGTTGGTATTTCTTGACCGTCAATTAATATTTTTGAAACATATATTAAATATTTACTTCTGCCCATCCAGCCCCAAGGTTCGGGTGCATCTAATTCTCCCACTTTATATGGCGGTGTTAAAAACATAAACTGAAAGTTAAAACGATCATTTAGACGATTGGTATTCACCTTAGAGAAAATACCGTCTTGGAATATATACTCTTTTGAACTTTGAAATGCTGTTTCATTCTTCGACAATGTTTTGTTGACCTTAATTGGAAGAGGGAATTCACTTTTTTGAAAATCATTCAGCCGGTCTTTTTTTAATTCATAAATAATTTTTTCATACTCTTCCGTTGGATTCAGCTCAAACGGGCAGTTATCGATATCGTAGATTTCCTCAACCTCGTGGTCATATCCCCAGGTTTCCTCGGTGATTTTTATTGAGATTGGTTTTTTGGGGTCGTTTGCGATCTGTTCCCAGCCGCCGAGATTGATGTCATCATCTATTACATATTTCAGTTTTTTTGCAGCTTCGTGGTCGTGGTTGTGTTTTAGAAAGAGGAGAGCTTTAAAGAGAGTGCTTTTGCCAGAGCCGTTTTCACCCGTTAGAATTGTTAAAGGACTAAGCGTCACCTTCACATCTTTCAAATTTCTGAAATTTTTGATGTGAACATGATATTTCCGCATGATAACCTCACGGTCAATCACTTTTCTCGATACGGTTTTCTTCTCGCTGTTTTCCATTTTCAATTCTTGCTTTTGTTCAAAATTGTTTAATATATGATAGAGTGCAAAATAATTATATTTTCCTAAAAACCGTAGTTAATATTATATCTTCTTGTTAATATTTTATGGTAAAATACCATCAAAACGATCAATTGATGCCAGACTTCCAATCTCAAACTTGTAATTTTAGTAGGACTTTGTCAGTTTCTATTAAATTTCGTCACTCTACTGACCAAATTCGGTTAAATTTGGTCACTTCACTGACAATTTTAAGAAATTTTTGATTATTTCCCAATCTATACGAACATTTATCCCTCTCTGAGGGAATTATCGCATGGGGCTCTTTCCTCTCTACGAACATTTATCCCTCTCCGAGGGAATTTCGGGAATATCCTTCCAATTCTTTTAAATCCTGATTATCTCCAAAAGGGATGTCCTCCGCAGTGTTCAGACATCACAACAACCCCCTGCCATTCTTGATTTCGAGAATACTTGAGAGCTGAGCGGCTGATTTAATTTTCATCACAAAATTGCAACCTGATCCATCCTGTTTCCACATGGGGCAACCAAGGAAGAACTGATCGAGAAGTCCGCCGGTAGGGTTGTGTTTTTCTCTTTGAACTAACTCCAGACCGTGTTCAGGACACAGATATTTTTCGATGGTTTCATATTTTATATTCCTCATCCTCTTAACTATGTTTTGTTGAGCCACAGGGTGTTGAATGATTGTCTCCAACTGACCTGCAGTAATTTGGAACTCCTCTCTATTTGTGTTGGTAAAGAGCCGGGTATCCGATTTTTGAAGTGGTGCCGTTGCCCTGCACACACCGGAGTAGTAGCCTGTACACCCCCAGAAAATATCCGTAAGACCCGTATTCCGGCTGTTTCTGTTCCATTGAAGAATCATTGGTCTCCCGCATGAGTGGCATTTTTTATTGGAGACTAATTGACCGACATGAAACTGAACAATATGGATGTTGCTGTTATCTACCTCAACATCTTCAAAATCGGTTGAGTTTTCAGCAAATTCTCCGGCGGCTTCCACTTCACTAAACTGAATGACTTGATCGATCAGAGCTTTTCGTTGATCATAGAGATCATCAAGTTCATGCCTGTCATTCTGCGAAAGCCGCCCGTCCCGTTTTCTTTTTGCCTCAAGATCAAAAATTCTTTCATTGATGTCTTGCCGGCTGCTGCGGTTATAAAATTTTTGTGCCTCAACATTCCGGCTTTTGTAATCGTTGTAAGCCTGTTTTGCAACATGGTAGAGCTCGACGGCTTTTTCACCAACATAAGCAGCCACTGTGCCGATGGCATAGACAGCCGCACCAACAAAGACACCCGCTTTTCTGAAAAGTTCGCTAAAGAATCCCATTTCCACCACTCCTTTTTTGTTTTTGAAATTGAAGGATTTCCCTGATTCTGATGATGTTTTCCTTCATAATTTCCGAAATTTTTCTCAGATTGTTGATTCTCCGATAATAGATGCCTGCACCAAAAGCCGCAGGAAGAGCAAGGATTCCCCCGCCCAGGGCATATACAAAGGCACCGGTCGCAGTGGAAAAAATCGACCTTCCAAATCTTTCAGTTCCGTTTTTGATTGTCGCTTCGATTGATTGCTTTTTCGCAAACAACTTGTAGCCTTCAACCGCAAGAATTACGGAAAGAGGTGCGAGAGGATGAAACGAATCACTGAATTTATCTAAAAAACCCTGATCGCCGTGTTGAAGTGTTGATTCAATTGTGTTTGTGAGGTGGCTGTCTTCAATTCCTGAACCGGAAACCATTGTATAACCATTGGGAAGTTGATGTGCAATTTCATCAGTTGCGAGAATCCTGATATCAGGATATTTATGGAGTGCTTCAGCGATGTAGGAAAGATTCTCCGTAGCTTTCAATTGAAGGTGTTCAGCTACATTTCCTGATGCATCTTTTATGGCAATATCCCAACCCGGCTGGGTAAGAGATTCAGCCATTTCAGCGTGATAGCCATCGGGAAGCACGAGATCACCAACCCGCTCGCCTTTGTTAAGCTGTTCTGTAACCAGCAATTCGAAATATTTCCCCTTTGCTGAATTAACAATCCCCGAAAGTTGATCATCAGAGAAGGAATCCAAATTCGAAGGATCAAAATTTGGATTAGTCATCCTGATCGCCTCGAGTGCCAGAGGATCCGGCTCTCCATCAAAGATGTGGAGTGATAAATTTGCAGAAGCAACAAGACTGTCAATAATTGCTGTTTTCCTCCTTTTAAGGTATTTTTGAAATACCTCGGCAAACGATTCAATGGGCGACTCATCGGAAAGAAAATATTTTTTCCGCAATCCAAGAAGTTTGATTTTTACCTCTTCAGGGATAATATTATCCATCGATTCGCCTTAAGATATGGTTGAAACCCTGTTCTGTAAACTCCTTCAACTCGTCAAATTTCGCCATAAGAAGAATGACTTCGTTTCTTATTATCTGCATGGATTGTTTAAGCCCGGTGATCTCCTCCGCATTTTTTTCCGAATCAGCTGTAAGACCTGACACCTTACTTTCGGTATCTGCATTTCCATTCTTTAAGGAAACCAGCTCGGCATCAAATCCTGAAAGAATCTCAGCTACCATTAAATGGTACTCATTTAACTGATCTTTTATGCTGTCGTTCGTTATTTCTGCGATGTTTTTCATTTTTCACTCTGTGATTGTTTTTAATGTAGAGAATGAAATGGAGGGATTTTCCGGAATTCTTTTAAACGGTGAAGGTTTTATTAAGCAACTCAGCGAATTTGTTATCAACTTATGCGATAAAAAAGATTCGGCGTGTTACAATGTTCAGGGACAAAAAGTGGGGTATTGATAGAGGCTAAACTCACTTTTTTGCATCTATTTTTAAGGTTTTGGAATGACAGAAACGGTGTGATAAACTGTTACAATCATGATTTTTATTATATTTAGAATTGGTTTTTCAAAAATCCAAAAAACGGAGAAAT
>CAYSJM010000061.1:0-20419 GCA_964431385.1 uncultured Ignavibacteriaceae bacterium | reverse complement strand
CCAGCGAACTGATGAGCTTGATAAATTGAACAAGACCAAAGACAAAATTTTCTCTATAATCTCACACGATCTGCGTAGCCCGTTTATGTCTATTCTCGGCTTTTCGGAAATTCTCGATAATGAGATGGATGAAATGGACACAGCAACCATCAAATCTTATTTGGGGAAAATTCTGTCCGCTTCACGAAACTCGGTCTCTCTCGTTGATGGACTGCTTGAGTGGTCTCGACTTCAAATCGGTGGCGTTATTCTCTCTTACAATGAAGTGGATATGAATGCAATTATCGAGGAAGTCAGGGCTTTGTTCCATCCTCAATTAGCTGAAAAAAGTATTACTCTAAGTGTTGTTTCCGCCGAATCTGTTAAGATTGTTACCGACGCAAACATCGTTCGTTCAGTTCTAAGGAATCTGGTCAGCAATGCCATAAAATTCACCCGTAAGGGAGGGTTCATCACCATATCCTTGACCAGAATCGCAAATACGATCCAACTAAGTGTTAAAGATAGTGGCATCGGAATTCCGTCTGAAATGATTCCCAAACTTTTTGGGATGAGTAATATCCACAGCCGGAAAGGGACATCAAACGAAAAAGGAACCGGTCTCGGATTAAATATTGCCTACGAATTTATCCAAAAACTCGGTGGACAAATCACAGTAGAAAGTGAAGAAGGAAAAGGGACCAAGTTCACTGTTTTTTTACCTGCCGATCATCCCACCGAAAATTAACCGCGACAGGCTTCTTTTAGCTTTCTAATCAGTTGAAGTGTACCTTCAATACCCTCCCGCCCAAGTGTCCGGATGACTGCACTTCCAACTATCACCCCGTCACAATAAGGCGAAATTTGTTTTACATCCCCCGGTGTTGAAATACCAAAACCGATCAACATTTTATTCCGTTGAATCATTTTCCGTGTTCTTTCAAGAGAAATTAAATCTTCCGAGGTGAAACCATTTCGCACACCTGTAGTTCCCGACACACTTACACAATAAACAAATCCTGAACTTTTTCCGTCGATTTCAGCTATTCTCGTCCCTGAGGTCCGCGGAGTTGTTAGCAAAATCCGATCGAGTGAATCATTCTCAACTCCAAAAAAATCATCATATTCGTCCAACGGGACATCCGGAATTATTACCCCGTCTGCACCGGCAATTTCTGCATCCTTTAAAAAGGCATCCACCCCATAATGGAAGATTGGATTTGCGTAGCCCATAAGAATGATGGGCTTATCACTCCTTTTGCGAATCTCTTCGGTGAAGTGGAGAACGGAACTTAAATTAATTCCCTTTTCCAAAACCTCCTGAGATGACTTTTGAATTACAGCTCCATCGGCAAGAGGGTCGCTGAAGGGTATTCCTATCTCCAACATATCAGCACCCGAATCGAGTACCCTGAGAGCAAGCTCAACAAAATCAAACCCAACCGGAAAGCCTGCGGTCAAAAACACTGACAGAACTTTCTCATTCCGGCTGTTCACTTCTTCTATTTTATTTCTAATCTTCGACATCTTATTCCAATCTTAATTAATAAATAACTCCCTCAAGTACTCAGGTACGCAACTCACTCATAATCGTCTCAAGGTCTTTGTCACCTCTACCCGAAACATTGACAACCACCATTTCCCCAACTTTTGTTTTTGGCATAAGATAATTAAGATATGCAACGGCATGAGCTGATTCGAGGGCAGGAATAATTCCCTCAAGTTTTGCCAGCAATTCAGTTGCTGCGAGAGCTTCGTTATCGGTAACCGAATGATATTGTACCCGTTCGAGATCCTTCAGGAAGCTGTGCTCAGGTCCAACACCCGGGTAGTCAAGTCCGGCAGAAATTGAATGAACTTCTGCCACCTGTCCATTTTCATCCTGTAGCAAATAAGTCAACATTCCCTGAAAAACGCCGGCTTTCCCGAGAGTGAGCGAAGCACAATGCTTTTTAGTTTCAATTCCGTAACCGGCCGCCTCAACTCCAATCAGTTTTACCCCCTTGTTTTTTATGAATGGATAAAATATCCCTATTGCATTACTTCCACCTCCAACGCAAGCTACAATGTAGTCGGGGAGTTTTCTCTCGATTCCATAAATTTGTTCTTTTGTCTCTTTGCCGATAACCGACTGAAAATCACGAACTATCATTGGGTAGGGGTGTGGACCAACAACAGAGCCAATAATGTAGTGGGTATCAGCAACATTTGTAACCCAGTCACGAATCGCTTCATTTGTGGCATCTTTAAGCGTGCGGCTACCCGATGTTACGGGCACCACTTCCGCACCCAGAAGTTTCATTCTGAATACATTCGGCTTTTGCCTCTCAACATCAACTTCGCCCATGTAAACGACACATTTAAGTCCAAATTTTGCACAAACCGTAGCCACGGCAACCCCGTGTTGTCCCGCCCCTGTTTCGGCAATAATTCTCTTTTTTCCGAGTTTTTGAGCCAGCAGAACCTGACCTAGAGCGTTGTTTATTTTGTGTGCCCCCGTATGGTTGAGGTCTTCTCGTTTGAGATATATTTTTGCCCTGCCAAAGTGAGCTGTCAATCGTTCGGCATAAGTAAGCGGTGTTGGTCTTGAATTGTAGGTTCTCTCAAGGTCGATGAATTCTGCAATAAAAGTTGTATCGTCCTTCATTTTATTATAAATTTCCTCAAGCTCGGAAAGTGCCGAAGTTAGAGTCTCAGGGACAAATTTACCACCATATTTACCAAATTTCCCCTTTAAATCGGGATAATCATAAATCATTTCTGACATTAACGCAATTTCTTTCTATCTAATAATTCAAAAAAATCTGAAACTTTTTGAGGGTCTTTTTTCCCGGGAAAAAGTTCCAGTGAGGAGGAGAGGTCAACAGCGAACGGATGCAACAAATTCACTGCATCTTCTATATTTTCGCGCGAAATCCCCCCTGAGAGAATATATTTCCCGGTAAATTCTTGCGGAATTATGTCCCAGTTGAATTTCCTGCCGGTCCCGCCAAACTCAATTTCTGAAAACGAATCAAAAAGTGGAGTTGCTGACTCATATTGCCTGACTTTATTAAAATCGAATCGTTCCCCAACCCGAAAAGCCTTCACCTTATTAGCTGCTACTCTGTCAAGTAACTCGGGGGACTCGTCTCCGTGAAGCTGTACGGTATCAATGCCTGTCATCGCAACCGTCTCGTTTATATTATCTGCATCGAGATTTACAAACACCCCTGTCAAAGATGTTTTTCCTGACAATTTTGCAATAATTTCCGCTGCCATCTCCGGGGAAATATATCTTTTACTTTTTTCATAAAATATAAACCCAAGAATGTCTGCACCTGCATTTGCACAAAGGAGAGCATCTTCGATATTAGTGATTCCGCAAACTTTAACTATCACTTTTACACCAGGTTTTCATCTCTTTAAGACTTTCCTGAATCGAGCTGCTCCTCATAAAATGTTCTCCCACCAGTATGGCATTACATCCTGCATCTTTAATCATTTTTATATCGTTTTCACTCTTTATTCCGCTCTCCGAGACTAACGAAATATCTTCCGGTATCAAGCGTCTGATCTTTTCGGTCACACCAAGATCAACCTTAAAGGTTTCAAGGTCTCTGTTATTAACTCCGACGAGAGGGTGAATGTGTGGATCAAACTTTTCCAACTGATTCTCGGAATGGAGTTCGAGCAACACTTCCAATCCCATCGACTGTGCCGTTAGTGTCAACTTTTTCACTTCAGCCTTAGTAAGGGCTTCGCAAATCAATAAAACAGCATCCGCTCCACTCTCCTTTGCCTGAAGTATCTGAATTTCATCGATAATAAAATCTTTACGAAGCAATGGTTTCGTTTTTATTCTCGCAATGTCAGAAAGATAATTTATATCGCCCTGAAAAAACTTGTTATCGGTAAGAATTGAAATTGCATCGGCTTCACTCTCTAAATAGACTTTTGCAATCTTCAGATGGTCAAAATCCTCGATAATCACTCCTTTTGAAGGGCTCGCCTTTTTTATTTCCGCGATAATCGAAATATCTTTTGAGCTTCGGATTGTTTCAACAAGACTTATCGCCGGTTTGTAAAAGAGATCGAGTTCATCATACTCTTTTACACTCATTCCCTTTTTTAGAAGTGTTACTTCCTCTCTTTTTGCGGCAATTATTTTTTCGAGAATGTTCATTAAAGTGCCTCACTAAAATGTTTTAACTGTTCCATCTTCCGGTATGCTTTTTGTGATAAAATTGAATCTTCTGCAATTTCAACACATGTACTTAAATCGGAAGATACTCCTGCGGAATAGAGAGCTAATGCAGAATTTGCCACAACCACAAAAAACTTCCCGTCCCGAACAGGGTTTTTTAATAACTCTAATATCAGTTTTGCGTTGTATTCGGGTGAATCTCCGAGCAAGTCTTCAATCTTTACTTCCGGATAACCAAAACTCTCAGCGGTTAATTCATAATTGACCACCCCTCTTTCATTTGAATAATCAAATACCTGGGTTGGTGCATCAAGGGTTACCTCATCGCGAATATCGCCTGTGCAAATAAAACAAACCCGTTCCATATCAAGATAACTCGCTGCCTCAGCCATTAAAGCTGCCGATTTGTTATTGTAAACTCCGATTAACTGTTTTTTTGTACCGGCTGGATTGGTAAGTGGACCCAGCAAGTTAAATGCTGTTTTCATACCAAGTTCCTTTCTCACCAGGGCAGCATATTTCATAGCAGGATGATAATGGGGAGCAAATAAAAAACCGATACCAATTTCATCTATTGCCTGTGTTGTTTGTTCAGGAGTAAGATCGATTTTAATTCCCAACTCTGTAAGAACATCGGCACTCCCTGATCTGCTCGAAATCGACTTGTTACCGTGCTTCGCCACCCCAACTCCTGCACCTGCTACCACAAATGCTGCTGCAGTCGAAATGTTAAATGTTCCGGAATCATCACCACCCGTGCCGCAAACATCAATAAGGTCTGATCTTTTAGTTGCCACTTTAAGGCTTTTGCCCCTCATCGCTTTTGCAAATCCGGCAATTTCCGAAGCTGATTCCCCTTTCCCCTTTAAAGCAATCAGAAGTGCAGCCAACTGTGAATTATTTACTTCTCCGGACATTATTGAATCCATCACAAAAAACGCCTCATCAAAAGAGAGGTGTCTTCTCTCCAACATTTTTTCTATATATGTTTTCATCTTCTCTCCAACCAGTTTTTTATTATCATTTCACCCGCTAAAGTGAGTATTGACTCAGGATGAAATTGGATCCCCTCGATTGGGTTTTCTCTGTGCCTCACCCCCATTACAATTCCATCCTCTGAAGAAGCTGTAACAACTAAACTTTCAGGAATCGATTTTTCCTCAATTATTAGGGAGTGATACCTCGTCGCAGTAAAGTTTTGCTCCAATCCTCTAAATATCCCTTTATTATCGTGTGTAATGGTTGATGTTTTGCCGTGCATAAGTTTTGGGGCATGTACAACCCTGGCACCAAATTGCATCCCGATTGCCTGATGCCCGAGACAGACTCCCAAAACGGGGGTATTGGTACCAAGTTCCGATATTACCCGGAGAGAGACTCCTGAATTTTCAGGCTGCCCGGGACCCGGAGAAATTAAAATTCTATCGGGATTGATTTCACCGATCTCCTCAATCGTTATCTCATCATTCCTTTTCACTATTATATCCTGCTCAAACTTTCCTATCAATTGAACAAGATTGTAAGTGAATGAGTCGTAATTATCAATAACTAATATCTTCATCTATCACCTCTGCGTGTTCTAAAGCATTGCGTAAAACGGCTGATTTGTTTTTTATCTCTTTGGCTTCAAGTCTGGGCTGACTGTCGGCTACAATTCCTGCACCTGCCTGCCAATGTATTTTGTTGTCTTTTGCAAAGAGAGTACGGATTGCGATGCAGACATCAAGATTCCCTGAAAAATCGATATAGCCGACAGCTCCTGCATAAACATTTCGTTTCAATTTTTCATATTCAGAGATCAATTCCATAGCTCTGATTTTGGGTGCCCCTGTCACAGTACCGGCGGGAAAACAAGATTTAAGAGCATCGATACAATCTTTGTCACTTTTTAGTTTTCCCCTAACCTTGGAAACTATATGCATTACATGAGAAAAGCGGTGAATTTTCATTTTTTCTGTAACCTCAACACTGCCGAATTCAGCAACCCGCCCTACATCGTTTCTACCCAAATCAACCAGCATAACATGTTCAGCAATTTCTTTTGGATCATTCATCAGATCTTCTTCAAGTTGTTTGTCCGCCTCGGGTGTTGCCCCCCGTTTCCGAGTGCCGGCAATTGGCATCACTTCCACATAACCATCTTTAACTTTCACAAGATTTTCGGGTGAAGTGCCGATTATTGTCAGCCCGTTCTCAAATTCAAGGAAGTACATGTAGGGAGAGGGATTTATAATCCGCAAAGCCCTGTAAACATTAAATAGATCACCCTTAAACTCTGCCGTAAATCTTTTTGAAAGCACAATTTGAAAAACATCGCCGTTAATTATGTTCTTTTTGCTCTCTTCAACGAGTCTGCAAAAAACCTCGTCACTTAAACTTTCTTGAACCGTCCTGTCGAATGAAAAATCTGATTGAAATTCGAGCGGGAGTGCAAGAATGGTTCTAATCTCTTTAATCTTCTTTTTTGCACCGGAGAATAAATATTCAGGGTCATCCTCTTTGTTAATCTCAACATTTGTAATTATTATAAGTTGATGCTTGTAATGGTCGAAAGCAATGACGGTGTCATACACTCCGAGAATTGAGTCGCAAATATCATCCTGATTTGTCTCAAATTTCAACTTATTTTCAATCAAGGCAATATTTTCATAAGCAAGATACCCAACAGTTCCCCCAGTGAATGACGGAAGTTCTTCGAGTGCCGGGTGTTTTCTGGTGTGCAATTCTTCTTTCAGATAATCGAAGATATTAAGTTCTTTTGTTTCTTCTGATTCTGCGGATCTTACAGTTAGCTTCAATCCATTATTCGAAATTGTCCTTAATGGATCAATCCCTATGAAGGAATACCTGCCAAGACTTTCTTTTCCCTCCACGGTCTCAAGGAGAAAACTTTGCTTTCCCCCCTTCCTCAACTTTAAATAAGCTATCACCGGTGTATATAGATCTGCAGTGATTTTCTCATAAACAGGGATGTAGTTGTAGTTTGTTGTAAGATTCAAAAATTGTTCAAAATTCATTTTTCACTCATTTGTTGATGGTTCAGACATAAAAAAAACCCTTCTCGGTGAAAGAAGGGCTTTTTAATTGTTTATCCCTCTATAAAGGGATCAAAAAAGGCATATCACCGGGTACTCATTGGGGGAGGTGCCACCACCACCAATTTGCCCGGACGGCTTTTACAACTGTTGATACGCTTTTTTGTGTATTTTTCAAATTCATGCACTCAAGATAATTCATTTTGACTATTTGATGCAAGTTTATTTATTTTCACCTCAATAATCTTTCATCTTTAAGATAGTGCTTGTTGAAACCTGTATGAAATAATTAGAATCTGTTTTGTCTAAACATTCGTTGTAATAGAGTCGTGACCCTATAAATAGGGTCACGCATATCTATTCACATATATAAATAAAGATTGTGATTGTGATTTATATCTATATACATCACAATCACAATCACAATGTTTATAAACCGCATCTGAATCAGTCAATTTTCTGTCGGGAAAATATTAATAATAGTGATTTAAATACTATTTTTCATGTCGGTTTATAAATTTTGTTATAAAAACCACAACTTTAACAACTTTACACGCGGAGAAAAATATATGAAATTAAGAAATTTTTTAATTTCAACTCTTCTTGTCGGTTCTCTCTCTTTTGTTGCTTCTGCTCAGGAAGTCACAATTCCCGATTACTCGACAACGCCCCGGGATCAGGTACCTAATGAATTTAAATGGAAAGTATCTGATATCTACGCCAATTACGACCTTTGGAATGCTGATAAAGCTGAAGTAAATAAGCTTCTTGCTGAAATAAAAACAGGCTCGGCAACCTGGACAGCTTCAGCTCAAAACATGCTTAAAATGTATCAAATAGCTGATAAACTTCGCCTAAAACTTTATCATCTCTACAGTTATGCACGCAGACAATATGATATGGAGATGTCGAATAGCACATTCAACCAAATGAAAGGTGAGATTCAATCGATTTATGTTGATGCTTCGATGCAACTGAATTTTATGAATGATGATCTGTTAAAAATGGATGAACAGAAACTTCTCGGCTATTTTAAGCAGGAAGCCAAATTAGCACCTTATAAATTTGGTGTTGAAGAATTGCTTAGATCGAAGAAACACATGCTCCCACTCGCTGAGGAACAATTACTCTCGCTCACAGGCATCTATTCATCAAATATTTCGGAGGCAGCTACAATTCTGAATGATGTGGATATCCCTGCTCCCGAAGTAACTTTTTCGGATGGCAAAAAAGTTGAGCTAAATTACGCCAACTATTATAAATACCGCACTTCGAAAAATCCTGAAGATAGATCACTCGCATTCAGGAGCTATTGGAAAAATCATAAAAAATATGAAAACACACTCGCTACGCTGTTCGACGGTGGAATGAAAATTGATCTTTTTAATGCAAGAGCAAGAAAATTCAACTCATGTTTGCAAGCCCGTCTTTTCCAGGACAATATCGACACCACCGTTTACTATCAGCTTATTAAAGAAGTAAATGCAAATTTGCCTTCACTTCATAAATATCTTCAACTTAAACAGAAAATGCTCGGTCTTAAAACCTTAAAATATGAAGACCTCTGGGCATCATCCGTTAAAAGTGTCGATAAACTCTACACTTATGATGAAGCTAAAAAGATTGTCCTGAACTCCCTTTCAACTTTGGGTGCTGAATACAAAGACGGTCTCACACAGGCATTTAATAACGGTTGGATCGATGTATATCCAAATAAGGACAAAGAAAGTGGTGCCTACTCTGACGCCATTTACGACATCCACCCTTACATTAAAATGAACTATGATGGTGAATATAGCAACCTTTCCACTCTTGCTCATGAGTTGGGACATGCTATGCATTCATATCTGACAAACAAAAATCAGCCTTATTCAAATTCGAACTACACAACTTTCCTCGCTGAGATTGCTTCAACATTTAACGAAAACCTCTTGATGGATTATCTCCTGAAGAACGAAACTGATGACAATCTTAAACTTTTCATCATCGACCAATTCCTCGAAAGAGCAAGACAAACCATTTACCGACAGGCTTTGTTCGCTGAATTTGAATTGGCAATGCATCAGAGAGTTGAAGAGGGAAAAACACTTACTGCCGACTGGTTGAATCAAAAATATCTTGATCTCACGAGAACTTATTACGGACATGACAAAGGCGTAACCCTTGTGGATGATTATATCGAAGTGGAATGGAGCAAAATACCTCACTTCTTCTATAATTTTTATGTCTTCCAGTACAGTACAGGAATTATCTCTTCAATGGCTCTCTCACAGAATATTCTGACCGGAAAAGACGGAGCAGTTGATAAATATCTGGGAATGTTAAGGTCAGGAAATAGTGATTATTCCATTAAACTTCTGCAAAAAGCAGGTGTTGATATGACCTCTTCCGATCCTTACAAAGCTGCCTTTAAGAGATTTGACCTTCTCGTCTCTGAGATGGAAACAATTTTCGACAGAGTTCAGAAAAAAGGGAAGTAATTCAACGCTCCCCCCACTTAAAATAATAAAAAAAGAGGCTGTCCGATTGACGGGCAGCCTCTTTTAAGTTTTAGAAAGGTTGTGTTTCTCGAAAAGCGTTTTATTTGTCAGCCAGGGGTAACTCTATTATAAACTCACTCCCGACGCCCTGTTCACTTATGATTTTCAGACTGCCATGATTTTGCTTCATAAAGTCACGACTGACTGATAGCCCAAGTCCGGTTCCTTTTTCATCTTCAGTTCCTCTGGTGGAAATCATTCCCACCCCATACAGAATATTTCTGATCATATCTTCTGACATACCAACTCCCTCGTCTTTAATTCCGAGTTTGTATTTTTTACCCGAGACTTTCCCGTTAAAAGCGATTTTACCCCCTTTGAAAGAAAACTTGACTGCATTGGTGAGCAGGTTCCGAACAACTGTAGCTATCATTTCACGGTCGGCATAAACTAAGGTCGGTTGTTCAAACGAACTTTCTATCTCAATCCCTTTTAACGCCAGGTTTAATCCGGCTTCCTTAACTACTTTAGTGCTTACCTCCTCAAGATCAAGTTTGACGGGTTTAGCTTTTATCATCTCTTTTTGTAGCAGTGCCCACCCGGCAAGATTGTTCACCAGCTCAACGAGTTTGGTTGATGCTGTATGCACTTTTTCACTAAAATCGAGTGCGTCTTTGTAGTTTTTTTCTAATATTTCATCTTTTAAAAGCTCGGTAAAACCCAGGATACTTACAAAAGGTGTTTTAAGGTCGTGTGCGATTATCGAGAAGAGCTTTGTTTTTGTCTCATTTGCGAGAATAAGTTCATCGTTACTTTCCTGCAGTTTGTTGTTTATCAGTGCCATTTCATCATTTTTTACCGCAAGAAGTTCTCCCAGTTTTTTCTGTTTTACTAAAAGGTAGGCAACTGCCCCTGTGCCTGCGAGTGTCAAGATGACGAGGAGTAAAAGGAAAAAGTTTACTCTGTTTTGGGCTTCCACCTGCTGCTTGAGATAAGTTTGTATTTCAGTTGACTTCTCAATCTCGTACCTTATTCGCATTTCACCTACGCTACTTAAGAGCGTTTCACCAAAAATAGAATCTTTAATCGATACATGTTCATTCAGGTAAGCGAGGGCTTCCTTCATATTTCCCAACTTCTCATATACTTTAGAGAGTTGCAAATTTACATCCCGCAGTACAACGGAATAAGCACCACCATGAGCGAGATTTCTTGCTTTTTGAAGTGTCTCTAATGCTTCTTTTGTTTTCCCTGATTCCTGGTATAATCTGCCGAGATTCAGAAGTGCAAACGATTCGATAAATTTATCTTGAATATTCCTGGCGAGATTAATACTTTGATTGAAAAAATCGGCTGCTTTTTCGCTATCTTTTGAATTTTCAGCTATAATTCCGAGATCATTATAAATCTGAGCCAACCCCGCTTTATCACTGTTCTTTTTAAAAATAGCTACAACTTGTTCCGCATATTTTTTCGCCTTTGCATAATCTTTTTGAGCAATAGAGAGACTTCCCAATCTGCGAAGGGAGTATGTCAGCCCCTGTTCAAAATGTATTGAATCGGCAATTTTCAGAGCTCTGTTTATATTTTCTGCTGCCAGATCATAATACTTCAACCGTTGGTAGATGAGGGCGATATTGTTGAGACTTAAGACATATCCTTGAAGGTCACCACATTTTTCTCTGATCTCAAGAGCTTTAAGGTAGTTTCTGTACGATTTTTCTGTCTCCCCTTTACGCCAATAGACAAGTCCGATGTTGTTGTAAGATTTCCCTAAACTGGCAGAATCAGTCAAGGTAAGCCTTATTTTAAGCCCTTCATTCAGGAATATAAGGGCGGAATCAAGCTCACCAAGACGCCAAAAAGCGAGTCCTGTAGTATTGTAGGATGATGCGATAAGAGCCTTGTCGTTTATTTTATCCTTCAAAGAGAGGATTCTCATTCCTGTGATTACAGTTTTGCGATACTCAAAGGTTCTGAAGTATTTTTCTCTGAGTGTATCGAGAAGATTTCCCGCCTTATGATACTCTTTTTTGCTCAACAGATCGTCAATTTCCTTCAGAAGTGCAGCTTCAGAAGCGTGCTTTGCCGTATCATTTTTGCTCTCAATTTTCTTCTGCCCGTTTTGTGCAGTGGTTTGCGGAGCGAAATGATACGCCGCACCGGAGACAAAAACGATAAAAATGAGGAGAAAATAAAAGTTTTTTAACATACAATTTCGGGAATGATAGAAATTTGATATTTCAAATTACACAAAGATTTCCTAATTTAAATAGAGAAATCGAAATAATTTATAAGTTGGTTTCCTCTTCCTGAAACGGCTTGCCCATGTTTCAGTGCCCCGGTCATACAGTGACTTCTGCCATTAGACCATTTTTATACCGGTTACGATTAAAACCGGAAATCATGCGTCCCATTCTTATTGGATTTCTTCATGAAAAAATTCTTTACCCTTTTTATATTCCTTACTATCTTTGGAATTCTTCACGCTGCTGTGCCCGATGGTATTCAGTTAGTGAAAACAGGGAACGGTTATAAAATCAATTTCACCCTTCCTGAGTATAGTCTTAAACCTTTCACTACAACCGATAAAAATTTTACTAAAATTGAGTTACCCGGTTATGGTGTCACATCTGTCCCCGGGAAACCGGAACTTCCAAAAATCAGTTTTAACATTGTTATCGGAGATAATGACAATCTCCCAATGATATTTACTCTCAATAAAAAAATTGAGAACCTGATTGTAACAGAACATATCTATCCATTCCAGGCTCCCTGGAGGAGAGATTTACCACTTAAAGATCGTCCGTTCAACTACGATAATGCTTTTTATTCATCGAATGGTAATCCCCGCCAGCCGGTGATCGAAATTTCAGAGCCGTTTTTTATCGCCGGGGTAAAAGGTGTAACTATTACAATTTACCCTTTTAAGTACATCCCCGATGAGAAAAAATTAGATGTTATTACCAATGCCTCCTTCTCAATAGAACTGAATCAACCGGTTGGGAGAGTTTCAGGATATTCTGATGTTTATTCATCTTTCTTTGAAAACTTTTTCGCCAATTATGAAAGAGGGGTACTTGAACAAATAAAAAATTATCTGATTATTACTGCACCCGAATATGAAGCAGGATTGGCACCCTTCATCGCTCATAAAACCGCTAACGGATTTAATGTCAATTTGTTTACAACCACCGCAACAGGTACTACGACTACCTCTATAAAGGCTTTCATCCAACAAAGATATAACGACCCCGGTACAAAACCGGAATTTATTCTGCTTGTGGGTGATGTTGAAAAAATACCGGCGTGGACCGGTGCGGGTGAAGGAAATCCCAAAACCGATCTGAATTATGCACTGCTTCAAGGTACCGATTATTACGCAGATGCCTTTATCGGCAGATTCTCAATCACCTCGGCTACAGAATTAACCAATATTATTAACAAAACCATCTACATGGAAAATAATATTGCCACCTTTGCCAAAAATAATGTCTTTATGGCTTCGCAGGACAATTATTCAATCACCGAGGCAACTCACAACTTCGTGATTAGCACCTACTTCGAACCAAACGGATATAACAACCAAAAGCTATACAGCAATAGTGGGGCTACTACAAGCCAACTTATCGCTGCATTGAACAGCAATAAAGTTTTTGCGATTTACTCCGGACATGGATCTGAATCATCCTGGGCTGATGGTCCCGTCCTCGGTCAGTCTGATGTAAGAAACCTGACAAATTCAATCTTTCCCTTTGTTTATTCTTTTGCATGCGTTACCGGCTCTTACCATCTTTCAGAGTGTTTTGGAGAAACCTGGATAAGAATCCCAAAAGGCGGGGCTTCATTTTATGGCTCTTCCGTGAACTCTTACTGGGACGAGGATGATATTCTCGAAAGAAAACTGATTAAATCGATGTTCGAGGATAACCTCACAAAGGTTACACCAATGATGGACATGGGTAAATATCTGACTACGCTACACTTCGGAAATATCGGACCCGGAACCACCATGCTAAGATATCTCGAAATGTACAATCTTATGGGGGATCCTTCCCTTGAGACCAAAAGGAATATACCTCCTGATCAGACAGCTCCCAATCCCGTTACAAATCTGGCTGCAGGCGAACCTTGTTCAAATTCATTAAAGCTGAATTGGACTGCGCCCTATGACTCAACTTTTGGCGGAGTACAAAGTTATGATATCCGTTATTCACTCACCCCGATTGTGAACGATAACGATTTTAACAACGCTGCGAGCATTATCTTTTCAGGACATACAGATACTCTCGGAACTCCAAAAACCTGTACGGTTTCAGGACTTACAGCCAACACAACATATCACTTTGCTATAAAAGCAATGGATATGTGGTCAAATAAATCGGCTATCTCAAATGCAGCATCGGGCACAACACTTGCTCCACCTTTGGCTCAGGTGAATCCGGGTAACATCAATCATCTGCTAACACACCAAACAGAGGTAATCGATACTGTTTACATATCAAATGGTGCTGTAAATCCATCAACACTCGACTATACGGTAGAGTTTGCAAACAGCAGTTATCCTTCAAAAGCAGTCTCTTTCTCTTTCGTTAATGAGAGTCAAAAAGGTGATTTGAACGAGAACAAGGATGCCCCGATTTATCGCCCCGGGCAATCGTTTAAAGGTTCCGGAGGTCCCGATCTGTTTGGATACAAATGGGCTGACAGCGATGATCCGCAAGGTCCTGTTTATGAATGGAACGATATTTCCGCAACCGGTACACAGGTTACTTCATGGACACCGACAGGTACCCTCTCCGCAACGGATGAAGGTTATGCCGGACCGATTAATCTTGGATTTAACTTCAAATACTACGGTCAGACTAAAACCCAGATTTACATCTCCACAAATGGTCTGTTGACATTTTCACCAATAACGACTAATATTTATACCAACACTTCACTTCCAAACAGTGCTGAACCTAATGAGTTAATTTCTCCTTTCTGGGACGATCTTGATGCAAAAGCACCCGGAACAGTTCACTACAAACAGGAAGGTAACAAACTTATTATCCAGTGGACAAACTACCAACGGTATAGCGGAACAGCAAGCTACACCTGGCAGGTGGTGTTATATTCCGGTGGAAAAATCATGTATTATTTTAATAACATGAGCGGTACCCTGAATGGTGCAACCACTGGAATTGAAAATGCCGCCGGGAACGACGGTTTGCAGATGGCTTATAATGCCAACTACATCAAGAACAACCTTGCTGTAAAACTTGCCGCAGAACCCGAATGGATAATTACTTCAGGAAACATGGCCGGAACCCTCAATCAGGGAAACAGAACAGGTATAATAATTAAGATCAGAACCGAAGATTTTAACTACGGTAACTATTCAATGGATATGGTGGTGAGAAGTAATTGTGGACTGCACCCGGTGATAACCGTGCCTGTTTCGATGACACTCTCTGTTATACCCGTTGAACTTTCTTCGTTTGAGGCTCAAGTCATTCGTGACGAGGTTGTGCTCGACTGGAAGACTGCAACCGAGACCAATAATATGGGCTTCACCATCGAAAGAAAAGATAACACTAAAGCTGCATGGAACTCCGTCTCGTTTATCGAGGGAAAAGGCACCACTTCCGAACCTACACATTATTCGTTCAGAGACAAAAATGTTAAACCGGGCAATTATGAATATCGCATAAAACAAACCGATTTTAACGGAATTGTCTCTTATAGCAATGTGGTTAAAGTGGAAATGGGGCTACCTGAAGAATTTGCACTCTACCAGAATTTCCCTAATCCGTTTAACCCTTCAACCACGATAACTTTTGCAGTTCCCAAAACCGGCACCTCACAATTTTCGCCGGTAATGCTAAAAATATTCGATGCTCTCGGTAATGAAGTGGCTACTCTGGTGAACGGAGAAAGGGAAGCCGGAATTCATAAAATGGTTCTCGACTGTACAAATTTCTCAAGCGGAGTTTATTTTTACCGTTTAACTTCAGGAAATTTCACTTCAACTAAGAAATTTCTGCTCATGAAGTGAAAATATTAAAAAATATCCTTGCATGGAATTCGTAAATTTACTAATTTTGCTATGTCACTCTTCAGTATTCCCTGCTGCTGATTAGTGATACATTACTCCCTGTGACCCTCGCTTACGAGCGGGGGTCCTTTTTTTTAAATCCCCCCTCCACTACACAACAAAATCTCGTTTCAACCTTCTTATTTTACCTTAATTCAAAAATTTTTATTAATTTAGTTGTGTAAATTTGCCATTCCCGCAGGAGGTAATTAAGCATTTTCTGAATGATTTTTCACTTCGGGAAATATCTTATGATCTTAGATATGCAAACCCTTGTCCTCGTAACAGGGGTAATAAACATAATCCAGTTTTTTGTGTTTTACCTCCAGTACCGAATTATTAAAAATTATGCGGGCATTGGCTGGTGGGTTTTGTGGAGTGTAGCAGAAGTGGTTGGCTTTGGATTTATCCTGCTTAGACACATCCCGGGAATCTTCGAAATTGTTGTGATAATCCAAAATTCTGCCATCATTGGTGGATGTATCTTCATCTACAACGGTGTTGTAGCCTTCCTTGGTAAAAAGGTAAACACAAAACTCTCATTGGGCTTATATGCACTGTTTATCATCCCGTTCCTCTATTTTCTCTTCATTGTAAACGATCTAAACGCCCGCGGAATTGTAATCAATTTATCTGTTGTAAGCATTTCTCTCTTGATTTCGTTTGAAATGTTCAAAACTAAATTGAACTCCGTAAAATTGATTCTCCATGTTCTGGCTTATAGCTTTATCATTCATTCTGTTGTATTGTTGGATCGCTCATGGTTGATGTTTAATACCCCAAAAACTATCGATTTTTTACTTTCAGACCCCATAAATTTAATCCCGATAATCGATTCAATTATAATCGGCTTGATCTGGACTTTTGGGTTTGTACTCCTGATCAGTAATCGACTTAACTACGACATTCGAGTCTCAAACAACCATCTGCAACTTCTTTTTGAATCATCACCCGTGGCTGTTTTGCTCATAGATAGAGAGACAGATACAATAAACGATTGTAATTCGGCTTTTAATACTCTTTCAGGGTTCTCTCGTGAAGAGGCGATCGGCACTTAAACAATCAGCCTGGGATTTTGGAAGGATAGTGAGGAAAGAACCAGACTCCTTGCTCAGATTAAAGAATTTGGTTACTGCAACGATTGCGAGATTAATATTTATAAAAAATCAGGGGTGGGATTCCCAGCACTGCTTTCAGCCAAAATAATCACTTTGGGAGAAACGGATTTTGTATTAGCCAATATTCAGGATATTTCGAAGATTAAAGAAACCGAAAACACACTCAGACGCTCGGAAGAAAAAAACCGGCTCCTCACAGAGACCATACCCGACCTTGTTGTGTTGCACGATCTTTACCAAAAAGTCACCTATGTAAATAATGCAGGGGTTCAACTCTCAGGTTATTCTGAAGAGGAATTGATCGGCAAACCCGTCTCTCAACTGGTGCCCGCGGAACTCCTCCCTGAAATTGAAAAGAGAAAAAACATACGATTTTCAGGTGATAACAGTGTTTTAACCTACAGAACCTTTGTTGCGAAAAAAAATGGTGACCGTGTACCTGTGGAGGTTAGATCTTCCCCGATTCTCGAAAACGGGAAGTTTAAAAGTTTACTTTTGGTTGCAAGAGATGTTACAGAACAGGAAAAAACACTCAGTGAACTGACCCAGGCAAAAGATAAAGCGGAAGAAATGAATAAAGTAAAGTCGTATTTCTTCGCTAATATGAGTCACGAGCTGCGAACCCCTTTTGTCGGGATTTGGGGTTATGCTCAACTTCTTTCAGAAACCGTTACAGAGCCTGTGCAAAAACAGATGGTGGAAAACAAGCGGCACAATTTCACTACAAAGTGAGGAAGGTAACGGGACAATATTTAGTATTTCACTTCCTGTAAAAGAGGAATTGAGTACGAACCAACCAGAAAATAATTTTATTGAGGAGAAGCAAGTGGAATCAAATGCAAACCACACTCAAAAAAAATTGCTCTATGTGGAAGACGACAATTTTTGCCAAAATATTGTCTCGCGAGTCCTCTCTAACCGGTATTACCTCGATTTTGTTGTCGATGCCAACGAGGCTCTTGAAAGATTTACTACTAATGTCTATGATGGTTTCCTAATCGATATTAATTTACGCCACGGATTGGATGGGGTGCAACTAATGCAAAAAATTAAGGCAATGGAGGAGAATAAAGACAAACCGTTTGTTGCGATTACTGCTTATGCAGCTTATTCTGACAGGACTGAATTTCTGGGAAAAGGATTCACCCACTACCTCTCAAAACCGTTTTTTCTTAAAGACCTTGGCGAGCTTATAGATTCAATTTTTGTGGAGAAATCGTAAAAATTTTTTGTGGGATAAGCAAATCAACCTTCACTACCCACAATATTTTTTGCCATACCCTCAAAAACAAAATAGTGGAATGGAAGAACTGAATACCAGTAAAGTCTGCCGAAGATTCCCCGTGGTCTGTAAGTTGCAGTTTGTAGAAGTATTTCTTTATCATTTTTTCTGATTATACGAAATTCGAGCCACGCTTCCCCCGGTAATTTCATCTCGGCGTATAACAAAAGCCTCTTTTTTGAATGATCCGCAGCGAGCACCCTCCAAAAGTCGAGCGTATCCCCCGTGTTTATAACTGTTGGATTTGTTCTGCCCCGCCGCAGACCAACGCCTCCAACAAGTTTATCGAGAAACCCTCTGATCTGCCATAGAAAATCCGCATAATACCAACCGTTTTCTCCCCCAATCGACCATATTTTTTTTAATACTCTGTCACTTTCCCCCTCTATCTCAAACTCCCTTACATCCTTAAAAACGCCATTTTCCGGCACATTTATGTGATCGAAGAGAGAGCTGTCCCCGGAACTTGAAACGAGTGAATCTTTCCAACTCGATAGAACATTATTTTGTTCTATTTTCTGAAATGCGAGCTCAACCGCTTCTTTATATGAAATTGGTTTAATCCCCAGAAGTGTCATCAGACTGTTGTCTTTGGCAACCACTTCAATTTTCATGCTGTTTACGAGATTAACTGCCAGTTTGTAAGAAGTGGAGGTAACGAAGTAGAGCCAATAGGAAGAAATTCGGGGAGTCATTACGGGCACTGTTCCGATATATCGTCTCAATCCCCTTACCTCCGCAAATTTGAGCAGCATTTCTTTGTAAGTGAGCACATCGGGTCCACCAACATCGTACGATTTACCTGTAGTTTCAGGATGAGTAAGCACTCCGGTCAGACATTCCAGGATGTTTCTGATTGCAATTGGTTGATTTTTTGTTTTTAACCATTTTGGTGTAATCATCACCGGAAGTTTTTCGACCAGGTCACGAATTATTTCAAAAGACGCACTTCCCGAACCAACTATTATCCCGGCACGAATTGTGGTTAATGGAATTGAAGCTCCATCCAAAATCTCCTCAACCTTTTTTCTGGATGCAAGATGCTTCGAAAGCTCGGATGAGTTGGTTATTCCCCCCAAATAAATTATCCTCTTTGCACGAGTATGAGAAACCAGCGATATAAAATTATTTGTAGAGATTTCTTCCATCCGTTCAAAATTTTCGATATCGGATGTCATTGAATGGATCAGATAATATGCCGCATCGATGTCAGAAATTAGTTCCGCAGGTGGAATTTCTTTCAAGAAATCAATCTCATAAAACGAAACTCTGTCGTTAGAGTAACTCCCCTCCACGGGGATCCGTTTTTTGTCGCGAACACAACAAACCACGCTGTGCCCCTCTTCAAGAAGAAGCGGCAGAAGTCTTTTTCCAATATAACCGGTAGCTCCGGTTAGAAGAATTTTCATCTAATTCCTGTTTTTCTCATTAGCGTAACAACCGCAAATCTGATTAAATTCATAATGGTTTCAAAATCAGAAAAATTGATTTAAAACACTTCAAATGATTCAGATTATAGTTATTTTTACAGAGTGGAATCAATCAAGATAGAATTTTGAAATAGTGGCATAATCTTGACCAATTCCGAATCTGTTAGAATTGCTCCTTTCTTCACCAAATTTCAAGCAACCTGAGAGTAGAAAATGGACAACGGAAAAAAAGCACAAAAACTTCTTTATGTTGAAGATGACATTTATTGCCAAAATCTGGTTTTTCGTGTCCTTGGCGGTCGGTTCAAACTCGATATGGTAACCGATGCAGCAGCCGCATTTCAAAAACTCACAACAGATGATTATGATGGTCTGCTAATAGATATAAATCTTGGTCATGGCATCGACGGGGCACAATTTATGGAGCGGGTAAAAGTGAACGACCACTACAAAGACAAACCAATTGTAGCCATAACAGCCTATACCTCCCACGCAGATGAAGAAGAATTCAGAGAACGAGGCTTTACACACTACCTTTCAAAACCGTTTCATCTGAAGGATCTTATTGGTCTGATGGAAGAAATATTTGGGGTTCCGGAGGAGTAATACCTTTATTTTGGCACATAAAACAAAAAAAAAATGAAAATATTTTCAGAATTTTTGCAAAGACACTTGCAAAATATTGCTCCCCGTTGTATATTTGGAGTCCAAATCATTCTGATTTAGGAAATGGGATTGTAGTTCAGTTGGTTAGAATGTCCCGATTACTCGGGAAGGTCGCTCCTTCGAACTTTGATATTTTTGGGATTGTAGTTCAGTTGGTTAGAACG
>CAYSJM010000060.1:0-20454 GCA_964431385.1 uncultured Ignavibacteriaceae bacterium | reverse complement strand
AAAATGTACCCGGCAAAATCACCGGTTTGGATATGTTCCCAACTTTTATCGATCTTTTCAACTCCAATGCCAAAAAACATAATCTGCAGGAGAGAGTAAAAGGAATGGTCGGGAATATGATGGAACTTGCGTTTACCAATGAAGAGTTCGACCTAATCTGGTCGGAAGGAGCCATTTACAACATCGGATTCGAAAAAGGAATAAATGAATGGAACCGGTTCCTGAAAAAGGGTGGCTACATCGCCATCACCGAAGCTTGCTGGTTTACAGAAACAAGACCCGAAGAAATTGATAAATTCTGGAATGATGCTTATCCGGAAATTGACACAATTTCAAACAAAATGGATCAGTTGCAAAAAGCCGGATTCATCCCGGTTGCGTCATTTGTTCTTCCTGAAAACTGTTGGCTCGAAAATTTTTACGAACCTCAAAGAGTTATTCAAGAGGAATTCCTCAAAAAACATTCGGGTAACCAAACCGCTGAGAATCTGATTGAAGAGATGAAACGAGAAGTCGAAATGTATAACAAGTACAAAGAATTCTACGGGTATGTCTTTTTTATCGGAAGGAAGATTTAAGTGCTACTTTAGTTAGTGTAAATCAAAAACTGACACCGCCCAATTTTACGCAAAACGGCAATTGCTCAATAAAGATTGCCGTTTTTTCGTTTTAAAAGTTTAGTCTAATCTCTCACACCTTCAATTCTACATCCAATTTAAACCACACCTCGAACATCATTTGTAATATTTAACTTTGGCGATGAAAAACCCGCCAAAATTCCCAAATGAAGAAAAAGATTTAAATTTGATGAGGGTTAAAAGTCCATTTTTGTAAGTGAAGTAGTGACTAGTGCCATAGTCGCCTCGCATTCTTTCACCACTTGAGATTAGACCGTTACTTCCATACTTATACTTTTCGCGAATATCGAAGTCAAATTCTGAAATCTTACGCCCATACTTGTCGTAAGTTAATTCAATTTTAGCTCTCAGATTGTATGCGTCGTTAAAATATTCTTGTTTGCAAACAAAGTTATTCCCACTTCTTTTATAGGTGTAATACTTATCCTTAACCGCGATTAAATTACTTCCTTTGTAGGAGTGGGTATAGTGGTTACCATCCTGGTTTGAGAAACCCGTCATTTTTCCGTCAGAATCTCGAAAAATCTTGACAGCATTGGTTAAACCTGTAAGTTTCCCGTTACTGTAACTTGGTTCCAAAATAATGGTTTTTTGAAAATCCGGATTTGAATATTTGGTGATTAATTCAGGGAGACCATCATTATTATATTCTATTACTACGCTGTCTTTTACTTCCGAGGTTGGGTTATACTTTTTGTCTGCTTCATAAATAAGATATACTTCTCTCTTAATTTTGTTCTTTTTAATCACCTTCTGCCACTCCGGGAGAAATTTATCCCGGAAACCGTACTCACAGGAAAAATTACTCCCGAATAAATCTTCGAAAATAAAATCCTGTGCTACGATTGTTGAACTAAAAAGCAGCACGAGAAAAAATACCAAATGCAGTTTCATCCTTAACTCCATAATTTGCAATTATTTGTCTCTTTAACTTACACAATAAATAAAGATAATAGATGAAAACTCTTGTACCTCGGAATTTTTGAACAAGATGAACAGGATTTAACAAGATTTACAGGATCTTACAGTTCACGACTTGCTGATACAGTTTGCTTTTTGAGCTGTTTAAAATTGGGAGATTATGCTGTTACGGTTTATGTAAAAATGCGATCATAATCCCAAATTTATATGTAAAAATGCGATCGTAATCCCAAATTTATATGTAAAAATGCGATTAGGGTTCTATTGGCATCGTGAATGAGATAAAAATAGCAGTTCCCTTCTTTAAGCTACACATCAAAATTTATTGAGGTTTATTGTGTAGAATGTTCTATCCAATCCTTGCGATTTGGCGATGGTGAGTTCAAGTTCTTTGTTCCTGTAGCGGGTTGAGGATTCACTTTTGGTGGGTGATATTGTTTCAACCTCTTTAAAACCATTTCCTCTTGCGATATCCTTATAATACTCCCATCTTTTTTTATCTTTTGACGATTCACGGACTAAATGATTGTTACCTTTTACAGACTGTAACACAGTTACGAATTGGGTCTTTTTGCCTGACTTCTTTGAGTAGTAAAGGTATTTTATCCCTTTCTCCTCATCCAGTTTGTTGTCACTGCTTTTCTCAAATCCACGGTCTTTAAGATACTTTTCCACTTTAGTTTCCGAGTTTGCAACATCCAGCAGACCCTTAAATTCCTTAAAACTCAAATACTGACCAAAACTCAACCCGTTGAGTACAACAGCAAACATTAGTGTGAATATAGTCTTCATTACTCTCTCTCGTTTTGATGGTTAATCTGTTTCCAAAGATCGTAAAAATAACTTTTAACTGCAAAAATTCTAATTCAGTATAAAAAGCCCATGATACGGCATTTGAATTACTTTTCATCTCACTGAACAGTAGCACACTCATAATTATATGAATTTGCACCTCGTCTCACAGCGAAATAATGTGCAACCTTATCCCGGTAAAACCTTGTTTCTCAAAACCATTTAAACCAAAAAGAGGCCGCCCAAATATCGCATTGGGCAGCCTCTTTAGTCAATTATATCTCACGAACGAATCAGAATTTTCAGGTGATCATTGATCTGAAATACCTGATAATTGATTCCTATTTCATCAGTATCATCTTCTTTGTCAAATTAACATTGTCACCGGTCAGTCTGTAGAAGTAGATTCCTGAAGGAATGGTGGATGCGTTGAATTCCACTTTTAAGTTACCGGGTTGGTATTCACCTTCCATGAGGGTTGCAACTATCTGTCCAGTCACATCGAACACCTGCATTTTGTAGCTACCGGCTTTTGGAATTGCCACATTGATCATGGTTGATGGATTGAACGGATTAGGATAGTTCTGCCCGAGGTTGAATTCGGTCGGAACCTTGCTTCCTTCAGTTTTCACACCGGTAACATTTGATGCAGCTTTATAGATTGCACCGTTTACAGTTCCTGTGTAGAGAGTCGAGGTTGCACTTCCATCTGCTGAACTTCCGTTAGGCACGATGAGGAGTGAACTTAAACCAAATCCGCCGAGACCAAGGTTTGTCCAGGTGTTACCATTATCTGTTGAGAGGAAAACACCGGCAGCGTATGAAGTAGCGAAGATGTTGTTTCCGTCGTCAATTCTGAGTTCATAAACGAACGATCCGGGGAATGAAGTCTTTGTCCAGTTGACACCGTTGTCAGTTGATCTATAGAGACCGTCACCATAAGTACCGGCAAAGAGTTTTCCATCGGTTGTTGCTGCCATGGTCCAGATATACTGATATGCAGGTGAAGCAGCCGACCAGCTTGAACCCTGGTTAACAGTTTTGAATACACCACCGTAGAAGGTACCGGCGTAAACGCTGTTATCAGGAGCTATAGTTAAACCGGTTACCATCAGATTGGCACCAAGTCCGTTATTTATCGCACTCCATGTTGCACCGTTATCAGTTGAAGTGAAAACACCGAAGCCCCAAGTGCCTACATAAAGGCGGCCATTATTGTCGGCTTTAAGTGTTCTGGTATCCTTAAACTGAAGTGAACTGTGTGTCCATGTTGCACCGTGATTTGCACCGACATAAACACCGGTTACTGTTGCAGCTACGAGGTTACCGTTTGGCATAAGCTTAAGTGCCCATACAGCACCTGAGTAAAGATCAGGATTGATGTGTGTCCATGTGCTGTTATTGGTTGATTTGTAGATGTAACCACTTGCTGTACCTGCGTAAATGGTACCTTGTCCATCAGATTCGAGTGTAGTAACTACCTGTCCGGAAGGGAAGTTACCAATCTGTTGCCAGTTAGTGTTTCCGTTGCCACCACTTCCACCACCTGTTGAGGTAGGTGAGTAGTTAGCTGTAACTGATGCTGTATTGTTTGAAGATACGGGATCAGAGATATCAGAACCTGTAATAGTGGCAGCATTTACTATACTTGCGTTCGAAGGAATGTTTCCGTGGAACGGTGAAAGGTTAAACTGACCTGAACCTGACATCGATTTAACTATTGTTTGTCCGGTGATGATACCGGCAGCAAAGTTTAGATCGGCGAAAGGAGCGAGTAATGAGCCTTTTACATCAATGCCTGAAATTGTAATGTTCTGCGCATCCGGGAAGTTGTAGAGAACACTGTTGATGGATGTTCCATTAACCCAGAGACCACCATGCCAGTTGACAGTAGTACCAAGGATGTTGACAAGAACTGTCGAACCGTTTGGTACATTTATTTCCATCGTGTGGGCATTATTAAGGTCGCTTGAATTAACCGTAAATACATTAAGATAAGGATTGCTACTGTTAAGAGCTACAGTGCCCCATTGGAAAGTAGTTGTTCCGTTTGCAGCATACCCCGCGAGGCGGGTGCTTAATGCTTCGAGATAAACGGTTGCTGCAGCAAAATCGATTACTGAATTGTCGTGTCTGAGCGTTCCTTCTTCAATCGAAACAGAATTGACAGGCAGGTTGGAAACACCACCGTATGCTACATTTCCGTTGTAAACACGACCACTTGTGTAAACGAGGTTTCCACCTACAACGAGCATGTCCTGGGTTCCGTTACTGTTTGGGAGTTTATCGCCAACGCTGTAATTCGAAAGATTTGCGTTACCACCCACGGCAACTTTACCCTCGGTATCGGCAGAAGGCTGAATAAGATTCTTTAACACAAAGAGGTTAAAGGGGGCAGCGGGACCAAAATCGTTGGTGGAGAGGTTGAGAGCATTGCAATCAACTGTTACACCAAGTGTCAGTGTTACGCTTGCACCGTTGGCGAGTGCACCAACCGTCCAGTTGCCTGTGGTTGAATTGTACGAGCCTTGAGTTGCACTGGCTGAAGCAAAAACGAGACCTGCAGGGAGAAGATCGGTAACCACAACACCGGCTGCATCAGCAGGACCGTTGTTTTTCACTGTTATTGTGTAAACAGGGGTTGAACCGCAGTTGATAGTTGCAGAATTGATCGATTTTGTTACTTCGAGATCTGCCGTGGCAAGATACATACCTGCATCGGTTGAAGTGTTGTTTCCACCCGAAGCGAGGGTAAAGCAGGAAGTGGTGCCGAGATTAAGGTCGGCATCAGAGTCGGTAGCATCGTTCGAACCGGCATCCTTTGGTGAAAAGACATATCCCGGGAGAAGAACAAATTCTACATAATAGTCGCCCGGGTTTACGGATGAGAATGTGTATTCACCGTTTGAGCCTGTGGTTGTAGTAGCCTTCAGCACACCCTGGCAGTCGTAAAGTTTTACTGTTACACCTGCGAGACCGGGTTCACCGGGATCCTGGACGCCATCTTTGTCGTTATCTTTCCAAACCTTGTCTCCGATGGAGCCGGGAACAAAAGGAATCATGCCTGCATCGCGGGTAAGGTCGCTTGTTCCGTTGTTAAGGGTGAATGTTGCGGTCTGTCCGTTGGAAGGATTTGGATCACTGTCAGTTGCATCGTTACCACCCTGATCCTTAGGCGAGAAAACATAGCCTGAAGGGAGGGTGAATTCGATATAGTAGTTACCGGCAGGTATATCATTAAACGAGTAATTGCCATTTGAATTTGTCGTGGTTGTTCCGATGAGTGAATTTGAACTGTTGTACAATTTAACAGTTACACCGGCGAGACCGGGTTCACCCGCATCCTGGATACCGTCGCCATCGAGGTCTTCCCAAACTTTGTCACCTATTGAACCGTCGCGAACCATACCACCATCAACATTGTAATTGATCTGGCCACCGGCGAGGGTGAAGAGGTCTGTTATTCCTGTTGTTGTGTTGGCGTCGGAGTTGGAAGCACCTGCAATTCCTTGTCCGTCAGCATTTTTGGTAGTAAATTTATATTCTGTCGGGTTGTCAAACTGAACTTTATAATCACCGGCTAAAACACCGTAAAAGATAAAATTGCCGTTTGCATCGGTAGTTTTTGTGGCAACCACATCACCGTTTGCATTCAGAAGATTAACAACAATGCCTTCTATGCCGGGTTCACCGGAATTCTGAAGACCGTTTCTGTCGAGGTCTTCCCAGACTTTATCGCCAATTCTTCCAAAAAGTGGAGTGACGGTTGTGAACTCAACCGATTCACCAATTGCGTTGATTGTTCCCGTGTTAATTACACTAACAGTGCCGGAAGGGAGATCTTCAAAGCTCTTGATTGTGGCTCTGAATGTAACTTCATACGATTTTCCCACAGGAAGTGCAGATGAAGGATTAACAAGATATCCGGCCCCATCAAGCGGAAAAGCGGTGGAACCACCACCATCAGAAATCTGTGATGATACACCCGCATGATTTTTAAAATAAGTTGTATTCGGAACATAAATTAGCTCCGAAGGAAGATTATCAATTACAGTAATATCAGGAACGGGTGCTCTTGAAATGTTATTAACAACAATTTTATACTCAAGAATGTCACCAGGGCTGATGAAACCGTCACCATCATTATCCTGGTAGAGTGTACCGTTTTTTCCACCATCAAAGAGGGGAACGGGAGGAAGACCTGTACCAACATCAAGTCCGGGTGCACCGGCACTTGCCACGAGAGGATCTTGCCCCCAGGCAGCAGAGAGTTTTACTGAAGGGCTTAAGGTGTAAACGAGCATACCTGTTTGGTTTCTGTCGTTTGCGTCATAAATTTTAGCACGGTCGAGCTCTCTTAACGAAAACTTTACATCGTATTTGTTTCCGTTGGGATCAGTTAACGGTCCTGTTGCAGGGTCTGCATCAAAGTCAGCATATACATCAACAGGTGTGTTGCCGTTTCCGATTGGGGTTACCCAAACAGGGTTGCCGTTCTCATTAAGATTAGTGTTGGAAGTGGGGTCTCTGCCGATACCAAGACCAACGAGTACCTGTGGAGTAAGTGAACCTTCACCGGAGAGGGTGTAACCCCAATCCCAGGTTCTGTTTCCACCGTTTGAAGTGCTGGTATTGTTTACATCGGTAGCTGAAAGTGCATGGTATTTCTGACCGCCAGTTGAAGCAAAACTCGCTCCATATCCATCAGGAATTAACTGTTTTGCATATGCGCCGGCAGCAATGGTGATCGGAGTGGTAGTAAGGGTGTTACCACCTGACCCTGTTCTGGTGGTGTAGTTAACAGTTATTGCACTTGAATTTTGATTGTAAAGAAACACTGCTGTGTTGGTTCCGTTTGTTCCTTGTGCTGAAGAAGGTGTTGAAACGGGAGTAAAATATTTGTCTGAGAGCAGGTTGGTTGGTGTGATGCCAAAAAACCTGGTTTCATACTCTTCACCTCTGTCGCCGGTTAGAAGATCAACCTGTACCGGCTTAGAAGAGATGATTTTTGCACCAACATTTACGCCACCATTAACGAGATAAGCCTGACCCTCTGTAAGAGTGAAGTTTAACTCGAAGGAACCGTTTGCATCAGCATCTATCTGAACAGATGCGCCACCGGCACCTGCCATTATGGAGAAACCGGTGTAGTCAAAAATTCTGTTGTCGAACGAAACAGGCATGTTTTCACCAACGGGTGATACAAAATTTGTTCCCCAGTTGTCAGTGTCGAATGTTTCATTTGCGGCTGCGAGCAGGGTGTTTGGACCTGTTCCCCAACCCGTGCGGGTGACTGCGATGGTTTTTGAAGCGGCAATTTTATCACCACCATCAAAATCGATTGCGAGACGGTTGTTCGAGTTGACAGGATTGCTGAGAACTATTACGGTTCCGGCGTTTATTATATCGGAAGGAATTCCGGGAGGCGCTCCGTTTGCCGGATTGCCGTCGCCCCAGATTTGTGTTCCACCCGGATTGCTGTTGCTGTAGAGATTTAGGGGATTTGCAATATCGGGTTCAAACCCGTTCTCCCACTGATCGTAATATATCACAGTGTTGCTTGCGAGAGCAGCGACGGAGATGTAGGTTTGCATCGGATTGCTTACAGGTGTTCCCTGACCGGCTTGCACGGTTGTGAGAACCTGAAACAATTGATCCTCCGGAATGGGGATATAAAAGAACTGTACCGGCACAGCGTTTGACGATTGTGCACGGGCAGTCCCCGAGAGAATCACCGGGATAAGAATCAGAGTAAAAATGCTGAAGAAAGTTGCTGATGTGGCAAAATGTCTCTTCAGATTTGAGATGAAAGTTGTAAGGTTCATCTTTTAGTTGCTCCAAATATTAAAAAAATGGGTTTTGAATGCTATAATTATTTGAAGGGTAACTGCAACTATCGTGCCATGGAAAATATCTTTTGATTTTGGCTTAAAACAGAAGGTTTTTTGTAATTTGGGGTAAGGTTAGTGGAATTGAATGGTATCAAAATGAGACAGTAAAAGGGCAATATTTTCCCCCATTCTCAATTTTATACAAACAGAGGTTACAAAGTGAAAATAATCGGGTTGGATGAGACTAAACAAAAAGAGGCCGCCCAAATATCGCATTGGGCAACCTCTAAAGATTTATCAAATAATGATAAATAGAATGGTGGTTCGAGCGGTTTAGAACCTGTCGAGATTCATCACTTTATTCCAGGCGGCAACAAAATCTTTTACGAATTTTTCGTTACCATCGGAGCTTGCATACACTTCTGCAATTGCTCTTAATTCGGAATTTGAGCCGAAAACAAGATCAACTCTTGTAGCGGTCCATTTCACTTTACCTGTTTTGCTGTCGCGACCATCAAATTTTTCTTTTGTATCGTCTGTTGCGGTCCATACTGTGTCCATACCGAGCAAATTCACAAAGAAGTCGTTTGAAAGTACACCGGGGCGATTGGTAAATACACCATTGGCTGAATTGTCATAATTGGCGTGTAATGCTCTAAGACCACCAACAAGAACGGTCATTTCGGGTGCGGTGAGTGTAAGAAGCTGTGCTTTGTCAATTAAAAGATGTTCTGAAGGAACAGCCATCGGAGCTTTTAAGTAGTTACGGAAACCGTCAGCATATGGTTCGAGAACGGAGAATGACTCAGCATCTGTTTGTTCTTGTGTTGCATCATTTCTTCCCGGTGTGAACGGCACTTCAACATCGTGACCTGCATCCTTGGCAGCTTTTTCAACACCCGCACATCCGGCGAGAACAATCAAGTCTGCGATCGAGATTTTCTTCCCATCTTTCTGTGCAGAATTGAAGTCATTTTGGATGTTTTCAAGAACACCAAGTACTTTTGCGAGCTGAACAGGATTGTTCACAGCCCAGTTTTTCTGTGGCTCAAGTCTGATTCTGGCACCGTTGGCACCACCTCTAAAGTCGGAACCGCGGAAAGTTGAAGCGGAAGCCCAGGCAGTTGTAACGAGTTCGGAAACTGTGAGACCGGAGCTGAGGATTTTGGCTTTTAAGGCGGAAATGTCAGCGGCACCAACTAATTTATAATCGACTGCGGGGATCGGGTCTTGCCAGATCAAGTCCTCAGCAGGAACTTCAGGACCGAGATAGCAGGCTCTTGGTCCCATATCTCTGTGTGTAAGTTTGAACCATGCACGGGCAAAAGCATCGGCGAATTGATCAGGATTTTCGTAGAATCGTCTCGAAATTTTTTCATATTCGGGATCGTATCTAAGTGAAAGATCTGTGGTCAACATGGTTGGCAGATGTTTTTTACCTTCGATGTGTGCATCAGGAATTGTAGCTTCGGCATTCTTGGCTACCCATTGCTGTGCACCGGCAGGACTTTTGGTCAGCTCGTAATCATATTCAAAGAGGTGCTTGAAGAAATCATTGCTCCATTTTGCAGGTGTGGTTGTCCAGGTTACTTCCGGTCCACCACCCATTGTGTCGGCACCTTTTCCGGTTCCGCGACTGTTATGCCAGCCGAGACCCTGTAATTCGATATCTGCAGCTTCAGGTTCAGGACCCATTAAAGCAGGATCACCGTTTCCATGGGCTTTTCCGAAGGTATGGCCACCGGCTATCAATGCAACGGTCTCTTCATCGTTCATTGCCATGCGGGCAAATGTCTCTCTGATGTCGTGAGCTGCAAGAGCGGGATCTGGATTTCCTCCCGGACCTTCGGGGTTAACATAGATCAATCCCATCTGAACTGCGGCGAGAGGATTCTCGAGGTCTCTTTTACCTGAATAGCGTTTTTCATCGGAGAGCCATGTGGTTTCCTGACCCCAGTAGATACTTCCATCGGGTTCCCATGCATCCACTCTGCCGGCACCAAATCCAAAGGTTTTTAGACCCATCGATTCGAGTGCTACATTTCCTGCGAGAACGAGCAAATCGGCCCATGAAATTTTGTTGCCATATTTCTGTTTAACCGGCCAAAGAAGTCTTCTCGCTTTGTCGAGGTTCACATTGTCAGGCCAACTGTTTAACGGGGCAAATCTTTGATACCCACCTCTGGCACCACCCCTGCCATCAGAAGTTCTGTAAGTTCCTGCTGCGTGCCATGACATGCGGACAAAAAATGGACCGTAATGCCCAAAATCTGCCGGCCACCATTCTTGTGAATCGGTCATCACAGCGGTGAGGTCTTTTTTAAGTTCTTCAAAGTCTAATTTTTTTAAAGCTTCTTTGTAGTCGTAGCCTTCATCCATAGGGTTGGTAAGGGGGGAGTTCTGTCTTAAAATGTTCAATTTTAAACGGTTAGGCCACCAATCGTTAGTCTGGGTGCCACCTCCACCTAATCCGGTGGAATGTGGGAATGGGCACTTCCCGCCGCTTTGTGAATTATCGCTCATATGTATTCCTTTCTGAAATAATTTACGGTTTAAATATATAAACTTTTGAACTCAGTAAAAAATGAAACACCGGAGTTTCGGTTTCAAATAAACTTAAAATTATTTTCAAAACAGCATTAATTTATTGGTTATCTACTACAATGAACTACAATTTTTTAACCGGTTTAGTTCCAATGGAAGAGTTAAATAGATTTTGAAAAAAAGGTAAAATTGTAAATAAAATCGTCAATAAATTTTTTCACAAAATTTTAAAAAATATTTTGTAATTCCTATTGATTATTATAAATAATTAACATATCTTTACACCACAAACAAATTTTAATCTAAATAAGCATCTCCTCGGGCTTATTTCCTTATAAATCCGGGAACTTATTTTTCTCTTCAAGCTGTTTATCAGTAGAATTTTCAGATGGTTTCGTGATCCAAATCACTCGTTTTTTAGATTTGGTGCGAATTTTAATAATAGAAGATAATAATTCGGAACAATTATTATTCTCCCTTGTAAAATCTGTTAGAATCTTAATTTAATAGTTTTTATTTCTCTGTGCGGTTCTTCCGCCAATTTTTAATCAATATCCAATAATCTCATCCAAAGAAAGTAGGCATTATGTTAAAGAAATTAACATTTTCCGCATTTTTATTGTTCATCTTCTTTGCAAACACAAATTTTGCTCAGGAAACATTCACCCAGTCTGACGCTCAGGTCAGCGTTACTCTTCCTGCCGGCTGGCAGTATGAAACCCAGGATAAGATGATGATTGCATCACCAGCTGAAGGTGGATTCTTCGTTTATTTCAAAGTTCTTCATGTGGATGCCCTTGATGCTGCTCTTGGCGAAGCTGACGAAATTTTAGCCGGTCAGTTCAAAGATATTAAACTCGGCGACGCAAGAAACGAAGTTGTTAACGGGATGAACGCAATTTCAGTCTCCGGTACAGCTGATGGTGCACAGCTTTTTGTTGGTGTGTTGGATACCCCTGCAGCCAACATATCATTGCTCGTTTGGGCGATGGGAACAGATGATATCATCACTAAATACTCTAACGATATCGCAACTATTCTAACCAGCATTCAGCCTGCTCAATAGTCAAAATCCCTTGATCTAAGATTTTATAAATCTTTGACGGATGGATCATCAATTTGATCCATTCGTTTTTTATTTTAAACGGTGTAATATCAAAACAACACATTTATTAAGATTTAGACTAAATAATAAATATAACTATTGGTATAACTATTTTGTGTAATTCATGGGAAATACTTATTTTCATTTTGATTTTGAAACAATTTAGAACTATTGTGAAACGAATTTTCCCCTCTGTCTTACTATTTATCGGTCTGATCGCCATTTCCATCCTTATAGACTACATTTTACACCTCGCAAACCTCGTGGAAGTTGGAAGATATTTTGGAATTGCAGGTACACTTCTGATTATTTCATCGTTTGTTTATTCACTTCGTAAAAGGAAGATTATAAAGGCAGGTGCCCCAAAAAAACTTTTGTCGTTCCATGAATTTCTTGGCTGGTTGGGTGCCGTTGTAATTATTGTACACGGTGGAATACATTTTAATGCGATAATTCCGTGGCTGGCACTGTTTTCGATGGTCGTTGTGGTTGCAAGCGGACTAACAGGTAAATTCCTTTTAAATGAAGTGAAACAAGACTTAAAGGGAAAAATTGCAGAGAAAAAAGAACAAAATATCTCCAAGGAGGAGATTGAGAAAGACCTCCTGTTTCAATCGCTATTAGTTAATAAGATGCAGAATTGGCGAAAGGTTCACATGCCGTTAAATATGATATTTACGGTACTCGCCCTGGTTCATATAATTGGGACACTACTTTTTTGGAGTTGGAGATGACCCGTTCATACTTATGGATAGCAGGAACACTGATATTTGCGGGCATTTTATTAGTGATTTCTCCCTTCTATGCAATTAATCCGGGTGTTCTGAGTAAAGGACATGAGAAACTTCAAAATGACTGTATGAGTTGTCACACCCTTGTTCAGGGGGCTGTGACCGAAAAATGTATAGCTTGCCATAAACAGGATGAAATAGGGAAACTTTCAGCGTCGGATACACATCCTGCCAAGGAGAACAAAAGAGCAATTTTGCTCCACAAAAATATAAAAGAGATCGATTGTGTAACCTGCCACCTTGAGCATACAGGAGAATCGAAAGACCTCGCAATCAAAAAATTCTCACATGCTATTATCAGTAACGGAGTGAAGGAAAAATGCTCCGCTTGTCACGATTACCAAAAACCGGGCGACGATTTTCATAAAGAAGTGAAGGCAGAATGTAGTGGCTGCCACAATACAGAAATGTGGAAAGGTGCAAAATTCGATCATAAATTGGTGGGAGCGACCAAAGAAAATTGCAATAAATGCCATGAAAAAGAGAGACCTTCCGACGATTTGCACAAAAGTCTCAGCCCAAAGGAGTCATGTTTTGTTTGCCATTCCACAGATCGATGGAAACCTTCTACATTCGAGCATTCAAAGTATTTCGTTTTTGATAAACACCATCCGGCAACCTGTACAAACTGCCACGAAACAGGTAAGAATTTTAAGACATGGACCTGCTACAACTGTCACGAACACTCAGAGGCAAAAATCTCTCGAAAACACCTCAAAGAAGGAATAACTGACTTTACGAACTGCGTGAAGTGTCACCGCTCCAGCGACAAAGAAGGTTTGGAAGGTGGCGAAGGTAAAGAGAAAAAACAGGAAAGCAAAAAGAGAGGCCGCCACCCAAAAGAGAGAGATGATGATTAACAGGCGGTCCCCCAATTGGTAAATATCCGGTTTGCTCTTTAAAACACAAACTTTAAAATAATCGCAGCAGCGGGTGGAATTTCAACCTTTCGCTCCTTCAGTTCTTTTGGTGGATGATCTTCAAGCACAAGGTTAAGCCACTCTCTGGAAGTGGAAAGCTTCAAAAAAGTCATATATCCTTTATCGTCAATCCGTACAAAATTGTAACCAATTATCCGGACATCAAGAGTTTGTAGCTCTCCTTTAAGCAGTAGTGTTGCCTTCATTTCTTTTGTCGAATCGTCTATTGAAAGGGCAGTTACCTCACCATACGATTTAATGTAGTGCTGAATGATTATTCTCATCCCTTTATTTAGGGCTTCATTCATAAAATTTCCGAACATCTCTTTTCCTTAAAATTATCATTTTACATCACACCAATTTAGAAAAAAATTTATAAATTAAGATCTATTATTAAAGGATTTTTAGTGTGACAAATCATCCCGGTTTTTTTCGATGCTGAAACGACTATTCTCTACTGTGACTCTTCTATTTATGTTTGTTTTCTCGCTGTATGCTCAGAAAGTTAAACCTACGGAGCAGGGGAACACAAAATTGTCGTATGAAGAATTTATAACCGGATTCAAAAGTGCATGGGTCGAGATGGGTGATGCGACACAAGCAGAATTGGATAAAGGGGAGAGAGGCGAACTCCTCAAAACAATGCGCAAATATTTTGCAGAATTGGGGCTGGAAGAGTCGTTTATTACTACGGAAGAGAAAAATGAACTGAGTAAAAAAGCCTCCACTTCCTGTAATAATGTGAATTTTAGATTTAACTGGATTTCAGACGGATTCGAAATAACCGATATTTCCATTCATGTGAGCGACTGCAATGGGGTTTACTTCAAATTTCTGAAAAAAGGGAAGGTAAAAGTCGATTTTTCATTGGAACGGACACTTCTCACCGAGTGGCGTAAACTCCTGAATTACAAAAGAGCAACCTTTAATCCTGAAAAAACTCCTCAACTAATTAAAGGTACCACAGGACCTACAGAGGCAGAGTACAGAAAAAAACTCGATAAAGAAGGGGCGAAAGATATTGAGGGAATCTACGAGTTGATGAAGGAACCGGGGGATAATGAACTTTTCAGAAAGCTCAAGATTGGCATTGAGAAAATGAATGAGAGGGAATACAGACTCTATTATTTTTCGGGGGCACTCCACAAAAGTGATTGGCTCGATGGCGAATATAAAGGGGACATGGTGAAAACGGGTAAAAAAGATTATTTTAAAGTTTCATGGAAAAGAGACAATAAATCGACCGATGACGAGGTGTTTTGCTCTTCTGCTGAACAAGGTATGCTAATTTTCACTTTTATTGAGGGCGATAAATCCGTCACTTTGAGATTTCTAAAGTTATATCCTGTATTTTGAAATCAGAAGTTAAATGACAGTACTGACACTTGAAACTTCCTGTATCGGTAAAATATGAAAATAGACACATATTTAATAGGAAAGATGGATTGTCCCTCAGAAGAGCAGATGATCCGGATGAAACTCTCGGGTATCTCAACTATTAAGAAACTTCAGTTTGACCTCTCAAACAGAATACTCACTGTCTTTCATTCAGGGGAATCTGAGGAAATTTACGCAAAACTTGAATCGCTTGATCTTAATACGGTTCTGAAAGAGAGTGAAACTTCCGAGGGGGAGATGCCCGCACCTGAGAAAGAGGACGAAGTTCTTCAGAAAAAGCTTTTAATAGCGGTTCTTGCCATTAATTTTTTCTTTTTTGTTTTTGAAACTGTTGCCGGTTTTCTTTCAAATTCCATGGGATTGGTTGCCGATGGTTTGGATATGCTGGCTGATGCAATTGTTTACGGAATGGCACTCGCTGCTGTTGGTGCCCACCTTTCCAGGAAGAGAAGGGTAGCTTCAATCAGTGGATATCTTCAGCTGATTCTTGCACTTTTTGGATTTTTTGAAGTGGTGCGTCGATTCATTTATCCTGAACATACACCTGAATATCTTAGAATGATAGTGATTTCATCTCTTGCTCTCGTCGGAAATGGAGCCTCATTAATTATTCTAAACAGATCAAAAAATAACGAGGCACATATTCAGGCGAGCAGGATTTTCACTTCCAATGATGTTCTTGCAAATATTGGGGTCATTGTAGCGGGAGTTCTCGTCCATCTCACCGATACCAGGTTCCCGGATCTTATTGTGGGGGCAGTGGTATTTTATCTGGTGTTAAGAGGTGCCATCAGAATTTTGAAGTTGGAATGATACATGCCTGGTTACTCGGAGTGTCAGGATAACGGTTAATATCCTGTCCTCGAAGATACAATCTGTAAGCTCAGACATTATAGGAAAAAACATGAACACATTAAACGAAAACATCACTGTAACAGGTCTCCTGTTCGATTCAAATCCGCAGGCTATGTGGATTTATGATATCGAGACTCTGAAGTTTCTTGCAGTAAATGATGCAGCTATAATGAGTTATGGTTATTCGCGGGAAGAGTTTCTGGGGATGACCCTCTACGACATTAGACCCGCCGAAGATATCGAAAGATTACACAATGATGTCTTAGCCACTTCTGGTTATTATAATAAATCAGGGATATGGAGGCACCGAAAGAAGGACGGTAGTCTGATATTTGTTGAGATAGTTTCGCACGAGATTATATTCAGGAATCACCCTGCTCGTCATGTGCTGGCTTCTGATGTTACTCAGGCAGTCTTGAGTCAGGAAGCACTTCAAAGGTCTGAAAGCAATTTCCGCGGTCTTTTTGAAAATAATGTTGCAGTCATGATAATTGTCGATCCAACTGATGGGAGAATAATCGAGGCAAACCAGTCTGCTGCAAATTTTTACGGGTACAGTATAGATGAGCTTAAGAGATTAACCGTATCAGATATCAATAGGCTTGGTGAGGATACTTTACTTCTTCTTTCGAAAGCAGCAAGGAGCGATAAAGCGTACTTTGAAGTGTCACATATATTAAAAAACGGGGAGACACGGGAAGTAGAGGTCTATTCGAGTCGTGTGATTATTGATGGGAAAAATTGTCTTCATTCCATCATTCACGATGTAACTGATAAAAAACAATTTCAAAGGATGCTCTATCTGTTAAACCAGGCAGTGGAACAAGGTCCCACCGGGATAATTATTACTGATATTGCGGGAACGATTTTGTATGTCAATGCCCGGTACAGTAAGATGTCGGGCTACCCAAGAGATGAGATTATCGGGAAAAACCCAAGAATGTTCAAATCAGGTAAAGTGAAAAGAGAGAGATACGAAAAACTTTGGAACACCATTACAGATGGGAAAATCTGGCGCGGTGAACTGATGAACAAAAAAAAGAATGGCGAGCTTTATTGGGAGTATGCGGTTATCGCTCCTGTTAAAGATGATAATGGAAAGATAAACTATTTCATTGCTGTGAAAGAGGATGTAACAAAGCAAAAACAACTCGTCGCTCAACTCGAACTTGCAAAAGATGAAGCCGAGGAAGCCAACCGGCTAAAATCTTCATTCCTTCAAAATATGAGCCATGAACTTCGTACCCCCTTAATAGCCATTTTGGGCTTTGCCGAGATTTTAAGAGAAGATTTGGAAGATATTGAGTTCCAATCGATGGCAGAGAGAATTGAAAATGCGGCAAAAAGCTTGCTTGAAACAATAAAATCGATTCTTGCACTCTCCCATGTTGAATCAAAACTACTACCGATAAATACTACTGTAATCGATATAAGTGAAATAGCCATTGAAAAATTCAATAGCTTTTTTGAAAGAGCCACTTCAAAAGGACTCGATTTCACCATCTCTCTGCCATCGGAAAAAGTTTATGCACTCCTCGATGAAGAGATGTACAGCAGAGTTATTTACAACCTTCTCGACAATGCAATCAAATTTACGCCAAAAGGTTCGATTAATCTGAAGATCGAGAAAACACAAGTCACCGAAGAAAACGGCGAAAGAATGCAGGATATAAAGATTTCGGTTTCAGATACCGGAGTTGGAATCCCTGAAGATAAAATCCCGTTAATCTATGGTGCTTTCCGACAGATAAGTGAGGGATACAACAGATCTTTCGAGGGGTCTGGATTGGGTCTCACTCTCGCTAAAATGTTTGTTGAAAAAATGGGCGGAAGAATTGAAGTGCGAAGTCGGTATGGCGTTGGTACAACATTTGAAGTTATTTTTAGGGTTGAAGATACTGATATCTCAAAAACTGTTCCGAATGGCACAACCCCTCTTCGCGGAAATGGTAAGATCCTTCTCGTGGAAGATGAAGTGATAGTCTATGACATTATTCAAAAGATGCTAAGTTCATCATTCAGTGTTGAGTTAGCCTGCAATGCAGAATCAGCTTTGGAGATGATGAAATCCCAAGTATTTGAACTGATTTTAATGGATATCAATCTGGGTCACGGGATGACAGGTATCGATGCTGTCAAACACGCTAGAAAAATCCCCGGCTACAAAGATGTTCCAATAATCGCATCCACAGTTTACACCAAAGGTGGTGATGAAGAGCTCTTCTACAAACAAGGTTTTGATGATGTACTTCCAAAACCATTCACCAGACAGACATTTCTCGGAAAAATAGAAAAATGGGTTAACGCGTAGCTTTTTTCTTTAATAGAGTGAGGGATGCCGGTGACCACATCCCTCACTCCTGAATTACAACAATTACTCCTTCTCCCCCGGTTTCTTAGTCCTCTTTTTCACCTGTTCTCTTAAAATGTATTCGATTTGTGCATTTACGGAACGAAGTTCATCCTTTGCCCACTCGTTGAGGGCATTATACAGTTTTGGATCAATTCTAAGGATGACCGGTTTCTTCTCTGCCATATCAGTATAGTGTACCTGAATTGATTATTGGTTGAGCAGCTCTGTCAGAGCAGAGTACCACCATAAGGTTTCCCACCATGGCGGCTTTTCTCTCTTCGTCAAGTTCAATTACATTTTCTTCGCTCAATCTTTTCAGAGCCATTTCCACCATCCCAACTGCACCATCAACAATTTTGGTTCTCGCTGCAATTACCGCTTCTGCCTGTTGCCGTTGTAACATGGCATGAGCAATTTCGGGTGCATATGCCAGATGGTTGATTCTCGCTTCCTCTATCACAATTCCCGCACCTGAAATTCTTTCCTGAATTTCCTTACCAAGTGCCTGAGAAATTTCGTCGAGAGATGAACGGAGGCTTATAGGATCATCTTCTGTCGAATCGTAAGGATAAATTGTGGCTATGTGTCTAATCGCCGACTCTGATTGGACGATTGTATATGTTTTGTAATCTTCCACCGCAAAAAGAGCTTCAGCGGTTTCATTTACTCTCCATACCACAACAGCCGAAATTTCAATCGGATTTCCTTTTTTGTCGTTTACTTTCAACTTCTGACTGTCAAAATTGTTGGTACGAAGAGAAAGTTTTTTCTTTGTATAAAAAGGATTTGCCCAATGGAATCCCTCCGTACGGTCGGTTCCTTTATATTCCCCAAAAAGCAGAAGCACCACGGCACTGTTTGGTTCGATTGTATATAACCCCGCCATCATCGTGAAGGCTGCAAGCATCACAACAATAGAAACCACTATAACTATTGCATCCTTGTAGTCATCCGTTGGATTATTTCCTCTGTAGATTAGTGCCGCAACTGCAAGCAAAACTACAAAAATTGAGATGAAGAGTTGAACAAATCCGCTTGAATTACGAATTTCTTTTTCCTTAAACATTGTTGGCTCCAATTGGTTAAATGATATCAAAATAATATCAAAAAGATACGGTATAAATTTGCAGAATCTAAAGATCAAAGTCAATAGTCAGAGGCGAAAAAATGGATGAACGGTAAAAATAGATGGTTACGAGTTTATTTAAATTAAAATTTCTAACTATTTTGGGGTTCAAAATCGCCGGATTAATTGATGTTTAATATATTGGCAAAAAAACAGCGAAAAGACAGGATGTTTTTCAAGAGCCTTCCCTGGAAGTCATACCTGATTTTTTTGGCTGCGATATTCTTCCTTTTCTCAATTCTTGGATTTGTCTCGAGCCTCATGGCTATGGGCAGGTCATCTTATCAAATGATATTGGTAAATTGCCTGATTTCCGGACTTACAGGGGCTCTCTACGCCCACAGTTTCATCCGTGATCTCAGATTTTTGGTATTACCTGTAATACTGCAATTTGGTTTAATCTTTTACAATTCGATGTACACACCGGGAGAGGTTACACATCTGAATGAACCCGGATATTTCCAGTTTCACGCCCTTGGCATTCTTTTTTTGATGGTTTTGGGGTATGTTTTATTTGTGGTCTTCATAAACGGTGAGGGGTACAAACAATTACAGATCAAAACCGAGATAGATCTCGCTAAAAAATTGCATGATATTTTAGTTCCGGAAGTGTCGCTTGTTACAAATGGTTTCGAGATATTCACTTTTGCGAAACCTGTCGGGGATGTTGGTGGTGATCTTTCAGATGTTTTTATAAATCGTAATGGAGCTTCCGTTATCACAGTTGCGGATGTATCGGGTCATGGAGTGAGCGCTGGGTTATTGATGGGGATGTTTAAGAGTGCTTTAAGAAGTAATTTGCAGAGGGGGAGTTCTCTTTCCGATTCGTTCCGCTATGTCAATTCGACCATTTACGATCTAAAAGAGAAAAGAATGTTCATAACCGCATCTTCACTGATGATAAACGAGACAGGTTGTTGTTTTAGCATAGCGGGTCATCTCCCGATGCTTCACTTCAAGGCTGCCACAAACGAAGTGGTTGAAGAGAATATAAAACAAATTGCTCTTGGTGTAAGAAAAGAGTTCGAATTTAAAGAGGGGACTATCGCACCTGAAAAGGGAGATATAATTTTACTTCTGACAGACGGACTAACTGAAACCTTCTCAAAGAAAAAAGAGATGTTTGGGATGGATAGAGTTAAACACCTTTTATCAGAAAACTCGATGCTCGGAAGTGAAG
>CAYSJM010000059.1:0-20842 GCA_964431385.1 uncultured Ignavibacteriaceae bacterium | reverse complement strand
GGGTTGAAGAGCTTGGCATTACCAAAAAAGAGATAGCCGAAAAAATGGGCTATAAGAACCTCATTTGGTTCGCAGTGAACCTGCCACCACTTCCAAAATAGGGGGAATTGCAGCAGGGCACTTTTTCGTCACCCCAACGGTAATCTGATTTCACCCCCCTTCACAAGATTAACCCGATAATGGAGTTTAGCTGTCCCTCGCTTCAATATAACTGCATATTGCCCCCAGTTAATTAATAAATTATTGTAATCGATATTCTGTTCTGAAAAGATCAAACAACCAAAACCGGGAGTTCATTATGCGAACCAGATTTTTATCCTTCATTCTTTTTGTTGCTCTATTTGCAACTATTATTGCACCAACAGCAAGTGCAAACAACACACCAAAAAAATCCGACTCCTACAAACAAGCCGAACTTAACTACATACACGGGGTGGAATCAGATAATGCCGGACTACGGGTCAGCGCCACATATTTCCTCGGAGAAATGCAGAGCGAAGCCGCTGTAATTCCTTTATTGAGAGTATTGAAAAATTGTACAGATGAAGAATGCAGAATTGCTGCTGCACTTGCACTTGTTAAAATTGGAGACGCCAGAGGTGTTTATGCAGTAAAGAAAGCTGCTGAATTTGATGACAGTAAAAGAGTCAGAGACCTCTGCTGGAAATTTTACATGTCAACTGTAAAACCCGGTGTTGTCAGATTCTAATTTCCGAATCAGGATTTACAGGATTTAAGGATTTACAGGACTTTTAGAACGCAGATTTCAGGGATTATTTTCATTAAAAAAGGCACGAAGAAAAACAAAATTCTTCGTGCCTTTTTCTGTAAATTAAAAATTCAGTCCTCAAAATTTCATTGCCTCCCTGTAGTTAAAACCACAAGCTATTGGTCACAAAATTCATACATCAAAATTTCAGCCTTCAGCCCTGTCTTAATACCTGTCCAACTTAAAGTTTTCGCCGAGATACATTTTTCTTACTTCTTCGTCCTCGGCGAGTTCTTCAGCACCACCGGAGCGGAAGATGACACCAGAAATCAGGATGTACGCTTTATCGACGATGCTTAAGGTTTCGTGAACATTATGATCGGTTATAAGCACTCCAATTCCGCGGTTCTTAAGTCCTGCAACGATTTGCATGATATCTTCGACTGCAATAGGATCGACACCGGCAAACGGCTCATCCAGAAGGATAAATCCGGGATCGGTACAAAGTGCCCTGGCTATTTCGGTTCTCCTTCTTTCGCCACCGCTGAGTTGATATCCTAAGCTTTTTCTTATGTGCGATATCCGAAAATCTTCGAGGAGAGATTCAAGTTTTTCTTTCCTCGCCTGCGAAGTCATCGGTAACATCTGAAGTATTCCTTTAATGTTGTCTTCTACGGAGAGTTTTCTGAAGATAGAGGCTTCCTGAGGCAGATAGCCGATGCCGAGGCGTGCCCTTTTGTACATTGGATAAGATGAAATTTCTGTATCATCGAGGAAGACCTTACCATCATTTGGTTTTATCATCCCGACCATCATGTAAAATGTTGTGGTTTTTCCGGCACCGTTTGGACCCAAGAGTCCAACGATTTCTCCTCTTGAGACGGAAATTGAAACATTGTTTACAACTGTGCGTTTTTTGTAAATCTTTACTAAATTGTCACTGCTTAGTTTTTCCGGCATAAAAAGGGTGCTCTACTTCTCTAATCTTATTTAAAAATTCACTAAAATATTCTTCTTTCACGGGGGCTTTTCCATAATCGACATAAGTTGGAAGGAAAAATTTCTTTTCGCTTCCTTTCACCAGATTTTCGGGATAATATTCGCTCACGGGGTCACCATAAAGTCGGACATCTTCAACTTTATTACTGTCAAATGTAATTATTGCACTGTTCGAACTCGATCTAATCAGTCCATTTGGTTCCCCTTCATCATAAACATAATAGAAACTCAAAACATTATCATAAATGTTGGTTTGTTTAAGTTTCCCTTCATCAAAACTCATAACGACATCCTTACCGGAGACCTGATCATATCTGAATTCACCGTTCTTCGAAATGATCAGGCTGTTTTTTTTGATCAACACCCTTTCAGCCTTTTTCTCTTTGATGAAAAGATTTACGGTATCACCCGAAAGTTGTGATTTCTCAAACCAGAGGACCGGTGGAATCTTGTCGCTTGCCTGTTTGTGAGTATAGATTGCTTCAGGGTTCTGTGTATATTCTGTGTATGAGTTTTTGGAGGCAAAATCCCCTTTTATTATCACAACAGAATCGTATGCGATCATTTTTACACTGTCTTTTGCAGTAAAAGACTCCAATTTAACAGCTCTTAAAAGAAGTGTATCCACTGTGTTGCCGGCAGTATCTATCTGCATCACAAAAGGTGAACCCTCGACTATTGTGTGCTTTTCAGCTCTAAAATCTTGTACATGCTCGCCCAGCACAAGGGTGTTTTCTTCAAAATTCTTAATTTGTACATTGCTCCACGCGTCCGTTGTGCGATTGGTCTGATCATAAATGAGACTGTCAGCAAGCACAATGCTGTTGCTATCTACCACCACTACATTTCTATATGCCCTTGTAACGAGGGTGACCCGATTATGAACAAGGCTGTCTGCGTCAAGCGAACTCGTTTTATCCCAAAGTTTTACACCCCCAGATGCGTAGGCAGTTTGTGTATTCCGAAAATAGATCAATTCTGTGGCAGTCATGGTTCCTGAACTGTCATAAAGCCTCACATTCCTTAAAAATCGGGCTTTAGTATCGTTGAACAGATATTCCCCTGTTTCTGCTTTAAGGAAAACTTTTTTATCATCCAACTCTACGGGGGTCGAAGCATAAGCCCTGCGGGTATTGCCATAATAAAAACCCCTCTCGGTTTTTATAGTTAAGGTATCTTGCGTTATAACGACATTCCCGATCAGTTCCGCTTCATTTCGTTCCATAAAATGAACGGCTGAATCGCAGGTTATTCTGACATTCAGATGTGTAATTACTACATCACCCGCGAAGCCTCTGATCTTTTGTTCGTCAGTCTCTTTACCCGTCATTCGTTCGCCCGTTATGATAATTTTGGGTTTATCTTGAGCAAACAGACCATTTGTCGAAACAAAAATCGCAAACAAAAGGAGAAATAAAACTTTATTCATTCCTGAATTCATTTCCTTCTGTGATCAAAGTAACTTTGAAGATCGTATAATTCCTGAGAGATTGATCAGATTCAAAGCCGTAACCCTCAATATCTTCCGTCCTGGTTTTTATCTTCACAAATTCATCCGTCCAAATTTTCCTGTCAGAGTTTCTCCACATCAGTTTTTCAGTTTTTAACACCATACTACTGTCATTTTCAACGACTACATTTCCATAAATGTAAATATCTTTTGTCACATCATCCACTCTTCCCCTGTCGCCTGTGAGCACAGCTTCTACTTTCCCTTTATCGTTATAAAAATCGACTCTTACCTTGTTTTCGAGCAGTGTCTCATTTTTTGAATAAAAAACTTTGATCACACCCGCTTTGAGGGTGGCAATCACTTTTCCGGAATCGGTAAAACTCACAGTGGAATTGAAGCTCTCCTGGTCGGGCAACACTTCAGTTTTTATTCCTTTTTGCAACGGATTTAACTTTTCCTTGTTATCGCAACCAAAAAAAAGGGAAATAACGGGAAAAAGGATCAACAAAAAGAATAAAGCGTGTCTGCTCCTTTGTGAAATATGCCTCAAACCAAAAATCATCTCATTCTCAGACCGAGATTTACCAGATCGTGCAAATGGATTATTCCAACCGGTTTGTCTGACTTATCGGTAACGGGAAGACAGGTGATTTTGTAGCTTTCCATCTGTTGAAGTGCGTATGAAGCGAGTTGCCCCGGTTTCATTCTTTTTGGGTTATCAGTCATCATCTCTTTGGCTACAAGTCCGGAAAGATCTGTTGATCTCTCAAGAAGCCTCCTTAAATCACCATCAGTGATAACACCCAAAAGTTTACCGGAATCATTAACCACGCAGGTAACTCCCAGCCGTTTTGTTGTAATTTCGAGAATGGAATCTTTAAATGATGTGTTTTCATGCACAACAGGAATTGCGTCCCCAGTAATCATTATTTCTGAGATTTTAAGCGATAGCCTTTTCCCCAGACTTCCACCAGGGTGGAGCATCGCAAAATCCTGTTCTGTGAATCCTCTCAACTTCAGGAGTGCGACCGCGAGAGCATCCCCCATCACGAGAGAAGCTGTGGTAGAAGCAGTGGGTGCAAGATCGTATGGACAGGCTTCTTCCAAAACCTCTACATCCAACAACACATCCATCTGTTTCGCCATTTTTGAATGCACATCGCCCAGCATCCCAATCAATGTCACTTTTAATCTTTTTAACATCGGAATCAACATTTGCAATTCCTCGGTCGCCCCAGACTTTGAAAGAAGTATCACCACATCCTCTTTTCTTACCATTCCAAGATCGCCATGAAGTGCATCGGTTGGATGAAGATAAATGGCAGGGGTTCCTGTCGAGTTCATTGTCGCAACTATTTTTCTCGCAATTAAACCTGACTTCCCAACTCCCGTCAACACAACCCTTCCTTCACTTTTCATAATCAGATCTACAGCTTTGGCAAAACCTTCATCGATTTTTCCATAAAGGTTCTTTACTGAATCGGCTTCAATTCTGATTACTTCTTTCCCTATCGCAATTATACGGTCGAACTTGTATCCTTTTTTAACTTCCTGCTTTTCAATTTTGTCGCCACGCATAGAGTTACCTTGTTGCTTCATCTAATTTTTTTATGCCGATGAGAAATTCTTCTAATGAGTCAAGCGGGAACTGACTCGCAGCATCACTCTTCGCATTTTTTGGATCAGGGTGCACCTCGAGAAAAAGGGCATCAATCCCCACTGCCACAGCAGCCCGGGCAAGTGGTTTTATATATTCAGGTTGCCCGCCACTCTCCGAACCCTTTGATGGAAGCTGCACAGAGTGAGTTGCATCCATCACTACGGGATAACCCATTTTTTTCATTATCACCAACGAACGCATATCAACAACAAGATTGTGGTACCCAAATGTGGTACCTCGTTCGGTTAATAAAATTTTGTTGTTCCCTGTGGATGCAACTTTCGCCGCAGCGTGTTCCATATCTTCAGGAGCAAGGAATTGCCCCTTCTTTATATTAACCACTTTTCCCGTCCTTCCCGCAGCAAGCAGCAAATCCGTTTGTCGGCAAAGAAAAGCCGGAATCTGCAGCATATCAACTGAGTCCGCCGCCATCAAAGCGTCTTCGGGGGAGTGGATATCGGTAACCACAGGCAGACCGAGGGTGTTCCTGACGCTTGATAATATCTTCAAAGCTTTTTCGTCGCCCGGTCCCGTAAATGAAGAAACACTTGTGCGATTGGCTTTTTTGAAGCTTGACTTGAAGATATACGGAATTCCAAGTCTCGAAGTAATTTCCTTTATTTTTGTTGCAGTTGCAAATACAATATCTGAACTTTCAACCACACAGGGACCTGCAATAAGCACAAGAGGGTTTCTCCCTCCAATTTTAATTTCGTTTATTTCTACCATCGTTACTCATCAAATAAAGAGACCTGGTCTCTTCCAAAAGGTTTATTAAAGTGTCTGTACGCAAATTCTGTGGCTATTCTTCCACGGGGAGTTCTCTGAAGGAATCCTCTTTGGATGAGGAAAGGTTCGTAAACCTCCTCAATTGTGTCTTTTTCCTCGCCAACTGCCACAGCAATGGTAGTTAGCCCGACAGGACCACCGCCATATTTTTCGATAATTGAAAGGATGATATCCTTATCCATTTCATCAAGCCCAAAAACATCAACATCCAGAGCGGTAAGTGCGGTTTGTGCCACTTCCATATCGATTTTATTTTTTGCAAGATGATCGGCAAAGTCTCTTGTCCTCTTCAAAAGTCTGTTTGCAATTCTCGGTGTACCTCTCGACCTGCCGGCAATCTCGAGAGCGGCATCGGGGTCTGTTTTTATTCCAAGAATTGAGGAAGATCTCTCAATAATACCTTTCAAGGTGTCGTTGTCGTAGTAGTCGAGTCTGAAATTGATACCAAATCTGTCCCTCAGCGGGGATGTTAACATTCCTGCCCTCGTGGTGGCACCAACAAGTGTAAATTTGGGGAGACTGATCTGCACTGTTCTTGCCGCGGGTCCACTCTCGATCATAATATCGATGCGGAAATCTTCCATAGCTGAATAGAGATACTCTTCAACCACGGGTGAGAGACGATGAATTTCGTCGATGAAGAGAACACTTCTTTCCTCAAGTCCCGTCAAAATGCCGGCAAGGTCACCCGGTTTTTCGAGAACAGGCCCTGAAGTAAGCTTAATGGGTACTTTTAATTCGTTCGCAATAATATTTGAGAGAGTGGTTTTTCCCAATCCCGGGGGTCCGGTAAGCAATGTGTGATCCAAAGCCTCACCTCTTTTGTTAGCCGCCCCAATGAAAACTTTAAGATTGTCAACAATCTTCTGCTGCCCCTGAAATCCAAGGAAAGAAGAAGGTCTTAAATTCTTTTCCAGTTCTTTTTCTGCTCCAACAACCACAGGATCAAGTGTTGAATTTTTACTCATCTATCCCCTCATCATGGAGATGTTTTTAAAATTTAATTTATTCATCACAATCACAATAAGTACCATGAGTGAAGTGGTGCCGAGAGAAACAAGTATTGATTCTGAAACATCATAAACTTTGGTGTAATAAATGCTGAGAGGTGTAAAATCTATCATTATTTTATTTATCACATAGACAAGCAGGGTATTCCTGGCGAGGAGAATGAATATTTTGGGATTTTGTTTTAGGATAATCGATGAATGAATAACGGCTATCAAACCCATTATGATTAACCCGGCTTTTCGGCAAACTCTTACAACCATTCCCGTTGTGGTTGCACTTTCAAATGGTGCTGCATTAAAAGTTAATTGCAGTACAAAAGAGAAAATTATTAACACAAGTCCTGCGATTAATAATTTGTTCACTCCACTCAAATTCTCGAACGATTCGGGAGTACTCGACATGAAACACCCCGCACAACATCCCGCAAAAAAATAGAATGAATGAGGGAAGAAAGTATAATGTGAACCGACTGCCCGTGTGAAATAGGCACCTGCCCAAAGAGGTAAATTTGTACCCAGATTAATCAATTCAAAACAGACTGTCAGTATAAGAACAACAACCGCTACAATTCCCATAATATATTTAATCTGAACGGTCATTTTACTCGAGATCCACAAAACAAATATTGTAAACAGAATTGAGACACCAAGAAGTTGAAGAATATCAACTGTAAGGAAACTTTCCCAGTCGATGCCTGAAAGTCCTTCTTCAGAGTAAAAAGCGGAAAAACCGTGCAGGTTCAGCAAATAACCCGTGATAATTAGAATAATTCCCCTTCTAATCCCCCGTTTTACAACCGGATTCTCGGAAAAAGGTCGATCCTGAGTTTTGTATAGATACATAAACAAAGTGCCTGATGTAAAGACGAAAAACGGTACCACCATCGTATTTATATACTGCCAATAGCTCAGGAGGAAATTATTAGTGTTCTTGTATTCTGGAGCAAGCGTATGATCGATATTCAGAGCAAATATCAAAAGTATGATGGCTACTGCCCTCAGCAAATCAAGAAAGATTACCCGGTTTTTATTTAAGCTTTCTGACATTATTTACTGCTTTATCAATGCAATCATTTCAATTTCAACCGCCGAGTCGAGAGGAAGCCCACTGACACCAACAGCACTTCTGGTGTGTTTGCCATTTTCTCCAAAAAGTTCAACGAGCAATTCCGATGCTCCATTTGCAATTTTTGGTTCATTTGCATAACCATCAACACAATTCACAAATACTGTAAGCTTTACTATTCTTTCAATTTTTTCGAGATCACCAAGAAGTTTTTTAGCAACTGCGAGACAATTGATTGCACAAACCCTGGCGGCTGCAATTCCCTCTTCTTCAGAAAGATTTCCGCCAACTTTCCCTTTATAAGCAATGGCACCATTCTGAAGTGCGACTTGCCCGGAGGTGAAAAGCAAATTACCAACAACCTGACCGGGCACATAAGCCGCGAGAGGTGTCGGTGCATCAGGGATCGAAATTCCGAGTTCAGCTAATTTTTCATTTATCATAATATTATCTAATTTTAAGTTAATGATTTCATTTTTGTTCAATTTCACACAATTCCGGAAAGTATGTATGACAGAGTTTAAATTTAAGGAATTTATCGATATTTTAAGACGCTTAAGGAAGGAATGTCCCTGGGATAGAGAACAAACCAATGATTCCATCAAAATGGCGACGATAGAAGAGGCTTATGAGACGCTCGATGCCATAAATAATAAAAATTTTGGAGAGCTGAAAGAGGAACTCGGTGATCTCCTTCTCCATGTGGCGTTCCACTCTGTAATTGCCGAAGAAGACGGGCATTTTAATCTTGATGATGTAATCCAGGGTATTTCGGAAAAACTCGTGAGAAGACACCCCCATGTTTTTGGCAGTGTGGAAGTTGAAAATACAACAGAAGTAATGAAAAACTGGGAGGCAATTAAAATGGCGGAAGGGAAAAAATCGCTCCTTTCGGGAATTCCCGTCTCTATGCCCGCACTTCATAAAGCTTGCAGAATGCAGGAAAAAGCAGCAAAAACGGGTTTTGAATGGCAAAGCCTCGATGATGTAAAAGTGAAAATGCTTGAAGAAAGGGGTGAACTGGAGGAAGCTGAACTTTCGGGTGACTTCGAACGCCTGGAGGAGGAATTTGGTGATTACCTTTTTGCTCTAACCAACTATGCAAGATTTAATAAGATAAATCCGGAAAACGCACTGAATAAAGCCAATAAAAAATTTGAAACCCGCTTTGGTTTTATCGAGCAGGAACTTGCAAAATCAAACCGGATTCCTTCTGATGCCACACTTCAGGAGATGATGGAACTCTGGAGTAAAGCGAAGGAACAGCAGTTTACCAACTTTAAATCGGCTGACTAAACCTCTCTGCCTCCAAACTTATCTTTAATAAAAAGGATGTAGGGGTCGGTTTCTTCTTTTTCAGGAATTACTTCCTCCCTTTTTTTAGCAAGAGAAGCAAAAAATTTCTTCTCCTCAGCAAGAGGAGTTTCATCTATTTCGGGCTCGAGGGGAGTTTCAAAATCATCCTCCGAGACGGTGGCTTCCATTATCTCTTCAAAATCCTGCTCTATCAATGCCTCAATTTGAGATTGAACGGCAGATTCTTCAGCTACTATGGGTGGTTCAGACTTTTTTTTTTCGTCCTCTTGTGGAGGAGTCTTCATTTCAACTTCAGCTCTGGTAACAGATACGCTCTCGCCAAAATTGGTTTTGGAGAGAATATCTACCAGATTTGAAATCGTTTCCGATGTTTCAAATCCTGTAATCTGACTTAATGCGAGTTCGCTTCTCAATTTATGGTTCTGTGAATACCTGAGCTCAGAAAGCAGTTTGCTCAGATAATTCATAATTCTTAATAAATCACCCTCTGAAAAACTCTTTGAAAGTTGAAGATATTTTTCAAAATAAACAGCTGCACTCTCAATAAGTGAAGTGTCCTTGGTTGCTGCAACAGATAAAATATTTCTGAAGTGTTCGAGAAGTCCGTTGAAAAAATCGATGAAACTCCAACCATTTTTATAAATTTTATCGCAAACAAAAAACGGCATTTTAAAATCTTTATTTAACAATCCGTCGGTCACTTCGAAGTAGATATCTTCATCTATGAAGTTAAAAACCTTTATAACAGAGGCGTAATCAATCCTGTCACCCGAATATGCGGCTGCCTGATCAAAAAAGCTCTCAGCATCACGCATACCTCCGTCAGCCTTTTTAGCTATCAGGGTCAAAGTTTTATCGTCGATTTCAATATTTTCCTTCTCAGCAATCTCCCTCAGACCCTCTTTAATAATGTCGAGTGGAATTCTTCTGAAATCGTACCTTTGACAACGCGAAATAATAGTAATAGGGACTTTGTGAACATCGGTTGTCGCAAAAATAAAAATTGTATGCTCGGGGGGTTCTTCCAGCGTTTTAAGGAATGCGTTAAACGATTCCTTGGTCAGCATGTGAACCTCATCTATGATATAGACTTTGTACTTCCCCGTTACAGGTGAGTATCTTACAGATTCGGTAAGCGAACGAACCTCGTCTATTCCTCTGTTCGAGGCGGCATCTATTTCAATAAAATCAATTGACTGCCCCGACTGAATTGCCAGGCAATTTGTACAGGCATTACAAGGTTCAGCATCAACAGGATTTAAACAGTTTATCGATTTTGCAATAATCCTCGCTGTGGTGGTTTTTCCCACCCCTCTTGGACCCGTAAGCAGATATGCATGTGCTATTCTCTCCCTGATAATCGCATTTTTGAGGGTGACTGTAACATGCTCCTGTCCGAGAACAGTTTCAAAAGTTTGAGGTCTGTATTTTCTTGCTGAAACCTGAAAGCTCATAAAGTCTTCTTAAATTTTTGGAATTGTTGTTGTAGAAAGTAGTTGCCCGACCATTTGTTCAAGATATTTCTTGTCAACTTCATCGAATGCGGAAAATTCATAACTGTCAAGATCAAGTACACCCAACAGAATCCCGTCTTTTACCAAGGGAACCACAATTTCAGAATTGCTGCCCGAATCACAAGCAATATGCCCGGGAAACTCATGAACATTTGCCACTATCTCAGTTTCCTTTGTTACCATCACCTTTCCACATACTCCCCTGCCCGACTGAATTTCTGTGCAGGCAATCTTCCCCTGAAATGGGCCGAGCACGAGTTTTTCATCTGAGACCAAATAAAACCCGACCCAACTGATCACCGGAAAACTTTCCTTCAGAACAGCGGGAAAATTAGAAAGTGACGATAGATAATGGTCACACTCGGGAAATAAATATGGCATCTGCTCCAACAGATGGTTATATATATCCTCCTTATTTCCCGATTTTGGTAAAACTACTTCAGAGCTCATTTAGTTTAAACTCTCCGCGGGGGCACTCTTTTTTTCTTTTATGTCTTGAATAAAAGCGGCATTCTTTTCAACTCGTTCAGCTACAATTTTTTCCCAGTTTGGGAATACCCAATCTAATGCCTCTTCAACTGACTCAACAGGAACAATAACAAGATCTTTCGTAATGTTCTCTCTTATTTCAGCAACATCAGCTGTATTGTCACTGGGAATAAGAACCGTTTTGTAGCCGTTTCTTCTGGCAGCAAGCAGTTTTTCATTCAATCCACCGATGGGCAACACTTCACCCCTCAAGGTAATTTCACCGGTCATAGCAACGGAATCACTCGCAGGTAATTCAAGAAATGCAGAAAGCATCGCCATTATCATGGTAATACCAGCCGAAGGTCCATCTTTAGGAATTGCTCCCTCAGGCAAATGGATGTGTATCTCTTTATTTAACATAAATTCGGGTTTGAGCCCAAATTTTTCTGCATTGGCTCTGATAAAACTAAGTCCGGCTTGTGCAGACTCTTTCATTACATCACCGAGCTGACCTGTTAAAGTAAGTTTTTCTTTACCATGCATAACGGTGACATCAACTTTAAGAATATCACCACCCACACTCGTCCATGCGAGTCCGGTTACACTTCCCGTGCGGGCACCTTTTTCGTAAATATGTTTTTTATATCTGGGTGCACCGAGATACTTTTCAACAAGTGCCGGAGTAATTACATTCTGGTTCTTTTTGCTTTTTTCGTTCGTCTGCATTCTGGTTACAAAATCACGGGCAACTTTTCTTAAAACACCTGTAATTTCCCTTTCCATGCTTCTTACACCCGATTCCCTTGTGTAGTTGCTGATAATCTCAAGAATCGCCTCATCTTCAAATCTTACTTTGGCTTTTCCAAGTCCGTGAAGTTTAATCTGTTTTGGGATGATGTGTCTTTTAGCAATTTCAAGTTTATCCACTTCAAGATAACTCGAAAGTTCAATTATTTCCATTCTATCCTGAAGTGGCAGCGGAATATTGTAACGCACATTTGCAGTGGTAATAAAAAGAACCTGCGATAGATCATAATCCACTTCGAGGTAGTGGTCGTTAAACGAAAAATTCTGTTCCGGATCGAGAACTTCAAGCATTGCTGATGATGGATCACCACGGAAATCGGAACTGAGTTTATCAATTTCATCAAGCAAAATCACAGGATTTACAGTACCCGCTCTTTTCATCGATTGTATTATCTTCCCGGGCATCGATCCGATATAAGTCTTGCGGTGTCCTCTTATCTCCGCTTCATCGCGGACTCCACCCAGACTAATCCTTACAAATTGTCTGCCAAGGGCTCGGGCAATCGACCTGCCGAGTGAGGTTTTACCTACACCGGGAGGACCAACCAGACACAAAATTTGCCCACGCATATTCTTCACCAGATTGAGAACAGCTATATGTTCAATTATTCTCTCTTTTGGTTTTTCGAGCCCAAAGTGGTCTTCATCCAATATTTTTTGAACATGGGAAATATCAAGTTTGTCCTTTGTTCTCTTCTGCCAGGGAACTGCAATTAACCAGTCGAGGTAATTTCTGATAACAGTGTATTCAGGTGACATTGGTGGAATTTTTGAGAGTTTGTTATACTCTTCAATTGCCTTGTCCTCAACGGTTTCGGGCATTCCGGCTGATTCAATGCTCTCCAGAAGTTTAGCCTCTTCGGAAAGGGCATCGTCTTCGCCAAGCTCCTCCTGAAGTATTTTTATCTGCTCTTGAATAATAAATTTTCTTTGTGTTCTTGCTATATTCTCTTGAACTTTATGCTCAATCTCTTTTTCAACTTTTAATATCTCCACCTCACCTCTAAGAAGTTTGATCAATTCATAATATTGATCTTTTAATTTCCCTTTTTTCATTATTTTCATTTTGCCATCGATCGCCTGATTAATATTGGCGGCGGCAAAATAGAGCTTTCTGTCGGGTTCAGCGATGTTTTCAAACGAAACGAGAGTTTCTGCATTAATATTTTTATTCAACGAAGCATATTCTTTAAACGCAATTTCAGCTTGTCTTATCAGAGCACTAATCTCTGCATCGTTCGACATCTGAACTTCCCTAAGTTGAATCGCGGCTTCAAAATATTCTGTTTCGCCTGTAAAATTTTTAATTTTCCCCATAACAAGACCGTCAACCACTATTTTTAACAGTCCGTTTGGCAACTTCATCGTTTGCACTATTTTGGCAATGGTTCCCTCGCGGTAAAGTTCATCAGGACCCGGTTCATCGATGTTCGAGTTCTTTTGTGCTGCGAGAAAGATTAATCTATGATTGTTTAACGAAAAATTTGCGGCATTTACTGACAGATCCCTGCCTACTAAAACAGGTGAAATCATATATGGAAAGATGACAAGATCCCTTAATGGCAAGACCGGAATTATCTCCGGAATTTCAACGGTAACGCTCTGCTCTTCAGGCTCGTTTATAATTTTACTCATGTTTGTCTAATTTGTGAAAAATAACCTGTAAAAATATCAATAAAGATCGGGTTATTCAAGGCACTCTTTTAGGCGTGGATATTATTTTATTTTTTACGATATTCCGATGTAAATTTTTGCCTCTATTTTATACACTCTGAATATGGTTTTTCTCATTTTGAAACACACAAAAATTCAGAGAATTTGATTTTAATGCAAATTTGGGGTTTCCTTCTCTGGTATGATTTTTGCATGAAAATAGCAGGTACTTAAACAATTAACCATGGATAATATTATGAGGTCTAACAAGATCACTCTTTACAAATTCCTTGTTGTCTTTTGGATGTTTGCCGCTACTGTATTCGGAGGCACTAAAGTGCTCGATTACACAGTTACTCTTAACGGTGTGAACTGGGATGTTGCGAACAACAGAACAACTTTTACCTATCTCGTAGTTGGTGATGGCTCCGGTAAGGACCTCTCCCACTGGGTGATAGCGCTTTGTAATAACCATACAGGAGTTACAGGATCCCCAAGTCCAACTGCAATTGGTACTGATCCGACAACCCAACTTTATGGTTTTAAATGGGACTGTGGTCAAAAAATTGGTCAGTCAAAGGTTTACACTCTCGTTGTTCCCGGAATTTGGGATACTGCACAGGTGCAAATCTCTGCCAAAGCAGGTCAAAATATTGAATACGGAACTGTAACCGGACCGGCTTGCACTACATATAACCCAAGAGCTTCGATCGGCGACAAAGTTTGGCTCGACACCAATGAAAATGGAATTCAGGACTCCGGCGAAAACGGTGTTTCCGGAGTTACCGTAAAACTTTACGATTGCAACAATAACCTCGTTGCCACCACAACTTCCAATGCAAGTGGTAACTACCTTTTTAACAACCTCACCCCCGGTGATTATTATGTGAAGTTCGAAATCTCTTCAAACTATGTTTTCACTTCGTATAATGTTGGCTCCGATGACACCAAGGACTCGGATGTTAATCCGGCGACCGGCAAAACTGGTTGTACAACACTCTCCCCGAACGAAAATGATCTTTCCTGGGATGCGGGCATAAAAAATGTACCTCAACCTGAAGGAAAAATCGGCGATAGAGTTTGGAACGATCTCAACTTCAACGGGAAGCAAGATTCTGGCGAACCTGGTATTGCCAATGTTACGGTAAAATTATATACATGCAACGGAACACTTCTCAGCTCTAAAGTTACCAATTCAAACGGTAATTATCTTTTTGAGACACTTCCTACAGGTTCTTACTATCTCGAATTTGTTCTTCCTTCAGGATTTGTCTTTACACTAAAAGATGCCGGCTCCGACGACGAAAAAGATTCTGATGTAAATCCTGCAGATGGAAAAACTGCTTGTTTTAGTGTGCTAAACAATGGAGAGGATAAAACTCGTGATGCCGGTATGTATGACCCCCTCACGATGAAAGCTTCACTCGGAAATCTTTTCTGGAATGACCTGAACGCAAACGGTTTACAGGATAATAACGAACCGGGTATAAGTGGTGCCACTGTTAAACTGCTCGATTGCAGTCTTAATCCTGTTGCAACTACCACCACAAACGGCAATGGAGTTTACTCTTTTACCAATCTCACTCCGGGCGATTATGTTGTTGAATTTGTTCTTCCTTCCGGATATGTTTTCTCTCCATATAACAGTGGCGCGGATGACAACAAAGATTCTGATGTAAACCCAAGCACCGGAAGAACTGTTTGTATTACCCTCGCCCCCGGAGAAACCAATCTAACATGGGATGGTGGAGCTTATCTCCCGGTTACCTGTGCAAACGATTGGACAGGTACTCTTGGTCCCGATTCATCAATCTGTCTTTATACTCCGCAATGGATTACAATCAATGGTTCGGTCAATCTGCTTCCGACCAACACCCGTGCACAGCTTTTGTTGACCTGGAAAGTGATTAAACCATCTTCAATCAATAATTGCCCTCCGGGATTTGATCCTTGCACACAAGACCATTTTACACAAAAATGGATCTATGGCGACACTTCCTTTACTATGCAGGCATGGTGGCCGGGAATTTCTCCGACAGATACTCTCGTCGAGATTCGCTACACAATGAGCATTCTTGATTGTGACGGAAACACGCTTAAAACCAGCGTCAACAGAAAACTTTCGTGGAATCCATCTGTTTGTCCTCCACCAAACGCTCCTGAAGCTGATTTAAGTCTTTCAAAATCTGTTTCGAAAGCCAATCCACAAAACGGCGAAATAATTCAATATACAATCGTATTGAATAATGCCGGCCCTGGAACAGCTACCGTAATTAAAGTAAGTGATGTATTACCTGCCGGAATCGTTTATGTCAGCTCAAGTCCTTCGGTGGGTTCGTTTGATGTAAACACAAACTTATGGTCGGTTAACTCACTCGCAGCAAACGCAAGTGCCACACTCGTAATTAATGCACGAGTGGATATTACTGCAATGAATTCAATTTCATTCGATCTTGGTGCTGCGAAAAATTACAACCTTTTTGTTCTGAATGACTATACTGCCCCTTCATCCGATACCGAAGGTAAAGTTGCAGTAGGAAATGATTGCAGAATAGGTAACTACAGTATTGGTGATAAACTACCAAATTCAAACGGTACTGAAGATGTGCTCGTGGTTGGTCATAACCTCTACTTCACATCAGGAAGAGTATATAACGGAAATGTGGTTTATGGTAACTACGCTGAAGTAACTCCTTACCTTGCAACAATTACTGAAGGAACTCTAAGAAAAGATAATGTTATCGATTTCCCTGCTGCCTCTGCTTACCTGCTCAACCTTAGCAGTCAGTTTGCTGCTTACGGCACAAATGGCTCTGCAGGTTTACAGTATGGAAAACTTTCATTAGTCGGTTCGAACCCTTCACTGAATGTTTTCAAAATTTGGGCTGATACCCTTTCAATGGCAAATGATTTCGAAATAAGTGTTCCAAATGGTGCATCCGCACTCGTGAATATCTTCGGTTCTTATGCCAATTGGAAAGGTGGACTAAATGTTTATGGAACACCATACTCAAATGTTCTCTACAACTTTGTTGAGGCTGATTCCATCACCATCTCCAGTATTGATATCAGAGGATCAATTCTTGCTCCGCGAAGTGATGTGAATTTCATTTCCGGTGTTCAGAATGGACAAATGGTTGCTAAAAATGCCAAAGGCAAGGGACAGTATAATCTCGTCCTCTTCAGAGGCAATATCCCTGTGGATACAACTGTTGTGAACATTGCCGAAGTGGTGGCAGCCGTTCAGAATGATCCTGATTCTCATCCAAATAATCACAATAGCAACGAAGATGATATGGCTTCTGCTTCTATCGTGATAAGCAGAGAAGTTAACAATACAACTGGGTCATCATACAACTGGCAACAGGTCTCGACCGTTGGATTTAACCAGATTATTCTCACTATGATCAACGATCAGAATGGTAACTTGCTCGCAGGTACTTTTGGCGGCGGTATCTATCGCTCCACAAATGGCGGTGCAGAATGGAATTTAATTAATTCAAATATGCTCTCTGTTTATGTATGGTCACTGATCTCTGCTCCTGGTGGTAAAATTTACGCCGGTACTGAAACAGGTATTTATGCCACAACTGATAATGGAAATACCTGGTACCTTGCCGGACTCGCAAACAATGATGTAAGAGCTCTCCTGATTGAAAATGATGGAACCATCTACGCCGGTGTTTGGGGTCGTGGCATCTATTACACCGATGATTTTGGTGCAAGTTGGACAGAGTTCAGCACAGGTCTTACTGACCTTGCAGTTCATGCCCTCGCTAAAAACAACACCGGTGACATTTACGCAGGTACTATGGGCGGTGGTGTCCATAAACTTTCTATCGGAAGTGGTGCATGGATTCACCTCAACTCAAACCCTGTCAGCAGATTTATTTGGTCGCTTACCGTTGACGGTAACGGAGTTGTTTACGCCGGTACTTATGGTGACGGTGTTATTAGAAGTGAAGACGGTGGTGCTACCTGGCAGAGAATTTCTAATGGTATGACAGCTTCACATATATATGCCATCGGTCACGACCAAATGAACAACATAGTCGCAAGTGCCTGGGGTTCGGGTGTATTTATGCTTCCTGTGGTCGTTTCGAGAGGACTTCCCGATTTCTGGATGAATTTTGGTCTGTCTGGCAAGAATATCTCCTCTATTGCCGTAAACTCTTCTACTAACGAAGTGGTTGCAGGCACTGATGCTGGTGATATCTATAAAACAGATATCATCCTTTCAGCTAAAGAGAATTCTACTGTTCCGACTGAATTCAAATTATACCAGAATTATCCTAATCCGTTCAATCCATCAACTGTTATTGAATTCTCATTACCTTCAATTCAGAATGTACAGCTTGTTGTTTACAATATTCTTGGGCAACAGGTGAAAGTATTGAACGACGGACAATTAAAACCCGGATATCATCAATTTACTTTCGACGGGAAGGGACTTGCAAGCGGTGTCTATTTCTATAGACTCGTAGCCGGTCAATTCTCTGAAGTGAAGAAAATGATCCTCCAGAAATAGGTATTTAACCGTGATCCTGTATTAGTGATTTGACGGTTTATATTCTGATTATATAGTAATTCTTTGATAAAAGGCTGTCTCCAAAATGAGGCAGCCTTTTTTCTTTTCATCCTGCCAATAATCAAGCTTATTGTCCATTCATCAGAATTATTTGAAATTTCCTTGTTATAACATCTTTTTATAACCCAAATTCATTATATTTGCAGTGCAAAATATTTTTGCTTTGGGAAAATTTTTATGCAATCTTTTTATAATGATTAAAGTATTTGCATATTTTCCCAATAAAGACTAATTTAATTTGAAGCTTTTTTTGCTTTTTGGAAATATATTCCATTCAACAATCCACAATAAGGAGTTATTATATGAAACAAGTATTTGCATTTGTTCTTTTGGTTGCATTTCTTGCTACTGTATCCAATGCCCAATCAGGTTTGGTACCTAAAGAAAGAAGTGGCGGTTACGCCAGAGTTCAGGCAATGGGCGGAGAAGGTGGAACAAACCCTTTCTTGGTTGACGCGTTTAACATGACCCATAATCCAGCCTTCGCTAAATATTACGGCAACTTCCTCTGGGGAGATATCGGTGCTTCCGCCGCTGCTGCTAATGACGGTGATGGTCAGTTTGCAGGATTCAACTTTGCACTCGATAACAAATTCACCCTCGGTGCTATCCTCGCCAGAAACGATTACAAAGGTTCAGGAATCTCAAGTGTTTCCTTAACCAATGGTCTTGTTACTACTTTGAATGGTCTCCCTGGAACTACAAGAAACGCTGTTAACCTCGACAACAACTTCCAGGTTCTCGGTGCTTATGCTCTCTCTGATGCAACTGTTCTCGGTCTCGGTGTAGCTTTCGCTTCAACACAGAATGATCGTACACCTGCTTCAGGTACTGCTGATCTTTCAACAGCTTCACAGTTTGGTGTAAATCTTGGTCTTATCCAACATTTCTCAAAAGACAACGCTCTTGATTTTTCATTCTCTTTCGTCTCAGGAAGTGCTAAAAATGAAGCTGCTAAAATCAATAAAGTTTCCGGTTCAGTTATTGAATTAGGTGCAAGATACTTCCACAATATCGGTAGAGGCTTCTCCTTCGTCCCTGTAGCTTCATTTACTACAATGAGCGGTACAGTTGATGTTGCAGGTGCAAGCACCGATATGGATTCTTATAGCAACCTCGCTCTTGGTGCAGGTCTTAACTATACCACAGGCGACCTTTTCCTCGCCGGCGGTGTTAGCTTCGCTACTGAATCATGGACTGCTAAAGCTACTACTACTACACCTGAACTTACAAGAAACCACATGTGGTTCCCTGTTTGGAATCTTGGTGCTGAATTCAAAGTTACCGAATGGATGAAAGCTAGACTTGGTTACAAAGTTGCTACCAACAAAGATAAAATGGAAACAGCTGCAACCTCAACTACCAAAAATGAAGTTGTTACTACCATGTTCGACAGAACCGGCGTTACTCTCGGTCTCGGTTTCAAATTTGGAAACTTCAACCTCGACGCTACTGTTAATGACGAAGTTTTGAGACAAGGTTTCAAAAACCTCGCTACCGGTGGTATCAATACTTTTGGTCATATCTCCGCAAGCTACGCTTTCTAAGATATAACCCAATTATAGTTTCTAAAGAGGCTGCCTGAACAAGGCAGCCTTTTTTTATGATGATATCTGATTAAATTTACTCTTCCTTTTTTTTTAATTTACTCTTCCCTTACGCTCAGTGAATGAATAACTACAAACTTATCATCCAATACGACGGATCAAACTTTAACGGTTGGCAAATTCAAGCCAGAGGTAAAACTGTTCAAGGTGAAATAAAAAGGGCTCTTGAAACCCTGGTAAAACATGAAGTGGTACTCACCGGTGCAGGAAGAACTGACACCGGAGTACATGCACTCGGACAGGTTGCCAACTTTAAGAGTGAGCAAGATATTGATTTTTATCGTTTCAAGCACTCGCTCAACTCAATGCTCCCCTTCTCAATCAGAATTAAAAAAATGGAACTTGTCCCGGAAGATTTCAATTCAAGATTCGATGCTCTCTCAAGATCGTACTACTATTTTATTTCCGGTTCCCCTTCCCCTTTCAACTATAAGTTTGTATATAATTACCACTTCCCCACTGATATTGATCAGTTAAACGAACTTGCAAAACCTTTGACAGGAATACACGATTTTTCTTCTTTTACCAAGTATGCAAAAGACCGTGATAACTTTGAGTGTAACATAACGGCTATTAAATGGACAAATACCAAGGGAATAACTGTTCTTTTCATAGAAGCTGACAGATTTCTGCACGGTATGGTTCGGGCAATAACGGGGACGATATTGAGGCTCGCAAAAGATGGAAAAACAAGTGAACATATAATCAATATTCTCAGGGCAAAAGAGAGAGAGGCAGCATTTGGATCGGTACCGGCGAAAGGACTCTTTCTCTATAAAGTAAAATATTGAGGTGAGAATTGCTTAAATTAAAAATGTCCGTTTTAATAAATGTCGAATTGGAAAAGATTTTTAACTTCCACCTTGATACCACAAATATTTCAGCGATCTCTCCCCCGTTTCCGAAAGTAATAAAAGTGGAAATGAGCGAAAAACCATTGAAAAAAGGATCAAAAGTAAAACTCGTAATCGATTTTCTTTTGTTCAAACAATCATGGTTCATCGATATTGCTGAAGTAATTCCGGGTAGTTTAATTACCGATTTACAGGAAGAAGGTCCGTTCAAATTTTGGGAGCATAACCATCAATTCACAGAAAAAAACGGGGCTGTTCTTATGACGGATGAAATAAGATTCCTTCCTCCTTTCGGAATATTTGGGTGGCTTGCTCTTCCTTTTGTATATTTACAACTCTATTTAA
>CAYSJM010000058.1:0-21033 GCA_964431385.1 uncultured Ignavibacteriaceae bacterium | reverse complement strand
ATGATGATGGTGATGAATGTTGGTTAAGTTTTCAAAAATCATGTTGTAAAAATATCAGAATTTTCTGTTATGTCAAGGGGAATTATTTTTCTACGAAAGAAATGTCAATATTTTCCCGTGTGAAATTCATTCCGATGAATACCACCTGTTTACCTGTGAATCTTTCGAAATATTTCTTTTTAACAATCTGATCGATGGCTGCTTCAGCGGTTTTATTAAATTTGAATTCAAGCAGATATACTTTGTCTTCAAACTCAAGCACACCATCAATTCTTCCAATATTGGTATTCACTTCAGAATCAGTCTCTATTCCTGTAAGTGTTGCTATCATAATAAAGAGGGAGTGGAAATATCTTTCCTCTGCTATATAGAGATTTGAAGGAATCCTCGCAAAAAGATGCCGAATATGGTGAGTAAAAGTTTCGTAATCTCCTTTTCGCAATGCAACTTTCATTTCGCCTGCATAAATCCCGGTTACATCCGAATCAAGATCTGTCATACTTGAGAAGAGATATTTATAAAATGATTCTTCCACTTCCAGATTAGGTAAACCGAGTTCATAATATCCTCTTAAATCGATCATTTTTTTCTCTTTGATCGTCAGATACCCTGTTTGGAAAAGAAAGCTCTTGAAGTTTATGGATGATAGATCTTCTGAATCGAACGAATCGGGGGTGGCAAGAAGATTGGTTCTTTCTGTTATATCGAACTTTTCTTTCTGCACAAATTTTGCGAGAAAATTAGGGGTTCCCGTCTGATACCAAAAATTCCCAAAATTGCCGGAGTTAAAGAGATTTAAGATTGACACCGGATTATATACCCTTAACTCACCATCCCAGCTATAGCCATTGTACCATTTCCTGATGTTAATGGAAATAGTATCTCTATTGGTATTGTGTTGTACCGAAAGTCGGTCTATCCGGTCATCAAAATGTAGCTCCAGCTCAGATTGTGTGTAACCGCAGATGCCTGCGAACTCGTTAAGCAACGAGATATCAGTAATTTGGTTCAAGCCCGAAAAAAGCGATACTTTGGAAAATCTGGTAACCCCCGTAATAAACATGAAATTTATACAATCATCGAGCGATTTAATCGTGGAATAAAACCTTCTGAGCACCTCTCTGTTTCCTTCAGCAATTTCAGGCTTATCCAGAAAGTCCACAATTGGTTTATCATACTCATCAACCAGGATCACTACTCGCTTACCGGTATTTTTATATATACCCCTGATTAGTGTGGGGAGATATTCATGCTCTATAAGGCCGCTCATGTCGAGAGAATATTGCTCGCCGTAATCCATTAGAGTTTTTTTGATTGAATGCACAAGTACCGAAGTTTCATCTGATGAAAATGCCGAAAAATCGAGTTTGATTACGGGAAACGAGTTGGGTGTTCCATTCAGTTTTTCTTGTATAGCCAATCCCTGAAAAAGTTCAGAGCGACCGTTAAAGAATGAATCGAGAGTGGAGAGAAAAAGGGACTTTCCAAATCGTCGGGGTCTCGAAAGAAACACATATTTATAGTTCGTAACAAGTCGTGAAATGTAGTCTGACTTGTCAACATACACCATATTCTCTTCGATAATCTGCGGAAATGTCTGAATTCCGAGGGGAAGTCGTTTCATCTAAAATCTTTTAAATTGCTGTTCCGAAATATGACAAAATTAAATATAAAAATAATGGTTCACCTAAAAAAGTAGTGGCACTCGGGTCAGGCAAAAAGTTAAAATATTCTAAAACAATGTTCTCTCTTGAGCAGGATTAGTCTTCCGACCTTATAAATCCCTGACTTCAAATTCCTTGTAAATTGTTATATTTGAAGATGTTTTATAAAAATTTCCACGACTCCACTCCAATTTGAGAATCCGGCTGCGCAGCCTCCTCTTTTTATTAAAATTCTAATTGATCCCTTTTTAGCAATATAAAATTGAACCATGACAAGCATATCAAAGAAGATAAACAGCAGAAAAACATTCGCAATTATCAGTCACCCCGATGCGGGGAAAACGACTTTAACCGAGAAACTCCTCCTCTTTGGCGGCGCCATTCAAGTGGCAGGAGCAGTAAAATCGAATAAAATAAAAAAAACCGCCACTTCCGACTTTCTGGAGATCGAAAAACAGCGTGGAATCTCTGTGACCACTTCCGTTATGAATTTTAGCTATAAAGGGGAGAAAATCAATCTGCTTGATACCCCCGGTCACAAAGATTTTGCTGAAGATACCTACCGCACACTTACTGCTGTTGACAGCGTGATTCTCGTTATAGATTGTGTAAAAGGAGTTGAAGAGCAAACTGAAAAGTTGATGAAAGTTTGTAGAATGAGGGAAACTCCGGTGATAGTTTTCATTAATAAACTTGATCGTGAAGGAAGAGATCCCGTTGAGTTGCTTGATGAAATAGAAGCCAAACTTGATATCAGAGTGAGACCTCTGAGTTGGCCGCTTGGAATGGGAAAAGGTTTTAAAGGTGTTTACAACATTTTTGAGAACACATTCAACTTTTTTAGTGCAAACAAGCAAACTGTTGAAAAGGATGTGGAGACATTCTCCGGTCCCCGTGATCCCGAATTTGTAAAACTTTTTGGAAATGAAGCTGAAAAATTAGACCATGAGCTCGATTTAATAAATGGTGTTTATGGTGATTTTAATGTTGATGAATATCTCGACGGTTCTATGGCACCCGTCTTTTTTGGGAGTGCATTAAACAATTTTGGAGTTAGAGAGCTTCTTGATACATTCATCAAGATTGCACCCGATCCTCGACACAGGGATTCAACAAAAGGGATAATAGAGCCCGATAACAGTAATTTTTCAGGTTTTGTGTTCAAGATTCACGCCAATCTCGATCCAAAACACAGAGACAGAATAGCATTTCTTCGTGTCTGTTCCGGCAAATTTGAAAGAAACAAGTTTTATCATCATGTACGACTCGACCGGAACATCAGATTTGCAAATCCGGCAACATTTATGGCTCAGGACAAAAATCTTATCGAAGAAGCATTTCCCGGTGATGTTATCGGTTTGTATGATTCGGGTATCTTTAAGATTGGTGATACACTGACAGAAGGTGAAAAGTTTATGTTCAAGGGGATTCCATCTTTCTCTCCTGAAATTTTCAAGGAACTGGTACTAAATGATCCGTTAAAATCGAAACAATTGGAGAAAGGAATTCTTCAGTTAACTGATGAAGGATTGGCACAGGTATTTCTTCAATCTTCAACAAACAGAAAAGTTGTCGGAACTGTTGGCGAACTTCAATTTGATGTAATACAATATCGTTTGATTAATGAATATGGTGCTGATTGTAGATTCAGACCATTAAATTATTACAGAGCATGCTGGGTGAAATATAATTCGATGGAAGACATTTCAGAATTAATAAGACTCCGTTCCCACAATCTATTTCGTGATAAACATAACAACCTCACTTTTTTGGCTGAATCTGTTTACCAACTCGAGTTGGCAAAAGATAAAAATCCCAAAGCTCAGTTCCTCTTTAGCGTGGAACACAACCCCGAGACCGTTGAGATGGAAAAGATTGCTTAAAGAAAAAGACCATCTTTTTTAGTAACTTGAGGCTCCTGATTTAATTATTTGAGAGCCTCATGTTTTTTTCGAGCAATCTTTGAGTATTGGTAAACAACTCCTTAACGGGTTTTTTAGATTTTCCCTTGGGGTAGAGGAGAATAAAAGCACGGAACTCGGTCCAGTTTCATCCATTCTCGTTGTCAGACAACACAACCAGCTCGGTGATCTGCTTATTTCCACTCCCCTTTTTACAGCACTTAAAGAGAAGTACCCTCACGCGACGATATCGGTAATAGTTAGCCCCGCTAATCATAAAGCCCTCAGAAAAAACTCACTCATCGATAACCTTTTTGTTTTCGATAAATCAAAGCTTCTTCATCTCGCCTACTTCAAGGAGTTGCGGGCTCTGCTAAAATCGAGGTACGATCTTGTTATTGTTCCTTCCGTTACTTCACTCTCTTTTACAAGCAATTTGTTGGCACGACTTTCAAACTCAAGGGTGAGAATTGGACCCGCATCGTTGGACGGGAAGATCAATTCGAGTGCCTACTTCTTTGACAGAAGGGTGGAACTCGATTGGAGAGAGCGACCGGAAACTCATGTAACACAGCGGAATATCGATATAGTTACACCATTTGGAATTGGAACGAAAAATAAAAGACTCGTAATCGATTCTGATCTCGAGGATGAAACAACCTCTGATGAATTTATTAAATTCTTCCCCGGCGACAGTTCGACTCCTCTTGTTGGCATCCATGTTGGTGCGGGGAAACTGCAGAACAGATGGGATATTTATAATTTTTTAAAGTTATTGGAACAGATTTCGAACGATTTTAATGCCCGAATTTATCTTACTCAGGGAGGTGAGGGCGACAGGGAGCTTGTCGAGATTATCCGTGCAAACACTCAGATTAACTTTCTTGTCTTCGATCTTCCCGGTATGCCTCTGCTCAAATCGCTGATACAAAAGTCTGATCTTTTCATTTCAAATGACACGGGACCGATGCATGTGGTTGCAGCCACAGATACCCCGGCAATTTCTCTTTTTGGACCGACCGACCCCCGATTGTGGGCACCTCTCGGAGACAATAAACATTATCTGTGGAAGGGGGAGGATATCAATCTTATTACGGTTGAAGATGTTTATACTCTCGCCTCACAGATTCTCAGAGCAAGGTGATAATAAGTCTGAATTTATTATACTTGAGATAAGTTTAAGTCAATTGTTTTTTTAATAATTAAGCCACAATACCCGCATGGAAATGACAACAGAGCTTTGGGCTCGTCTTCAATTTGCCTTCACAATCTCCTTTCACTATATCTATCCCCCTCTGAGTATTGGTTTGGGGATTATCCTTGTTATTATGGAGGGACTCTATCTTAAAACAGGGAATAAGATGTATGAGGTAATGACGAAATTTTGGGTAAAAATATTCGCTCTCACCTTTGCCATGGGAGTTGCCACGGGAATTGTGATGGAATTTGAGTTTGGCACTAACTGGTCAACCTATTCGCGATTTGTGGGTGATATCTTCGGAAGTGCTCTGGCAGCCGAGGGGATATTTGCTTTTTTCCTTGAATCGGGGTTCTTGGCTATACTTCTTTTTGGTTGGAACAGAGTGAGTCCAAGAGTTCATTTCTTTTCAACATGCATGGTTTCTCTCGGTTCGATGCTCAGTGCGGTATGGATAGTGGTGGCAAACTCATGGCAACAAACCCCTGCCGGCTACCACATTGTAGAAAATGGAGGTGTTGCAAGAGCGGAGATTACCGATTTTTGGGCAATGGTTTTTAATCCATCGAGTGTCGATCGACTTTCCCACACACTCGGCGGTTCATTCCTTGCAGGTGCATTTCTCGTTATTTCTGTCAGTGCTTATTATCTCATTAAAAACAGGCATGAAGATATTGCAAAGGCAGGTTTAAAAATTGGACTTTCTGTTGCTTTTGTGGCTGTATTTTTTCAACTTTTTACCGGTCACTCAAGTGCATCAGGAGTTGCAAAAAATCAACCTGCAAAACTTGCAGCATTTGAAGCTCACTATGATTCGCTTGCTCCCGGAGACCTTTATTTGTTTGGGTTGGTGAATGAAAAAGAGAAAAAAGTAACAGGCGTGGCAATTCCCGGGATGTTAAGTTTTTTGATACATGGTGATACCAGGACTCCGATAAGAGGGCTCGACAGCTTCCCTAAAGGCGAGACACCCCCTGTTCAAATGACTTTTCAGACATATCATACAATGGTGGCTATCGGGTTTACTCTGATTGGTCTTGTTCTCATCTCTCTATTCCTGCTTTGGCGGGGAAAACTGTTCACTTCGATTTTGTGGCTCAAAGTTCTGGTTGTTTCGGTCCTGTTGCCTCAGATTGCCAATCAACTTGGTTGGTACACAGCCGAAATTGGGAGGCAACCCTGGATAGTTTACGGCTTGCTCAAAACCTCAGACGGCTTGTCAAAAGTTGTAAAATCCGAACATATTATCTTTTCACTCGTTCTTTTTACTTTGATATATGCAGTACTGTTTGTTGTTTTTCTCTATCTGCTTGATAAAAAAATAAAACACGGTCCCGATGAACATGTATTGGAACTTGATCTCAGCGAAAAACCAAGATTGACGGAGTAACAATGGAATTTTCATTTGACATAAATACTATTTGGTTCATTCTGATTGGGGTCCTGCTTTCAGGTTATGGAATTCTCGACGGTTTCGACCTTGGTGTCGGGTCACTTCATCTTCTTACCAAGTCAGACCTCGACCGGAGAATTTTGCTCAATTCCATCGGGCCGGTCTGGGATGGAAATGAAGTGTGGTTAGTAACCGGAGGTGGTGCCCTTTTTGCCGCATTTCCTGATGTTTATGCCACTGCATTTTCCGGGTTCTACATCCCGTTTATGTTGCTTTTGTTTGTTCTTATCTTTCGGGCTGTCTCAATAGAGGTAAGAAGCAAAAGTGAAGGAAAACGGTGGCGGGCTAATTGGGATAGAGCATTTTCAATTTCGAGTATGGTTATTTCACTGCTGATTGGTATAACTATTGGAAATGTTATTCTCGGTTTACCGATTGGAAAAGACAAAGAACTCAACAGTAGTATAATTGAAATGTTGAATCCCTATGCTCTGCTTGTCGGACTGACAACCCTCGCAGCATTCATGATGCATGGATCAATATACCTCGCGATGAAAACAGAGGGAGAACTTCAAAAACAGGTCCGTGGATGGATAAACAATACCATAATTTTCTTTGTCATTACCTATGTGACAGCAACAATGGCGACCCTGATTTACATTCCTCACATGGTTGAACCATTCAGGGAACATCCTGCATTTTTTTCGTTGGCAATTCTAAATATGCTTGCCATTGCCAACATTCCCAGAGAGATTAACAGAGGGAAAGATTTTTTCGCTTTTCTTTCTTCGTCGGCAGCAATTCTTAGTTTGATGGCACTTTTTGCAGTCGGGTTGTTCCCTAATTTCCTTATTTCCTCAATTTCACCAGAATATAATCTCACTATATACAATGCTGCATCTTCAGAAAAAACTCTTGAAACAATGTTAACCATGGCAATAATTGGTATTCCTTTTGTTTTGGCATACACAATTAGCATTTACTGGGTTTTCAGGGGGAAAGTAAAACTTGATCACATGAGTTACTAAAATGTTTGCGGCTCGCTAATTTCCTGTCAAAATCTTAAAAATTTATTAGACTTGTAATTATTTAATTGCAAGTTTAATGAATTATTCATAGTTTAAATTCCTAAAATAAAACAGCTTGACATTTCTTTAGGGTGGAAACAATTTTAATTGATCCCAGCACCAACAACCCTCGGATGAGAACAAATGATCAACACAAAAAATGTTATCATGCCATTGACCGGAATGACCTGCACAAACTGTGTGCAGGGAATAGAGCTTGCGATCAGGAAATTAAAAGGAATTCATTCAGCTAACATCGACTATGCAAATGAAACTATTTCTGTTTTCTATGATCATAAAATTCTAAATGAAAGTGATATTATTGCTTTCATTAAGAAGATTGGTTATGGTGTTGCGACTGCCCGCGTTGAACTTCTTATCACAGGAATGGTTGATGAGACCGATGCAACCAATCTTGACAACCTCTTAAAAAATCACTCCGGAATTGTAGCCTCAACAGTCAGTTTTATTGCAGAAAAAGCGAATCTCGAATTTATCCCAGGAATGACGAACCTCGTTGAAGTTGCTTCAGTAATTCGCAAAGCCGGATACGACATCGTAAACAATAGCGAGGCAGAAGAGTACGATGACCATGAGGCAACATTCCGGGCTTCAGAGCTAAAAAAACAGACAAGGCTGATGATTACCGGGTTACTGTTCACAATCCCTTTGATCATATACAGTATGTTGCGAGATTTTCAAGTCATAAAATTTGATTATGATCTTTTTGCGATGCTCGCGGCTGCAACAGTTGTTCAATTTTATGTAGGAGGCAGATTTTACACGGGTGCCCTGAACAGTCTAAAGCTGGGCAGAGCCAATATGGATGTATTGATAGTTCTTGGCTCATCGGTTGCCTATTTTTCGAGTTTACTAGTTGTCCTGGGTATTATTCAAAGTTCAAATGTCTATTTTGAAACAGGTGCTACAATAATCGCCTTCATCAGGCTCGGTAAATTCCTTGAAACAAAGGCAAAGAGTAAAACAACCGATGCACTAAAGGCTCTGTTTGGGCTACGATCGAAGACAGCAACACTTCTTAAAAATGGAGTAGAGAAGGTAGTGCCGATTGACGAGGTGTCATTTGGTGATATCGTTATTTTAAAGCCGGGAGAACGGGCACCTGTTGATGGTGTGGTATTCGACGGGAAGTCAGCATTTGACGAGTCTATGATTACCGGTGAATCGATGCCCGTTAGTAAGGGACCGGGAAATGAGGTCTTTTGTGGTACAATTAACAGAGAAGGTTTAATCAAGATTGAAGCCACAAAGACAGGGAAAAACTCAACTCTTTCTCAAATAATCAGACTTGTAAAAGAAGCACAAGGGAGTAAGGCACCAATTCAAAAGATGACTGATGAAATTGGAATATATTTTGTACCGTTGATTATAGCCCTTGCATTTTTTACTTTCACAGGCTGGATTTATGTTGCTCAACTCGATTGGGCAGGGGCAATGATTAACGCCATTGCTGTTTTGGTTATTGCATGTCCGTGTGCCATTGGTCTGGCAACCCCCACGGCGATAATGGTTGGTACTTCAAAAGGTGCTGAAAACGGAATTCTCTTCAAGAACAGTGAAATTCTCCAGAAAGCGAGCAAAATAAATATTGTTGTGCTTGATAAAACGGGGACGATTACGACAGGCGAACCTAAAGTAACGGATATTATTCCCTTGAATGGCTTTCCCAAAAAAGATTTACTTCAACTTGCAGGAAGTGCAGAGATGGGCTCGGAACATCCTATCGGTAAAGCGATCGTAAAAGCCGGCGAAGAGAAGAAACTTAGTCTGCTTCATCCGGCAAAGTTCAGATCATTTGGTGGTTTGGGGATAAGAGCCTTGATCGGGAATAAAACCATTTCGATTGGTAACGCCCGAATGATGAAAAATGATGGATTGGATGTAAAAAGTCTGGAAAATCTGATTTCACCCCTTGAAGAAGATGGAAAAACTGTGATGATGGTTTCTCTCTCAAATCCTGCGGAGAATGAACCCGTGAAACTGATTGGAATGATAGCTGTCGCAGATACAATAAAATCCGGATCGAAGGAAGCAATTTCTGAACTGACTGACCTTGGGTTGGAAGTTGTGATGATCACGGGCGATAACAAGTGCACTGCCAATTCAATTGCGAAACAGGTGGGCATTTCCAAAGTTATTGCCGAAGTGTTGCCGGGTGGAAAAGTTGAGGCGATAAAAGAGATGCAAGCGGGACAATCGCTCGGTAATTTCTCCTCACCTGTTGTAGCCATGGTGGGAGATGGAATAAATGATGCCCCTGCTCTCGCTCAGGCTGATGTTGGTATAGCCATTGGAACCGGAACCGATATTGCAATCGCTGCCGCCGGAATAACACTTATCAGTGGCGAACTTTCAGGTATTGGTAAAGCCATTTCACTCTCCCGCGGCACTTCAGAGACGATCATTCAAAACCTGATATGGGCACTGTTTTACAATATTGCATTGATTCCCGTTGCCGGATTTGGATTGCTCAGCCCGATGTTTGCGGCGGGTGCAATGGCATTCAGCTCCATTTTTGTTGTAACAAACAGCCTAAGGTTGAAGGGATATAAAGTCCGAACTTTTGAACCCCCAAAATCAATCGCCAAACAATCGCTCGAACTGATTCCAAGATTGGCATTACCAACCATATCTCTGGCAATTCTGATCACTCTTCCGATGCTCGCAATGTCAAAAAGTGAGATGGAAATAAAAAATGCTCTTGACACAAGCATGGCACCACTTCTAATGATGGTGATGGCGATTTCAAACGGTTTGATAGCGATTTCTTATGCTTCGATTCCGGTCTTTTTGGTGGTCTTTATAAGAAAAAGAAAAGACCTTCCATTTAGTTGGATTCTTGTGCTTTTTGGACTCTTTATTCTTGCATGTGGTACAACCCATGTTGTTCATATAATTGGTTTGTGGTGGTCGGTTGACTGGTGGCAAGCCACCGTAGATGCAGCCACAGCAGTTATCTCAATATCTACAGCACTTATCGTTTGGCCAATATTACCGAAGTTACTCGCAATTCCAAGTCCCGAACAATTAAGACAAATTAATGCAGAACTTCAGTCTGAAAAAGAGAAATTGCTCTTTACACAAGGTGAACTGCAAAAGGCTTATGATGAGGTGGAAAAACGAGTTGCTGAAAGAACCGAAGAGCTTATGGTTGCAAATCAGCAACTTATGACCGAGATAAGGGAGAGGTTAAAAGCCGAATCGTCACTCCACGAAACCAATGAATATCTTGAAAACCTGTTTAATTATGCCAATGCTCCGATTATAGTTTGGGATACCTCGCTCTCTGTTACGAGATTTAATCATGCTTTTGAAAATTTGAGTGGTTATCCAAAAGAAGAAGTGATTGGGAAAAATCTCGATTTCCTTTTCCCCGTTGAAACCGCTGAGGAGTCTCTTGCACTTATTCAAAAAACTTCAGAGGGTGAAAGGTGGGAATCGGTTGAGATCGAAATCCTTCGAAAAGATGGTGGAGTAAGAACGGTATTGTGGAACTCTGCAAATGTTCTCGATAAATCAGGAACAGAGATCAGTGCAACCATTGCTCAGGGTAACGACATCACGGAAAGAAAAACTGCCGAAGTGGCGCTCAGGGAAAGTGAAACAAAGTTTAGAAATCTTGTGGAAACCCTGCCGGTGGCAATTCATCTCTCTTCCGGAGTTGATCAGGTTACTGACTATATAAATTCTCAGTTCGTTCATTTGTTTGGATATACCGCAGCAGATGTTGGTTCCGGAAACGATTGGTGGCCACTGGCTTACCCCGACCCAGAATACAGGAAAATGGTATCTGAAGAGTGGACTCAAAAAGTTGAAGAAGCGATTGCCACACAAACAAAAATTCCACCTTTTGAAACAGAAGTAACATGCAAAGATGGTTCGAAAAAGACAATTTCGTGGACATTCATCACCCTCGGCGATAAAAATTATTCATGCGGTGTTGATCTCACTGAAAGAAAACTCGCAGAAAATGAGATCAGAAATCTTAATTTGGAGCTGGAGCACCGGGTGGAAGAAAGGACCTCTCAATTGAAAGCGACAAACAGAGAACTTGAATCATTCAGTTATTCGGTATCTCATGACTTAAGGGCTCCATTAAGAAGTATCGATGGTTTTTCACAGGCACTTCTTGAAGATTATTATGAACATTTTGACGATCAGGGGAAGATGTACCTCAACCGGTTGCGGTTCAACGCTCAGAAGATGGGACAGCTAATTGATGAGATGCTTAATCTCTCCCGCGTTACCCGGGCGGAGATGAAAGTAAAAAATGTGGATATCTCAGAGATCGCTGCCTCAATTTGTGATGAGTTGAAAGAGAACGAACCCGATAGAGAGGTCGAAATTTCAATAACACCAAAAATGTTTGATACTGTTGACCCCACACTGATAGGAGCCGTACTTCAAAATTTACTGCATAACGCATGGAAGTTTAGCTCAAAGAAAGAGATCGCAATAATCGAATTTGGACAAAGAACAATTAAAAAGCAAAAAACCTATTTCATCAGGGATAACGGTGCCGGCTTTAATATGGAATATATCGATAAACTTTTTACCCCTTTCCAGCGACTGCATAAATCCGATGAGTTCAGCGGCACAGGTGTCGGTCTGGCTACAGTTCAACGAATCATCCGCCGGCATAATGGCGAGGTGTGGGCTGAAAGCGTTGTGGGTGAAGGAACAATTTTTTATTTTACGCTTAACTCTGTGGAGGCAAAATAAATGACAATGAGCAGAACAATTCTTTTGGTTGAAGACAATTCTGACGATGAATTGTTGACGATAAGAGCATTAAAAAAGAACAATATCTCCAACAAAATTGATGTTGCACGAGATGGACAAGAAGCAGTGGACTATCTGTTTGGAAGAATGGTTGAGGCGGAATTACCCGCTTTGATAATTCTTGATATAAAACTTCCGAAAATCGATGGTTTAGAAGTATTAAGGAGAATAAGGGCAAACGACACCACTAAATTTATTCCTGTGGTAATTCTTACATCTTCAAACGAAGAGGAAGATATACTCGCAAGTTATGGTCTCGGTGCAAACAGTTTTATAAGAAAACCTGTTGATTTTCTTAAATTTGTTGAAGTGGCGAGCAATATTGGTGTCTATTGGCTTATGCTGAATGAATCAATTCAAAAATCGTTTAATAAATAAATTCCGGTAGAAATATGAAAATCCCACTCCGTGTTTTAATTGTTGAGGACTCAGAAGACGACAGCGAACTGTTGCTTATGAAACTTAATCAAGGTAACTATGAACCTCTCTACTCGCAAGTGGAGACTAAAGCTGACCTTGTGAAAGAACTTGAATCCGGCACCTGGGATATTGTACTTAGCGACTATTCCATGCCGCTGTTTGACGGGCTTTCTGCACTGCAAACCGTAAGAGAGAAAGATTTGGACATCCCGTTTATTATAATTTCGGGAAATATTGGAGAGGAAGTTGCCGTAAAAGCAATGAAGTCGGGTGCTCAAGACTACATTATGAAGGGGAATCTGCAAAGACTAATTCCTGCTATAGAAAGAGAACTTAAGGAGGCAGAACTTCGTCGCCAACGGAGAGAGGCTATAGAAGCACGGGAGCAGAGCGAAATAAGATTCCGAAATGTTTTTGAACACTCAGTGGATGCAATCGGAGTTTCAAAAGGGGGGAATCATGTAATGGTTAATCCCGCCTATGTGCGACTATTTGGCTACAATTCAAGTGAGGAATTAACAGGCACAAATATTCTAAATCTTATTGCACCTGCGGAGCACGAGAAAATAAAAAGTTTTACCAGAAAAGGGGCAGACGGAGAAAATGCCCCAACGGGTTACGAAACACTCGGAGTTAAAAAAGACGGGACCATCTTTGAGATGGAGATTCATGTTTCGACTTATGAGACGAACAGCGAGATTTACACTGTCGTTATTCCTCGCGACATAACAGACCTAAAAAGATATGCCAGGGAAATTCTTGACGCAAAGAACCGTGCTGAGGCTTTAAACAGGATGAAATCGAACTTTCTCGCAAATATGAATCATGAACTTAGAACTCCACTAAACGGAATTTTAGGGTATTCAGAGATTTTGGCTGTGTCGCTTGACGATCCCGAACTTTTGGCGATGTCTCTCGGCATTTACAATTCTGGAAAAAGACTCAGCGAAACCCTTAATTTTATTCTTGATCTCTCCGAAGCAGAGGCAGAAAAACTCGAGGTCTTTGCTCAAGAAGTGGAAGTGGTCGATATTGTGAAAAACAGCCTGGATGAGTTTCTTCCTGCGATTGAAAAAAAGAACCTCCATCTTGAGACTGTTGTGCATAACGATAAACTCTTTTCACGATTGGATGAGCGGCTGCTCAACAGAATAATTTATAATCTGGTTGATAACGCTATCAAGTTCACAGATGAGGGAAAAATCGGCGTTGAACTTGGGAAAGAAATTATTGACGGGAAGGATTGGGTTTCTCTCAAAATAAAGGATTCAGGAATTGGAATTGACAAAGCTCATTTTGATCTGATCTGGGAGGAATTCCGTCAGGTAAGTGAAGGCAGAGCAAGAAGTTACCAGGGAACGGGACTTGGATTGACCATCACAAAACGAACAGTTGAGCTGATGGATGGAACAATAACGGTTGAAAGTAAACTGGGTGAAGGGTCGGTTTTTACCGTTAAATTCCCTGAAATCTCAGCACAAACTATCGCAAAGGATCCCACGCTTCACCAGTTCACTCCCGAAATGCTTGAGACAAAAGATGGCTCAAAAATCGAAAAGGGGAAATGTGTTGCACTTTATGTGGAAGATGACCATACTAACCTTGATGTGATGGGGTTGTTCTTGAAAAAGTCTTGTTTGTTGGAGACTGCCGACAAAGCTGAAAAGGCTCTCGAAATGGTAAAAGCCAAAAGATACGACATCGTTTTGATGGATATCAACCTCGGAAATAGTATGAATGGTATGGATGTGGTGAAAGAAATTGTAAAAATGCCTGACTATCAAGGGGTCCCGATAATCGCCGTTACTGCTTATACCATGGGGAACGATAAAGCCGAATTCCTAAAAGGTGGCTGTACTCACTATCTCGCAAAACCTTTCAGAAAAGCTGAATTGGTGGAATTAGTTGAAGGTGCGTTAAGACAAAGCTATTTAAGGAAGAAGTAAGGAAAGAGCGAATAGAAAAAGGTAAAGCGAATAGTTGAATTTTACTCCGTGATGAATGTCAGTAAAATTAGTTTGGTAATCTACTAATTTCTGTTTAAGTTTACAAACTTCATTTTTAATTGAGTTTGTTAATCACCATGCTTATTACATTTGCTGTACTGGCATTCCTCACCATAATTGTTACACCCCTTCTTTTTATGCTCGCATCAAAAAAGAGAGACAGAGCTTCCGCACTCGCAAGTGAAAAATCTTCAGCAGCAACACTTCCGGAAGAAATTTTGCATGAAGACCATGAACCCCAAGTAGAATCAGACGATATCTCTGAAACAATCGAACTTTTTAACCCGGAAAATCAGCAAGAACCCGAAGACAGAAACCCCCGGAAACATTTTAAATAGTTAGTAACCCAATCTTAGTCGGTGGTCTTCAACACTTCCGTTTTTTTTGCTAAAACCCCTATATTTCGTCACTAATTTGATTTTATTGACGAAATATAGTTATTTTGTGTTCCAATTATTTGTAATTAATGGATGGATTACACTTTGACAATCACTGAACTCCTAAATACTAAAGAAATACTTAGAAGAAAAGACCTTGTATTCTTCTTTCGCGATGCATTTCCAGGTATTTCTGACTCAAATATAAATTGGAAAATTCAGAATCTTACCCGAAATGGTTTGCTTGAGAGAGCCGGTGTAGGCCGCTATATTCACTCGAAAAGAAAGCCTTTTAAATTTGATAATTATGAAATTGTACCCAAGCTTTCGAAATATTTGGAAGAAAATTTTCCATATTTACTCTATTCAATTTGGGATACCAGGACATTAAGCCGGCTTACAGTTCATCAACCTGCAAGATTTATGATAGTTCTTGAAGTAGAGAGAGGTTTGGAAATGACTCTATTTAATTTCTTAAAAGAAAGTTATAAGGATGTGTTCATTAAGCCTGATCAAAGAGAATACGATTTATATATTGCAGACAGAGAAGACCCTGTAATTATCAAATCGGGTGTTACTCAATCGCCATTAATGTTAAACTCAGGAGTCAAGGTACCTCGATTAGAAAAGGTACTGGTTGATCTGTTTGTTGATGATATAATATTCACTCCTTTCCAAGGGGCGGAGTTGACGACCATATTTAAAAATGCCTTTAAACTTTATTCAGTTAATTTGACTACCATGCTCAGGTATGCAGGACGGAGAGGAGCAAAAAAAAGGATAATGCAATTTCTCTCAGCTGCCGGGTTACAAAATCATATTTTGAGGATCAAGCATTGAACACCATCAAGGAATATTCTTTTTCCATCGAGCATATACAATCGATTTCGATGAAATACGGAATAGACAAACAATTAGTCCAAAAACAAATTGCTTCCCTCGTACTTGTTGCTCATCTAAAAGCAGCTGGTTTAGAATTTATATTTAAAGGCGGCACTTCGCTTCTTTGTCTTATTACACCACCTCAAAGACTCTCTTTGGATGTTGATATTGTGGTTTCAAAGGAAACGGATGTTGAAATTATTTTGAACACTGTTGCCGGACAATTCCCCTTTACAAGATTTGAAAAAGAAAATCGAGGTTCCACTGAAAATATTATAAAATTTCATTATCGATTTTTCTTCAATTCATTTATCAATCCACAAATTGAGGAGAATATTCTATTGGACATTCTCTTTGAGGATAATCCTTATTCACAGGTTAGGTTTTCAGCAATTCCATTTGATTTTATCCTGACAGATAAGTCACCGATAGTTATTGTTACTCCTACGATCGAATCAATTCTTGGTGATAAACTCACGGCATTTGCTCCCAACACTACGGGAATTCCTTATAAAAGAGGGGAGCGTGTGATGAGTATGGAAATTATTAAACAACTTTATGATATTGCTCAGCTATTTGATAGATGTGAGAACTTCGAAGAAGTTAAATCAACTTTTTTCAAAATCTCTCGAATTGAAATGATTTATCGGAAGAACCTAAGTATTACAGAATCTGATGTACTAAATGATATCTACCTAACTTCTTTTATAATTTTGCAAAGGGATGCTCGTGACAAAGAGTTCGTAGAACTGCTCTCTGGGATAAATAGATTAAAAAGTTATATTCTCAATAAAAATTTCCATTTAGACTATGCCATAATTGCCGCTGGAAAAGCTGCCTATATTTCACGATTGTTGCTGAATCAACACACAAACATTGAGAGATTTATGAAACCGGAATCAGTCTCGAAGCTTAAAATCGCCGATGGTAGGTATCTAAAATTTAACAAACTTCACAAATCAAATCCGGAAGCATTTTTCTACTGGTTTAAAACATTCGAAATTAATTAATCCCTATATTTCGTCACTAATTTGATTTTATTGACGAAATATAGTATTAATCACCTGTAAAAAAGTAACAATATGATACTCGAAAAAGTAAGAGACCACTGCCTTTCAAAAAGAGGGGCTGAAGAAAGCTTGCCGTTTGATGCAGATTCCCCTGTGTATAAAGTGATGGGGAAGATATTTGCGATCATTTCTCTTGATCAGCCGGAAGGGATAGGATTAAAGTGTGACCCCGAAAGGGCACTCGAACTGAGAGAAGAATATGATGGGATAATTCCCGGATATCACATGAACAAGGTGCACTGGAATACCATCTCTTTTGACGGTTCTGTGCCGCTAAATCTTATTCTGGAACTTGTAGATCACTCTTACGAGCTGATAGTAGCCTCACTTCCGAAGAACAAAAAGGAAGAATTGAACAAGATGAATGAGGATGAATAGTCTCCGGTGGTTCGACTCTATGGCATTAGCTCAATAAAATCAGCGAGTATGTTATTTTTACATGCAAAATCATTTACTTTTTAAGGAATTATGGCTGACTATCCCTTCGCCCTCGCACTTGGCTACATAACGGGTTTAAGTGACAAAAAAAAGGCGACTATTGCTCTTTCATCTGAAGAAGTGGAAGACGCTACAGCCCTGAAGAGGGTGGTAAAAGCAGTTGACCCCCTCTTCCTCGTAAAAAAAGAGGAAATTGAGGATGCTTATCTTCAATCTGTAAAAAACATCGAGTCCCATCTTAATCAGGGGATTGACTGTGTTACTTTTTGGGATGCGGATTATCCCGAACTTCTTAAAGAAATTGCCGATGCCCCACTGATTCTTTATTATCGGGGCAACATTGCTGCTCTGAATTCTTCACCATGTGTGGCGGTAGTGGGTACGCGCGAACCAACCGATTTTGGGCGGGAAATGTCGCTACTTGCAGGACAGGTACTTGCCGGATCGGGTTACACCGTGGTAAGTGGTCTTGCTCGCGGGTGTGATACAGCCGCACATCAAGGTTGTATTTCCGAGCGGGGGAAAACCGTCGCATTCATCGGACATGGTCTGCAAATGATCTACCCGCCTGAAAATGGAGACCTCGCTCTCGAAATCATTAATACGGGGGGATGTGTAGTTTCTGAATATCCTCTCGGCACAAAACTTTCACCATCCAACTTAAAACACCGTAACCGCCTGCAAAGTGGTACCTCCTTAGCCACACTTATTATCGAGACTGACCTAAAGAGTGGAACGATGAAAACTGCCGAATATGCTCGCTCACAAGGGAGAAAACTCTTCGTTTTAAATCATCCAACTGAGAACAAGTCACCAATGTCAGAGGGAAACCAAAAGCTGATTTCAGAAGGATATGCAAGATCTATCGAGCCGGAAGAGATTGAGACTTTAGGCGACAAGGTGGTTGAAGAAGTTTGAGGTACTGTTACTTAAGTCATCGGGTCAACAAAGTCAAGTTTTTATTCACAACAATAACTGTTAACCACGCCCCTCTACAATCAGAATAGGATGGTAATCACAAACTTGCAAAACCCTAAAAAAACGAGATCGATCATAAAATCTTCAAAATCGTAGCTGATCGTTTTGATATCTTTTATCGAGAGCTCAAGAATTTTAAGTATTAATATCATAATCCTGCCTCAAATTTCTTAAAATTGTCAAATCGCAAACCATTCCCTTAACTGCACCTGATTTGCCCATAATATATTAGAGTAAAGATTATCCTGTTTTTCCGGATATGGTATAAAAAAATAAACCCTTCCGGGTTTTTGTGTGCCCTCTGATTTCAGCCAAAGATTGACACACTTACCCGGAAGGGTTAAATAATGGGGATCAGGGTAAAACTACCTGAAGAGGTTTTTTTCCTGTTTTACATTCAGAGCTTCACCAACCTCGTAGAGGGCTCGTTCAAGGTCTTTTATGATATCTTTATGATTTTCGATACCAACCGAGAGCCTTACCATTCCTTCTGTGATTCCGGCTTCTTTGCGGGCATCAGGTCCCATCGAGAAGTGGGTCATGCTTGCAGGGTGCTGAATCAGGGATTCCACACCACCAAGACTTACTGCGAGCTGGCAAAGTTTAACGGAGTTCATCATGATTTCGCCGGCATCGTATCCACCTTTGAGTTCAAAGGTAATCATACCGCCGTGTCCCTTGTGCTGTTTTAATCCTGTAAAATATTGAGGATGTGAACGCAAACCGGGGAAAGTAACCGACTCAACCATATCATGTTTTTCGAGGAATTCAGCCACTTTTTGTGCATTTTCGCAGTGTCTTTCCATCCTGATGGCGAGGGTTTTGATTCCGCGATGTACCAGGAATGAATTAAAGGGATCGATAACTCCACCGGTCTGATTTAAAACTTTTTTAAGTGGAGTGTAGTCAGCAGCTTCTTTCACAACTACAATTCCGGCAACCACATCTGCATGCCCATTGAGGAATTTCGTCATTGAGTGGATAATAACATCAACACCAAATTCGAACGGTCTTTGAAGTGCCGGCGACATAAATGTATTGTCAACACAAACTTTTGCACCGTATTCATGAGCAATTTTCACAATTTCAGCCAAATCGCTGACTGCAAGAGTCGGGTTTCCGGGAGTTTCAACATAAACGAGTACTGTGTTCTCTTTCATTGCAGCTTTTACTGCAGCAACATCAGTAGTATCAACAAATGTGGTTTCAACTCCAAATCTTGAGAAAACAGTCTTTAAGAGAGTATTTGTCGGTCCGTAAACAGCCTGTGAGCAAACAATATGCGTTCCGGCTGAGAGATATGTAGCAAATACAGTGTTAATGGCTGCCATGCCGCTTGCACATCCGAGAGCTTTTGCACCACCTTCAAGTGCGGCAACTGCATCTTCCATCGCCTCTACAGTCGGATTACTCATCCTTGTATAGATGTGTCCCTTTCCTTCACCCATAAAAAGTGATGCACCATGCTGTGCAGACTTAAACTTAAATGTGGAGGTCTGATATATTGGTGGAACTACTGCCCCAAATTCATATTCATCAATTCCCGAGTGCACACACTTCGATTCAAAATTGATGTTTTCGTGATCTTTCATATGTATCTTTCAATTTTTCAAAAATTCAATCTGCTAATATAGTACTTCTGAACCTCAGAACTTCAGAACCTCGGAATCACAGAACCTCAGAACCTCAGTACTACCGTAGTTCCGAAGTACCGGAGTTCCGGAGTTCCTAATAGTATATCGCCTGAACTTCAATCTCCTCTGTAGAGGCATCTTTATCTTTGATGAACTTGATGAAGTCGTTATTGTAATATTCCTGGTGATTTTGTTCAAAATCGAGTTTTAATTTTTCAATTTCTTCATAAGTCAGGTTTGTTTTGAAGTAGCTTTTTATGCCTTCATCGTCATAAATTTTGAAGTAATTTCTTTGTTTGTCCATTGTTAACTCCTTGGTTAGATTAAGATTTCATCTGAATGTAAAAGATCTGAGAAGAGTTCATCTTTTATCGATTCAGCGTTTCTCTTGGCGTTTGAAAGTGCGTTAATAATAAATCTGTTGGCAATAAATCGTTTGCGCGACTCTTTTTCAGCCTCGTCAAGCAATAGATAGCCGGTATAAATGTAACTGTATAATTCCACCAGGTCTTTGGCAGCAACCTCCTGGAATACGGGGTCCTTTTTGTCCAATACATATTTAGTGCATTCGTTAAAGACGACCCTGATTTCTTTCAGGAAGTTTTGAAGCCTTGTAAGACCGGCGTCGTAAACTTTTGCTTCTTTTTTATCAAAATGATCCGCAAGAACATCTGCAAAAACACCCGATGAAGCTGCTACTATCTGAAGCTGTGAGGTACCTTCATATATATTGGTGATTCTGGCATCACGGGCGAGTCTTTCGATTTTAAATTCCCTCATGTACCCTGTTCCACCATGAATCTGAAGTGCATCGTAAGTGATTTTATTTGAAGACTCTGTTACAATCAGTTTTGTCATCGGAGTAAGGAGGTTTGCAATTCTGGTAACATGCTTTAGTCTTGCATTCACTTCAGCGAAAGGTTTTCCCTCTTTCTTCAAATTATCAATCACTTCTTCGAGTTTTTCTTTTAAGTCAACCGTAATCGCAGTCGAATATAGCAGCGACCTGTTACTCTCGAGAGTGGTTCTCATATCCATCAGAATATTTGTGACCACAGGGAGATTAATAATCGGTTTCCCAAATTGTTCCCGCTCTTTGGCATACTTTAGTGCTTCTTCGTAAGCTGCCTGAGAAATTCCGAGGGCTTGCGCAGAAACTCCTGCTCTGGCACGAAACATAAGGTCTAAAACATATTTAATTA
>CAYSJM010000057.1:0-21191 GCA_964431385.1 uncultured Ignavibacteriaceae bacterium | reverse complement strand
CCAAGCAGATAGTTACTGCATCTGTTTCACCGCAAAATATTTATGCTGTGAAGAACGGAAGTGAAGGCTTCTTCCTTGTGTGGGAAGACAACACTTCGAGTGGGAAATCGCGGGTACTCTTTAACCACTACAATCTAAGGGGAGAGGTAGCCCGGACTGCAAACGGCGTGGAAACAGAGGGAGTTGTAAATGCACAGTCGATGCCCAAAGTATCAAATGCCATTTCGGGTAGAATTTCAGTTATCTGGAAGGAAGAATTGGAACCGGGGAAAACAGGGTTGTTGATGCAACAGCTTAACTCGAGAATTAACTTTTTGTGGACAGATAAAAGTGGTGCTCCCATTACAGTCGCTCCGACTGGCAACATTTCGGAACATTCTGTTGCTCTCGACAGAAGAATGAACACCCAAATTGCCTGGATCGAGAAAAAATCGAATCCTCTCGAATACTCAGTTTTTGTGCAGCGAGTTGATAAAAACGGCACATTGGCTTATGGAGACGGCATTCTGGTTGACAAGGGAAGCAACCAAAAATCATCACTCAAAATTTTGACAGGCAACAATGGCGGTTCCGCGGTTTGTTGGATCGACGCACAAGGTGGAAACAGTCTTATAAAATTTGCCTCAATCGATTCTTCCGGGAAATTATCGGGTGATGTATCTGTTTTGGCAACGGTTGACGGTATTATAAAAACAATGGATGTTGTCACTCTCTCATCAGGTGATCACTATTTTGTTTGGGAGACCGCCGGAAAAGTTAAAGATATCTTCCACCTTTTAGTCAGCCCAAAAGGGGATATAAAGTGGGGAAAAGGGGGCAGACAAGCAGTTTCCAATCAGGGTACCAACACTTCACCTGTTGCTGTTGAGGGGGGCGACTCAACCATTGTAATTTCTTGGATCAATGATCTTAACGGCGATGAAAACATCTTCGTGCAAAAATTTGACCGAAAAGGGAACACCGAATGGGGTGTTAACGGAATGACGATCGGAAGCATTAAAGGAAGACAGTTTGCACAAATAATTGACTCAGACAAATCAGGCGGTATTTATCTCGCCTGGCTCGACAGAAGAAGTGGTAAAGCTGAAATTTATGCTCAGAAGATTAGCCCGGCTGGAAAAGAAGAGTGGGATGAAGAGGGTGTGCCGGTTTCTAAAACTCAAAGCCCTGAGAAAAGTTATCTCGATCTCTTTTTCGACAGCAAAGATGGAGCCATATTAATCTTTAAAGAAAAGAATAAAAAGGATGAAGGCATTTTTGGTCAGAGGCTTGCCGGGGTAAGACCCAAGGTTCAAGGAATCGTAGAGGCATGGCTTTCAAACAACGAAGATGAAGTAAAAATCAGTTGGACAGCTACTAACGAGAAAAATGTAATCAGCTATTTCATTCATAGATTGGATCCTCGGGGTAAAGATACCGCTTGGACAGAGATTGATAATGTCGTGGCTCATCCAAATGCTCAAGGTTCTTATTATACTTTTGACGCCCCCGACAATGAGGGAAAACTTGTTTATAGAATAACTCAGATTTCGAAAGAAAATAAAGTGGTTTCCCAAAAAATGGTTGAAGGTGAATTCACCAGAAAAACAAGTCAGAAAATTTATGTGGCTCAAAATATCCCCAACCCGTTTTCGGGTGAAACCACCATTACTTATAATGTAACGGGTGTTACGGTTGTAAAGTTTGAGTTTTTTGATTCAAACTTCAAAATGGTGAAAGAGGAATCAATAAAGATAGCAAAAGACGGGAAAAGCTCTTATACATTTAAAGCAGAGAGGCTTAAACCCGGCATTTACTTCTATCGCTTCACTGCCGGCACTTATGTTGAAGTGAAAAAAATGGCGATAATTTAAGGATTTGTTGGAAAAACGAGTGAGTGCCATCGCTATCTTTGACCAGACTCAAGTTGCGGGAGATGTAGCCCAAACTGTGAGTGAACCGGTAGATACTTCATTAGTAAAGGTATTTATCGATTTTGACGGTACCATCACAAAACAGGATGTGGGAGCCAATATCTTCACTGAATTTGGTGACAAAGAAAAGGCTTACGAAATAATCCACGGTTTTGCCGCTGGAAAATATAACGCCACCGAGACCTGGGATGAATTATTGAAGATACTAGTCGTCACAAATGAATCGAAAATAAAAGAATATTCTTCAACTTTCGAGATTGATGACCACTTCTCCAAATTCATTTCGTTTTTGAGGGAGAAAAAAATTGAGCACCATATTATAAGTGACGGCTTTAGATTTTATATCGAATCGATACTTAAAAGAGAAGGTCTTGAAATTCCGTTTTTTTCAAATGATCTAATATTTGAGGGGGATAAAGTGCGAATGCATTACCCCTATACCGATGAGCATTGTGAAAAATGTGCAAACTGTAAGCGGAATCATGTGGTATCCCTGAGTGCAGATCACGAATTTTCGATTTACATAGGTAACGGAAATTCTGATATCTGTGCCGCACTTCATTGTGACTACATTTTTGCGAAAGATTCACTCTTAAAATATTGTGAATTGAACAGAGTCTCTTATTATCCCTTTAAAAATTTTAGGGATGTGCAGCTTAGAATGACTGATCTTCTCGGTAAAAAAAGGCTTAAAAAGAGACATCAGGCTGAATTAAACCGACGCAAACTCTACATGCAAGGTTGATTGGACGATATGGGTAGAAAATTTTTGATAATTGCCGGTGAGGCAAGTGGAGACCTCCACGGTGCAGCTTTGGTAAAAGCACTTCGTGAAGCCGAACCCGATATCGAACTTTTTGGTGTTGGTGGCGAGCGGATGAAGGCGGAAGGATTTGAAACACTCTTCCACATCAATCAAATGGCTTTTCTTGGTTTTGGCGAAGTGGTGAAACATATCCCATATATTCTGAAGGTTCAAAAAAAGTTGCTTCAGGAAGCTGTTGCAAGGGGTATTGAAGCCGTAGTTTTGATCGATTATCCCGGTTTTAACCTTAATATTGCAAAAAAGTTTAAAAAACTCGGCATTAGGGTGGTTTATTACATTGCTCCACAAATTTGGGCCTGGGGACAAAAAAGAGTGAAAAAACTGAAAGAGCGGACAGATATGGTTCTTGCAGTTTTTCCATTTGAAGAGAAGTTTTTCAGGGAAAAAGGGGTAAGCGTAAATTTTGTCGGAAACCCTCTGGCAGAGAGAATCGCTAATTACAATTTTATGCCAGAACGCGAATTCCGGGATGCTTTTGGACTTGATCAAAAAAGGGAAATTCTTGCTGTGTTACCCGGTAGCAGGAAGCACGAAGTGGAACTGCTCCTAAAACCTGCTCTCGATGCAGCTTTTGGGTTATCGAAAAAATTCGGTTTTCAAATTGTTGTCGGGTGTGCCGATACTATTGATAAATCGTTAATCGAACAGATCTATCCGGGGGGTGGCTATACGATTGTAAAGGGATACGAGTTCGAAATTAAAAAGTTCGCGAAATTTGGAATTGTTAAATCGGGTACTTCCACCATGGAATCTGCACTGCTTGAGATGCCTATGGTGATAATATATAAAACTTCATCTTTGACCTATCAGATAGGGAAGAGATTGATCAAAATTGGTAATCTCGGCATGGTTAACATAATAGCAGGGGAGACCATAGCACCCGAAATTATTCAGGATGCCGTAACAGGTGAAAATATTGAAGCAGAAGTTACCAAGGTATTGCAGTCGCCCCAACTGTTGGAAAAACAACAGAAGGGATTTGAGAGAATAAAAGAAAATCTCGGCAAACACAGGGCATCTTCAACTGCTGCCCGGATGATTCTGAATGAAACTGAGTGACAAAAACAAAGAACGATTAAGAAAAGCGGGGTTTGTTCTTCTCGATCCGCTGTTGTCGTTTGTCTGTTTTTCACTCATAAAAAAGATTAAAAACGGCGAGACACTCCGAAAACTTGACACCGAGGGGAAAAAATTTGTGGTGGCATTTTGGCACGGCAAAATGTTATTCGGCTGGTATTTTTTCAAGAATAAAGGATTTGCCGGACTTACGAGTCAGAGCAAGGACGGTGATATTCTCGCCGCACTTCTGCAAAAATGGGGTTATAGTGTTGTCAGAGGTTCCAGTTCAAAAGGGGGAAGTGAAGCACTCAACAATATTTTAGCTGAGATTAATTCAGGCAAATGTGCGAGTATGACACCTGACGGACCCAAAGGTCCGCCACACATTATGAAAGCGGGTGCCGCGGTTGCTGCTAAAAAAAGCGGTGTCCCACTCATCTTGATGGGGATAAGTTACAAAAGGAAAACACGGTTAAAAAGTTGGGACAGATTTGAGATACCACATCCATTCAGTTTTATAAAGGTGGTTTTTTCAGATCCGATTTATTTTGACCAAACACTGACAAAAGAGGAGTTGGCGGAAATGCTGCCGGAGATTGAACAAAAATTCAACCGTGTGCAGCAGGAAGCTGACAAACCATTTTTCAAATAGTTACACCTCGGTAACTTTGAAAATGGATCAACAGAATAAAAGCTTTAAAAGAGAATAGATGAAATCTTTAGACATATTAAGAGTTTTAATGCTGCCATTTGTGCCGCTCTACGCAGTAGTGGTATGGGGGCGTAATAAACTTTTTGATATGAAGATTTTTAAAAGTGGACGGGTGAGCAAACCGGTTATTTCAGTTGGAAACCTGACGGTTGGTGGTTCGGGTAAAACTCCGCTTGTTATCTACCTTGCTGATTTTTTTAAGAATCATGGACTTAATCCGGGTGTGGTGAGCAGAGGTTACGGCAGGGAAACAAGTGGTTATTTGCTCGTTGCAGATAAATCGGGCACCATAAGAACCCCTGAAGAGAGTGGTGATGAAATTTTCCAAACAGCGGTTGAATGTGGTGTCCCTGCCGCAGTGGGCGAGACGAGAGTTGAAGCAGCCACAAATCTGATTGATGAGACGGGTGTTGATACAATCATCCTCGACGATGCTTATCAGCACAGATGGATTTATCGTGATATTAACCTGCTGATTATTGCGCAGCGGTTTCTTGTCGATGAAAATCCTCTCAGAAGGTCTCTTTTCCCGACAGGGAACCTGAGAGAACTTTTTAGTGGGGCTGAAAGAGCGGATGCGGTAATAATCAATCGCAAGTTTACTGAGAAAAAGGAAATTCCCACTCAGTTAATGAATCATTTTTCCCATAAACCGATATTTCATGCTTATTACGAACCACTCTATTTTGTGGATGTAAAGACGGGGAAAAAATATGACTTCAAAGATTTTACGGGACAAAAAAGTTTATGTGTGAGTGGTATCGCAAATCCATTCTCATTTTTTTCTGCTCTCGAGCAGTTAAAAATTGATACAGGAAACAAGTTGATATTCATCGACCACAAAGCGTATGCGAGCAAGGAAGTGGAAAAAATGAGGAAACTTTTTTATTCCACTAATGCTTACTCGGTTATAACAACTCAAAAAGATGCCGTTAAATTAGTGAAATTTTCACGAGAACTCGACGACATCGATATCTATTATCTAAAAATTCGCTTGAGACTGGACGAAGAGAAAATTTTTGAACAGTTCATTCTGAACAAGCTTAAAGCGACAAATCCAAAAAAATCCTAAAACAGGAGGAAGAATAAGATGGCAAAGAAGGACATAAAATATGTCTATTTCTTCGGCGGTAAAAAAGCCGACGGTGATGCAAAGATGAAAAACCTCCTCGGTGGAAAAGGTGCAAACCTCGCCGAGATGATCAATATGGGCTTGCCTGTTCCTGCAGGTTTTACCATAACTACTGAAGTATGTACACACTACTATGCTAATGGAAGAGAATACCCAAAACAGTTGGCAAAACAGGTAAAAGAAGCGATTAAGAAGATGGAAGAAGCAATGGGAAAGAAATTTGGAGACTCCAAAGACCCGCTCCTCCTTTCTGTTCGTTCAGGTGCCAGAGCTTCAATGCCAGGTATGATGGATACCGTTTTGAACCTCGGTCTTAACGATAAAGCTGCTGATGCTCTCGTTAAAATCACCAACAACCCAAGATTCGTTTACGATTCATACAGAAGATTTGTTCAGATGTATGGCGATGTGGTGCTCGATCTGAAACCAAGAGATAAAAAAGATCACGATCCATTTGAAGTGATTATCGAGGCCAAGAAAAAAGCCAAAGGCGTTGAATTTGATACAGACCTTACCGCTGACGATTTGAAAGAACTCGTAGGCGAATTTAAAGCTGCGATCAAAGAAAAAACCGGAAACGATTTCCCTGACGATCCGGAAGAACAACTTTGGGGATCAGTTGGTGCAGTTTTCAATTCATGGATGAATGAAAGAGCTATTGTTTACAGAAAACTGAACAACATTCCTGAAGAATGGGGTACAGCTGTGAATGTTCAGGCTATGGTATTTGGTAACATGGGTGACGATTCAGGAACCGGTGTTGCTTTTACCCGTGACCCTGCAACAGGCGAGAATGTATTTTATGGTGAATATCTTTTTAACGCACAGGGCGAAGATGTGGTTGCCGGTATCAGAACTCCGCACCCAATCTCCAAATTGCGTGAAGAAGCTCCCAAAATGTATGATGAACTCGACAAAATTCGTCTAAAACTCGAAAAAGAGTACAAAGACATGCTCGATGTTGAATTCACAATTCAGCAAGGAAAGCTCTGGATGCTCCAGTGCCGTGTTGGTAAAAGAACCGGACTTGCAGCAGTTAGAAATGCTGTAGAAATGTACAACGAAGGATTGATCGACAAAAAGACCGCCCTCATGAGAGTGGAACCTAATCAGCTCAATCAGCTGTTAAGACCTATTTTCGATCTTGATGAAAAGAGAAAAGCTATCGCGGAAGGTAAACTTTTAGCAAAAGGCTTGAATGCAGGTCCGGGTGCCGCTACCGGTAAAGTTGCTTTCTCAGCTCATGATGCAGAAGAAATGGCAAAAACAGGCGATCCTGTAATCCTCGTTAGAATTGAAACTTCACCTGAAGATATCAAAGGTATGAACGCAGCCGAAGGTATTCTTACTGCCCGCGGCGGTATGACTTCGCACGCTGCTCTCGTTGCCCGTCAGATGGGTAAAGTTTGCGTTGCCGGCTGTGGAAAGCTCCTTATCGACTACCATGCCGGTACAATGAAAGTTGAAGGAAGACCGGAATTCCTCGTTAAAGAAGGTGATTACATCTCCATCGATGGTACCACCGGTGAAGTAATTGTTGGCAAGATTCAGACCAGACCTTCAGAGGTTATCGAAGTTCTTATCAACAAAACAAGAAAAGCTGAAGATTCACCGATGTATCAGATCTATAACACTTTGATGACATGGTCAGATGAATTCAGAAAAATGAATATCAGAACTAATGCCGATCAGCCTGATCAGGCTTCAAACGCTATCGAGTTTGGTGCTGAAGGTATCGGTCTCTGCCGTACTGAGCACATGTTCTTTGGTGAAAACAAGATCAAATCTGTAAGAAAAATGATTCTTTCGGACACTGTTGAAGAGAGAAAAGCCGCTTTGGCAGAACTCCTTCCACTTCAGAGAGAAGATTTTGCAGGTATCTTTAAAGCAATGAGAGGTTTCCCTGTAACTGTTAGAACTCTCGATCCACCGCTTCACGAGTTCCTCCCACAGAAGGAATCTGAAATAAAAGAACTCGCAGCTGAGTTTGGTGTCCCTGCAAAGAAGATCAAAGAGAAAATCGAGAACATGCACGAAATGAACCCGATGCTCGGATTCAGAGGTTGCCGTCTTGGTGTTTCTTTCCCCGAAATCACAGAAATGCAGGCTCGTGCTATCATGGAAGCCGCAGTTGATGTGAGAAAAGAAGGATATGATGTACACCCTGAAATAATGATCCCTCTCGTTGGTCATGTGAATGAACTTAAACTTCAGGAAGCTATTGTAAGAAGAGTTGCTGAAGAAGTTTTTGCTGAAAAAGGTCTCCGTGTTGAATATCTTGTTGGTACAATGATCGAGCTCCCAAGAGCTGCACTCGTTGCTGACAAAATTGCTCAGGTTGCCGAGTTCTTCAGCTTTGGTACAAACGATCTTACCCAGACCACTTTTGGTCTCTCGAGAGATGACGCCGGTACATTCCTCCCTGATTATGTCGCAAAAGAGATTCTGCCTGCAGATCCTTTTGAAACTATTGATCAGGAAGGTGTTGGTCAACTCGTGGAGATTGGTGTTCAAAAAGGTAGAAGCGTGAAACCAAAACTTAAAGTTGGTATCTGCGGCGAACATGGCGGAGAACCTGCATCAGTAGAATTCTGCTACAGAACAGGTCTCGATTATGTAAGTTGCTCTCCTTTCAGAGTGCCAATCGCAAGACTTGCAGCCGCTCAGGCAGCTCTTCGCGAAAAACTTGCTAAAGATGCAAAGAAAAAAGCTAAAAAAAACGCTAAATAAATCGAAATCGATTAAATAAACGATTACATTGCAAATATTTCCGCCTGCGGTTGTAATATACCGCAGGTTGGGAATATTTTGATTACAAAGGACACGAGGTGAACATTAGATGAAATTATCTGATTTCAATTACAATCTCCCTAAAGGGCAAGTGGCAAAATACCCCTATCAAAAAAGGGATGAAGCAAAGCTCTTGGTTTTGAACAGGGAAACAAAAGGCATTGAGCACAAACAATTCAAAGATGTTGTCTCTTTGCTGAACAAGGGTGACATTCTGGTGGTAAACGAGTCAAAGGTTTTTCAGGCAAGACTCCTGGGAAACAAAGAGAAAACTCAGGCTAAAATTGAAGTTTTCTTGTTAAGAGAACTCAACTCAAAAGAAGCCATCTGGGATGTGATTGTTGATCCCGCAAGAAAAGTTAGAATTGGCAACAAAATCTACTTCTCCGACGATCTTTGGTGTGAAGTGATTGATAACACTACTTCCCGTGGAAGAACTGTGAAATTCAATCAGGTTGGGAATATCTATAAAGCCGTTGAAAATATCGGCTTGACTCCGCTTCCACCGTACATCAAAAGAAACGCCGAACCACAGGATAAAGAATATTATCAGACTGTTTACGCAAGAGTTGACGGGTCTGTTGCTGCACCTACAGCCGGGCTCCATTTCACCCCTGAACTTATTGATGAGTTGAAGAAAAAAGGCGTGATTGTTGTTCCTATTATTCTTCATATCGGGCTTGGAACTTTCAGACAGGTTGAAGTGGAAGATCTTACAAAACACCGCATGGATTCGGAATATTATGAGATCACCTCTGCAGCTGCTGAACAGATAAATAAAGCTCTCCTGGCAGGAGGAAAACTGACTGCCGTGGGAACAAGCACAGTAAGAGCTCTCGAGTCCAGTGTTACGGCTGAAGGATTCATTAGAGCACAAAAAGGCTGGACAGACAAATTTATCTATCCTTCATACGGGTTCAGGATAGTAAAACAGATGATCACAAATTTCCACATGCCACAGTCAACCTTGATCATGATGGTTTCAGCTTTTGCAGAAACCGAACTGGTGATGAAAGCATATAAAGTCGCTGTAAAAGAAAATTATAAATTCCTCAGTTACGGCGATGCTATGATGATCCAATGAGGACAGTTGCCATAATTCCCGCAGCAGGGTCAGGTTCCAGAATCGGGAGTGAAATCCCGAAGCAATTCCTTCCTTTCAACGGTAAAGAGTTGATTGTTTATACCCTCGAGGTATTTCAAAGATCGACTTTAATTGATGAGATCGTTATTGCAACCTCCGGAACCGGTTTTGAACGATTGGAAGAGATTAAACTCAAATACGGAATTTCTAAAATCTCAATGGTTGTTCAAGGTGGGAAGGAAAGGCAGGACTCAGTGAGAGCAGCCCTAAGAGCAGTGAATATGTCATTTGACGACCTTGCCGCAGTACACGATGCGGCAAGGGCTCTTTTACCCCTCCCCGTTCTTAATACAGCAATTTTAACTGCCTCTGAAAAGGGGAGTGCACTCGTCTGTATCCGGGCGAAAGATACTATAGCCTTTACCGAAAATGATGAACTTGAATATATCGACCGAAATAAGGTTTTGATGGTGCAAACTCCTCAAATCTTTAAGTATGGCGAATTGATGCATGCTTTTGATTCCGCATATTCTGACAACTATTACGGAACTGATGAATCATCTCTAATGCGTCGGGCAGGTTATCCCGTTGTGGTTTCGGAAGGTTCTGTATTTAACTTTAAAGTTACAACGGCTGAAGATGTCACTCTCTTTGAGAAACTGGCAACCCTTAATCCTGGCTGAGAACAGGAACAGAGAAAGTAAAGCTTGTACCCTCACCCACGGTGCTCAAAACTGAAATAGTACCACCACCCCTCTCCACAAATTCTTTACATATCAGCAATCCTAAACCTGTCCCTTTTTCATTTTTGGTGCCATCCTTCGAGAAGACAAGTTCCTTCTTAAACAATTTTTCAGTTTCTTCAGGTGTCATACCCTCTCCGGAATCGCTGATTGTTATGAGGACAAAATTTTCTCTAACAGTGGATGATATCGAGATAATACCTTCTTCAGCGGAAAATTTGACTGCGTTTGAGAGAAGATTTTGAAGTATGGTTTTAAGCATTACCCTGTCGGCAAACAGAATGGTATTCTCTTCAATTTCCACTATTACTTCGACTCTTTTAGCTTTGATATTTACTTCAAGAATCGATTCGGTTTCCTGAATTGCGGGTAATAATCTCGTCAGTTTGGGGTCATAACTCACTCTTCCCATCTCAATTCTGAACCAGTTCAGAACATTCTCGATTGTTGCAAAAAGGCTTTTCGAGACTGTATATAAACTCGTGAGATAAAAGTTCCTTTCTTCTCTCGTCAGATCGTCGTAATCTTCATTCAGTATTTGAAGATAACCCAATATTGCAGTAAAAGGACTTCGGACATCGTGGGCAAACATCGAGAAGAATCTGTTTTTTGAGGCATTCGTTTCTTGCAATTCAAGATTGTTCCTCTCGAGTTCATCTTTTTTCAATTCGAGTTGTTTGGTGCGGTTATCAACGAGGCGTTCAAGCTCCTCATTTCTCAATCTGATCGATTCAGTTTTTCTTTTGTAAGCATAATAAATCAGATATATCAGAAGTACACTCGCAACAATTCTAAAAAGAAGGGTCTTCCAAAATGGAGGACTGATAACTATATGAAGTTCTGCAACATTTTTTGATCTCGTACCATCCCTGTTTATTGTGGCAACCATGAATTTATATTCACCGTGATCGAGGTTGGTGTAAATAGCTTTTCTTGTTGTGTTTGGGAGAGACCACTCCGACTCAAATCCCTCAAGAATATAAGAATACCGGGTACTTGTGTTTACGCTGTTGTTCAGAGCGGTGAATTCAACCGACAAGTTATTTTCATCGTAATCGAGCGAAATTACTTTTTTGAGGTGAATTGCTGAATCGAGAATGACCTTGTCACCATATTTCCCAACAGGGATCTCTTTCGAAAAAAGACTAAAAGTGGTTATGGCGAGGTTTGGAGACAGATTAGTCTGAGAAAAAGTCTCGGGATTAAAGACGCAAAATCCTTTTACACCCCCAAATATCAAATCGCCATTACGAAGTTTCAGGTATGCCTTCGAGTTAAATTCATTTCCCGGAAGTCCGTCACTTTCATTGTAATTTAGAAACTTCCCTGTATTTGGGTCAAAACTTGATATTCCTTGATTTGTGGAAAGCCAAAGCTTACCTGTTGAATCTTCGAGAATAGAATAGACCAGATCGTTTGGCAGCCCGTCCGGCATTGAAAAAGTTTTAAGGATATTCTTCTTTTTGTCAAAAACACAAAATCCTGAATTTGTTGCTAAATAACAGGTATCGTTATTTTTGAAATAGAGAGCTCTGATGTCGTTAGTCGGAAGAGCTGCAGAGGATGCTTCGGTCGAGAGAAACGATGAAAACTCTTCTGTTTTCGTATCAAATTTAATAACACCGTTTCTTTCGGTACTAAGATAGATTGATCCATTATGCTCATCGAGGTCGTAGATTACGCCAAAAGAAACAACTGATTCGCCACCAATCGTTGGCGGATAAAATTTTAGTTTGTTTGTCTTAGTGTTCAGTGTGTGCAATCCGCGTTCAGTGCCGATGTATAGCAGACTGTCGCTCCCCCAAAATAAAGCAGTCACAAAATCGCCGCGAAAAAAGTCGCCGTTTGTAAAATTGCCTCGAACGGCTTCTATATCTTTACTTTTTAGAGAGTATCTAAATAGTCCTCCGCCTTCACTTCCCACCCAAATTACATCATTAGGACTGTTGATGTCCTCTAAAAGTGAATAAACTGAAAGCGTTAGACCTGAAATTCTATCGTAGATACTTGTATTCAGATTCTCGATTGAAAAATCGGAGTTTAATTTGCTGAACCCCCTGTATCCGGAGATAATTACCGATCCATCTTTTAATTGAATCATCGAGCGGACACTTTTAAGGTTCGGTGAAAAATCGGTAAACTTTCTAAAAAGGTTATTATACGGACTTAGTAACTGTATCCCCCATCCGTTTGAGCCACACCATAGTGTGTTCGACCTATCGATATAGAGAGAAATAAAATCATATTTTTGTTCGAGTGTATCGACGGCTCTCACATCTTTGATGAAAATATATTCAGAATTGCGGTAGGAATATTTTACCAACCCTTTCCCAAGATAGGCGATGTAAACCTGCCCGGGACCTGTCTTTATTATCGTGGTTGGAATCGTGAGAATTGGACCACTTTCAATATCTCTTAGTTTTGCTCCATCTTCATCAAAGGCATAAACATGCATATAATCAGCAATAAATATCTGACCTTCACCATCATCTGTAATACTTGTTATCGGAAGGATTCTCTGTTTTGCATCAGAATTATAAGTAATGAGGATGTTTTTTACGGTTTTCACTTCAGGTTTAAAAATAAACAACCCCTCACCGCCCGTTCCTATCCAAATATCCCCCTTGGGTGATTCAAAAAGCGTCCTGATACTCCTCTCATTTATGGCGAGGTCCGCTTTTAATTCAAACATAAGTTGATTCGATTTGTTTGCTGGAGAATATTTTATCAGCCCCGCTTTGGTGGCATAATAAAAATAATCTTTTTGGTTGCGGGGGATAAGGATACTGGTTACGGAACTGTATCCTCTGTCGGGTGAGTTAGCATTATAAATGGGAATTCTGCTAAACGACTGAGAAACGGGGTCGAAAATGTTTAATCCATCATTTGTGGCAATAATCAACTTCCCGTCGTGAGTTTCCTTTATGTCATTTATTATATTGTTCGAAATGGAAGTGGGGTTATCCCGTTTATGCCGGAAAATAAGGAAAGAATAACCATCGTAGCGGTTCAAACCGTCAGCTGTGCCAAACCAAAGAAAATTCGACTGATCTTGTAGTATCTTGGTTACTCGCCCTTGAGAAAGACCATCTGCTGTGTTCAGTGATCTAAACGAATAGCTCTCGGTTTTCTGTGCCAATACAGATGCGGCGAGAAATAAAAAGATTAAAATCGATAGTATTTTCTGATTTTTTGGCATGATTAGTAGAATCGAATATTTATGACACTCAATTTACGAATTATTTGATTTTATTTCGAGCTTAAATAAATAAATCTATCGGCAATAGAACGAAACTGAATGAATTTTAATGATTTTCAGTTCATTGTTTGGTAAAAGATTTTATTTATCTTAACGGCGTGATAAATTTTATTTTTAAAATATCACAATTCTGACCGTCACACAGTTTTAAGACGAGCCAAAACACAAGTAACAACCAGTTTACAGGAAAATGAGATGTTAGCTTTAGCTGCAATTTTAGTTCTCTCATATCTAATCGGAGCCATCCCTTTCGGAATAATAGTTTCTAAACGAAAAGGTGTGGATATTAAGTCGCACGGTAGTGGTAACACAGGTGGCACTAATGTCTTCCGAACTCTTGGTCCAAAATACGGTCTGACTGTAATTGCTCTCGATGCCCTTAAAGGAGCCATCGCTGTGCTTTTTATTACTCAACTCTACTACCTTAATCCTGTTGCTCTTAACAACCAGACACCCTTTGAAGACATCACCATCATTAGAATTATGGCAGGTATCTTCGCAATAATCGGTCATATCTGGAGTGTTTTTGCATCGTTTAAAGGAGGCAAAGGCATCGCAACTGCTTTAGGAATGATGCTTTCGATAACCACTATCGATATGTTGATTGCACTTGGCATTTTTGTTATTTTTGTTGGTATCTTTAAATATGTGTCACTCGGCTCAATAATGGCAGCAATAGCCGTACCCCTCACACTCTTTGTAAGACAAAATATTTTTCATGCTGAAGTGCAGGGTTATGGCACACTTCTCCCCTTTGTGGCAGGAGTTTCCATCTTGTTGATTTATACCCACCGTTCAAATATTAAAAGGCTTTTATCTGGGAGCGAGAATAAGATATCATTCAATAAAAATAAATAATTTTAATGAAGATATCTGTTCTGGGTGCCGGGGCATGGGGCACTACACTCGCCATACTCTTAAGTAATAATGGACACGAAGTCACTCTTTGGGAGTATAACGATACCTATGCCAATATGCTCGAAGAAAAACGGGAAAATATTATTTACCTCCCCGGAATCCCTTTCCCCCGTGCCCTAAGAGTCTCAAACGACCTTCTTGAAGCAAGCAGGGATAAAGAACTCATTATCACCGCTATCCCAACTCAATTTACACGGTTCTCCCTCGAAAAAATCCCTTTTGAATATGTAAAGAACACAATATTTGTCTCTGTCTCAAAAGGTATTGAAAAAAGCCACCTGCTGACGGTAAGTCAGATTTATAAAGATGTATTCCCCGAGTTGACTGATCGCCAGGTTGGGGTTCTGTCAGGACCCAGTCACGCTGAAGAGGTGAGCAAAAATATTCCTACAACGGTTGTAGCAGCCTGTAAAAATCACGACACTTCAAAAATAATCCAAAATGCCTTTATTAACCGCTATTTCCGCGTCTATTCTTCTACCGATGTTGTCGGTGTCGAACTCGGCGGAGCCTTTAAAAATGTTATTGCGATTGGTGCCGGCATACTCGATGGTATGGGAATGGGGGATAATACGAAGGCAGCAATTATGACAAGAGGAACTGCTGAAATAACGAGGTTGGGAATGGCGATGGGTGCAATGCCTCACACTTTTTCAGGGCTCTCAGGTATGGGAGATCTGATTGTTACCTGCATGAGCCGCCACAGCCGTAACCGTTTTGTCGGTGAAAAAATTGGGACCGGAATGAAACTTAGTGAAGTCCTTTCACACATGACTGCTGTAGCTGAAGGGGTGGAAACTTCAAATTCGGCGATGCAACTCGCTCTTAAATATGGCGTTGAAGTTCCTATCACAACTGAGGTTTACCGTATTCTCTTTGAAGACAAAGATCCGGCTCAAGCTATTTACGACCTGATGACAAGAGACAGAAAAGAAGAATACAGAGTATAGATTTTAAATATCAGGTATTAGCTTTTTGGTTGTTGGGTAGTTTATACATTCTTTTTTGTCCTTCATCCCCGTATAATTTCCTTCTGTAACAATTCCAACTCCCACCTCCACAGAATATCATAAATTTTAATTCATTATCAAATAAACGAGCGGAAGATGTCCGAAATTGTCAGTAGTAGTAATCTTACAAAAGTCTATTCCGGAAAAATAAAAGTTAAGGCACTCGAAGACTTTTCGATTTCGGTGATGCCCGGTCAGGTGTTTGGACTTTTAGGTCAGAACGGTGCGGGTAAAACAACTTTTATTAAAATACTTTTGGGTGTAACAAAGATCACCTCCGGAAATTATTCACTCTTTGGTCAGTCAGAGTACAATCATCTTCTTAAACAGAGGATCGGCTACCTCCCTGAAAATATCCAATTCCCCGAGGTTTTCTCCGCAAAACAAGCAATGGAAGCGTTCGCGAGATTTTATGAAATGGATTCTTCTTTGGTGAAGCAACGAACCAACGAATTATTTGAAAAATTGGGACTCACCTCCATCGCAAATAGAAAAGTTAAAACCTTCTCAAAGGGCCAAAATCAAAGGCTTGGGCTTGCCCGGGCCCTGCTACACAACCCCGATCTGATAATTCTCGATGAACCTACGGATGGTATCGATCCCGTGGGCAGAAAAGAGATTCGTTCACTCCTTCTCGAATTAAAAGCTCAAGGGAAAACCATTTTCCTAAACAGCCATATCCTTTCAGAAGTGGAGATGATTACCGATTCTGTAGCCATCTTGCATAAAGGAAAACTACTTAGATCGGGCACTATCGCTGACCTGCAAAAAGAAAACACACATTACGAAGTAAGAATTTCACGCCAACTTACCCCGGAAGAGGAAAACAGTATCATCTATCTCAAAAAAATTGGCGAAAATCGATACAGGTATAATGGTGCTGACCTGGCGATGTTAAACAAAATTATCGATAAAATAAGGATTCTTGATATCCTCATAGAAGAGATTTCTTTACAACGCTCAAATCTCGAAGAATTGTTCATAAACACTATTAACGCCGATGAAAGAGGTAAAAAATGAAAGGGATAACACAATCAGTTTTTTTCTTCTTTGATCATATTCGAAGAAGTAAATCGTTCTGGGTAACTGTAGGTGCAACCGCCGTGATGATAGCCATCTCTGCCATAATATCCTACTTTGTATTTACTAATATCGAAGCCGGAACTGCAATGGTAAAAATAGAACAGGTTTACGATTTTACTCTGGTAAACCTTCTGAACAGTACCGTTCAACTCATGATTTATATCGGTTTGTTTACGGTTTCTTTATCAGTTAACTCCATCCTGAAACGAGGTGTATTCGATCTCTTCCTTTCTTTTCCCGTTCGAAGGTGGGAAATTTTAACCGGAGCTTTCATCAGTGGAATTCTTTTTCAGGCGGCAGTTCTGTTTACTCTTGTGATGGGAATCTGGTTGATCCACTCTGCTATCTTTGGATTCTTCTATGGCGAGATATTGGTGTGGGGCTTCTTAAACCTCCTCGGTTTTGTTATTATGTTCCATTTTGTCCTCTTCGTCTCATTTGGGTTCCGTTCACCGATCGCAGGTTTGCTTACAGCCATTGCTTACACTGTGGTTATATCATCCGTAATTTATGTTTTAAAACAGATGGTAGAAACCTCTACTAATGTCTGGTTGAGGGAGACTGTGAATGTAGTTTATTGGATTTTACCAAAAAGTACAGAATTTTCAAGCTCATTTTATTTTTCTTCTCAAATATTGCCTGAAGGGCAACTTTTAAAACTGATTCTTAGCTCATTATTGTTTATTTTTACCATTTTCGGTTTCACAATTATTATTTTTGAGAAAAAGGACTATTAAAAGCATCAAAAAAACGATAATTAAGCACAAATATCGCTTGGCATAAAAATTGCTTATAATTGTGTGCAAATTGTTTTACTAAGGAATGGACAGATGCAGGAAGACAATATAAATATAGATGATATATTAAAAAGATCGGTTTTATCGGAGTCTTTCGATTCAATTAACCGTGTTGGAATTATCGGTGCCGGCGTGATGGGTCAGGGGATTGCCCAGGCTATCGCTGCTAATGGCATTGAAGTAATTATTGTTGAAAAGACAACTGACAGAATCACTTACGCAAAAGCGAGTCTTTCAGACAGCATCGACAATGAAATTAAACGATGGGCGATGACCGCCTCTGAGAAAAAAGCTATCACCAGCAGAATAAGCTGGGTGACTGATATGAAACTCATTGCAGGTTGTGACCTTATCGTGGAAGCCGTTGACGAAGAATTTGATCTGAAGAAAAAAATCTTTATGGAAATCGACAAGATTGCCAAAAAAGAGACAATATTCGTCTCTAATACATCCACTTTAAGCTTGACTAAACTCGCAGAATGTACCGGAAGACCCGACAAGGTAATCGGAATGCACTTCCTGAACCCGGTACCCAAACGACCATTGGTCGAGGTTATCAAATGTTTGCATACTTCGTCGTCAACTCTTAAGATTATCAAAGAGTTCGCCAACAGATTGGGTAAAACCTCTATTGAAGTTTATGAATACCCGGGATATGTAACCACCAGAGCAATCGTTCCACTTCTGAATGAAGCAATGCACATCCTTCTCGAAGGAATTGCCTCAGCGAAGGATATCGATACTGCAATGAAAATCGGATTCAACTTCCAACATGGCCCGCTCGAAATGGCTGACATGATGGGGTTGGATGAGGTTCTTGCTTGGATGGACACCCTTTGGAAAACATTGGGTGAACCCAGATACAGAGCATGCCCGATTCTCAGAAAACTTGTCCGTGAGCAAAAACTCGGTAGAAAAACGGGGCAAGGTTTTTATGTTTATGACTCAAATGGTAAAATAATCTCGTAGGCGAAAATGAAAGTATTAGTTTTAAATTGCGGCAGCTCGTCGATTAAGTATCAATTCTATGATACTGTTCAAAGAGTTGCTCTCGCAAAAGGTCTGGTTGACAGAATCGGAATGTCGGGTGCCGTCCTTACACACATCAGGTACGACGGCGACAAAATCAACATCGTTGGCGAAATTCTTGATCATGCAATCGGTATTGAATATGTATTGGCTGTTCTTCTCTCCAAAAATCATGGAGTGATTGAGGACAAAAGTGAAATTGATGCCGTTGGACACAGGGTGGTTCACGGTGGTGAAACTTTTACGGGTTCTGTCCTTATTACGCAGGAAGTAATCAAGGTTTTACAGGATAATGTAGGTTTGGCACCTCTTCATAATCCGCCAAATATCAAAGGTATTCAGGCGGTAACAAGAGTGATGCCAACCGTTCCCCAGGTTGGTGTTTTTGATACCGCTTTTCACTCCAAAATGGAGCCTAAAGCGTATCTTTACGGCATTCCTTACGAACTCTATAAGACTCATCAAATCAGACGATATGGGTTCCACGGTACTTCGCACAGGTTTGTTGCCGGAAGAGCCGCAAAGAAACTTGGTAAACCACTAAGTGAACTTAAAGTTGTTACTGCACATCTCGGAAACGGTTGTAGCATGGCAGCCATTGATCACGGCACATCAGTTGATACTTCGATGGGTTTTACACCACTCGAAGGTCTCCTTATGGGCACAAGATGTGGTGATATCGATACATCAATTATTCTGCATATCATGGGTAAAGAAGGGTTACAGCTTTCTGAGGCAAACACTCTTCTTAACAAGCACAGCGGGCTTGTTGGTATAAGCGGTGAATCATCTGACATGCGTGAGATTATCTCCGCAATGAAGGAAGGACATAAAAGATCAAAATATGCTTTTGATGTTTTCTGCTATAGAATTACCAAATATGTCGGTGCCTATGCTGCTGCTATGGGCGGAATTGATGCTCTTGTTTTTACCGGCGGTATCGGTGAAAATTCATCCGATGTTCGCGCTGCGGTTTGTAAAAGTCTGGGTTTTATGGGAATGGATATCGACGAAGCTAAAAATGCTGCCGGTGATGAAGACCTCTCCCCTGAAAATTCTAAAGTGAAAGTTTTCAGAATTCCAACTAATGAAGAACTTGTGATTGCTCTCGATACTGAAGTGATCATAAATGGAACTGAAGTGGATATCTGATAAATTTCAGAAGAATTGAAAAAGCTGTCGCTGGTTATTCAGTGACAGCTTTTTTTTTAATCCAATAATGCAGTAATCCAATAATGCAGTAATTATTAGGTCTCAAAAAATAATATCTTTTAAAATACATTATTTCTATCTGATATGTTGAAATAATATCTTCTAAAATACATTATTTACATACTTTATATCGAAATAAGATAAATTTTTACTTTTTTTGAGATTATTTGAGGTAATGCAATAATCCAATAATCCAATAATGCAATAATTTTGAGGTATGATGGATTTTCTATTGAGTAGTGCTAATCGGATAATTCATTAGGGGGGAAATGCAGCCAGGGTGATTGAATAATTTGCGAAAGATAGAGTTCTTTATTATATTACTTTGCAGTTTCAGAGTTTATATGAGACGAATCTACTAACTTCAAAAATGAAAGAGAATAAAAATGGCTTCAATTCAAAAAGGTTCACTCGTAACGATGCACTACACCGGCACTTTTGTTGATGGTGAAGAGTTTGAATCGTCATACGGCAAAGAACCACTCGTGTTCAGAGTCGGGAATAATGAAATTATCCCCGGATTGGAGCTCGCAGTCCTTGGGATGGAAGTTGGTGAAAAAAAGGATGTGGCAGTTCCACCGGAACTCGGCTATGGTGAATATCGCGATAGTCTTGTTGTGGAAGTGTTGCGTTCTCAGTTACCCGATTTGGAAGTTGAAATCGGTGACCGGCTCGAATTGGATGGTGAAAATGGAGAAAACATCATAATGACAGTAATTGAGATGAATGATGAACAGATCACCCTCGATGCCAATCACGACCTTGCGGGAGAAATCCTGAACTTCGCAATTGAAATAGTCGAAGTTAAATAGGAAATTATAGTTTATTGTCCCCGGGGGTCCGCAGGAGGATCCCCAAAAATTAAACAAGGAGTAAATCGCCATGATTAACAAATTACTTTTTTTATTTTCAGTGGCTTTTGGGTATTCACTTTTTGCACAAACCAACCCGATTACTTTTTATTCCACTAACGATGACCTGAATCATCAGTCTGGTGAGATAGTCGCAGTATCAAATAATCAATTATTTGGTCTCTACTCAAGGAACTTTTACCCCGGAAGAATACAGTATTTCCTTTCGAAAAGTAGCAATTCAGGCACTACCTGGGACATTCCCTACCTTCTTTTTGATACAACAGTTACTACTTTAGCAATGGAAGACAGTCTTGCCACACCCTTCCTGGTCAGGGCGGCGAATAACCGGCTGTTGGCTATTTTTAAAGTGGGAAGCGGTATCTATAAATACAAGATATCTGAAGATGGAGGGGGCAGTTGGGGGATTTCCCGCCATCTAAAACTTCTTGCCAATATCAATCTTGAGGGTACGCTCAAAATTACTTCTGCTATCTACAACGGTGAAAATGAAATTGTATTAGCCATTTCACAAAGTCAAAATTCAATCGGGTTCTCCAAAAGCACCGATAACGGTAATACTTTCTCCGAATATCAAATTTTGACGACAGCCGGTTTTACCAACTCGACACTTCTCCCCTCCGGAAGTGGCAATATGATTCTGATCTCGCAGGAAAAGAATGTTGCAAATAAAAAATTGATGATGATGAAATACCTTGCCTCCACCGGCAAATGGTATGATACCACTGTCGTGGCGAATTCAGTAAATGAGA
>CAYSJM010000056.1:9343-21725 GCA_964431385.1 uncultured Ignavibacteriaceae bacterium | reverse complement strand
GTTTTTTTAATTATTTCCAAGATACCCGGAGAATCAATGTCGAAAATAGCGTGTTTTAAAGCTTATGATATCAGAGGGGTAGTCCCTTCTGAATTAAATGTAGAATTGGCGTACAATATTGCCAGAGGTTACAAAAAATTTACCGGCTGCAAATCTGTTGTTATCGGAAGGGATATAAGAAAATCTTCCGAGGAATTGAGTACTGCCCTTGTGAATGGATTTCTCGATTCCGGTGTCGATGTAATAGATATTGGGCTTTGCGGCACAGAAATGGTTTATTTCGGAACTTCTTATTTGAATGCCGACGGTGGAATAATGATAACCGCATCCCACAATCCCCCTGAATATAACGGAATGAAATTTGTCCGCGAAAGATCAATCCCAATCAGCTACGATTCAGGTCTGAACACAATTGAAGAGATTATCACGGCAAACGGTTTTGATGAACTTCCGGCAAATAAAGGAAATTACTCCCAAAGAGACATTGCCGAAGAATTTGTGGTCCACCTCGGAAGTTTCTACGATGTTAAAAAAGTAAAAAAAATGAAGGTTGTGGTAAATGCGGGGAATGGCTGCGTTGGACCGATGCTCGACAGACTCGAGAAAATTCTCCCCATCGAAATGATTAAATTATTCAACGATCCCAACCCCGATTTTCCAAACGGCGTCCCCAACCCGATGATCGAAGAAAATCGTAAACCCACCATCGATGCAATTATTGCTAACAAAGCTGACCTCGGTGTTGCCTGGGACGGTGACTACGACCGCTGTTTCTTCTTCGACGAATCAGGTGATTTCATCGAAGGTTATTACATCGTTGGTATGCTTGCAAAATCTATCCTGAAAATGAACCCGGGTGAAAAGATTATACATGACCCAAGACTCGTTTGGAACACAATTGAAGTTTGTAAAGATTCGGGTGGCGAAGCCGTTCAATCGAAGAGTGGACACGCTTTTATCAAGGAAAAAATGAGAGAAGTTAATGCAATCTATGGCGGTGAAATGTCTGCTCACCACTACTTCCGCGATAATGCATACTCCGATTCAGGTTTGATTCCGTTCCTTCTTGTCGTTCAGTTGATGTCGGAAGAGGGTAAATCCCTGTCGCAGCTTGTTAACGAAATGATCGAAAAATATCCATGTTCGGGCGAAATCAATTCAAAAATTGCAGATGCCGCCGGAAAACTTGAGGAGATAAAGGCGAAATACAGCGACGGAATTTTTGATTATACAGACGGTGTAAGCGTTGACTACGGTACCTGGAGATTTAACCTCAGAATGTCGAATACCGAACCGATTATTAGATTAAATGTGGAAACAGTCGGAGATATCCCCCTGATGAAACAAAAAACAGAAGAACTGCTGTCCCTCATCAGAGGATAATCACAACAAAATAAGAGAAAAATTAAATCCCCGGAAGTTGGTTCTTTCGGGGATTTTTTTAATTGCGTTTATCCAGGCTCTTTAATTTCCAAATTAATCCTGTAATAAAACAAATCAACATAAGCATTATTACAGAAAAAGCGATCCCCGTACCATTCATATTAAATCCCATCTGTTCAATCAGTTTGTCATACGACGATAAGAGTGCGAGTTCGAAGACCCATCTGCTTAACCAAAAACCCGCTATAATATCAATTCCCGATTCTGCCATGGCTCGCAAAGGTTGTACCATTCCGGCAAAAATCACCATAGGAATCAATACCAATGGTAGAATTGTCAACGCAAATGCATCCGTCTTTGAGAAAGCGGAAAGCAACAGCCCCATTACCGTTGAGGTGAAGGAAGCCAGAAGCAGAATAAAAAACAACTGTAAGTCATTATCAAAATTAAATTTATTACTTGTAATGAGAACAAGTATGGCAGTTTGAAAGATAGAAAACAGCATTAGAACCGCAAGTTTTGAAACCAGATATGCCGGAATTGAAAGGTTAACCATCCTCTCACGCTTATAAATACTCCTTTCTTTAACGATCTCTCTTACGGAATTAGAGCATCCCAACCATATCGCAGATACGGTTAAAACAAATAACGCTGTCGTTTCACCCTCATCCTTCTGAAAAAGAATATTTATTAAAATGGCTATAAAAGGAGCCTGGATTAAAAGAAACGCAAGATTAAGTGTATCCCTCATCATGATTTTTAAATATCTTGAGGTAAGTGTAGCGAGCTGGTTTAATATATCGGCTGTTTGTGGAACGGGTCTGTTTGTTATTTGTGGCTTTTTAATTATTGTGTCAGGATTTGCATAATTATTGTAATATTTGGAATTTCTGAATTTCTGTTTCCATTGATCCGGAGTAAATTTGTCTAATTCATCGAAAATCGTAACCGGGTCGTCAACCCCGAAGTATTCCTTTACATCAGAAGATGGTCCAAAATAGGCAAGTTTACCGTTCTTGGCTAAAACAATCACATGAGTAAAAAACTTAAAGTTTGCCTCGGAAATGTTGTGGGTGATGAGCAGAACAGTTCTTCCTTCATCTGCGATACCCCTAAGAATCTGCATCACTTCCCTGTCCGAACGGGGATCAAGCCCTGATGTTGGTTCGTCCAAAACAAGAATATTCGGGTCGGTCATTAATTCCTGTGCCAGATTTACTTTTTTCCTTTGTCCGCCACTTATCCCCTTTTTCTCCGGAGAACCAATCTTGACATTCTCAGCCTCTTGGAGTCGCAATTTTTTGATTACTTTAACTGCTCTTTCATCAATTTCAAATTCTTCAATTTGATGACCAAGTCTTAACCTTCCGGTGTAGAGAAGGGACTCACGAACTTCGAGTTCTCTATGTAGAATATCGTCTTGAGGTACATACCCAAAGACACCTTTAAAACTTTCCGGATTTAACACTAATGATTCCCCGTTGATTTTAACATCACCGGAGGCAGGTTTGTTAATTCCGCAAATCAGATACATCAGAGTGGTTTTACCTGCACCTGATCCACCAATTATCCCGATAAACTGCCCCGGAGCTATATTCAAACTGATATCATCAATCAGCTTCCGTTCACCACCATAATAAACCAGGTGATGAGCAGAAATGGCAGTCTCGCCGAGCGATTCCTTAGAACTCTTAACAATTGAGTCGAGTGAAAACGGGATACCACCTATTGTGAGGGTATCGGTTGATAAAAGTTTTGATTTAGTTACTTTAACCCCGTTGAGAAATGTCCCGTTACTGCTCCCGAGGTCCTCCACAAACCAGGAGTCCCCCTCCAGGTACAATCGACAATGCCTTCTGCTCACCTTTATGTTGTCAATTACTCTGTCACAGTCAGGACTTCTTCCTATAAAATACTCTTTCTTTGCAACAGAGTTATCTTTTATCAGATCATGATTTACATCGCTCGCCGATGTTGAAATATTTTGCCAGTCGAGGATGAAATTTCTGCCGAGTGTCACCACATCACCTTTTTTAAGCGTTGCAGTCTGTACCCTTTTCCCGTTAACCATAATCCCGTTTGTGGAATTTTTATCTCTTATGGTATAGATTCCATCACTAATCTCCAATTCGCAATGAAAGTTAGAAATGCCCGAACCCTGCAAGGCCAGGGAATTGTCGGGATTCCTCCCGATTGTGATTATTTTTGTCCTGCCCGATGGCATGGAAGCTCCTGCCTGCATGGGAGCGCCACAATCTGCACAAAATTTTGCATTATCGTTATTTTGACCGGAACATTTTGGACACTTTTTCATCGTTTTAGAATCTCCTTTAGGTCAAGTTTCCCTTTGTAATTTAGAGGGATGGATGCGTCCTGGTTAAAAATATTTAATTTTAATTTACCTTTAACTCTGTAAGAAATTTTTCCGGCAGAAGTGAAGAGGCCAAACAGTGTTGAGGGTCCCGAATTGAGGATATCGCCGATGTAACAGGCTGATTTTATCACCCCCGGAACAGCTTTCCCGTTTTTCTCTACCAATATTGCTTCCTCAAGATAGATTCTTCCGGCAGGCTTTTCACCGAGCAGAACAACCCCACTGTCAATATCCGAAATTTCAAGTTGAATATTGTACGGATTGTTAATCTCAACCGATAAATCAAATCGGATTGAGTCACCATCCAAAGCGATATCACTTATTCTTTTTACTTTCACAACGGAATCGTTTATTGCGGAACCGGTTTTACTGAAGAGTGAGTCTTGTATGTTCATTGGTACAAGAATCTCAAAACCGACGGGAAGTGTTAAAAAGGAGACACCTGCAACAGCTTCGCCTTTTACATTAACGCGTATGGTATTACCTGATCGCTTTAGCAGTTGGAGGGCCTGGCTCATGTTCAGTGTCAGATTAACTTTTAGATCGGAAACAGCATCGGAAGGGAGATAAACTTTTTGGTCAATTGCAATATTACCGATCTTTTTTTCTAAATCGACAAGATCGGCTTGCAATCTTTCAAGTGTGATATCAAAAAATACTTTGTTCCTGATTCCTACGGTAATCTCTGCTTTGAGTGTGGAATCCTCAATCGAAACTACACGGAATGAACGAAAGCCCGCATACTCCGGCTTACCATAAGTAAAAAGGAGAATGGCAGACCCGACAATTAACAACAAAACCACACCACCTAAAATCAGGAAAATCTTTTTCCTGTTCATAATAGCTCCCTGATTATTGCATTTGTTCAATTCGCTTTGCTCTTTCCAACGAAAGAGGATGTGAGGCAACAAAATCGTTCACGGGGTCTCTGTTGCTCTCCTTAAAATGTTCTGCAAGTCTCTTAAAAAAAGCAATGGCACCAAATTTACCGTACCCTGCTTTTTTAGCAAGTGCTACTCCAACCTCGTCGGCTTCATACTCATCATATTTGCTAAAAGGGATATCGTAAACCGACTTAAGAGCGTCCACGAGCATTGCAAGATTTACATCAAACTGCCCGGCTAAATATGTTAACTTAATCTTGTTAATACAATGTTTTTTTTCGATGTGGGCTATTTCATGAGCGATGACAAAAGCAAGTTCATCTTCTGTTTTCACAAAATTAAGCATACCCGTGTTCAGATAAATTTTCCCGCCTGCGATCGCAAAAGCATTAATCTCTTTATCTGTCACGATTTTGTAGCTATACTTTATCCCTTTCCTTGTGGCATGTTGCAATAACTTTTTGAAAATTTTATCGACATCCCACCTTTTGGTCGCACCTGCCGTCATCTTCTTCTCGATATCAGCAGCAAGAGCGGATCCGATATCGTTCTCTTCCGCCTCACTTATATCCACGATGTTAAGCGTAATTTTGGTGAGGTCGTTTATTGCACCCGTGATTTCATCAAAAATGCTTCCCTGTGGAAAAGCCACAGCCGAACTCATTAATAGAATCAGCAACAACTTTTTCATAATTTTTCCCTATTTAAACAGATTAAAAAATCCTGAAGTGTTTCCCGTGTTTAGAGTACACTCCCACTTCGTATCTCTTTTCTCAAATTTTAATGTGCCCGGAATATCTTTTTGAATCCCGACAATCGGCACTTGTTTATTCAGATCAAACTTAAATTCGACCTCAAATTCAGTTTTTTGTTCATTTGTATAACCCTCTTTCACTTCACGAAAGTTGATTGCATCAAACTCTTCACCAAGGAGGGATTTAACAGAGGTACGCACTTTTTCATACTCCTCTTTATAGAGTGAGTTCGAGGGAACATCTTTACACCCCGACACCATGAGTACCATGAATACCAAAAGTATCGCTTTTAGCATCATATTTTTCATATCAACCTCATATCTGTTTTTTATTCTTTTTTTCAAGAATTATTTGATAAATCCAAAGTAGAATTGCTGCCAGTGAGATCAGTATTACCGCGTACGGAACAACGGGTGCACTGCTGACAAAAACAGTACCTCTTTTTTGAAGCGGCACATCAACTGTTATCACATCTGTTTCAAACATTTTGGTCGCTTTTACTGTCTCGCCTGTATGATCAATCAGACACGAAATTCCACCGTTTGCCGCTCTTACGAATGAACGGTGATTCTCGAGAGAACGAAGCACAGAGAACTCCTTGTGCTGGTATGGACCCGAAGTGTTGCCATACCAACTGTCGTTTGTAACAACGGCAAAAAACTCTGCACCTTTCTGTGAGAACTCACTCACAAAATAAGGAAAAACGGATTCAAAACAAACAAGAGCCCCAAATTTTACTTCCCTTTTTTCAACGGAAGTTTTAATATTCACGGAAAAAACTTTCGATTCCTGTCCCACATTCCAACTGCTAAGCCCAACGCCCCACTTCAGCATGTCCCCGAGGAAAGGCAACTGGTCGATGTAAGGAGTTCTTTCGCCAAAAGGGACAAGTTTTACTTTTCCATACTGTTGCACTGTTCGGTCATCCGGTGCAAAAAGTAGAACGGAATTGTAGGTCGCATATTTAATATCACTCTCGGGGTACGATTTAACATCGGGAGGAAGTTTTTCCCCCTGCTGAAACATTTTGATGTGAGGCATCCCCGAAAGAATATATACCTTGTTGCTGTCAGCGTAAGCGTAAATTCTTTGCACCTGAGCATCATACTGACCGTTCATCAAATAGACGGGAAGAGCGGTCTCCGGCCAAATAATAAGTTGTGCCCCTTCTCGAACCGCTTTATCGGAGAGGGTAAAATATTTATTTAGAATATCATCTAAATTCCCACCCGCCCACTTTTCATACGGATCGAGGTTGGGTTGCACCAAGCCCGTTCTTAAAGTCTCTTTCACCGGTGTATCATCGTGAGTAATAATGCCGTAAAAAAGAGGAACAAGGATCAAAATATTCACTATTCTTACACTAAACCGCTCTATTTTCTTTTCACTCTTCCACGAAATCCAAATTTTATAGAGGCAAATATTGATGTATAAAATCAACATTGTTACCCCCAAAGCACCGATAATATCACTGATTTTGTAAAAAAGGGGGAAATTTGCGAGAGAGTTTGAAATGGTTATCCAAGGAAAATTTAGATCAATGTTCATGTAAAAATATTCATACAACGCCCAAAACGGGGGTATAAACCAGATCGCCTTCTCTTTTCCAATATATCGGGAACGAGCAACAGCATAATATAATGTGGAGGGAACGATAAAAAAGATCGGATTTGCCACCAGCATTAAAACTCCGCCCGTCATCAGGAAAGGATCTTTACCAACTGTGTAGGCACCAACCCAGTAAAGGGCTACAATTCCTGTTACAAAACCAAAAAGATATGCCGCCCGGTTCAGATCAATGAGTTTCTCCCGTCTTGTCAGTACATAAAGAAGGGGAACCAGAGCGAAAAAAGCCGTTATCGGAAATGGAAACGGTGGATATGCAAATCCCATCAAAACACCAGAAAGCACGATCATAAACCGCTCTGAGCGGAGTTTTTGCTTCTCTTCGGGAGTTCTCGGAATCCGTTTAAACAGATTCATTACCCGCCTCAATCTTCTCTAATAACACGACAGCGTAAGCCACAGCACCCTCTCCCCTGCCTATAAATCCCATTTGCTCCGAAGTGGTGGCTTTTATCGAGATATCATCTTTGGTGCATTCAAGAATACCCGATATTATTTCTTTCATGGCAGGTACATATTTCGCAATCTTTGGTTTCTCGAGCACAACAACAGAGTCGCAATTAATCAGTCTGTAACCCCTCTGCTTCACCAGGTTATAAGAATATTGCAGAAGAAGTTTGCTGTCAATATCCTTGAACCCGATATCTGTATCAGGGAAGTGCTTCCCGATATCTCCAAGTGCGAGTGCCCCTAATAGTGCATCCATTATTGCGTGCAAAAGGACATCTGCATCGGAGTGTCCCAGCAGACCAAATTCAGAAGGTATTTCCACACCACCCAAAACCATTTTTCTTCCTTCAGCAAGTTGATGGACATCATATCCATTCCCGATTCTAATTTTCAATGCCTTATCTCAAATTTTGTGAATTCATTTTTTGTTTCTTCTTTAAATACCGTCACCGATTTCACTCTCGACCTCATCGGTCCCTCTTTGGCTTTTTGATGCAATACATCAATCTGCCACTCCTCCCCCTCGACAACAATTTCGACATCTCCCGACCATAAATTTTTTACATAGCCGCAGATACCTGTTTCATTCGCTTCCCGAAGAATAAAATATCTGTACCCCACCCCCTGCACAAAGCCTTTAACAATCATTGTTGCTCTAACCATCAGCAGTTTCACCTCTGTTAAACAACTCTGTGAAAATTAAACCAAAAAAGATGATTCCTGCACCAATTAGTCCCAATTTTGTAAACTGTTCTCCGAGTAGCAGAAATGCGATGACCGCCGCAAATATTGGCTCAAATGCGTAGATTATTGCGGCTTTCACGGGCGGCACTTCTTTTTGATACTTCGTCATCATGGTGATATTAAAAAGTGTTGCAAAGAGGGTCGTGTAAACCAGGGCAAACACCACATCAAAATTAAGAGTAAATTTCACCACTTCCACCCCTGAGTAATGGAAAAAGGGCATAACAACCAACCCTACAACTGCTGTGAATGCCAACTGTGAAAATGTTGCGTAAAGATAATTGTTCCGCTTTGTAACAACATCCAAATAAACGATATAAATACCAAATGACATGGCACAAAGCAGTGTAAGAAAATCGCCAAAGTTAAAACTGCTCCCCAATTCAGTTATTACGCTTAAAACATCTCCATCACCACTCGAGAGAAAAATAATTCCCACTGCCACAATTCCGATACCGATAGTATGCACAAGTGATGGGGGGCGTTTCTCAATAATCGTCTGTGCAAGGGGAGTAAAGATCACAAAAGTACCCGTAATAAAAGCGGATTTCGACGCTGTGGTATATTGCAATCCAACTGTTTGAAGGATAAATCCGAGAAAAAACCAAAATCCTATCCAAAATCCATCGAGCAGTTTCGACTTGTCGAGCCCTTTCAACTGGTTGTAAACAAACGGAAGAAAAATCAACGAAGCCACCCCAAACCGCATCGTTACAAAAACGAACGGCGATACATGGTCGAGAGCACTTTTTATCAATGAAAAAGTACCACCCCAAATTACAGTAAGGAGAAGTAGAATCAGCTCTGCTTTAAATTCACGAATCCTCGAACCGGTCAGTCGAATACTCAATCTCCATCGTCCACAGAGTAACCAAAATATTTCAGATACCTATCGTCACTTCTCCAGTTTGATCTGACTTTAACACGAATATCGAGATACACTTCCCTGTCGAGGAATGATTCGATGGCAGCACGGGATTTTTCACCTAATTTTTTAATCAGTGCCCCTTTTTTGCCGATAATTATTCCCGCCTGCGAATCCCTTTCAACATAAATCATGGCAGAAATAAAATCTTTCCTTCCCTCTCTCTCCTTGAAGTCCTCAATCACCACTTCACAACTGTAAGGAACTTCCTTCTCGTATATCTCAAAAATATTTTCTCTTATAATCTCCGATACAAAAAATCTTTCATTCTCGTCGGAGAGGTCATCCTCAGGATAATATTTGGGATGCTCCGGAAGGTTCTCGATGAAAAAATCTTTTATCAGTTGCAGGTTAACATTTGCGAGAGCTGAAATCGGAATTACTTTATCAAATTTCTTTAATCCCTCAAAATATTCGATACACTCAATCGTTTTTTTTTCATCAATATCAATTTTATTTACACAGGCAATTTTTGGGACTGCCACTTTTTTCACAAGTTTAAATATTTGCCCGATTGCAGAGTTTTCTTCATCCACAGTAGGAGCCTGAGCATCGTGCAGCCACACGATTATATCGGCATCCTGAAGTGAAATATTTACATATTCCATCATTTTTTCCTGCAATTTATACTTTGGCTCAAGTATGCCGGGGGTATCAAGAAAAATGATCTGATAATTTTCTTCTGAAAGAATACCAAGAACTCTTTTGCGTGTTGTTTGTGGTTTTGAAGTGGTGATCGATATCTTTTCACCAAGTAAAGCATTCATCAGGGTACTTTTTCCCGCATTAGGGGCACCCAATATGGTTACAAAACCCGCTTTCGTTGACATGACATCTTCCTTTCTGTAGTTACTTGAAGCTTGTACTCAATATGGGTAAATTATGAACAATATCAATGAGATAATTCCCAAAGCCCACATTCCGGCGGAAATTTCAGAACTCCGTTTTGCCGCAAGCTTAAAAATGATGTAAACGATGAATCCACCCGTCATCCCTATCCCGATATTATAACTAAAAGCCATTAAAACAATGGTGGTAAAAACAGGTACTGCTTCACTAAAGTCGGTAAAATCCAGATGTGTAACCATCCCTATCATTAATAAACCTACCACCATGAGTGCCGGTGAGTAAGCGTATGCGGGAATTGCAGCCACAAATGGTGAAATAAACAAAGTAAGTAAAAACAGAACCGCCGTTACTACTGCCGTAAGACCGGTTCTACCACCCGCCTCGATGCCCGTTGCCGAATCGATATAAGCACCGGCTGTGGTGGTTCCCAACATTCCTGCAACGGTGGTGGCAATAGCATCGCTTAACATCGGCTTTTCAACCTGTGGAAGCTCTCCCTTTTCGTCGAGAAGTTTACCCACCATCGAAAGAGCCATCAAAGTACCAATCGTATCAACTATATCCATCACCACAATGGTTAATATGATTGAGGCAAAACTCCATTGAAGTGCACCTATCAGATCAAACTGCCATACTATCGGCGAAATGTCGGGAGGCATACTCACCCATTTTTTAGGGAGATCCTCAAGTCCGGTTACAAATCCTATAAAGGTAATTACCAAAATCCCGAGTAGAATAGCACCTTTTACTTTTTTCATCATCAAAAGTGCTATAACGATAAAGCCAAGAATAGCCAAATAAACTTCCGGATGGTTCAATTGACCAATACGAACAGGAGGTCCGCCCGCACTTAAAATTATCCCTGATTTTATCAATCCGATGAAAGTTAAAAAGAATCCGATTCCAACAGTACACGCAAGTTTCAGCGAAGTTGGAATCGATTTTGCCAGCCACCCCCGCAACCCGGTTACGGTAAGGATTATCAAAATCACGCCACTTATAAGGATTGCCCCTATGGCAGTTTGCCAGCTATGTCCCATAATTTTTACCACCGTGTAGGCAATAAATGCGTTCATTCCCATATAGGGAGCTATCGCAAACGGTCTTTTGGCATACACACCCATAAGGAAGGTGCCTAAAAATGCCACAAGAATTGTAGCAACCATAGTGGGTTCTTCCGGAATCCCGGCTACAGCCAATACTTTTGGATTAACGATAATTATATAAGATATCGTGAAAAAAGTGGTTATTCCTGCCAGAATCTCAGTCTTTACAGAGGAGCCATGTTTTTCTATTTCAAAGAAGGATAATAGGAATTTCATTTACTTCCGTTGTCGCGTTAATGAATGGGAAAAAGGAATATTGAGAGAAAAATTTCCCGATCACATCGGTGGTTTCCTCATCACTTAATAGGAGAATACTGGAGATTTCCCTGGCTTTTGCTTTTACTTTTTCTTTATCCTTTATTCCAGCAGAGAGATGTTCAAGATATTTCACGAGGACAAATTTCCCCGCAACCTCACAAAGATTCATAATCAAAACCTCATCCATTTTAAGCTTGATGCCAAGGTCCATTATAAAATCTGCTTCTCGCCTGTCAAGCTCTCTATCGGTTAAGGCAATCGCCCAGGAAAAAAGAATAACTGCTTTTTTGAATTCAAATCTTTTTTGTAAGTCACACTCTTCCCGCGTGATCTCGTGTGGAATCCGGAAATCGTTCAGATCTTTTGGCACAGGGAAAATAAAATCGAAGAGAAAAAGCTTTTCAATCTCTCTCAGCGTTTCATCCGCTCCGGCAACCATGAGTAAAACCCGTGAGAGAAAGATTTTTTCCTCATCATTTAAAGGTTTACCCTCTCTAAGCAGCTTCTCAAAACCGTATTCCTTCACATTTTGGGGAGTCTGAATTGCGACCCACGATTCGGTGTCGTCGCTCCACTTAAAGTGTGAAATTATCGATGAAAAAGCTAAAACTATCCCGTCGTTTATCAAATCTTCGGTTGGTTGAGCAACCCGATTGTGCAGGATGGCTTTTGTGTCAAAAAATTTCTCGTCATCGTAGATTCTGCTGCCAAAACGCCCGTTAATAATTTTTTGAAACATCCGGGAAACGGAGTGTCTGATATTATTAAACGCACTTTCCTCATTACTGCGGAAAACGGGTTCGTTTATGGTTGTGGGGATATGAGACATGGCAGCAAACTTCTGCCCCGTCGAATTGCATTTAAAAATGCAAAGAATCAGATCACCATCGAGTGTATAACTCTGTAGAAGGGGTTTTACATTGGTAATATTTGCCGGTCGCAAAGATTTTTCTCCAATAATTCAAAATCGTATAAGCAAATATTTGAAAAAATATCGGGAATATCAATTTTTTCTATAGTAGAAGTGT
>CAYSJM010000056.1:0-9243 GCA_964431385.1 uncultured Ignavibacteriaceae bacterium | reverse complement strand
TGCACTGTGGAAAAAAGACCAGCATGCCCCGTCATACCGCCCAATGCGTAACAATTTTCGTCGTGGACCGACCCCTGCAAAAGTCTAAATCGCCAATAATTATCTATCTCTGTCGGCACACAATATGGAATATCAACCTGAGCAGGATTATATTTTGTACTCAGCATCGAGAGTGGTTGCCACAAACTTTCCTTCATAAATTCATCAAGCCTTTTCCCTGATACCTTTTCAACAAGTCGCCCAAGCACAATCATGCCAAGATCGGAATAAACCATCTTCGAGCCCGTTTTATACTCAAGTTTTGTGTCGCAGATTTCATTAAAAATTTCTTCAGGATTTTTCCCTGACCTGAAGTAACTCTTCGAAGCGGGTAAACCCGAAGTGTGAGTGAGTATCGTTCGAATCGTCACTTTTTTTTTATCAGCAAACCTGGGGATATACTTCTCGACGGGATCATCCAGCGATATCTTCCCCGCCTCAAGAAGTTTCATTATGGCAAAAGTGGTGACCGTAACTTTGGTTAGAGATGCCAGATCGAACATCGAATTGGTTTTAACAGAAAATGAAGTGGGGTCGTAAGTATATCTGCCGTAAGCCTTCTCATAAAACAGTTTCCCGTCTTTAATTATCGAGATCGCCGCACCCGGAAATAATGAATCTTTTATCCCTTTTTGAACCAATTCATCAATCTGCTCAAACTTACCACCAATTCCTGAAGTTTCTCCCTTCTCCAATAAGAGATCGATACCCGAACCCTTTTTGAATTGTGTCCCATGAATAGAAACAGGCAGTTTACCCGAAATGTTATTCTCACCAAAAATCGCTGCCCCAAGTGCCTTTTCACTCGCGATTTCAGGTCCGTAGTTGGTAACAAACACATCGACCTGAGGGAAATTTAACAAAATATAAGGATGACAATGAGCCAAAAGGATTACCTTCTTCTTCATCTTTATCAGGTCCTGAACCGTCTTAATGGAAGATTTTTCCATGTTTATCTTCCCTGATGCATTTCTTATCTGAAGGTAAACGGAGACTACCACTTCATTATAATCTTCAAGCTTCTCGTTTAAGATTTTTTGATCAATGTTATCAGGATTTAGCGGCAATTCCAAAGTTTCGATATTTTTGTTTTTGGAATTTATTTCCTCTAAAAATGACTTGTAGTTTGCGAAGTCACGCCCGTCTTTTATTACAAGATGAAGATATTTCCCCGTTTTACGAAGCGGAAAAAGTTCGTCATTTGTCTTAAGAAGGGTTATTGAACGGACTGCAAGATCTTTGCCAACTTCATCAATCTCCTTTTCCGCTTCCAGTCGCAACACTTCCTCCATTGAGGCGGGTTTATCCTCAAAAAGTCCCGTCCATCGTTTGGCTTGAAGAACTTTTCGAGCAGAATAATTGATCCTCGATTCTTTAATTTCTCCTCTGCGGACTGCTGCCACAATTGCCGTAAATGCCTCATAAGTGTCGAGTGATGCCATAATAACATCCAAACCGGCTTTTATCGACCTTACCGCCGCCTCGCCCGGTTTGTAATATTTTGTGACGGCTTTCATGCTCATTGCATCAGAATTTATTATACCTTTAAAGCCAAGTTTTTCCTTCAAAAGTTTTGTGATTATGTTGTACGAGAGTGTAGCGGGTGTATCGGCAGTGTTCCAGGCTTCCACCCCAAGGTGCCCGACCATCACACTGAATGCCCCCATCTGAATACTTTTTTTGAACGGCAATAATTCAGTCGATTCAAAGTTTTCTAATGTCCCTTTAACCACTGCCAAATCTGAATGGGAATCAGTTGAAGTGTTGCCGTGCCCCGGGAAATGCTTCAACGACGAGAGGATGCCCCCCGTCTGCAACCCCTTCATCATCAATGTACTTAGTTCAGCAATCTGTGCCGGGTCCTCACCAAACGATCTTACATTAATAATAGGATTCGCCATGTTATTATTGATGTCGCAAACAGGACTCAGATTCCAATTGATTCCAAGAATTTTGGAATCTCTCGCTATTCTTTTTCCCATCTCATATACTTGAAGCGGTGTGTTAGCCGCAGCAAGTGCCATATTAAAAGGATAAGATTTTGCCCCCGGAATCCTCATCGCAACACCCCGCTCAAAATCTTCCGCAAATAACAGCGGTACCCGCGAATATCGCTGCAATTCCCTTATCAACTCGGCGGTTTTTATCATACTCGATCCAAAAACAACAAAGCCACCAGGTCGGTACTTTGTGAAATGTTTGTTCTCAAGGTACTCTTTGGTCATCCTCCCCGGCTGAATTGCAGGAAAGAGGAGCTGACCAACCTTATCTTCAAGGGTCATTTTTGCTAAAATCGAATCGATAAACGGATCAGGATCCTCGGAAAAAATTTCGTTTGGATCGGGAGTTGCAGGCAGACTCTCGTAAATGTCATCTGCAGCCACATTTACCTCAGGGTCTGCCTGATCCATTCCATTTTTTTCGCACCCGATCGCTAAAAAAGCAACCACAATGAAGAATAACCAATACCGGTGCATTTTATTAAACATTACTCGCTCAGATTATTTTTTCCCAAAATCGGCATCAAGCGGTATTAACCAGGTTGCAAGAAGACTCGGAATTGCAGTAAGTAACACGATCATAAAGAAATTTGAATACCCTACTGTTTCTTCAAGCCATCCGCTCCACATCCCCGGAATCATCATGCCCAACGCCATAAAACCTGTACAAATTGCGTACGACGAGGTTTTATATTTATTGTCAGAAACATACATCATGTAAACCATATAGGCAGCAAAACCAAATCCATAACCAAACTGCTCTACAACAACTGCCACCCCGATTATAAATATATCGTGTGGAGGTGTAGCCGCCAAATACCAAAATGCGAGAATCGGAAGATGCATCGCTATAAGCATCGGCCAAATCCATTTTTTTAATCCATGCTTTGAAATGGCTATTCCACCCAAAATACCGCCAATTGTTAAAGCAATAATTCCGGCAGTTCCATATACAATCGCAAATTGTTCATTGGTTAATCCCATACCACTTTTGGTTACAGGGTCTTTAAGAAATGGTGCCACCATTTTCACTAATTGTGCTTCGGGTAACCGGTAAACCAACAAGAAGAAGAGTATCAAACCGATTTTCTTCTGCTTAAAAAATTCTGCAAAAGCGAGGAAAAACTCATTAAATTTATTCTTCCCCTCGTCAACCCGTGGTGAGTCGGCAGCCGGATAAGGGAGCATAAATTTATGGTAAATTGAGAAGATTATGAATAGTCCGGCAGCAATTCCAAAAACTATCATCCAGGCAGGTTCGGCATCATTTGCAAAGTAATTTTTGGTGAAATATCCGGCAAAAAAGACCAAAACGCCATTTCCAAAAAGTGTGGCTGCTCTGTAAAATGTGCTTCTTATCCCGACAAAAAATGATTGTTCCTCTTTATTCAGTGCCAGCAAATAAAAACCATCTGCCGCAATATCATGCGTTGCAGATGCAAGTGCCATCAGGGCAAGGAATATCATAGAGGGCCAGAAAAAATCTTCAATCGGCAGCGTGAGTGTAAAAGCCACTCCTATAAATCCTGCAGCGAGCAAGCCCTGCATCGCTACTGTCCACAACCTTTTTGTCTTTACTATGTCAACTATAGGGCTCCACAATGGTTTAATAACCCAGGGGAGGTACAACCAACTCGTAAAGAGTGCTATATCAGTGTTCGATACTCCAAGATCTTTGAACATAACTACAGATACAGTCATCACAATTACATAAGGGATTCCCTCTGCAAAATAAAGGGTGGGGATCCACGACCAGGGGTGCCTGTGTTCTTTTTTACTCATATTTTTCTAATTCCGGATTTGAAAATTCGTTATTTATTCAGATGCACTTCAACTTTTGACAAGTTGAAATTTTATTAAATCTATCTTTTCGTTTGCTTAACCGGCAGCCTGTGCCAGCCAGACAGCACCCATAACAGGGGGCAAATCGGTCTGTTGCAACAAAACTTCAGGGAGTTGCTCAGCGAGCTTGGCTTTAAACAATTCAGAAAATTTATTAGGTTTTACTAATACGCTCCCTACCAACGACAGTTTTAAAGGTTCAGAACCAAATTTGTGTTTCATCGCTCTAACATGATCGACTAATCCATCAGACTCCTCATCCAAAATTCTGAGGGCTGTCTCATCCCCTTTTCCAGCCGCTTCCACAAGAAGAGGGGCTACAGATGCGATATCAAAGTTGTTCGTGTAAACAGCAGTAATCAGATCGTTTGGGTCCTTAAAACCAAATTTTTCTTCAACCAGGGTTCTTATTAAAGTGTCGTTGCCTCTGCCATCTATCGCCCGTCCTGTGGCAATAAGTGCCCTCTGCCCAAGTTTAAATCCACTCCCCTCGTCTCCAAGGAATCTTCCGAGTCCACCAACTCTGTAAATTTCGCCACTTTTATTTTTGCCGAACATTATTGAACCTGTACCGGCAATCAAAATAGCACCGCTTACACCGGGGAATGCCGTTTCAAGGGCAATTCTGGCGTCGGATACTATGGAAAATTTGTTGAGTGAAATGTTTTTGGCAAGAAATTTTTGCCGCACGGCTTCTTCAAGCCGCTGGGCATCCGCAACTCTTCCGGCACCGGTCGTACCAAGAACTGTTGCAACGAGGTCGTTAAAGTCGAGTTTATTGTTTAAAATGAAATCATGAATAAGATTAAAAAGAGTCTCAGAAACGGTATCAACACCGTTCATCAGGAAGTTGGAATTCCCTCCAAAACTCTCTCCAATTTTGTTATTTTCGTCATCAAGACAAAAAAGATGTGTCTTGGTGCCACCACCGTCTATTCCTATGTAAAACTGCATCATCTATTTTCTTATTTTTGGACAATTCTTTTTTTAATTTCTGTCTTAAAAATAAGAAATGATGGTCTCATAAAGAAATAAAGAGTCAATTATTCTGACATCAAATAAAAGATTCCGTATAGTGCGCTAAACAGCAAGGATATTGAGATGGTAACAAGCAAAAACTGTTTAGTTTTTTTCCTTCTTTCCTGAGCAATAAGAAAACGGTTTGTCTCTGTGTAATCGCGCTTGTAATCACCTTTATTTATGTCCCAGTTTTTATGTTTTGGGTCTATCATAGTATGTCTGATTAATATTGAAAAGATTCGAAATTGTATTATTGAATTAAAAAGAAATTTCTTAACGATAACATAACATTCAAAATTTTTATGACCAAACTTGAAGATCATTTTCTTTCATTCCGCAAGAATATTGCCGGAAGCGATGTGACAATCGACACGATACACGGCAGTAAAAAGCTGGTTTACGCCGATTGGATCGCAAGTGGAAGATTATACAAACCCATCGAAGAAACAATAGCAATTCAGTTTGGTCCTCTCGTTGGGAACACTCACTCCGAATCAAATTATACAGGCTCTGTGATGACAAGGGCTTACCACTACGCACACCACAAGTTAAAAAAACATGTGAATGCCGGGGCAAAAGATATCATCATTACCGCCGGCTCAGGCATGACAGGCGTAATCAACAAATTTCAAAGAATTTTGGGGCTCAGGGTTCCCGAATTGTTGCGGAAATTTGTCCACATGGAAGAAACAGTAAAGCCTGTGGTCTTCCTCACTCACATGGAACATCACTCAAACCAGACATCATGGCTCGAAACCATCTGCGATGTGGTTGTGGTTCCACCTGCGGAAAATGGACTTGTATCCGAGGAAAATCTTGCACGGGAACTTGAAAAATATCACGACCGCCCCGTGAAATTTGGGGCTTTCACAGCCTGTTCAAATGTCACAGGAATTGTAACCCCTTACCACCGCCTGGCAAAAATAATGCATGAGGCCGGTGGATATGCCTTCATCGACTTCGCTTGTTCCGCCCCCTATGTTGATATCGATATGCACCCCGCCGATCCGGGTGAAAAATTGGATGCCATTGTCTTTTCACCTCACAAGTTTTTGGGAGGTCCCGGTACACCCGGTGTACTCATCTTCGATTCCGAACTTTATCACAACACAGTGCCCGACAATCCCGGTGGCGGAACGGTTGACTGGACAAACCCTTGGGGTGAATATCGCTTTGTTGATGATATTGAAGCACGGGAAGACGGCGGAACACCTCCGTTTCTTCAAACGATAAAGGCTGCAATGGCTATTATGCTTAAAGATGAGATGGGAACGAAGAACATTCTCGCAAGAGAACACGAAATGCTCCCCGGATTTTTGGATAAACTCGAAAAAATACCCGGACTGCACATTCTCGCAGGCAACCACCGGGAGAGACTTGGTTGTGTTTCATTCTACATGGATAACATCCACTATAATCTGGTTGTGAAAATTCTTAACGACAGATATGGAATTCAGGTTAGAGGCGGCTGTTCCTGCGCAGGTACCTACGGGCACTATCTGCTGAATGTTGACCCGTGGATGTCAAAAAGAATCACTGAGAAGATAGCACACGGCGACCTCTCCGAAAAACCCGGATGGGTGAGGGTTTCTATCCATCCAACAATGACGAACGACGATGTTGATCTGATTGCCGAAGCAATTTCCGAGGTGAGAAAAAACATAGACCGGTGGTCATCAGATTATAATTATGACAACCACCGGAATGAATTTGTGTGTGTGAATGGCGACCCCGTTTTGGATGTGGGGCAACTCTTCAAATTTCGCTGAAAATCAGCTTATTTAGTGATTCCCAATCTATCGAGTATAAAAGCATACTGATAAGCAACTTCTTTTAGTCTCGCATATCTTCCCGAGGCACCGCCGTGTCCCGATTCCATGTTCATTTTCAGAACTGTGATGTTGTCATCGGTTTTTAATTCACGAAGTTTCGCAACAAACTTTGTTGGTTCATGGAAGCTCACCTGTGAATCATTAATTCCGCCCGTGGCAAGAATATTTGGATATTTGGTCGCTTTTATGTTGTCGTAAGGAGAATAAGAGAGCATATATTTGTAATAGTTCTCTTCCTTGGGGTTTCCCCACTGTTCCCATTCCTGTGTCGTCAATGGAAGTGATTCATCCATCATCGTGTTCACCACATCCACAAATGGCACGATTGCAAGAACCACATTAAAAAGGTCAGGACGCATATTCACACATGCACCCACCAGCAGTCCGCCTGCACTTCCCCCCATAATGGCAAGTTTTTCCGGTTTGGTATATTTATTATTCACCAGATACTCGGCACAGGCTACAAAATCGGTGAAAGTGTTTTTCTTGTTCAACAGCTTGCCGTCCTCATACCACTCTTCGCCCAACTCGCTGCCTCCCCTGATCTGTGCGATGCCATAAACGAAACCACGATCGACAAGACTAAAAACATTCGAGCTAAAATTTGCCTCAGTCGAAATTCCATAAGACCCGTAAGAGTAAAGAAGTGCGGGATTGTTCCCGTCCTTGTTCAACCCTTTTTTATAAACAATTGCCATCGGTACTTTTTTTCCGTCTTTCGCACTGACCCAAATTCGCTCAACTTTATAGTCATCGGGGTTAAATCCACTCGGAATTTCCTGTACCTTCAATTTTTTTGCTTCACCTGAAAAAACATCATATTCGTAGGTGGTCCAGGGTCTGTTAAGTGATGTGTAGCTGTACCGAAATGTTTTTGATGTATATTCGGGAGTGCTTCCCAAATTTAATGAATAAACTTCCTCGGGGAAATCGAGCCAGCGGGAAACATTCGTAAAGAAATCGATGGTTCTTAGTTTCCTTAATCCCTTTGTCCTCTCTTGAACCACCATGAATGTCTGAAATACATCAATCGATTCAATTTTCACCTCCGGGTCATGTGCAATTATCAGATTCCAGTTCGACATCGACTCATACCCCTTTAAAGGAGCTTCATACACTTTTGAATTTTTTGATTCAGGGTCTTTGTAGAGAACAAAGAATTTTGTTTTGTGATGATCTATAGAATATTCAACATCCTTTTTTCTCGGCATAAACGGCTTGAATGTTCCCGTTGGGTTGTTTGCATCGAGCAGGGAAATTTCAGTAGTGGTAAAGCTTCCCGAGTAGAGCATCAAAAAGTCTTTTGTCTTGCTCCTGAAAATCGAGATGCTAAACAGATCATCTTTCTCTTCGTAAACAAGAGTCCCGTTTCCCTTGCCAAAAGCATCAGCCCTGTAGAGCTGGAAGGGTCTGAGAGCTTCATTTCCTTTTACAAAAAAGACTGTTTTATTGTCATTTGCCCAGGTAAATGACTGGGTGCCCGATACAAAAAAATCGAGGTCTTTTCCCGTTTTCAGGTCTCTGATTCTTAAATCATCCTCTGCAAAAGAACCTGTTGTGTTGCTCGAGTAAATGGCGTACCGGTTGTCGTTGCTCACTTCATATCCCGAAAAAAGAAATGTCGGCTTCCCTTCTGCCATCGCATTCACATCAAAAATTATCTCTTCAGGTGCCTGAAGATTTCCTTTTTTCCGGCAATAAACTGCATACTGTTTTCCCGCTTCCGTTCTCGAATAATAATAGTAGCCGTTATCAAGGTAAGGTACACTGTTATCCTCTTCCTTTATTCTGCCTTTCATTTCATCATAAAGTTTCTGCTGAAGTTCTTTTGTATGCCCCATCACCTGATCTGCATATACATTTTCTGCTTCAAGATACTTCATTACTTCGGGGTCTTTTTTATCCTTCAGCCAGAAGTAATTGTCAACCCGTTTATTCCCAAACTCTGTGAAAGTTGCGGGATTCTTTTTTGCAACGGGTGGTGCAGGATAGTCTTTTTGTTTCTTGATCATGGATTGGTCCCCCTTCTCTTGTGCGTTGGAGATTCCGGTCATCAGCATTATTACTGAAACCAAAATGATAACTCTTTTCATGTGGGTGCTCTGTTATTAAAAAATGAATTGAAAAATTAACTAAAAATCGTGAGGTATAATACACAATTTTGCAGGAACGGCTTTAAATTTGTATGAACCGGAATTTTTGGGTTCACCTGAAAATTTAGTGGCAAAGAGTTCAGCCAAAAAGTTTGATGCCTCTTCCCTGCCTTTTTTTTTATCAATCCCAGAATTAAACCTTTTTCACCTTTGCTACTATTTTTTCCTGTAAACTAAACATTTATTCTGCCCTCGAAAAATCATTCTGGAGCTCTCAGAATTAAAAAAAATTTTCTATAATGCAATCAGGAAAAGGTATTACTTTTTACCTTTTTTTATTCGGATGTTGTTATAAAGTTAAAGTGAGCGTTGGATTTTAATTTGATTCAATGTTGCACAATTCATTGTGAGTAAAAG
>CAYSJM010000055.1:0-21831 GCA_964431385.1 uncultured Ignavibacteriaceae bacterium | reverse complement strand
ATTCCGCGATAGCTCTCCCGATGAATCGGGACGGCTGTTAACCGAATATTAAAAGTTTGAAAATTCCGCGATAGCTCAATGGTGGAGCATTCGGCTGTTAACCGAAGGGTTGCAGGTTCGAGTCCTGCTCGCGGAGCCGAAAACGAAAAGCCCGTCTTTATGACGGGTTTTTTCGTTTTAAATTATACATTTTCGTTTAATTTGAACAGGGGACGCAGATAAACGCAGATTTAACAGAATTACGCAGAGAAAATTGAAAAGGCACCAAGGCGACATTTGGATAGAACCTCGAGAATCAAACCCCAAATCATCGTGAACCAACCTCTCAAATTTGTGGTTACACTTTTATGAAAAAAACACTTTTACTTTTGATGTTTCTGCCTTTGATAACTCTCGCACAAGATGTCATACCTGCACTAAAAGAATTTGAGGATACAAAAGCTGATATTAACCGAACCGGAATGCTTGTACTTGGGGGTTGGGCGATAGCCAATATCGTTTCGGGCACCACCCTTGCATTCACCACACAGGGTGAAACAAAGTATTTTAATCAATTTAATGCTCTCTGGAACACCGTCAACCTCGGACTTGCACTAAACGGACTTTTAAATACAGGCCCTGACTCCCTCTCACTTTTTAATTCAGTTACAGGGCATCAAACTCTTCAAAATATCTTCGTATTAAACGCCGGTCTCGATCTTGCATATATCGCAACAGGTTTTTTTCTCAAAGAAAAAGCGAAAAACTCTGAAAAGAAAGAAATCCTCACCGGTTATGGCAACAGTTTGCTCGTCCAGGGTGCATTTCTCCTGGTATTTGATGCAGCGATGTATTTCATCCATCAAAACAATGCAAATGTAACTCTGTATCCTCTATTGGGAACCCTCACACAACCCGGTGTTGGTCTTGGCATGAGGATTGGGCTTTAAAGGGAAGCCCCGACACTCAAGCGCATTCGCAGTTACCGAAAATTATTTAAGGTCTATCGCACCATCTATTTCGCGAGTCACTGTTTTTACTGTTACCGAAATTATTAATTCCTCCCGCACTCCACTTAAATCGAACGAGGAATAAAATCCCCATCAAAAAAGCAATTCTTTGTTCAAAGAAGTCTCACTTTTGCTTAAGTTTACGAGTGAAATTTTTTATTGAATTGGGAAAAAATTTCCCAAAACGGAATGTGAACCTTAAGAAAGTAATCTCATGTCATCAAATAAACTCCATAGTTCCAACCTGCTTGCAACACTGAAAATCCCTCAAATAACTTCAATTGAGGCAATTACAGTAAATCTGCCATTCGTAACTCCATTTTCGATCAGTTCTTACACCTGGACTTGCAAAGAAGCTCTTCTGATAAAAATTTCGAGTGGGGAGCTCTCGGGGTGGGGAGAATGTGTAGCCGATCCTGACCCGTTTTACAGTCCGGAGACAACTGTTTCTTGCCTGCACATCATTAAAGAATTTATCATCCCCGTACTGAAATCGGGAATGGATTTTACTGACTTTGAGAAAGAAATGAAGCATATCCGTGGCAATATGATGGCAAAAGCAGCGGTGGAAAATGCAATTCTTGATCTGATAGCAAAGGTCGAGAATAAACCACTTTATGAACTGTTCGGATTTGAGCCAAAAAAAATCATGTCAGGAATCAGTATAGGAATAAAGGGGAGCATTGATGAACTCCTTAATTCAGTGCAGGATGCCATCGATAAAAAATATCATCGTGTTAAAATGAAGATAAAAAAAGGAAAAGATATCGAGTGGGTTGCAGCCGTTCGGAATGGTTTCCCCTCACTTCAATTGATGGTTGATGCCAATGGTGATTATTCAATTGATGACGCTGCACATCTCGCACAACTTGACAAATATAATCTGACAATGATAGAACAACCGCTATCTTACAGCGATATATATTTTCACTCAAAACTTCAAAAATCGATTCAAACTCCCCTATGCCTCGATGAATCAATCCACTCACTTGCAGATGCCATTACCGCCGTGGAGCTTGGTTCTTGCAGAATTGTAAATATAAAAGAAGGGAGAGTCGGCGGAATGGCAGAAGCCGTAAGGATTGCTGAATATTGCCACAATATCGGAATTCCTGTTTGGTCAGGTGGAATGGATGAAACGGGAATCGGGCGTGCATTTAATATCCATTTGCAAACGGCACCTGCTTTTACTTTACCCGGCGATACCTCGGAAACAAAGTTATATTTTAAGGAAGATATCGTAACTCCACCCGTCTCACTTGATGAAAACGGATATATCTCCATCCCACAGGGACCCGGAATTGGTGCCAGTGTACTCGAGGAGCAAGTGAAAAAATTCGAACTCAAAAGGGAAGCTTTGATATAATTAGAGGAAGAGGATTTTTGTGCCCCACCTTACCTCAAAAATGAAATGGTAAGGTGGGTTCAAGAATTGTTGGTGTATTTCTAAATTTTAACCAATCAGATTGGCAAGTGCCTCATCAATTTCGGGGAAACTGAATTGAAATCCGGTTTTTTCGGTATAAGCAGGGATAACTTTTTGGCTCTCAAGTATAGTTGCCGACATTTCACCAAAGAGTAACTTTACCGCAAAAGAAGGTACCTTCATAAGTGAAGGTTTTTTTAAAGCTTTGCCCAACTGGAATGCGAAAACATCCATCGTGATGGGAGTAGGGGAGACTCCATTAAAAACCCCTTCCTGCGGATTGTCAATCAGATAAAGATAAAAATTGACAATATCATCCAAGTGTATCCATGACATCCATTGGGTGCCACTTCCGATAGGACCGCCAACCAGGTACTTAAATGCGGGAATCATCTTCTTCAATGCTCCACCTTCCGGAGAGAGGACAACACCTGTTCTAACTATTGACACTTTTACTCCATATTGTTTTGCGAGCACAGCTTGTTTTTCCCACGCATCACAAACATCAGATAAAAATCCTTCACCTTTCCCGGAAGTTTCATCCACCTCTTCATCACCGGTGTTTCCGTAAAAACCGGTAGCTGATGAAGAAACCAGCACTTCCGGTTTTTTTTCAAGAAGTGAAATAGCATGAATCAGGGCATCGGTCGTTTGAACCCTGCTATTGAGGATAACCATTTTATACGGGTCGCTCCATCTTTCTGCCACAGAGGCACCTGCAAGATTTACAAAAGCAGCAGCCCCTTCAAGTTTTTGAAGCACAGGTTTGGGGTCGCGATAGTCCCATTTAACAAAATCGTTTATGTAAGCCATACCACGGGCTTGCACCGGGTCACGGGAGATTACAACAGGGACATCGCCCCGTTCGTGAAGTTTTTTGCTGAGATGTTTCCCGATAAGACCGGTAGCTCCCGTTATCACAATTCTTTTAGACATGAAGATAATCCTGAATATTAACTTTTCAATTGTAACAAAAAATGAAGTCATTTAATTTCAGTATTTTTGGAAAAAGTAATTATTCTTTTCTTTAACAGCTTAGATTGCTGATTATTCGTTTCTTCAAACAAAATTGGAAATCATGAAAAATTATAAGCTAGCAGTTTTTGATATGGATGGAACCCTTTTTGATTCCGCCGACACAATTTACAAATCAGCAATCAAAACATTTGATGCTCTGGGAATGAAAAATGTCAACTTCCCCCGCGACAGATTTGAAACTCAAATTGGGGCACACTTTGCTGATATCTTCGCAGAATTTGGAATAGATGTGCCGGATATCGAGAAATATATAGATATTTACAAGGGAATATATTTTGATTTCATAGACGAAACGAAGTTTTATAAAGGGATACCGGAGTTGCTCGACTCTCTAAAAGAATCAGGAGTAAAACTCGCCCTTCTTACCACTAAAAACCAACATCAAACCGAACGAATTGCAGATCATTTTAATCTTCATCAATGGTTTGAAGTGTTGATGGGTCGGAAACCAGGAATAAAAATAAAACCGGATCCTGAACCTTTAGAGATTATAATCTCCCATTTTGGGACAGCAAAAGAAGAGACAGTAATGATTGGTGATACCGAATTTGATATCGGGTGTGGACAAAATGCCGGGGTTGATACCATTGCTCTTGGATACGGTTACCGTGATAGAGAATACCTTCTGAATCTAAAACCAACTTTTTATGTTGAGACCGTGGAAGAACTTAATAAGCTACTACAAAAAAGTTAAACTCAAATTTTAATCTGTCCCTTTTTAATCATATTTAACCCGTTTCTGCGTATGAAAAGAATTTTAATACTGTTTGCACATCCCGCTCTTGAGAAGTCACGAGTGAACAAAAAACTCGTTTCAGTGGCGAAAGCAATTGAAGGGATCACTCTTCACGATCTTTATGAAAATTATCCGCGATTCGACATCGATGTTGAAAGAGAGCAAAATCAGCTCCTTGAGCACGACATCATCATCTTTCATCACCCACTCTATTGGTACAGTTGCCCCCCATTGATGAAACAATGGATTGACCTGGTGTTTGAACACGGTTGGGCATACGGTTCAAAGGGAAATGCCCTCTTGGAAAAGTTCGGTCTCAATATAATAACAGTTGGAGGAAGAGAGATTGCATACTCAAAAGATGGGCTGAACAAACATACAATCAGGGAATTCCTTACCCCATTCAGACAATCATTTGCACTTTGTAAGATGGTACCACTTCCGTCTTTCGTCATTTATGGTACACACCGGTTCGACTCCCAAGCGATAGAAAAGAGTGCGGAAGATTACAAAAAAGTTCTCGAAGTGTTGCGAGACGAAGAAGTCAGCATTGATGAGTTGAATAAAGTTGAATATTTAAATAACCTTCTAAACCGGTCTGAGGGGGTGTAAAATGCACGAAGGCGGATTTTTTTACCAAGCGTTTCTTTATCTTGTTACAGCGGTTGTTACCGTTCCCATCGCAAAAAGGCTGGGACTTGGCTCAGTGCTCGGATACCTCATTGGTGGAATCATAATTGGACCTGCCTTACTTGGTTTAGTGGGAAGTGAAGGGCAAGATATCATGCATTTTGCCGAATTTGGAGTAGTAATGATGCTCTTTGTAATTGGTCTCGAGCTGGAACCCTCCCTGCTATGGCGTCTTAGAGCTTCAATTGTTGGTATGGGAGGTTTGCAAATCGGTCTGACTACACTTATTTCGGGGGCAACTGCATTCGCTTTTGGTCTTCCCTGGAATGCTTCACTGGCGATAGGACTAACCCTTTCCCTCTCTTCAACGGCGATTGTAATGCAAACTCTTCAGGAGAAAGGACTTCTTAAATCAGGGGCAGGGCAAAGTTCATTTGCAGTCTTACTTTTTCAAGACATTGCAGTGATACCAGTGTTGGCGATTTTCCCTCTATTGGCGACCACCTCGGGAACTGCACCTGCAAATACACATCCATCGTTTATGGAGACACTTCCTGCATGGTTACAGACACTTTTTGTAATTGGGGCTGTAGGGGTTATAGTTCTTGCCGGGAAATTTCTGTTAAATCACTTGTTTAGAATTATAGCCAAAACCGCCATGCGTGAAATCTTCACTGCAATGGTGCTCCTTCTGGTGATCGGTATTGCCCTTTTGATGAATTTTGTGGGATTAAGCCCTGCACTCGGTGCATTTGTAGCGGGAGTTGTGCTCGCTAACAGTGAGTACCGACACGAACTTGAAAGCGATATTGACCCGTTCAAAGGTTTGTTATTGGGTTTGTTTTTCATCTCCGTTGGTGCAAGCATCGATTTTGGTTTAATTACCGCCCAACCCCTCACAATCATTCTGCTTACACTCGGATTGATGGTGGTAAAAGCAGCGGTGGTTTTTGTAATAGGTAAGATCTTCCTCCTGGGGAATGGTGAAAGTTCAATCTTTGCAGTTGCACTCGCTCAAGTGGGTGAATTTGCGTTTGTGCTCTTTTCATTCTCTACGACCCTCGGCATTCTTGATCAGACCACCACAGGCATTCTCACAGCCATTGTTGCTATTAGCATGGCTCTCACTCCATTTATATTCACTCTCAACGAAAAAGTAATAGTACCAATCCTACCCCGTTCCACTTCAAAACCGGAAAAAGAAGCGGATAAAATAGAGGAACAAGGGAAAGTAATTATCGCAGGCTTTGGCAGGTTTGGAAACACTGCAGGGCGGTTTCTTAGAGCAAACGGGGTTTTCCCGACTGTAATTGATAACGATTCCGACAGAGTGGAGACTCTTCGAAAACTTGGAATAAAGGTCTATTATGGTGAACCTTCGAGGCACGACCTTCTTCATGCTGCGGGTGCAGAAGAGGCAAAAATTATTATTATTGCTCTCGATATGCCTGAAAAAGTTCTTGAGATGGTTCATACTGTTAAAAAACATTTCCCTCACGCTAAAATTCTCGCCAGAGCTTACGACCGGTCTGATGCTTACAATTTGATGGACGCGGGTGTTGATAATGTCTATCGCGAAACTCTCGATACTTCCCTCAGAATGGGTGCCGATACACTTAAACTTCTCGGCTTCAGAGCATATCAGACCGAAAGAATGAGTAACCTTTTCTACAAACACGATGAAAAAAATCTTAAAGAGCTTGCCACTCACAGGAAAGATAAAACTGAATACCTCTCTGCTGCCCGACAGGCAATAGAAGATCTGGAAGCCCTTATCAGCGAAGACTTTAAAGACACCGATATCAGCAGGGACGCAGGTTGGGATGCCGACTCTTTGAGGGAAGAATTTGGGAAGTGAGGTTCTGAATAGTTTTGTTTTTATCCTGTAAAATTGGTAACTTGCAGAAGGAGAACTCTAATTTTAGATGAGAAAATACTGTAATTCACTGCTGATTGTTATATACCTTGTTTCCGGACTTTTAACGGTCTCCGGAAGTGGTATGCATTCTTCAGCCCAGGTTACAATCTCATCGAATAAGGGAGAACCCCGAACACAGTATTTTACTACTGCTAAAATCCCTACTCATATAGCACCTGTTTCCTTCACCGAAATAGATGTTCACGATTACTGCACAGTTTTGGAAGAGGCTGAAAGTGATCCTGTAATTTCAATTACGGTTGAATCAGATCTATTGTATGCCGCACCAATACTATCACTCCCTCTTAATAAAGCACCACCTCAAATAATCTCTTAAAAATTCTTTAACTCTGTTTTTTATCGGTCGATTTCGAATCGGTGTGTATTATTCTGCACTTCGAATTCGACTGCCATTTCATTTTAAGAGAGATTAACATGTCAACTGAAAAAAAAGATAATTCAGGAAGTTTTGGCTTGATTTTAGCCGTTGTGCTTGGTGTTGGTACCGTACTTCTTCTGTTAAAAGTTGTAATCGGTTTCTGATATGGAGACATCATCACTCATAATAATGATTACTGTATGGACAGTAATTATTTCATGTTTGGTATATTTTTTGCGAAAAGCAGTAAGAACCCAAAAAAAAGAGTGAATAATCAACGGGTTTGTCTAAAAATGGTATTCAATCAGGGATAAAACTATTCTGCAAAGAGAATTATGTTGTATTCTCAATCTAAAACTTTTTTCCGGAACCTGGTATTATGGACCCCATTGAAAATCTGATAAATTACATTACCCGTGACAATATTTTGTTTTCCCTTGTGCAGGGGGTGATCATCATCCCCGCACTTTTTTCTGTCATTCTCAGATTTGGCAAAAAGAGAACAAATAACTCCACACCTGCCGGTAACCCACCCTCAGGTGGAAGTGTAACCTCAAATCAGTTACACAGCTTCCAAAAAACTTTATATCTCGGTTCTCTTGTGTTCTTTGTTGCGGTCTGCTTTTCGAACGAAGAGATTATCGGTCATCGTATATTCTGGCTTTCACTCGATTTTGGGCTGTTAACCTACCTTTTTTTCTTCAGAAAACGAAGCTGAATTTAGGTATAAGGTGTACTATTTCCTCCTTATTTCATAAATAGGGCTTTAATAGTTTGGGTTTGCAGGCCTTTCCCATCCGAGGCAGAAGCGGTCATTCTGATCAGGTAAGTTCCTGATGCAAGATCTTTTGGTTCCCAACCGAATACAAACTCGCCTTCATTATAGACTCCCGTTTTTATTTCTTCAACCAAAGAGCCAAAAATATCGAACACTTCCATCTTAACGGAACTCTCCTTTGCCAACGAAAACAAAATTGAGGTGGAGGGATTAAATGGATTTGGGTAATTTTGTTTTAAAGCCGCAAAATTTCCACCCGAAAATTGCGGGATGACATCGACTGCATCCACTTGGGGATTAAACATCCAGATTTTCCCGGTATAGTCGAGAATGTACAGATTTTTGAAATTATCTTCACCGAATGAAACGATCGAAAATCCTGCGTTTTCTACTAACACTTCATTTTGTACCGGCTGACCGGAAGTATATTTAAGAGCCCAGATCCTTTTTGAAACATAATCTGCATATATGTATTTTCCTGTTAGTCTTGGGTTTTTATTCCCGCGATATACAAATCCACCGGTAATCGAATAACCACCAACAGAGTTATGGGCATATTCCCAGATTGGTAATTTTAGACCTGTTGTATCGCAACCCGACGATGGATTATAACAATGAAACGATTCCATTATTCGCCATCCATAATTTCCCCCTTTTTCGACTATATTAATCTCTTCCCACATATTTTGCCCCACATCCGCCACCCAAAGTTTGTTGGTTGCGAGATCAAAACTGAACCGCCATGGGTTCCTCATGCCGTAGGCGTAAACCTCTTCTGCCCATCCTTGTGAGTTTCCGGCAAAGGGATTATCAGGTGGGATTGCATAATTTTTTCCGGGAGAAGTGCCATTCACATCGATTCGTAAGATTTTCCCAAGTAGTGCCGCCTTGTTTTGTGCGTTACCCGAAGGATCACCTGACGAGCCACCATCACCGGCAGCTATGTAGAGGTAACCATCAGGACCAAAACTAACCTGCCCGCCGTTGTGGTTTGAAAATGGTTGATTGTAGGTCATCAAAATGTATTCAGAAGCTTTAACCGCCGAGTCGCCATTAACATTGGAAACCTGAAAGCGGGAAATTATCGTTCTTCGGGGGTTGTTTGCGGTATACTTTACATAAAAGTAACCGTTTTTTATGAAATTGGGGTGAAATGCAAGTCCGAGTAACCCCTGTTCACCACCGTAAAGAACACGGTCGGTCAGATCAAGAAAGGTTTTGGGGTTGGAGGCATCCCTCTTATTTGGAAAGACAAAAATGCGACCCTGCTGAGAAACAACAAAGATTCGATTGGTCTCATCTATTGGAGATTGCAGATCGACAGGGTTGGCTATTGTAATGTTTGGAAAGGCATTTATTAGTGTCTGCGACTGAACCGGGGTTACCATCAATACAGTAGCAAACACTAACGCTACAAATGCAACAACAAAAATTGATCTCTTCATGAATTGGCTCATAACTATATAATAATTAAAAGAAATAATAATACAATATAATTAAAACCAAATTAGAAATTATTCAGCTCACCCCTCAAATTCTTTTCCGTCACATGGAATAAAATCAGGTTTTGGGTGGCTTTCGTACTTTTTACAGAGAACAGCAGTTTCATCGAAGTGGCGACACTTCGAACAAATGGAATTTTCTATAATCTCTTTGTTGCTTTTATAAAAATTGATGTACGAATTGTACGCAGGTAATACGACGCCTCCAACAACAGCAGTTATTGCCAGGATTAACCAAAATTTATCATCGGGAAATGCCGTTCGAATCAAATAAACAGCAATGATCACTATTACAATTCGAAAAAGGGTTTCTGTAACTATTTTGCCCATTTTAATCCACAATTTTTGAAAATCTTACAAGCGAAGTTAACAATATTAATCTCCACATTTTATTATATTGGTACTTTAGTTTTTAACAAACTTTAATCAGGAAGAATATGAACAAGAAGACTATATTTATTTTTGCCGCTGCCTTAATGATTTTATCATCCCAGGTATTTACACAAAATTTTGGAATAAACTTTACACTTGGGTTCCCACAGGGTGAATTCAAAGACAACCTTTCAAGAACGGGAATCGGCATTGGTGGCGAGTTACTTTTCCCCACCGCACCCGGGGTTCCTGTTGAATGGGGTTTTGATCTTGCATTTATAAATTATGGAAATGAAACAAGAAGAGCTCCCTTTAGCTATACAATTCCTGATCTGACAGTTGATGTTACAAGATCGAACAACATTGTGATGGGTCATGCCCTGATTCGTATTGCTCCCCCGAGTATTCTATTTAAACCTTATGTCGAGTTGATAGCAGGTGGTTCATATATGTACACACAAACTTCAATTTTAGAAAGATTCTCCGGGAAAGAAAACATCTCCGATCAAAATTTCAGCGATTGGGCATTTAGTTATGGAGGTGGTGCCGGTTTGATGTTCACAGTATATGACCAAATGGGAACAAGAGTGATGGTCGATATTAAAGCCAGATATCTGATGGGTACAAAGGCTGAGTATCTTACCGAGGGTGATGTTATTGTGAACACCCAAAATGGAACAGTTACATACAACACAAGAAGATCAAAAACTGATATTTTACTCGCACAGATTGGCGTCAATCTCGCGTTTAGTTCGGCTATTTTTTAGTTTTAATTGGTATTTCAAAATCGGCTGTCATCAGAAATGGTGTCAGCCGTTTTTTGTTTATGGCAAAAACTACTTCATCGTGGCATGAAGTATCACAAAACTTTTTTCTTTCGCAAAATACCTCTCCCCATACACAAATACTTCTGATCCGGGGGAATTAAAATCTTTAGGACTTTCCTGGGCAGTATCCACAATTACCTCCCATTGGGCTGCATTGCTGTAACCAGGTAGTTTAAAGTCAAGACCCTCCCAAAAGCTGTTAATAATAAAGTGGTAGTATGAGTTGTTCCAAAAGTCTTTTAAAGTAAATGAAATGGTGAGCGACTGATCGCTAAAATCAGGGAGAAAAGGTTCCACTCCATGCCAGTCAACTATTGATGCACCAAAATTACCACCATTTAACCATGGTGAACACCAAGTGAAAATATGTTGTGTTCTGGCAAATCGTATCATCTTTTTTGTGAAAAGGAAGATATCTTTATTTTTGTTTACCAACGACCAGTCGAACCAGTTCAGCACATTATCGTGGCAGTAGGCATTATTGTTACCGTTTTGTGTCCGCCGTACTTCATCTCCCATTAGCAGCAAAGGCGTTCCTTGTGAAGTGAACAGGAAAGCGATATAATTTTTTATCAACCTTTTTCTCAATTCTTCCACAGCAGGGTCGTTTGAAGGTCCTTCCACGCCACAATTCCATGAGAAATTTTCATTTGTACCGTCCCGGTTGTCTTCTCTGTTTTCTTTATTGTTTTTAATGTTGTAAGAGACAAGATCGTTAAGAGTGAATCCATCGTGACAGGTAACAAAATTGATTCCTCTGGCTGGATTCCTTAAAGGGTCAGGATAAATGTCAGGGCTTGCAGCTATTCTCTGTGCAATGGTTTTTGCCATATTGTGGTCACCCCTTGTAAACCTTCGGACATCATCCCTGAATTTCCCGTTCCACTCTGCCCACTTATAACCGACGAATGAACCAACCTGATACAACCCTCCGGCATCCCATGCTTCGGCAATCAATTTTGAACCGGCAAGAATCGGTTCTGATTCAATTTGCCAAAGAATTGGTGGATTCTGAAGTGGCTTCCCGTCATGATCCCTTGCCAACACAGATGCAAGGTCAAACCGGAATCCATCCACATGCATTACAGAAACCCAATATTTCAAGGAATCGATAATCATTCTTTTTACCACTGTGTTGTTGGCGTTTAGAGTGTTTCCGCACCCAGTGTAATTAGCGTAACCGTATGGATTATTCTCATCGAGAATGTAGTATTCCTTGTTTTCAAACCCTCTGAAAGAAAGAACAGGTCCCGTTTCATCTCCCTCGGCAGTATGATTAAACACCACATCGAGAATAACCTCAATTCCCTCTTTGTGGAGTGCCTTTACCATGTCACGAAACTCGTTTACAGGACCAAAAATTGACTGATCGGAGCTGTATGCCCGGTGTGGAGCAAAAAATGCTATCGGGTTATATCCCCAATAATTTACAAGGGGAGGTTTTACATCGTGCGGATCAAACTGCTGAACAGGCAGCAATTCAACCGAAGTGATGCCAAGTTCTTTCAGGTAGGGAATTTTTTCAATCAGTCCTTTAAATGTACCTCGAAGTCTTTCATCAACCCCTGAATTTGGGTTTGCGGTAAATCCTTTTACATGAAGTTCATAGACGATTGTTCTTGTCCTCTCCAGATTTAGTGGCATGTCCCCCTCCCAATCGTAGGCGAAGGGATCGATAACCACACTGCGCATCGAACATTTTACATTGCTCCCGGGTTTTCGAGCAGCTTCTCTGTTATATAGATTATCGACAATAAGGAGTGAGTAGGGATCAATTAATACTTTCTCGGGGTCAAATTTCAGACCTTTTTCAGGGTTGAAAGGACCATAAACACGGTAGGCATAAATCTGTCCGGGTTTTAATCCCTCAACAAAAGCATGCCAGTAGAAGTATGTCCGGTGATTCAGAATATTCAAGCGAATCACTTCTGAGGGCTGCTCCGCCTCGGGAGAATCGAAAAGAAGTATCTCGACTGCAGTAGCATTTCTTGAATAGACACAAAAGTTAACCCCCGAGCGGTCGGGGGTTACAGTTGCTCCCAGCGGATAACTTTTACCTGAGAAAACGCGTCGCTGCATCCTATTTTTCCAACAAGAATATTTCGTATCCGGAAGGATTTAGTTTCACTTTAATCTGATTTGCGGCGGTTACAATTCTCTCTTTAGTAAGGGGATTTTCAGCGTAACCGATATCATAAAATGCAGGGAGATCGACCGTTACAATTTCCTCTTTATCCGACTTATTCAGAAGGACAAGCACTCTGCCATTAGCGTCTGACCTTATATAACCGAGCACATTATGTGAACTTACCACGGTGTAAAAATCGCCATAACGGAGAGCTGAATATTTATTGCGAAGCCCAATCAGTTTCGTTACATCGTCAAGAGTCTTCTTTTCATTTCCGTTTAATTTGTCGCCAAAATACATCATCCGTCTGTTGTCGGGATCAGATGCACCCGTCATTCCAAATTCAGAACCGTAATAAACCACAGGCAAGCCGGGGATTGTCATCATGTAAGCGTAATAAAGTTTCAGTTTGTCAAAGCTCGAGAGATGATCGACTGTTGGAGGTGCGTTCCAGCCGATTTCAGCTGCCCTGCCATCATTAATTTCAAGATCTCCATCTGCATAAGCCATATATCTGATTTTGTCGTGACTGTCCATAATATTACCCATTACATGGATTGGCCCATAAACATCAAAGGTCTTTTCCATTTCTGTGGAGATCAGCTCCAGAGAAGCATTTTTGTTCAAAAACGCAACAATTGCCACATCAAAAAGATTAAAATTGAACTGTGCACTCAACTGTCCATTGTTCACATACGAGCTAATCATTGCATAGTCACCAAAAGTTTCGCCAATCTGATAGACTTCAATATCCCGTTTTCCTTTGAAGTGTTTCTTTATTTTAGCAGTAAGCACTCTCCAAAATTCATTAGGAACATGTTTTACCGCATCGTGACGGAATCCATCGGCACCCGTCTGCTCAAGCCACCAGATTGCATTATCACTTACAGCATTGAGGGCTTTTTTTGATTTTGTAAAATCAAAAGATGGGATATAAGGTTCGAACCATGTAGTGAGACGATATTCATCCCAAAGGCGAAGGTTTTTTCTTCCATCGGGAAGATCGAGGCTTCCGAACCAGTCAGGATGCTTTTTGAACCAGGGATGTTCCTGATGCACATGATGGGAAACAAAATCGAGAAGTATTTTTATCCCTTTTTTGTGAGCTGCTTTAACGAGTTCTTTCAATTTTGCCATGGTACCAAATTGTTCTTCAACCTTGGTGTCGCTGATTGGCCAGTATCCATGATAACCAGTGTACCATCTGTTTGGTGCGGGGTATTCCCTCCATGGGGTCATCGGATTGTCATTTACTGGTGACACCCAAATGGTGTTTATTCCGAGTTTTTCAAAATAACCGTCTTTTATTTTGTCGATTATTCCCTGAAAATCGCCACCCTGATAATTTGCAGGGGGGAAAACAGAGTCTCGAACAACAGGTTTGTTAATTGATTTGTCGCCATCCTTAAACCGGTCAATCATAATGGAATAAATTACGGCATCGTACCAGTTGAATTTACCTTTGCCGGCAGGGGCACCATCCTGAAGCTGAATATATTGCCAGTTTGTTTTTTGCCCGTCTTTTGTTACTGCAACTCTAAGAAGGCGGTTGCCTTTCATTTCCATTCTGGGAAGTGTAATAATAACAATCCCATTCTCAACTTTGAGTTCAGAATCTGTTACGAGTTCATTGTCCAATAGTGCGGTTATTTCTTCTTTTGAAACGGGTTCAGGTTTACCATCCCGTTCATAGATAAAATGGAAAAATCTGAATGATTTGGATTCTTTCACACCGAGATTATGGAGGAAAGAGCGGCTTTTGAATGGTTTTTCAATGATTATGACTGAGTTGAATGCCCCCATTCCATTTGGCACTGAGTCTTTATTTGCCGGATCAACTATTTCCTCACCGTCACCAAAAAATTTGTACTCATACCTTCCGGGTTCAATGGGAACTGCAATTTCATAAATGCCGTCACCGTTTGCATCGGTCATCGCATCATACTGTCTGTTCCAGGCATTAAACTGACCGATTACTGTCAAGTGTTTATATTTTTTTGAGGGCTTAAGCGAAAAAGTGTGAAACCGTTGTTTTGCAGCCACTATGGGAATCTGATAAACGGTTTTTTTATATTCAAACGGTAGGAGAGTTATCCCTTCAAAATCTTTGTCAGTTTCCACTTTCAGGGTACTGTCCTTCTCGTTATAAGAAACTTTCAGGGCTTTATTCTCTTTAAATTTTACTTTGTAGTCGCCGGCATACCAGATATCAGAAATTCTGAATTCGCCGGATTTACCTGATACAAGTCTGAGGGGTTGGATAATGTCACTTATCTTCTGTGCGTAACCACCAACAACAAATAATAAAGAAAAAAGAAATACTGTCTTCAAATTCATATTCAACTTCACGATTCCTCCGTAAATGATTTAAATAATCGGGGAAAAAATTTATTTTGTAACACCAAAATAAGAGAGATTGGGCAATTTAAGGCAAGGGAAAAGGAGAGTTTTATTCAGTCTGCATAACCGGCGGCTATTCGAATTACTTGCATGCTGAGCAAAGTATTTCTTTATTTATCTTTATATTTGTGAATGCACGATAAAACCTTTATAAAAGAAACGCTCAACCCAATATTCTGGGATTATGATGACATAAAAAAAGCCCGTCACCCCGAAGGATAAACGGGCAAGGTTTAGTTAGGTGAGGGGGAAACTCTTTCAAAACCGTAACAAAAAAAAATAGAGTAGATAAGCATTTTGAAGACACTACGGTATAAAGTAACGGCTCGTGAAGTTAAATTTTCACTTAAATGGAACGGAGTAGAGGCAATAAATTTCAGGGTTCTACAAAAACTTTAACGATTAAATCCATGGCATTACAAAAACAGATTAAATGCCAAAATATCCCTTCTCCCTCCCACAACAGCCATTATACCGGATTTCTCACGCACATTATCACTAATCAACAAATGTTAATAAATGACCTGCAAAAATATAAAAACTCTATTTTTTACACAATGCAAAAAATATGAGTTGACTGCCGACACAGTTTTAGGGTAACTGAATCTGTTTCGGTGAATAAAAATGTATCAGTCTGAAATTGGAGTAACCGGCATCGCACCACTTTCCCGGATAGATAAACTGTGCCAGTCCGCAGGTGGGGACATCAATTGAATCAACATGATTGCCGGCGAGACGATTAACGGCAACGGTTAAGCCCGGGTTATGAGCAACCAGAAGAAGTTTTTCGAATGATTCGTCAGTCTTTTTGATTTGAGAGAGGATTTCAGTAGCCGAGGCAAGATACAGAGTTGATAAAAACACAATTTCTGACTCTTTTCCGTTTATTTCCTTTATCACCAGTTCAGCGGTTGTTTTTGCTCTTAATGCTGTGCTCGCCAAAACAAGATCGGGGATTATTCCTTCCTGTTTCATAAATTTTCCCATCGCCGGGGCATCACGGAATCCCCGTTTGTTCAGAGGTCTCTCGTGATCTGAAATGGAATCGTCATCCCAGTCAGATTTCGCATGTCGCAATAAATAAAGTTCTTTCATTTTTTCTCCTTTTATCTTAGTACCAGCGGGTTAACGGGGGGAAGTTCCCCTTTCCTTCTGTTTTTCGCAAAACAAAATGGTAGAGACCTATCATGTTCGAATAAAATCCGTACGCCATCAGTGCCATGCTGAGTCTGTAAACCCGATACATCACCTCACCCGTAACTTCTGCTATTTCATCATGCCTGAATTCAATATTTTTAAGCCAGTGGCGTGCCGTAAGTTCGTAGTGCTGGCGAAGATTCTCGAGGTCATAGACCTCAAATCCCGCTTTTTCGGCAATTTTCAAGTATTCCCCGATTGGAGAAAGCTCATAATCGGGCATAAAATATTTTGGTGCAAAAACGGGACCCCGATAAGCCCCTTTTGCTGCATTATTAGCAACACCAAGTTGAAACGAAAGTCCACCGGGTTTTAGCAATTGTTTAATTTTTGCAAAATATTGCGGAAGCGAATTGTAGCCGATATGATGGAGCATCTCGACAGATGAGATTTTATCATATTCGATGTTTTTGATCTCCCTCACATCCCGAACTTCGACCCTGCATCTGCCGGCAAGCCCCAGTTCCTGAATTCTTCGGTTTGCCCATTCAGCCTGGTTTTTACTCAGAGTAACACCCAATGCATCGACCCCATAGTTCTCAGCAGCATGGATCACAAGTGCACCCCAACCACAGCCGACATCGAGCAACTTCTCTCCCTTTTTAAGGTCAAGTTTCCTGCAAATATAGTCGAGTTTATCCTGCTGTGCCACTTCGAGAGGAGTTTCCCTAGTTTTGAAATAAGCACACGAATAAACCATTTGAGGATCGAGCCAAAGTTTGTAGAGGTCATTTGACATATCATAATGATATGAGACTGCATCTTTGTCCCTCTCGAGAGAGTGGGCTTGGCCCGACATCCTTTTGGCGAAGTTTTTCACTTTTTTACGGGGACTCGAAGGGAGGGCCAGAATCTTAAGGAGGAGACCAAGATTTTCAGATATTCCCCTTTGTACGGATGCCAATTCATAAGCTGTTTCAAACACCGCAAAAAAGTCGCCATCTATATCAAACTCGTTAAAAAGGTAAGCTTCAGTCACATTTAATTCGGTTGGAGGGAAAATGATGTTCTTCAAAGCACCATCTGACTGTAATTTGAGCGTAAAACCGGGGGTGGACCCGGGAGCGGGATTCCAGATTTCACCATCAGGAAACTGAATCAAAAATCCGTTTTTCAGTTCTCTACCTGTTGTTAGTGAGATTAATTCTTTTATTTTCTCATTTGGATTCATGGTCTCATCTCAACCTTAAAAAAGAGAGCATCCTTTGCTTTCATAATAATGCCGGGGTCTGCTTCGGGTGGATTTTTCCCCGTGTAATTGAATCTGAATTTGGGTGTAATGATCGAGAGGATCAGATTCATTTCAAACATGGCTATTCTTCTTCCTGTGCAGATGTGTGGACCCTGCCCAAAGGGGATATAGTGAAAGTGGTTCACTTCGGGCTGGTCTTCCTCAATAAATCTTTCGGGGTTAAATAAATTCGGATTATCCCAGTATTTTGGTGTTCTGTGCAGCAGATATGGTGAAATCATCAGATAAGATTTTGCGGGGAAGTGCAGGCCGTCAATTTCATCATCCTCGGTTACAATTCTGTAGAATGCCCAGGCGGGGGGATAAAGCCTCAAAGCTTCGTAAATCACAGCCTGAAGATATTTTGGTTCATTTTCTGAAATAATTTTTTCATCTGTTCCGGGATTAGCGGAAATAAGGTACTGACTCCATGAAAGTCCCTCTGCAACTGTATCAAATCCTGCGAAAAGAAATGTCATTATCTCATCCCTGACCTGCGTATCGTCAATTTCGCCCTGCTCTTTTAACTCTTTCAGGATGGAAGTCAAGGCTGCCGGTCGTAATTCATTCCGCATTATTCTTCCGAAGAATTCGGCAACAAAATCTTCGAGGTATTTTAGTGACTGAGTGTAGTAGAGCGGAGGAGTGTAGCGAAGACCAAACATCGCCTTTACCCCCGAAACAACATTTCTTATCAACTCCCCTTTTATACTCGTATATTCCAAAACAGCATCAAGTTTTGTAATAATGGTTTCGGGATTAAACTTAAGGTCTGGTGAAAACATCTCTTTAGCCAAAATACGCAACATAAGAGTTTTAAATTCTTTTTGCATATCCACTGTAGTAGATTCTTTTGCAAAATTTTCGAGATCGGAGCAAAATCTATCGCTCTCTTCTCTAATTATTCTCTCGAATTCTGAATAATTTTTGGTATGAAATGCTGGCGTAATGTTTTTTTGCTGTTTTACCCAAAGGTTGTGGTCACTCGTAAACAATCCTTTTCCCAGAAGGGGAAAAATTCCCTTAAGTGATTTCCCTCTTGGATAATTCCGGTAGATTGTTTTAAGGATATGCCGAAGGATTGAAGGGTCGTTCACAAGGAAAAGGATATATTTCCCGAGTTGGAAGGGTATTACTCTCTCTCCACTTGAAACTATTTTTGTAAGTGTTCCGAGGGGATCTCTATAAAGTTGTGGTAAAATTTGGAGAAATGATACCCCTTTGTAGCCGGGTAAATCGTGAATGTTCATCGGTTTAAGACCATTTTCTTCACTTCCGAGTACTTTTTACCCGATGAAGTAATGACATCAAGTTTGTAGAAATAGATACCTGAAGATGCTTTTCCGGCGTCAAATTTAAATTCATGATAACCAGCCGCAAAGTTTCCTTTGTTTACAAATCCTGTTTCTCTTCCCCGTATATCGTAAACTGTGAGAACAATTTGTGCCTCCTCTGCAAGAGTTACGGGGATTACAGTAGCAGGATTAAAAGGATTTGGGTAATTGGCACCGAGTTGATAAGCATTCATAATCGGAACTGCCGCATCATCGTCCATTCCGACAAGAATTTTACTGTACTTGGCGAAGTAACCGTTTCTTCCGGCGGTGTAACCGGTGAGAGAATCGGTAAACTGAATATCGTAGAGTATTCCGCTGTCAGGTGCAGAGTACTCTACCCAGAGCGTCCCTTTATCAGGGGTATAGAGCAGTTTTTGAGCAAAGCCGAGTGGTACCCATGCTTCATTTTCCGTTCTAAATGAGAGTCCATAAGGGACTCCAAAAACATCCAGACTTCTGTAGTCCCAGGTTTCCCCTCCGTCTGTTGATTTAACAACTGCGGTGCCATACTCAAAATCGCCGCCAATTCCGATGAGATTGAGACTGTCAAATACAATCAAACCCCGTATCGGCTCGGGTCCCACTCCGTGTGATTTCCAGTATCCGCCGGAATTAGTGGTTTTCCATACAACGCCGGCAATATCGATATGCCCTCCGAAAGCAAAGGCGAGTGTATCGGTGTAAAATGAAAATCCAAGGACAGGGAAATTTGTAAACTCACTGGTATCGTTGAGGGCGGGGATCCATTCATCGCCACCATTTGTGGTGAAGGCGATTTTTCCCTCGAGTCCGCTTGTCCAACCTCTTAAAGAATCGAGGAAGTGGAGAGAAACAAAATAGACTTCGTCGCCCCGGTACCTGCTTTCAACCCAGGAATCTCCACCGTCGGTTGTTTTGTAAAAAAGTGTACCAAAAGGGGCTGATTCAAAATCGAGAGCTACTGCATAACCCGTTGTTCTGCTTACAAAAGTTATGTCGCTTATATCTTTGTTTCGGGGGAGTGTTTGCACTTCCCACGATATTCCACCATCAGTGGTTTTCATAACAAGACCGGTATCTCCTGCTGCAAAGCCATAAAGACTGTCGATAAAAGAGATTGAGTTTATAGTTTTATGGGTGGGGACAGGAAGTTTCGTCCAGGTAAAACTTTGTGAAAAGATGATGTTGGCGAATAAAAAAAGCGGTATAAGTAATTTCAAACTTTTGTTCCGATAATTGGAAAATCAAGTTGGAAATTTACTCAAACCGCTATAAAAAACAGTGACTAAAATCAGCCTACGCGTTCAATAACCGACTCTACAAACCTTTTGACAGATTTTTCGTTATATGAGAAGTATAAGCAAGGCTCGAACATCTCGAGTTCCAATAACTTAAACTCATCTTTAGCCATGATTCCATCTACTCTCGAATAGAGAGTATCAAAACCGAGAGCGTCGTTAATTTCATACGCAAGGTCTATCATGTCCGCAGAGGGTTTTATTGACTCAACGGTACCACCGTATTCCAATTGTGTTCTAAACTCACCGGGGGCAGTGGTTTTTAGAACGGTGTGGCTATATTCACCATTAAAGAAGATAAGGGATAATTCGCCGTTGGTTTCAACCTCTTCGATATAGTCTTGAATCATCAAATCTGCATATTCGAGAATTTTAGCAGCAATTCCGTTAAACTCCGCTGCTTCATCCCTGTGAACAAGGTAAGTTTCGAAAGCACCAGCCGAGATTGCAGGTTTAATTACCACCTTACGGAATCTTTTTCTCTCAAAAACCTCTTCAAGTTTCAGAATGCTTGCTTTTGGAATGAACATTGTGTCAGCAGTAAGCACACCTCTTCGCTGCAGTTCTTTTATATAACTTTTGTGAAGATTCTTTTTAACTATATCCGGTTTGTTCAGAATTTTATAACCCGATGCACTCGCCTTATTCATCCACGAAATAAATTCTGCGGTTGAAAGGTAATAATCCCATGGAGACCTTATAATTAACAGGTCAAACTCATTAGGAGGGAGGGGGCCATCGTTCCAAATAACCGGTTTAGCGATTATCTTTTTTTCTTTAAATGCAGGGATCAGAAGCTGATCATCCTCTGTCAGTTCCGGGTATTCCCGGCATGTTACCAATCCTAATTTGATCATTTTGCCATACTTTATGTAAAGATGATTATTAAAAATAATATGATTCGCAAAATAAAAACTTTTTTGCTTTTATAAAACAATAATTAGATAATTTACATAATTCCGGCGCTGAACAGATGTTTTTAAAGGCTGCCCCGAAAGAGACAGCCTTAATAATTCGTGATTCTGGTGTGGGCTTTTCAGCCATCAACCTTCATCCCTCAGCCCTATTTAAGGAGCATCGCCTTCACAGTTTTGGAATAAGTTGTTTTACTCTCAAGCGATTGGGCTTCAATACGGAAAATGTAAACACCTGATGAGAGTTTGGTTCCCTTGAACTTCTTGTCGTAAAACCCTTTCTCCATTTCACCGTTTATCCCGATTCATCGGGACCACCTTCTGACCCGTGATGTTGTAAACTGTCAGCATTACACCGCTCTTCTCCTTAAGTGAGAATTTTATAACTGTTTCGGGGTTAAACGGGTTGGGGTAGTTGTTGTACAAGTTGTACTCGTAAACAACACTGTTCGCTGTTTCAGGGTTTGACTTTCCAAGTCCGGGATTTACGGGTCTGTTTCTTACGGTTAAACTGTCCGCTAACAACAGTGTCAGATCTGTCAAATACACAGACTCCGGGGAATCTCCCTCAAGCCGTAACTTACTCGTCTTTGCTCCTTTTTTGTCATCAAGAACCATTAACTGATAAAGTGCTTTTTTGTACAATGCCTGTTCCGCGGGTATCTTCTTTGTGTATTCATTTGCTACAGAGTCAAGAAAAACCAATGGATTCTCTTCATATATTGCTGCATCAACCCGAAGTAATCCCTTTG
>CAYSJM010000054.1:0-22396 GCA_964431385.1 uncultured Ignavibacteriaceae bacterium | reverse complement strand
TAGATATCAATCTCTTCCGTCGGGATACCGATATGAGGTGAGACAGTGGAGCTACGGGGATTCGAACCCCGGGCCTTTTCATTGCGAACGAAACGCTCTACCAACTGAGCTATAGCCCCAACTTTGACGAAAACTAATGTTGTACAGTCGGATTGTGATCTTTCCTGTATTAAGGGAGATATCTTCGACTGATTAAGCTATTTGTTTTTCTTCTTTTTTGGTTTGGTATCGTTAGCGGGTGCCTTCTCTGAAGATACTGCACTAACTTTTACTTTGCCGGCCTTTTTAAATTTATATGTAAGTGAATATTTCTTCCCTTTTACAATGTCCTTCTTAAGCTTGATTAGCATTATATGCATTCCACCGGGCTTCAGAGTAACAGATTTTTTTGCAGGAATTACAATAAAATCCACTTTCCGCATCCCTGTTTTTCCATTTTCTTCGTACGACTCATGGATTTCGGTTACTTTTGCGAGATCACATTCAACTGCATAGAGTGTGTCTGCTTTATCACTGTTGTTTGTAATTTTGGCATAAACAGCAGTATTCATCCCTTCTGAATTTGGTCTCAACCAATTGGAAGTGACAGTCACTTTGGGTGCGAGAAGAGAGATTAATAAAAAGCTTGTGACTAATTGGAACATTTTTACCTCAATTTTTCAATATCTTGAACGATTTGGGAAGTGTTGGCCTTACTTCCTGAATACTCTTTCCTTAAAAATCCTCTTCTGTCGATAAGAGAAATTCGGTCGGTGTGAGTGAAAAAATATGAAAGACTCCCATCAACAACTGTGGAATCTTCAGGAATGGCCACAATTCGCATTACTGACATTAATGAATCTGTTATTTTTTTATCGCCCGTCAAAAATCTGAAATTCTTTTCATCAACTTCTCTTACAGCAGCGAATTTCTTCAGGAGACCAACGGTATCTCTGGTTGGATCGAATGTAATCGCCAAAAAGACAATATCATCAATCTCCCCTTTTCCAATAAGCTCTTTTTGAACTAACTGCATATTATTGACTGTTAAAGGACATATATCGGGGCAGTGTGTAAATATAAATCCCGCTACTATAATCTTGTTTTCGAAATCTGAAGGGAAATCAACTTGTTGTCCATCTTGGTCAATTAGTTTGAAAGAAAACCCTTTGAGATTCTCATCAAGTTCGAAATCCCCTTTACATCCCGAAAAGAGTAAAAGTTGAATAGCGAACAATACAATTAATTTTTTGTGTAAAAGCAAAATTTTCATGAGTAAATATGTGTAAAAAAAGCATGAAGTAAAAGTCAAATTGAAATTCATAATTTGAGGGAAAATAATCTTTTTTTGCGGTTATTAACCTCCCTCGAATTATATTCAGGTTTGGAATTTATCCATTTCTAATCATCAGGTATTGAATATGAACATTCAGTGGCATTCCCTTAAATCCGACGAAACTCTCAGAAAATTAAATTCTCACACTGACGGTCTCACGACTGAGGAAGTCAGTGAACGGATCGAAAAATATGGTTATAACGAGATAGAAGAAAAAGCTGCTATCTCTCCCCTCGCATTGTTTATTGCACAATTTAACAGTTTGCTGATAATCATTCTGTTTGTGGCTGCAATAGTTTCTTTATCTTTTGGAAAGATCACGGAAGCGATATCGATAATAATAATAGTGATTTTTGCCGGTGTACTGGGTTTTATTCAGGAATTTCGGGCAGGGAAAGCATTACAGTCGCTTAAAAAGATGGCTGCACCTCTCGCTATTGTGATCCGAAATGGGAAAGAACAAGAAATTGCGTCTCGAGAACTGGTGCCGGGAGATATAATTAAAATATCGATGGGTGCAAAAGTGCCTGCCGATGCTCGAATTATAAAGTGTGCCAATCTTAAAGTTGAAGAGGCAGCCCTCACCGGTGAATCTGTACCTGTTGATAAACACACAGACCCTGTCGAGGGAGAAAACATCCCTCTTGGTGACCGTAACAACATTCTTTTTGCCGGCACTGCTATTTCCTTCGGAAGAGGAACTGCTATAGTTGTTTCTACCGGAATGGAAACTGAATTTGGTAAAATTGCAACGATGCTTCAAAATACTGAAGACGAACGGACACCAATTCAGGTCAATCTGGATCAACTTGGTAAAAAACTCGGGATTTTTGCCATTTCCCTATCTATAATAATGTCGGTATTTCAACTCATCCGAATTTTTTCATCTTCAGGTGGTCTCACATCTGATAAAATAATGGATGTATTTATCTGGGGTGTCGCTCTGGCAGTGGCTGTTATACCGGAAGCACTTCCCGCGGTGGTAACCATCTCTTTGGCACTCGGTGTGAGGAGAATGGTGAAGAGGAAAGCACTTATCAGAAAACTTCCTGCTGTAGAAACTCTCGGTGCTACCAACATAATTTGCTCCGATAAAACAGGCACGCTAACGCAAGATGCGATGACAATCAAAAAGATGTTTTCCGGTGGGACTGTTTTCACGGTAACAGGGAATGGTTATAAACCGGAGGGTTCCATTCTTCAGGGTGATTTGGAGCTAAAAGATTTGCCTCTCCCCCTAAAACACACTCTCGAAAGTGGTGTTCTTTGCAACGATACAAAGCTTGTAAAAGAAGATGAAGAATGGGGAATAATCGGGGATCCAACCGAAGGTGCGATAGTTGTTGTTGGCGAAAAAGCCGGAATCAACAATAATCAGTTTAAGTCTGACAATCCCCGCTTGTATGAAATTCCATTTTCTTCCGAAACAAAAAAGATGACTACCGTAAATAAAACCGCGGAAGGTTTGTGGGTTTCATCTAAAGGTGCGCTCGAGATGCTTCTCGCCTCTTGTAAATATATCTACAGAGCCGACGGCATTGGCGAAATAACCGATGCAGACATTGAACTGATAAATAAATATTACAAACAATTCGCAGATGATGCCCTTCGTGTTCTGACTATATGCGGAAAAAAGGTGGAATTAGACATTGATGCTTTCAAAACCATAGCAGAAGAAGCGAACGAAAAAGAGGACATCAGACAAGACCTTATACAAATCATAGAGAACGATCTGGTTTTTCTCGGTTTGGTTGGGATGTTTGATCCACCTCGTGAGGAAGTGAAAGCTGCCATAAAAATTTGCGATAAGGCTGGCATCAGACCAATTATGATCACAGGTGATCACAAGGACACGGCAGTCGCAATCGCTCGTGAATTGGGAATTCTAAAACACGGAGGGGCACTTTCAGGACAGGAGTTGGATAAACTTACTGATCAGGAATTCCTCGACAGCGTGGACAATACTGATGTTTACGCCAGAATATCACCCGCTCATAAGATGAAAATTGTTGAATCTCTGATGAAAAAAGGGAATATAGTAGCCATGACAGGCGATGGAGTAAACGATGCCCCATCTTTAAAAAAGGCTAATATAGGTGTTGCCATGGGTATAACCGGAACGGATGTAAGCAAGGAAGCAGCCGACATGATTCTTACCGATGACAATTTTTCATCGATAGTCTCTGCAATTGAGGAAGGCAGAAGTATCTTTGAGAACATCAGGAAATATCTCGTTTATCTTCTAAGTGGTAATCTTGGAACCGTTTTTGGCATCCTGATTACTTTTTTCCTGGGCTATTCTCTGCCAATAAATGCAGTTCAGATTTTATTCATCAATTTTATTATGGATGGACTTGTGGCGATTGCTCTCGGAGTTGAACCACCTGAACCGGGAATAATGGACAGAAAACCGAGAAACACCAAAGAAGGAATTCTGAACAAACCTGCACTTCGCTCGATCGGAATTTTGAGTGTATGGATAGCGATTATTACAACTGCCGCCTATGCTTATTCAATAGAGTTTGGTCACGCAGCAGGTCTTTCCAAAGAAATGATAGAGAAAGAAGCATCAACAGTTTTCTTCATCACCTTGTTGGCAGCCAGATTCTTTAATGGTTTTAACTGCAGATCGGTTTCGAGATCGATGTTTGCGATACCGTTTTTAAGCAACAAAACGCTTATATACAACATCCTCGCTTCGATCGGAATTATTGCACTTATATTTATGATCGAACCATTAAGAGTTGCTTTCGATCTAACTTCAGTAACAACAAATGAGATTATTGCTGCTGCGGTTACATCTTTTTCAGTAATTATTTTTTCAGAATTGTTGAAGTGGTTCTACAAGGGTAAATCTTGATAGAATTTATCGGATAGCTCTTAACATATTTTCAAGCCGGAGCAGGTTTAAAACTTTACTCCTGCTCGGCGAGTATATTCCCCCCTCTACAAAATAAGTTTTTCCATTCGTCTTTAAGATTTTCGCAGTATATAAACCTGCCATGGGATAAGGTGAGGTTATCCAATCTCCCCTGAAATAGTTTATATCACTTTTGTCGATAATAACTTTCCCCGTTTTCATTACTGAGCCGTCCGTGTATAAAATCATTTGCTCGAGGATTTTATCTCGCAAGTTCGCTCTTTCTGTCGAATCTTTAAGGTTTTGAGATTGAGCTAATTCAGCAATTATAATCCACTCTTCGGTTTTTGTTCCCACACCCCTTCTAAACAGTAAATTTGAGCCACTCTTGACGGTTGTGACAGCCTGAAAACCAAGAGGAATACGAATAGTTATGCCTGTTATTGATTTAACAGAATCTGAGAGTGCTTTTTCATACTCACTTTTGTGTTCAGTATTGAGCGAAATCTTAATCCCGTCATCCCGAATATTTTCGAGTAGATTAAGGAATTTGCCTTTGAGAAAGTTTTCAATTTGTGCAGGCGATGAATAGAGAACAAACCAAACAGTTTGATTTTTATAAAAAAGATTTTCTTTCTTTATAACTACAGGGGAATTGTTTTTTTGTACGGTCAATATCACCCGATTACTGAAGATATCGATAAACCGCTCTTTCATTACCTGTGAAGTGATATTAAGAATGACTATCAGGTTTTTACCGGAGGGGATTTTTGAAAAATCCGGTTTGATGAAAGTTATGGATTCAAAAAAAGGCTCATTTAATCCATCAAGAGAGACAGTTTGAGAAATTGAATCTATTGCAGTTTTTTGAGATTCAGAAATCAGTTCGTCAGTGATTACCTGGATTTCATTGATCTTACCCGATGATTCAGATAATTTATGATCACAACCAACAAAAAGAGATGAAACTAAAAGGAGAGAAACTAATTTGGAAAGGCTAAACCGGAACATTCTTCAGAACCAGTTCCAGATTCGGAAAGAATAACCAGTAAAGAATCCATAAGACTGTGCCTGTTGAGAGAGGAATGGCAACATTGTCGTCGAGGAGTCCCGAAGCGACATTTTCAGCGATTGCAGCTACAAGTCCACTACCGATAATCATCCCTATTTCAAGCCATGAATCGGTAAATTTGGGGGTTAAAAAGGCAATCAGAACCGTACTTAAAAAAAAAGCACCAGTACCCTCAAGGCTTTTCTTCAAGAAGGGTGTTTTGCCCCACTTCCTGCCAATGAGAGCAGCTACAGTATCGCCTACGATCAGAAATAAAAGAGCTACAATGGCAATGGCTTTGGGAAAGACAATTATACAAAGAATTGCCGCTCCAAGAAGATATGTGGCTCCTGAAAGTTGCTTTTTTCCTTCGTCTAATTCATGTTTGCGAAAAATTGAGCCGAAAAATTTATAGACAAATTTTCCAAAGGCAGGACTGATAAATCTTCCCACATCCACGATCAAAGAGATCAACAAGACGAACCCAAGAATGAGTAAACCTGTGGATTTTGGGATAAAATAATAGATTACAGGGATAGACAGACTACAAGTATGGATCATCTTTCGATAGATCTCATATTTGTAGTCTATCTGAGTCTGGTTTGAATTAATCATTAGCCGATTTAGCTGATGACTCTCTGGTTTTCAATAATTCTTTCACATGATCAGGAAGTTCATCTTTTTTATCGATTTTCTGTACAGGAGGTAATTCCTCACCACGCATAATTTTATCGATTTCTTCCGAATCGAGAATTTCTCTGTCGAGAAGCTCAGCAGAAAGTTTATGGAGCATTTCGATATTATCATTCAAAATAACCAAAGCTCTTTCCATGCAAGAATTGATGATTCCTTTTATTTCCTCATCTATCTCGATGGCGGTTTTTTCACTATAGTCGCGATGTTGCTGAATCTCTTTTCCAAGGAAAATTTCTTCGTGCTTCGTACCATAGTTCAAAGGACCTAACCTCTCGCTCATACCCCACTCACACACCATCTTCCTTGCGAGATTAGTAGCCCGCTCAATGTCGTTTCCGGCACCTGTGGTATAGTGGTTAAAAATAATTTTTTCAGCAGCTCTTCCACCAAGTGCATAAGTTATAACTGCTTCGAGGTACGATTTTGAATAAGTGTGTTTTTCGTCAACCGGCAGGTAACTCGTTACCCCAAGGGTTCTTCCGCGAGGAATAATAGTTACTTTATGGACAGGATCAGCTTCAGGTATCATTTTTGCGACAAGAACATGTCCGATCTCATGATAAGAGGTGGTTTTCTTTTCAGCATCAGAAATAATCATGCTTTTCCGTTCCATGCCCATCATCACTTTATCTTTTGCTTCTTCAAAGTCGTCCATGTCAACTTTAACTTTGTTTTTTCTGGCAGCTAGCAAAGCAGCTTCATTTACCAGATTGGCAAGTTCAGCACCGGCAAGCCCAGGAGTACCTTTAGCGAGGACGGAAAGCTCAACATCCTCGGCAAGTGGGGTATTTTTGGTATGAACCCTGAGAATTCCTTCTCTTCCCTTCACATCAGGTCTGTCAACAACTATTTGTCTGTCGAACCTGCCCGGACGGAGCAGAGCCGGATCAAGAACATCGGGTCTGTTAGTGGCAGCAATAATGATAACGCCACTATTCTGCTCAAAACCATCCATCTCAACCAGAAGCTGGTTCAAAGTTTGTTCTCTTTCATCATGTCCACCACCGAGACCAGCACCTCTGTGCCTGCCGACAGCGTCAATTTCATCGATAAAAATAATACAGGGAGCGCTCTTTTTACCCTGTTCAAAAAGATCTCTAACGCGGCTGGCACCAACACCAACAAACATTTCAACAAAGTCTGCACCGGAGATCGAAAAGAATGGAACACCTGCTTCTCCGGCAACGGCTCTTGCAAGAAGGGTTTTTCCTGTCCCCGGAGGTCCCAAAAGGAGAACCCCTCTTGGAATTTTACCGCCAAGTTTCTGAAATTTTGAGGGTTCTTTTAGAAATTCTATAACTTCCTGAAGTTCAACTTTGGCTTCATCAGCACCGGCAACATTTTTGAATGTCACTTTATTGTTCGACTGATTGATAAGTTTGGCTTTACTTTTCCCAAAATTGAAAATCCCGCGTTGACCTCCGGCTCCACCACCACCCTGCATTCTCCTCATAAAGAAGAACCATAGCGCGATTATAAGAACCCATGGCACCATGCTAATAAGCAGTGTCATGAAATTATTTGAAGTCTGGGTGAATGTAAGATCGATCTTTTTAGCATCCCATTTCAACTTTTCGGCTTCAAAATCGGGTTCTGCAATATTAACCGAAATTTTATCGGTCATAATTTTCTTTTCGCCAACACCTGTGCTTACTTTTTCTCTGAGATCAGCCTGAAATGTATGAACCTTTGAGTCTGATAAATTCACTTCAGCACTCTTGATTAAGCTGTCAGCGAGGAATTTTTCATACTCATTGTAGCGAACTTCAGTATATTTGGTAGTTTCACCCTTGAATAATTGCATGGCAATCACCGCTGCGATAATCACAATTCCCCAGCCAAAGACCACTCTCATGATCTTGTTCCAGTCGAAATTCTCGTCGGGTTTATTGCTGTTTTTATTCTTGTTCTTTTGATCCATCTTTATCGTATTTCCTTATTTGCTTTCGTTCTCGACCATTGAGTAAACCGCTCTTAAATTACGGTATTTCTGCACAAGATCGAGTCCGTATCCTATAACAAAATTATTGGGTATATTGAATCCTACATAATCAACATTGATGTTGTATTTAACGCTTTTTGGTTTAAGCAGGAGAGATGCAATCCTGACAGAAGCAGGGTTGTGCTTTTTCAAAAGAGCGATAATAAATTCGGCAGATAAGCCGGAATCTATTATATCTTCAACAATTACTATGTCTCTTTGGTTCAAGTCGGCATTAATATCTTTTAATAAATCGACCTTTCCTGAAGAGACTTTAGCTTCGTGATAGCTTGAAAGCTTGAGGAAATCGACCTCACACTCGCCGCAGAAATTTTTGAGTAAATCAGAAAGGAACATAAATGCACCATTCAAGATACCAATGAAAATAGGTACCTTTCCCTTATAGTCTTCCGATATTTGAGCACCAAGTTCAGATATTCTCTTCTGAATTACTTCTTCAGACAGAAATATCTCAAAAGTTTCGTTGTTAACAACCAGCTTATCCATATAATTCGATCTCTAACTTGTAAATTCTTTTAGTCTTTGTTTTAATTTTGAATCTGTCATCCAATCTATATCCACAGACCCAAACAATCTTTTCACCCGAATAAACCACAGGATGGTTCCATTTAGACAATGTGTTCAATTTGACATCATTAAAAAAATCTGAAATTTTTCTCTTACCATTGCCGTTCAAAGGATAAAACCATTCTCCATTGTGTGGAGCACGGACAGTAAGATGATCTGTTATCGAATCCCCGTCAATAAATTCGATATTCTTGTTTCCCCCCTTGATTACTGAATCGTGATTGCATTCTGTACAGCTGATAAAGTAGTTATCAAATTTTACCTGAGAATCGAGTGAAAGAATCACTTCTTGTTCAGTTTTATCAAAAACCCTCGATACAAGCACCTTTTCTCTGGTTCTTTGTGCAAAAAGAATTTCTCCGAGAGTAATTTTTTTTCCTGATTGTCCACGAAATAATTCTCTTAGAGTATAAAAATTTTCGAACTTTAAATTTAAACTAAAAAGTTCAATAAATCTAATTGATAACTCATTGTAGAGGCTGAAATCATTTGATTTATTTGCTAAAGAAACATCAATTTCTATCGTATCATTATCAACCACAGTTGTAGCAGTATCAGATTGTAGAACTGAGGAAGTAACTGAGCGTAACATTTCTGAAAAACGGTAAATCGACTCTGACATTTTTGGATTAATTTTCCTTAATTGCGGAAACACTTCATGCCTCAGGAGATTTCGCTGATAAATTGAGTCAAGATTTGAGCTATCAGAAACAAAATTCAGGTTTTTCTGTCGTAAATATGCAATTATGTCTTCTTTACTCAATGACAGAAGCGGGCGGATAATATTTCCTCTTTTAACCGGAATACCGGCTGTAGCAAGTACCCCTTTTCCTTTAATCAGGTTAAGAATCACAGTTTCTGCATTATCATCAAGGTTGTGGCCAGTGGCAACCTTGTCAAAACCCCTTTCGATCGACATTTTTTTTAGAGTTTCATATCGTAACTCTCTTGCAGCCATTTCAGTCGAGATTTTTTGTTGCTTCGAATGTTGATGGACGGATAATTTTCGAACGATGAGTTCAACCCCCAAGGATTCACATAGTTCGACACAAAAATTCCGATCTCGATCAGACTCTTCATTTCTGAGTTGATGATCCATGTGGACTGCGATAATTTGAAGAGAATAGCGGGATTTTAATTTAAGCAGGAAGTGAAGCAGAAGGACAGAGTCAGCCCCGCCGCTAAGTGAAACGATTATTTTATCGTTTTTAGCAACAAGGTTTTCATTTTTGCAAAATTTTGCAAATTTCAGATAAATAATATCAGGCAAACCCGGATTCTTTTAACTTATCGATTGAAATACCCCCGTAGTTTGAACCACCAACCAAATTAAGGATATACTTCCCCAGCACATCAAATTCCAGATTTACACCACTATTTACCTTTAGCTTAGCCAGTGTTGTATTTTCCCAGGTGTGTGGAATTATAGCCGCCTTCAGCCAGCCACTTCCCTTTTCAGCCACAGTCAAACTCACACCATCGATGCAAATTGATCCAACAGGAATGACATATTTGTCAAATTTCGAATTGAAGGAAATTTTAAGATTGTAACTTCCCGAGAGTTTCACCACTTCAATTACTTTACCGGTTGTATCAACATGACCGAGTACGAAGTGACCACCAAGTCGGGAATCAGCTCTGAGAGCTCTTTCAAGATTTACTCTCTCCCCCTTCTTGAACGAACCGAGAGTGGTTTTTGACAAAGTCTCCTGAACTGTATCAAAGTGAAGGGTGTCACCTTCAATTTTAATAACAGTCTGGCATGCACCATTGATATTGACACTATCGCCAATTTTTAAATCAGTCAATATCAATTGAGCCCTAACGAGAAGAGATATTTCACTTCCTCTATTTCTAATGTCGGCAATTAAGCCGGTTTCCTCAACAAGACCGGTAAACATTATTGATCCACCCTTGCGAAGAAAAGTGCGGCATCGTTATCGAGTCTCCTGATTCCTGTCATTTTCAAATTCATGGCTTTTTCCAAACCAAAGTTTTTAAGTCCATCAAAAAGTTTAATTCCCTCGCCCATTAATTTAGGTGCGATGAACAAAACAAGTTCGTCAAACAATTCCGCATTTATCATAGCGGCTGTTAATTTTCTACCTGCCTCAACCATGACTGAAGTTATGCCAATTTCATGCAGTTTTTTGAGTGCTTCTTTTAGATCGGGTTTACCATTTTTATCGGGATTAACAAAGAAAACGGGAATCTGAAACCAGTTAATAAACTGTAAAACTTCCGTATTATTTTTCTCTGATTCAAGTGTTATAATGTAAGATTTTTGGTCAGTATTCCGGAAAAAGTTATAATTTTCACGAAAGAACAACTTTGAAGTCATCATGACTCGTTTTGGGGAGGGACGATTATTGTATCTGACAGTCAAGAGTGGATCGTCGGACAAGACGGTTTTGGAGGAAGTTAAAATTGCATCATGTTTACTTCTGATAACATGAACATACTTCCTCGATTTTTCACCGGTAATCCACTTCGATTTACCGGATTTTTCTGCAATTTTGCCATCAAGAGTGAGGGCTGATTTGATTGTTACGAAGGGGAGATCAGTCGTAATATATTTTGTGAATCGGCGATAAAAACCTTTAAAATATTCATTATCCAATACTTCTACTTCGATACCTGCTGCTCGTAGCTTTTGAATTCCCTTTCCGGAAACGAGGGGATTAGGATCAGTGCAGCCTATAACGACACGAGCGACCTTTTTTTGTATCAATAGATCCGCACAAGGAGGTGTTTTACCAAAGTGGGAACAAGGTTCCAGGGTGACATAAACATTCGAACCTGATATATCTTCAGATGCCTGATTTATTGCTTCCACCTCGGCATGAGCACCTCCGAAAGTGCGATGAATGCCTTCTGATAAAATTTCGCCATTCTTAGTGATAATACATCCAACCAATGGGTTTGGACTAACTTTTCCTAATGCTCTGAAAGCATTAGAAACACAAGTGGCGAGAATTTTTTTATCGAAGGCTGTCATATTAGCTTATTTCGAGAACTTCGAACTGAACCAAACCTGCAGGAGCTTTAACCTGAGCTATTTCACCAACTTTTTTACCAAGAAGACCTTGACCAACAGGTGATGAAACAGAGATTTTACCCTCCTCCAAATTCGATTCTTCATTAGAAACGAGCTGGTATTCTATCGATTTTAAAGTTTTCAGGTTCTTAATCTTAACTTTTGCAAGAATATGTACCTTGTCTTTTGGCATTGATGCCGGATCGATCACTTTAGCGCGAGCAAGAACAGCCTCCAATTTATGGATTTTTAATTCAAAAAGTCCTTGTGCCTCTTTTGCAGCATCATATTCGGCATTTTCCGAAAGATCACCATGAGCGCGAGCTTCGGCAATTTTTCCGGCGATTTCTTTTCTGCCAGATGATTTCATTTCCGCGAGCTCCTTTTCGAGCTCTATCAATCTCTCTTGAGACAAATATACAATGTCGTACATGACACTCCCGTCTGAAAATTTACAAAAAAAAATTGCCACTCCTCCGGGGAAAACCGGAGATGTGGCAGCACAAATGTAACCAATTTTTATGTAAAAGTCAAGCCTTTAATAGAAGACTTAAAAAGGATATTCTTCTTGCTTTTTTAATCTCTTTTCGAGATTGTGTTTTTTAAGCAAATCCTTTACTTCATCAAGTGTAAATCTGAATAAATTCATGTCAGACTGTGCAAGCCCGGAAGCAAGAAAAGCAACGGCAATTGCACCATGGGAGATATAATCTTTGTCAATTTTATCGAATGTGTCACCAAAATCGTGATAATGCTCAGTCATCTCTTTGGTCATGCCCCCGACAGGTGTAATCACAGGAATTCCATTGAACATAAAATACATGTGGTCGCTGTTAGTCCATGCCGTACTCATCGATTTAGAGAGATCAAACGAACCTGATGAATCGGTGATTTTTTTAATCACAGGCAGGAGTGCATCAAACCCCATAACATTAAATCCATTAACTTTTCCGGGCATATCAAGATTAATCATTGCGAAGATTTTGTCATTTTTATGAGCTTCGACATACTTTTTTGATCCCCACAACCCTGTTTCTTCACCATTAAACCAGACAAATTCAATCGTTCTATTTGGTTTAATTCCAAAATCTTTAAGAAGTGTGGCAGCCTCGAACATAACTGCACTTCCGTGACCGTTATCAGCAGCACCGTCACCAAGATCCCAACTGTCAAAGTGACCGCCAATTACAATTTTTTCATCGCTGCTCCCCTCAATTCGGGTGATAAGATTATTCCATTCTCCACTCTCAACGCGTGAATTTGAAATAATATCGAGGACAACAGGTTCATTTTTTTCAAGTAAACGCCTAAGTTTGCTTCCTTCTTCATAAGTGAGAGTAAATGCAGGAATTGGAAGGGCGACGCCTTTAAAGTTTCCAACACCTGTGAGAACTTTTCCCCCTTTAGCCTCATTGATGAAAAGACAAGCCAAAGCACCTTTGGAGTACGCGATTTTTATTGCCTCGCCACGCAAAATTTCGTCTCTGCCTGAAACCCGTTCCTGGCTGATGACGACAATTTTCCCTTTTGCATCCAGATTTGAATAGTCTTCTTCATATCCTGAACCCACAAATAGAGCTTTACCATTTTCAATTTTGGCAGGAGCAACCCAGGCAAGAGCATAAGCCCGTAACTCTTTTATGAAAGGTAGTTTAAGAGTTACTTTATCATTTCCTCTAAACCAGACCGGTGAGTTAAATTTCTCGTAGAAGGGTTTATGCCCTTTTTGTTCCAGGGCTTTTTTTAGGATTTCGTATGCTTTTATGTTTGAGGGTGACCCCATCATTCTTCCACCCGAAAGGTCACAAATCTCTCTCAATAAAGAATAGCCGGAATTGGTCGAAAAGGCTTTGCCTGTCAGTTTCTCGATAAACGGTTGTGAAAACAGAAACGATGATAATGCAAAAAAGAGGAATAACAGTTTTTTCATTTTAGAACTCTATATAAACGAATGGCAGAGTTGATGTACCAAGCACCTGATACACAAAAATAATTACAATTGCGAATGTAAGTGCTTTTAGACTCCAATGTATTGAAGCGAATTTTATAAACAACGATTTGTAAAATCTTTCCGGTATGAGAGCGAGTATCAACCCACCGACCATTACTAAAAATGGTACGAGGTAATAACCCAACCATTTTTCGATGTGGACGAATTTTATTTCGCTAAAGATCTTCCCGATGAATGTTGAAGCACTTTCGAGGGACGGCGATTTAAAAATGATGAACGAAAAAGCTATTACATGGAATGTGATGAGGATTTCTATAACTCTTAAGAATTTTTCGTTTATTACTGTCACAATTTTCTTCCTGACATTTCTGAACGCCGTATCAAATACGATACAAAGGCCGTGAATCATTCCCCAAACTATAAAAGTTATGTTGGCTCCGTGCCAGGCTCCGGAGACCAGGAAAGTAACAAGAATTGCTATGTAAATTCCATATACACCAATCCGCCTCAAAGCAAAACTTAGGGGGTTAAAAATATTTTCACTCAAAAAGGTGTATAGAGTAATGTGCCATCTTCTCCAAAATTCGCTAACAGAATTTGCCAAAAATGGTTTCTTAAAGTTTTCCTCCAGTTCAAACCCAAAAAGGAAAGCCATGCCTCTGACAATATCAGTATAGCCTGAAAAATCGAAATATATTTGTAAAAAAGCACCATATCCTGCAAGGAGACACTCAATCGAAGTGAAAAGATCGGGATTTTCGAATACCCTGTCAACAAAATTTAACGCTATAAAATCAGCAATCAGCACTTTTTTTAGAGTACCTGTTATCAGGAGAAATATTCCTTTGCTCACATTTTCACGAGTGATTTTGGTAGGGCTGTTAAATTGAGGCAGTAGATTTGATGCTTTACTGATAGGGCCGGCTACTATTGTTGGGAAGAATGAAACATACAGTAGATAAGTCAGCAGATTTTGTTCCGACTCTTCAATTTCTTCTCTATAAATAGATAATATGTAGCCTAACGACTTAAATATGTAGTATGAAATGCCGACAGGGGTGAGCAATTCTCTGGTAAAATAGGAAAAAAACTGCGAGGATTGAAGACCAAATTCGTTTACAATGAAGAATGTATATTTAAAATAGACTAAAATTCCAACATTCACGGTTACAGAAACCGCGAGTAAAATCTTCCTTTTAACTTCAGATTTTTCTTTTATTAGGTATTTCCCGACAATAAAATCGATGATACCAACAGCGAGGAGGATTCCTAAGAATCCCCCTGAAATCTTATAATAAAAGTAGAGACTGAAAAGAAGGAGAACGAGGTTTCTTGCCTTGAGATTCTTTTCGAGTCCTGTGTAAATCAGGTAAACAATAGTAAAAAGGAAAAAGAACAATACCGAGTTAAACAGTAATGGATTTCCGGCATTATATTTTAAGAGTTCGATTACATCCAAATAAGAATACTTCCCTTTTTACTTCTTTTTAACAGGTTTTTGATTTGTTTTATTTGTCGTCGGTGTTTTAGTAGTAGCTTTTGGCTTTGTTTTAGTCGGTTGAGTACCGGTTTTAGTCGTCGCTTTTGGCTTTGTTTTAGTGTTGCCCTGGTTTACGGTGGTCTTTTTTGTAGTTTTATTGGTATTATACTTGGTACCGTATTTTGCCTTGGTATTTGGGGCGGTATAAGTGGTTTTTGCCGGAACTTTAATCTTTTGCCCCGGTTGAATGATATCGCCTTTCGACCCGTTTGCAGCCTTTAACTGATTGACAGGAATACCTGTTCTCTGTGATATGGCAAACCAGGTATCACCATTTCGCACGCTATAATTTGTCACAGGTGGCGTGTATTTTGGCTTTGCGTTATAACTGTAATTATTTCCGTAATAAGTGTTTCGTGCTGAATAACTCCCTTTTGGTGTAGTAGTGGGAGGAGTAACACGGGCAGTAACCGTTGGTGTGGTTTTTGCCTTTTTAACATAAATCTTCAAATCCTGATTAATCGACAAAGCCCCATAAAAATCGTTCCATGATCTGATATCACTTATTTCAACATTATAGAGTTTTGCAATCGAGCGAATCGATTCACCACCGAGTACTTTATGAAGCTTATAATCGCCTTTGTCATCTTTCAAAGTGCCGGCTGAAGAGACACCATTTATCACTGTAGTGTTAGCAGCAGAAACGCTCTGACTCTCATTATTATCAACATAAATCGCGAGTCCTTCGGGTACCTGGCTCTCAAGTTGTTTGTTTGAAACAACCAAAGATGATTCTCCGGAAACGAACTTGTTAAGAGAGTTTTGAATTGCAGATATAAAAAGCTCACCTTTAAGATTGTAACCTTTTGAAGTGAGATGAATTTGATCAACATTCGCCAGGTAATTTGAACGCCAGTTGAGCATCGAGTTTTTACCGCCACTCACATTGTAAATGTCGTAAAAGAGGCAATCGTTTTCAAAAGCCACATCAGAAACCAATTTCGCAAAATCGAGACACGCAGAAACATTGGTTCGTTTATTAAAAGCATCCTGAACATTCATCAACATTATAGTTGCATTAGGAGCCGACTTTTTAACTTTTTGGATAATTGTTAAAAGATTCTCTTTTGTAGTGGTACTGTTAAAACCACCACCAAAAAAATCGTTTATTCCAAGGTCGAGAACGAATAAATCGGGTGCAATCGCTTTCACTTCTTCTTCAAATCTTGAGGTTCTCACTATACTACCAAGTCCGGCACCATTTACACCCGTGCTTGCATAAAGAACTCCACTTTCAGTATCAGCTTCGATGAGAATTCCGTAAAGTACAAATTCGGTTTGCAATTCTGAAGATTTTTTAAAGGTAACTTCGATGCTTTCACAATCTGAATTAACAGGAACCGAAATATAAGGAGCACCTTTTGAGTCAGCTTTAACGATAATCGGTTCGCTTAATCCTTTAATATTAAGGACAAGATCAAAGACTGATTCACCCGTTTTCGAGAAAATTTTGATAATATTGCCTGACGCTTTTTGAATGGTCTTCGAAAAAACCAGCTTAAAATTGGCGTTTGGATCAGTGGTACGGATAGAATAACCGGTCACACCGAGGTCAAGGGTAGGGTTTGCTTCAGTATTTTTAGAGTACGACCAGCTCCCCTTCGAATAAGTAAAATAATCGTAAGCAGAGTGTGTTTTTGCTGCGGAGTAAGGGAAAACGAGTCCTCTACCACCAATTCCGTAAAGTTTTTGGAGTTCTTCCCTTACATAACCGGTGTAGATATCGGCTTGCAAGTGAGAATCGCCAATATGTAGAACTCTGAACTTCTTCTGTTTTGCATTGGCAAATTTTGTAAAGAATTTTTGAGCTGTTTCACTGTTTTTCCATTCAATAAAATTCTGATTTGTTCTTAAGAAAGGGAAATTTCCCAATCTTGTAGAACCCTGTTGTTCAGCAGAATTCTCTGAATTTGTAACAGATTCCACAGGCTGGTTGTTGGAAGAATCCTGTACCTGAGTGATAATGGAATCGGGGGGGGTATAACTCTGAAAATGGTTCATATTAATGTGAAATGAACCGGCTGAAAGAGCTCCCAGACTGCCTAACGAAGCAATCAACAAAAGCGTTTTGCCTTTATTCATTGCTCCGATAAGATGTTGTAACTGTTCGATCATGTTGCCATCCGTTCTAATTTTAACGGTTATTTGAATTGTTTCTGTCTAAATACTGCTTGTATGCGTCATTAATGCCTTTAAATAATTCGGCTGCAATAATTTTTTGCCCCTTGTTGATAAAATGCCCGTCTCTTGCTGCGTAGCCTTTTTGAGCCCATGCAGAGATCGAGTTTTCACCCCCCATTAATTCATAAGTGTTCCAGAACGCACAGCCATTCTCTAACGCACATTCTTTCATTATTTTAACAACTTCGCCAATAAAAGGATGCGAAACCGAGCTACCGCGACGAATTACACCCATGTCACCCGGACCCACGACGAGGACAGAAGCATTTTTTGCTCTCTCTCTTATTCCGGCATAAAGTCTGTTGTAATAATCTCGAACTCTCTTAAGATCTTTCTCTTTATGAATTGTCGGCATAATATTCATACCGAACTGCAAGATAATAAGTTTTACATTCAAATCTTCATATTGTGTCGATAAAAAATCTTTATCGATCTTTAGGAGACCATCGCCCGAATGTCCACGAATAGCAAAATTATCAACTTGAACGCCTTTATCACCGTCGAAGAAAAATCCGTATATTTCCGGATTTCTGCCACTCGAGATATCAAATCTGATGGTGCTGCCGGACCCTTTGTAGTCAACAGACGCCATCCCAAAAGGTGAATCTTCATTGAGTTGAACTGTTGAAATTTCCATTCCGGTTTTTTGATCGCTAAGCCTGACTTCACAATCATCGCCAACTCTGCCGTAAAAAATCTTAATTTTTCGGAACGATGCATCTTTTACAAAATTTAGAGTAACTCTACCTCGAAGTGCAGCCACCACTTCAGTTTTGTCCCTGGTTGACGGGATAAGCACATTTTTAAAGGCAAAATAGGAGTCAGCTAAAAAAGCAACACTTCCACCGTATTTGTTTAAGACGGTTGAACTGTCAACAAGTTGCTCTTCTTTTGGTTCTTCGGCCTGCTTTTTCTCTTTTGTTTTCTTCTTTTTATCCTTTTTCCCCTTCGGTTCGGCATCATCGTTTTCTTTTTTCGATTTACCGTTCCCGTACTTAAAAACCAATCCCGAAAGTGCGTACTTCCCTGAGGAGTAAGCATTGTTGAAGACATTAAATCTTTCCCAATTCTCGGAAGTGCTTCTAAAGTAATTTACATTATCTGTAATATCGTCAAGGGGTGCGTAGCCTATCCCCTCGCCACCAAACTCTTTTTGAAAATTCTCTCTCAAATATGATGTTATTCTATCCCCTTCGATTTGTGAATCGCCATAATGTGCAACTCTCACAATTTTATTTTTACTCTCTTTGTTAAGAGAATTGAAAAAATCGTCTAAAGCTTTTTTTCCATCTCTTTCGGGGTTGATGAGAAAACCATTTTGCTCATCCTCCTTTGATGCCGGTTGTGCATCAGGGGTTACATTTCCGTCAGACGATTCATATTTACTTAGAAAGTTTTCAGCATTCTCATTTTTTTGTTCAGCAGATTTAAACAAACTTTCTTTGATATCAGGGAAACTGATAACCAAAGCCTCATCCGAGAACGGATTAGGGACACTAAATTCCGGACCGATTAAAGAAAACGAGAGAAGTATCCCGTTTACTATCAAGATGCTGAAGAGAATCTGAAGAGAATATTTATTCATTTTTTTCCGTATATTCAAACTTCAAATTTAAATAAACTTGCCCTTTTAAGCGGTATAATAAAATATCCCTGTAACATGAAATTGAGAAAACATCCTTTTTTAGTGCTCTTTTTTTTATTGTTGATAAATCCGGTCACTCTTCTTCCGCAAAGCTCAAATAGTGAATATCCATTTTTGAGACCTGATCTCAATGTTATCAACAATTCAAAATCCCTTCAAAATAAATTAATTTCAACCTTTTCAGATTCTTCATCAGAAAAGATTCTTAAGATATTTATAGTTGGCGATTCCTACACTGCTTCGGGCGATTTTGCCAAATACCTTGAGGAAGTTCTCATTTCTGAATTTGGAGATGGTGGAAAAATAAATCTTTCACTTAAGAATGAATTTCCCACACTTCTTCCATACCAACCACTATTGATCAAAAAAGAGTCACAATCGATAACCGGATTTGAACTTCTTTCACTTGCTGACTCAAGCAGTATCGAAGTGAAGGATGTCTCATCTAAAGCAATTCCGTTCACAACGGTGAATCCAAAAAAGGGAAGAAATTTGAAGGTCACTTTTCCTTCCCCCGTCGAGAGTTTTTACTTAGGGAGCAAGTCAAATGTTCCTCAAAAATCGACAAAAGGAATAATAAATTTAACGGAGAAAGGGGTTATAACCACTTATTTTGGGCGAGTTGCGGCTTCAATAAGAACTTATAACACAGAGCTGAATCATGTTTTCCCATTCCTTGAAGCCGTAAATCCTGATTTGGTTATTATCTATCTCGGAACAAATGATTGTGCCGGTCCAAACTTTAATCTGAGTTATTTTAATGTTGAATATGGCAATTTGTATAACAGGATAAAAAAAGCAGTTCCTGATGCGTCATTTCTTCTCGTTTCGCCACTAACTTTCTACTCATACGGTAGCAAAGGTTACGGACCAAACAAAAATATCAAGGTTTTAAAAGAAGGAATTGCCGCTCTTTCACAAAAAGAGGGGCTGAGTTACTGGGATATGAGTGAGGTGATTGGTGGGGATACCATCATGCCTTATTGGGTGAAAGCCAACCTCGCAATCTCTGACTATATTCACTTGACGCCAAAAGGACAAGAAATAGCAGCCAAATTTCTTGCGAAAGCAATAATTGATGTTTACAGGAAGAAAGATTAAATCGGGATCAGAGAGATTCGATTTTATCAATCGCCTTTGTTTTCATCGTTTCCAAGGTTTCGGAGTTTAACATCGTAAATGCCATATTTCTGATTTTGCCCCATTCATGATGCATAGGGCAGGGAGTGGAGACAGAACATCCTGGAAACCCAAGAATACAAGAGTTAAAAACTTCGGGACCATCCAAAACGATCACAATATCAATCAATTTCACCTCTGATGGCTTTTTACCGAGGTAAAATCCCCCGTTTTTCCCTTTTTTTGAAGCTACAATTCCCGAATCAGTTAATATTTGCATCACTTTCGAGACAAATTCTTTCGGCACTTTAAGCTTTTCCGCCACTAACCCCGCACTAACGCGTTGATCTTTTTCCAGAGTTGATAAATATAATACGGCTTGTAAACCAAGCTCACACTTTTTCGAGAATATTACGGTCATTGATTAGAAATCCCGACTAAGATGATAAATCAGATAAAAAATACCGTTTAAAATAACTATTATGACGCATAATTCAAAAAAAGAATCAATCGGTTCATAAAATCGAATAAAATAATTTTGCATTCCACAATAAATATAGAAATATTAATTAAGTTTCTTGTTATTAAAACAAGATTTTTGAGGAAATAATGGATCTTAAACACAAACTGTATGATGTACCACAAATTTCAAATCTTCAGGAAATGGTGCTGTTAAACAGTAAAAAATATGCAGGGAAATTGGCACTCGAGGACTTAAACAACACCCCGATACAAAAGCTCACATTTGACGGTTTGCTTGACTGCATAATGAAGTTTGGCACCGGACTTCAAAATCTGGGGCTTAAAGAACGGACTCATATAGCCGTAATCTCAGAAAATCGTGTTCAGTGGAGTGTTACCTACCTTACTGCGATGACATTCAATTTTGTGATCGTACCAATCGATAGAAATTTGACCTCAAACGAGATTCTAAATATTATATATGAAAGTGAAACTGAAGCCATAGTCTTCTCAAAAGGATTCAGCAATCTGATGAATGAAGAAGCTGCAGCAATTAAAAAACTCAAATTAAAAATAAATATGGATTTAACAGACGATGATGGAGATGTTCTCTCGATGTCAAAACTGATAAATTCAACCACATCCGCAAGCGTAACGGCACTTCCTAAAATAGATAACGAAGAAATGGCAGAGATTATTTTTACTTCCGGTTCACTCGGTAGAGCCAAGGGAGTAATGCTCTCACAAAAAAATATTGCAGTAAATCTGGTTAGCATGACGAGCATGATGTTCATCTACCCCGAGGATAAATTTCTTTCGGTTTTGCCAATTCATCATACCTATGAATGCACTTGCGGGATGTTGTGTCCACTCTATTCCGGTGCTTCAGTTCATTTTGCCCGATCGTTAAAAACGATTGTGGATGATTTGCAAGTTGTGAAAGCCACTGTACTGCTTGGCGTACCACTTCTTTTTGATAAAATGTTCAAAAGGATTTCAAAGTCGATAAAAGAGGATAAAGTTAAATCCAAAATTGTACCACCTCTTGTAAAGGTTACCGGATTTTTACAATCAATCGGGTTAAAAGAGATTAAAACTAAAGTCTTTAAAGAACTACATGCAAGATTTGGTGGTCATGTTCGTATTTTCATTGCTGGGGGTGCAGCTCCTGACCCTGAAGTGGCAAAAGGACTACGGGATTTTGGATTCACATTCGTTCAGGGTTATGGATTAACCGAAACAGCTCCAATTGTTGCTTTGAACAGATTAATGGCTTTTAAAGATGACGCTGCCGGTCTCCCCCTCCCCGGAGTGGATATCAAAATTGTCGATCCTGATTCTGAAGGAGTTGGTGAAGTTTTTGTGAAGGGTGGCAATGTGATGCTCGGCTATTACAAAAATCCGACTCTGACTGCAGAAGCATTTGTGGATGGATATTTCAGAACTGGTGATCTGGGGTTCATCGATTCGGATGGTTTTCTCCATATTCGTGGCAGAAAAAAGAATGTTATAATTGCAAGTAACGGTAAAAATGTGTTCCCGGAGGAGATTGAAGATATCATCAATAGAAGTCCTCTGATTTTAGAATCGTTTGTCTTTGGCGAACAAGATGCAAAACATACTGAGATAATCGCTGTTCAGGTAGTTCTAAATGCCGAAACCTTGATTGAATATTCTGACAAGAATGGAGTGAAAATCGATGATTCGATGATGGACTCGATAGTTGCGGGTATTGTGAAGGAAACCAACAAACATTTGGCCTCCTACAAACAGATTAAGAAGTACTATATCCGTGAAAAGGAATTCGAGAAAACCACCACGCAGAAGATTAAGAGGTATTTGGTTAAGAATGATTAGTGTTGGAGTTGTTGGCTCCTCCACCGCCCCCCCTGCCCCCTCCTTGTAAAGGTGGGGGGAGGAATGTGTAAAAGTTGTCGCTATATTCTACACATATGTCGCCCTGAAGGGCT
>CAYSJM010000053.1:18459-22879 GCA_964431385.1 uncultured Ignavibacteriaceae bacterium | reverse complement strand
GTAGCTCCACTGTCTCACCTCATATCGGTATCCCGACGGAAGAGATTGATATCTACAGAAAGAGATTCAAGAGCGGTTTCAATCCTCTGAAGACGAAGATTAAAAATCTCATTATCTTTCATCAAGACAGTAAAATCCCTTCTCAAAAGTTTGAATTCATTAGGTATCGAGATCACCTCTGCATCCATCTTTTCGGAATTTCCGGTCATTAACCATTCGACATCGCAGCCAATTTCACGCAATCGGTTCTGCATTGTGTTACCCGGGATACTTTTCCCGGTAGCATATTGAGATAATGTGCTCGAGGTCACCCCAAGCTCTTTTGCTAAAAGCTTGAGACTCCCAAATTTCATGTGAGCAAAATATCTTAGCCTGTCAGCTATTTCCTTCTTCGATTCATCACATAACATATCCTGCCTCGTATTTCTTTTTTCACCATAAATTAATATTAGTAACTGATTATGTACTATTTAACATCTATTATGTCGAAAATTACAAAAAAATTTTCAATTTATAACACAAATATTTTTTACTTCTGAAATATTGTTTTAATTGATGCATGATTTAACCATTTGCAAAAGGGAGAGTGTGAATCTTCTGCTTGGGTCAGGAATAATGGGTTCTAATTCAGGACGGAAATTTCATAAAAAATTCATAACTTACAAGTTCAATTATTTACAAACTAACAAAAATAGAGATATGCGACAACTAACAATAATACTTCTACTATTAACCGCATCTATTTCAGCTCAAAGTTGGCAGGAAATGCAGAACATCTTTAATCCCTCCGGGCTTTTAATGAAACATTTCACAGCTCCATTTTTTTTCGATTATGATAACGACGGAGACAAAGACCTTAGCCTGTGCTATTTAAGCAGCAATGCAAATTTTTACAAAAATACTCCCGTAGATGGAAAACCTCATTTTACCCTTGATACAGTCTATCTCGCACAAATTCCTCTACTTAGCCCTAATAGCAGCTATTCTTACGCCGTTTATGCCGATCTGAACAATGACGGAAAAACTGATCTTGTAACCGCTGGGTTCACGGGATTTACATGCTACTATAACCTTGGAACCTTTGACCAACCGCAGTGGGTAAAGAAGGATTCGATTTTTATGGTAGTAAATACTCTAATCGGTTCTGATGCTAAACCTGAACTCGGAGATCTGGATGGAGACGGTGATCTCGATTTACTCGCCGGAATTGGCGAATCGCTTCTTGGTGGACCAACACCCGGAATAACCATCGGATTCAAAAACATTGGAACAGCAGAAAATCCTGTATTTGAACAATTTAATGGCTTTGTTGCCGGTATCCCTGATATAGGTCGTAATTCTTACCCCAGACTTGCAGATGTGAACAACGACGGCAAACTCGATCTTCTTCTCGGAAGAGACCTGGCATCATTTTTCTACTTTAAGAATACAGGAACTGTAGCAGCTCCCGTTTGGAGCAACGACCAGTCAATCTTCATTACTGAGACCTCACACTATTGGAAGAATCCCGACCTGACCGATATCGATAACGATGGTGACCTTGATCTTATTTACGGTACTGACGATGGCAACATTCAGATGTACCAAAACAACGGAACCGCATCTGTCCCAACATTTGCCTACAATTCAACTTTTTTCCCTGTTGTGAAAGTATCCGGTAACTCGACTGCTTCGCTTGCTGACTATGACAATGATGGCGATTTTGATCTTTTAACCGGTGCTACGAGTGGACAGATACGCCTCGTAAAGAATAACGGTACAAACCTGATACCTCAATTTGCCCTCACTTCAGGCAATTATGGTAATCTCTCAACCTCATCGAATTCCGTACCAAGATTTGCTGATATGGATAACGATGGTGACTATGATGTAATTACAGGGGCAACTGACGGCAGAATTTACATCTATTTGAATAATGCAGGTTCATTTACTCTCGCTTCTTGGACTCCAACAGCCGATGTGGGTTGGTCGAGTGTCCCTGCTCCTGTTGATATCGATGACGATGGTGATATTGATATCATCATTGGTTCCGAAACTGCGGCAACTGTAATATTCCTCGAAAATACAGGCAATAATACCTTTGTCCAAAACCAGACCTTCGTAGCCGGAGTCAACTTTGGTTCTTACAACAAACCTTCATTTGGAGATGCTGACAACGATGGTGATCAGGACCTGATAATAGGTAGTCTTTGGGGTGAAATGAAATATTATGAGAACATCGGTACCAATAAAGTTCCGGCTTGGCAAGATAGAACTTCACTCGTTTCATCTATAATTATAGATCAAAGCTCAGTTCCATATTTAGCGGACATAGATGGTGACACAAAGAAAGACCTTATAATCGGCGATTCTGATGGAAACTTCTTCGCTTATAAAAACTTGTTTGCACCGGTTTCGGTTAATGATTTAACACCAATTCCTGTTGCATTTAATATCTCAAATGCCTATCCAAACCCATTTAACAGTATGACCAAGGTGGTGCTGTCTTTTGCCCAGGCAGGGGAGTATAAAGCTCAGATTGTGAATATTGTTGGAGAGATTATTTCTCAGACTTCGATTGTAGTTTCTGCACCCGGTACAATGGAATATCCTATCGATTTAGGTGAGTATTCGGTACCTTCAGGAGTATATTTCCTCTCGATATCAGACAGCAAAACAGTCGGAATCAAAAAATTGATCTATCTCAAATAATCCAAAAAGATTAACTCCTTTAAAAGAAAAAAGGCTGCTCTCAAACCGGGCAGCCTTTTTTACCTAATACCTACCACCTAATACCTAATACCTCACTTCATCTTCCTGAAAGCAAAAATTAACTGCTTAAAGAAGTTGGTCGGGAAAAATTCCGAAAGCCCGTATCTTACCGGTTTAGAACCCTCAGGAAGATAAACGGTACCAAACATATAGTCCCAAAATGCGAACTTTGTCGCATAATTCCTGTTGTAGGCAGCCTCAATACCATCAGAATGATGCCATCTGTGCATCTCAGGTCCATTAATTATATATCCAACAATGCCCAATCTTACATCTATATTGGAATGAATCCACATCCCCCAAACTGCTGATAAACATCCTTTAATTACAGCCGCTTCAGCCGGGGCTCCCAGCAGAATAAAGGGTGCAAACTCAATAGTCTGATTGATCAAAATCTCGAGAGCATGAGACCTTGAACCAGATAGCCAGTCAACCTCTTTTGTTGAATGGTGTGCCTCATGAAGTCTCCAGAGGAATTTATTGTTGTGCATCCATCGATGAAACCAGTAGATGTAAAAGTCGTGAAAAATCAGCGAGCCTAATACAATAATCCAGACGGGTGTATCAGTAAGAATTTGCAATCTCTGAATACCTGTTTGATTATCGATAAATTTAATGAATTCACCAATAATCAGACCTAAAACATAACTTTGTACAATAGTGTATAACACAAGATCGTTGAAAAATCCCTCTCTCAAAAATTTCTGATTTTTTGAATAGGGGATTTTACGCTCAAAATAGATCATTAAAGCGGCGGAACCAACTATAATCGTTGATGTGATTATTGTTGTGGTGTCACTTAGAAATTCTGATAAAAACTTAAGCAATGATTCCATATTCAGACTCTTCTGAGTTTCTTTCTGGGTTCAATCTCACTGTCGTAAACTTTTTTTATTCCATCGCCTAAGGCAATCTCGATATCTCTGATATTCGAAACGAGTTTTACAAAACCACCAACTTCTACTGATGCAGCCTGGTCGGTCCCCCACATCGCACGGTCGAGGGTGATGTGTCGCTCGATAAATGCAGCACCAAGTGAAACGGCAGCGGTTGTCGGTGCTAATCCGGTCTCATGCCCGGAATATCCGATGACTGTTTGTGGAAACATCAATCGAAGAGTAGTAATCATCTTCAAATTTAACTCTTCAATCGGACAAGGATAGGTCGAAGTGGCGTGTGCGAGGCATAGATTCTCAAATCCAAAGGCTTCCACGGCAGTCTCTATTTCATCAATAGTGGACATACCAGTAGAAAGGATGACAGGCTTTCCGAGAGCTTTATGTCTCAATAACAGGGGAGTATCAGTTAAGGAAGCTGAGGCAATTTTGTAAAATGAAGGATTAAATTTCTCAATAAAGTTAACAGCTTCTTCATCCCAACACGATGCAAACCATTGGATTTTTTTGGTCTTACAGTATTCAACAATCTCTCCAAACTGATCAATGGTAAATTCCATCCGATGACGATAGTCGATATAAGTCATTCTACCCCATGGAGTTTCTCTTTCTCTATTCCATTGATCTTTTGGCACACAGATTTCAGGAGTTCTTTTCTGAAATTTCACTGCATCACATCCTGCCGATACAGCTCCATCTATTAATTTTTTAGCAGTTTCAATAGAGCCATTGTGGTTTATTCCAATCTCTGCAATAATAAAACAAGGTTGACC
>CAYSJM010000053.1:15711-18359 GCA_964431385.1 uncultured Ignavibacteriaceae bacterium | reverse complement strand
GTTCGCTTCGAATACTCCTTGATAAAAAAAACATCTTGATTATTTTCTACACCACCCGGAGTGAGTGTGTTTACTCTGACTCCTTTTTCACCCCAGTAAGCTGCGAGAAACTTTGTAAATGCAATTACAGCTCCTTTTGTAACGGGATATGCAGGCGTTTTATAAAACTTCTGAACTCCTGTTTCATCTATGTAAAGATCCTGGTTTGGAGCAACAATTCCATAAGTGGATGCAACATTAATAATGCTCCCGCTTCCTCTCTCCGCCATTACTTTTCCAATTATCTGTGAGCAAAGAAACATACCTGTCACATTTACTGTGATTGATTTGTTCCACAGCTCGAGAGGATAGTTCTCAAATTTAGATTGCTCAAAAAGTGCAGCAGGGTCTTCAAATTTATCATTAATTGCGGCATTATTCACAAGAACATCTATAGTTCCAAACTTTTCGAGAGCAAATTCACGCAATTTTTTGATGTCTGCAGCTGAAGTGATATCTGCTCCAAAACCATAAATCTTTGATTTGGGATATATTTTAACCAATTCTGATGCAAACTTTTCACATTCTTCGTCATTCATATCTGTTATAAGCAGGTGTGAGCCCGCATTCAACAAAGCTCTGCAATGGTTTCTGCCAATAAGACCAAGCGAACCTGTAACTATGGCGACTTTCCCGTTCAGACTAAAAATTTCTTCCATTCTAAGCCTTTGCTTTTGGTTTCATGTTAAAATTTGAAGTCTTTCTGAAAACAGGACCAACAGCTTCACCCCTAAGCATTTCCTTAACTTTTCCTTCTTCCACTGCTTTTTTTAAGATTGGCAGCACATCGCGATAGCAGTCTAAAATATAATCAATTTCCGCCTCTGTGAGTGAGTAGCACACATTATGAAAACCACCCCAAAGAACGCCTCTTTTAATCATTTCCTGTTGAACCAACGACTTCATTTCAAGAACATTGCCTTTCGCCGCGTCGAAGGTAATTATGGTCCGGCAAGCAAATCCATTGCAGGAAGTGTAGTTAATTCCTAATTCCCGGGCTATCGAATTGTAACCATCCTTTAATCTGTTTCCTTTTTGTGCTATAACTTCCTGGACACGGTTTTCCTTCATATATTCGATTGTCGCTTTTGTAGCCGCTAATGAAAGAGCCTCACCTCCAAAAGTTGTAAAGAAGAAGACATCCTTGTCCAGTAGATTCATAATTTCCTGCCTTCCCGTCAATAAACCGATAGGCATTCCGTTTGCCACAGCTTTCGAGAATAGAGCCAGATCGGCATTTACCCCGAAGTATTCCTGGGCTCCACCAAGAGCTACCCGGAAACCTGTCCACATTTCATCAAATATAAGCAGAATCTTCTTCTCGTCGCAAACTCTTCTAAGTTCTTGCAAAAAGTTATCCTTTGGTTCTTGGAACACAAAAGGCTCAAGGATTATACAGGCAACATCTTCATCAATAGAATCGATAACCGATTGTATATCGTTATAGTTGAAGGTGAAACTCATATCTTCAATCACCTGAGGTATTCCCGCATTTCTGTCAGTGACGGCAATATACCAATCGTGCCAGCCGTGATAACCACAACAAAGAACTTTATTTTTTTTAGTGTAAGCCCGTGCAAGACGGACAGCAGCACTAACAACATCTGCCCCCGTTTTGCTGTATCGGACGGATTCAGCGTTCGGCACTACATCCCGAATAAGTTCGGCTACTTCAACTTCGAGTGGATGCATTAGGGAAAAAGTGATACCATTTTGAAGCTGTGCTTTAATTGCTTCATCAATTTCAGGGATGGAATATCCGATTGAAAGGGGTCCAATCGCCATGTTAAGATCGATGTATTCGTTCCCGTCAACATCCCACACTCTTGCATTTTTCCCTCTTTTGAGGTATTTTGGGGCGACACCATTAACATACTGACCGGGACCCTTCGCAAGCGTTTGCGTAAATGCCGGTATCAGTCCTTTTGATCTTTCATAAAGTTTATTCGACTCAGAAATATCGGGGTAATTTTCGTTAAAAGCTACTTTATTGCTCATTTTTTGCTTTCGAGAATTTAAATATCTACAAAACTTTTGTTTGTTCGTTAGTCACCGTGCGAAGGTCACCGAGGTGGTGCCTGTACCAGTTAACTCCGGCGTATTTGCTGTTAATTTTAGCAATTGCAGGTTTTCTATTTAACAGATTTAGAATATCAATCAGAGAAAAGTGCTTATCAGGCGACCAAAGCTCATCATAAACTGTTTTAATAAAGAGATAGTCCTCTTCGTAATCTATAGTCCAACGGTGAGTCATCGAATAGTCAAATCCTGTTTCCCAAGTAACATTACCAATTTTAAAAAGATGAGGATTCTCCCAAAAATAGGGGGTTGTGTGCTCCCGTTCAAGGTCTCTTTTTGCTTCACTATCTGCTTTTTTAAGAGCTTCAATCGTCATTATCTCTACATCGTTGCCATCGGGGTAAGTTGCCGGATGAAGATTTGATACAAAATCATAATCTACTCCATTCCTGAAAAACTTTGTAATTACCCTGTTAATTACATCAGGATCGATCAACGGTACATCGGAGGGAATTTTAATTACATAATCAGCACTGACAGATTCTGCTGCTCCGAGGTGTCGCTTTAATAGATCGGTCAGACTTCCACGA
>CAYSJM010000053.1:0-15611 GCA_964431385.1 uncultured Ignavibacteriaceae bacterium | reverse complement strand
TAATTTTTTTAGATATTCAACATCAAAATAGGAATGCACTTCTTTATTTAAAGTGAGCCCCACATAAGAACAGGAAGAGTATTGAGTAACAAGTACGGCAGCATTTGCGATCATTTCATTAATATTTCCTGTTGGCAATACTATTGCATCGGGGGCGAGTGCCTTGATTTCCCTTGTTGCTCTCTCAATTTTCTCATTTGGGTGCAGTTTAAAAATCATCTGCCGTCCGTTGGCTATTTGGATAGCTTCACGAATGAATTTTTTCCGATTTTCAAATTTTAGAGTTTCACGGGCATCAGATGTGGCTACCAGAACAAAATCTTTGTGTGGAAAATCATTCTTCAAAAACTTCTCACAATTGTCAAAATTCGGAATGCCTGTTACGATCAATTTTTCCTTTTTTATTCCTCTTTTTACAAAATGATCTTTGTAACCTTCTGAGGCAACGCAAAAAAGATCGTATAGGTCAGAAAGTCCTGTAGTTGAAGTGCTGGCTGCATATCTGGGAAAATTAAGATACTTCACAAGGTAATACATAATGTTTTCCGGGTCGGTCATCCCTTCCTGCACAAGTATTACTCGCGTATCTTTTATATTTTTAGGGAAGATCAGGTCCTGGCAAGTAAAAACAAGGTCATATTTTCTGTTGAGACCCCGATAGTCAATTTTAAGGTTATTATTTTTCAAATAACTCATCGTCGTTTCGAAAAATTTACCCCCTAGAATAGAGAAATCAAGTATCCCCATTCTCCTTAGAAGATGAATATATCCATCACCATAATAAGGAGTGAAGTAAACTTCCTCATCCGGGAAGTATCTTGAAATATCGTGCATCATAGTGGTCTGATTTAATGAACCACCGATGAAGAGAATATTTCTCTTTTTTCTTTCTAATTGATCTTGTTGCAATATAGAATTCAGATTAAATTGTAAATTTGCATGTACAAAATTACTCATAAATGAACTGTAAATCAATTACTCCATTCAAACATAATGATTAAATAACATTCCGGAACAGACAATAAATGAAACCATCAAGACTAAAAACCAACGATTTGATTGCTCTTCTCACTCCCGCTTCCACTCCCTCAAAGAGGAGTCGCGTCGAAGATGGGATAAAATTTTTACAAGAAAAAGGTTTCAGAACTGTTCTTGCTCCAAATGCAATGAAACAAAATGGATATTTAGCAGGAAGTGATGAAGAGAGAGTTGAGGATATCCATTGGGCATTTTCGAATAATGAGGTGAAAGCTATAATCTCTCTCAGGGGAGGATATGGAGCCGGAAGACTGTTGAACAAGATTGATTATTCAATCATTAAAAATAATCCCAAAATATTTTGTGGATATAGTGACTTAACAACGCTCCAAATGGCATTTCTGATGAAAACAGGATTAGTCACATTTGCCGGTCCAATGGCAGCAGTCGATTTCTCCAATGATTTAAGCCTGTACACGATTAATAATTTTTTCGAAACAGTTGAAAATGGAAAAAGTGGTGATGTACCCCTGCCGGATGGAGAAGTTTTGGTCGGGAACAACAAGGGGATAGGTAGCGGGGAACTGTATGGTGGTAATCTTGCTGTTTATTGCTCTATGCTTGGGAGCAATTATCTACCCGACCCTACAGGCAAAATATTTTTCTTTGAAGATGTCTCAGAACCTCCTTACAGGATTGACAGATTCTTAAACCAACTCGAAATCTGTGGTTATTTTGAGAAAGCTGCGGGATTTATCTTTGGAAAGTTTACCGATGGTGATCCCGGAGATGGACCAACGCTTACGCAGGATGAAGTTTTTAATCACTACATTTCGAAAATTAACAAACCGGTAATCACTAATTTCCCGTTTGGGCATATAAAAGATCTCTGCACTCTTCCCTTTGGTATTAGTGTGGAGGTGGATTCTGATAAAAACAGAGTGGTTTATAAAGAAAAGAGTGTTATTTAGCCCTTAAAGCCTCATTCTTTTTGAAAACCATATCTTTAAGAGATGATTTGTAATCTATCATCTTTTGGATAAGGGAAGTATCGCCGACAGAGAGAATTTGCACCGCCAATATTCCCGCATTTTTTGCCTGATCTATTGCTACTGTTGCCACAGGTACCCCGGCAGGCATTTGTACAATAGACAGCAAAGAGTCCATCCCGTCAAGAGATTTTAATTTGACCGGTACACCAATGACAGGGAGAGGTGAATAAGCAGCAGTCATTCCCGGAAGATGTGCCGCACCTCCTGCCCCTGCTATTATCACTTTAATACCTCTCTCGTGTGCTTTTGAGGCGTAATCAGCCAAAAGTTCGGGTGTTCTGTGGGCGGAAACAATATTAATTTCGTATGGAACACCAAAATAATCTAAAATTTCCGCAGCATCTTTCATTACAGTGAGATCGGAATCACTTCCCATTATAATGCCAACCAAAGGGGTGATTTCAGACATAATTTACGCCTTTCCAATTTTGATGATTTTTTCAAGATTTTCGAGATTTTTGAGAACAAGACCAATCTTGTCGCCGTTTTTCGTCAAATGCCCCATTTTTCTCCCTTTTCTCGATTCATTTTTGCCATAGAAATGGAGATGGACATCTGAGTCGAAAAATATTTCTTCGTAATTAAAGATTTTTCCTTCACCATCATCTTTCCCAAGAGTATTCACCATCACCGAACAATTTTTAACCAAAGCTGTTCTCCCGAGTGGCAGGTTTAAAATTGCTCTGATGTGATTTTCAAACTGTGAGGTTACACATCCCTCAATTGAGTAATGCCCCGAATTATGCGGTCTGGGTGCCATCTCATTTATGAAAATTTTATCTTCCGGTGTTAGAAAAAATTCCACTCCAAAAATTCCTTTTCCCTTCACACTTCTCACCGCATCAACCGCCACTTTAATTGCTCTTTTGTATGCAGAATTGGTAATCTGTGCGGGAGCGATTACAAATTTGCAGATATGATTCTCCTGAATTGTCTCAACAACGGGGTAAACCGCCACTTCGGTATCATTTATTGCTACCATTACCGCGAGTTCTTTGGAAAAATTAATTACTTCTTCCGCCATAATTTTAGAGTGGCGACTCGAGAGCTTTTTAATTCCTTCCAAAAAATCATCTTCCGAGCTTACAAAATGATTTCCATAACCATCGTAGCCCATTTTTCTCGATTTTAAAATGAAATTTCTCCCAAGAGTGTCACTGATAGTTTCATACGAATCGTTTTTTTTGACCGATATAAATTGAGGGACGGGAAGACCGGCATTCTTAAAAGTCTGTTTTTGTATAAGTTTATCCTGTATCAATTCAATAGTCTCGGGTGCAGGAAAAACCTTTTTTCCAAGAGACTCAATGAACCTCAATCTTTCGGGATTTATAAACTCATTTTCAAGTGTAATTACATCACAAACTTCCGCAAATTTCGTTAAAGCCTTATCATCATCTATTGAACCGGCAAAATCGAGTTTTGTAAGCATCCCGGCGGGGGAATTTATTGTTGACTCAAAAACAGCTACAGAAAAGCCAAGTTTATACGCTGCAAACGCAGACATTCGAGCGAGTTGACCGCCACCAAGGAAACCAATTGTAAACACTTGTTTTTATCTCCAGTTAATTTTAAAAAGATTGTTTTGTTCATCCACTTCCAGGATGATGCAGCCTTCGAGGTCCGTTCTCAGAATGGTGCAACCTGTTTCTTCCAAACGACCGAGAACAGCAGGGTGAGGGTGGTTATATCTGTTAGATACACCGGCACTTATTAACGCGATCTTTGGTGAAACATAGTCGAGAAATTGATCTGATGAGCCTGAATTGCTGCCGTGATGGCTTACTTTTAGTAAATCACAATTTAAATTTATGTTATTTTCTATTAAATCTCTTTCACCTTTTTTGTCAAGATCACCCGTAAACATCATATCAAATTGGTCAACAGATATTTTTAGCACTACACTCCTTCTGTTACTCTCCTCAAACTTATCTGTGGAATCCCTGTGTTCGAGAACATTTATAATAAAATCACCCACTTTTTGAAGTGAACCTTCTTTAATTATGGTTGGATTCATAAACTGTGAAAAGAGCCTGCTTAGGGAAAGATCGGAAATATCGGCTGAATCAGGTTGTGGTAGATACAAGTTTTTTACGATACCTGATCTTAAAATTGAAATCATCCCACCGGCATGGTCAACATCGTAATGAGATATAAATGCAGCATCGATGGAATCAATTCCCATTTTTTTGAGTGTGGGGAGCACAGTCATTTTCCCTGCATCGTAACTTCCATTCAACACACCTGCATCAATCAGGATAGTCCTTCCTTTTGTATCTTTTAGAAGATAACAGTCACCCTGTCCAACATCGATTGCGATGATATTGAACCGACTTTCAGAAAGAACAGACTTTTGGAACAGAATGTGAGATGTAACTATTATGATTGTGGCTAAGATGAGACTTATAGTCCTCCACTTCAAGTTTTGTATTCGGGAAAAGACTATGATAAGCGAGATGACCAACAGGTAAAATACGATTCCGTCATATACTGAAAAGTTATGGAGTTCTATCATGCCCCAATTGGTATCCCGCAATGCTTGAATAGTAAAATTTAAGAATTGGTTCAATAATTCAGAAACCGCTGCGAGAACATGAGCTAATGAAGTCGAGATGAGTGATGCAAACAGGGTAATCAATCCATTTATCAGCATTAACGAGGATAATGGTACTGCCATAATGTTCGCTGGTAGTGATAAAAGTGTGATTTTCTCAAAGTAAATCAGGAGAAATGGCAGCATGAAAAGTTGTACAAAAAACGAGACTATTATCAGTTGCGTCAAATTGGTGAAAAGATACGACCCTACAATTTTGACAAAATAATCCCTGTAATAAGCCGAAAACTCAATCGCAATAGATTCAATTTTATAGTGAAAATTTGAATAAATTGAATCCGCAATAAAGAGACTTGCCACTGCCGTAACTGAAAGTTGGAAACTGGTGCTGAACAAATCTTGTGGGTTATAAACCAGCAATAGTATCATACAAATCGAAAGTGTATTCCATCTGTTTGTTGCTCGCCCTGAAAATGTAAGGAGGGAATGGACAGTAAACATTACCACTGCCCGAGTGACTGTAATCTGAAATTGTGTCAATAATAGGAACAAAAAGAGAACCGTAATCCTGGCGATTATCTCAAAATATCGACTGTGTGGCTTAATCTTTTGAAACAAAAGCAGAGTTAACAAATAAATAATTCCAACATTAAAACCGGAAACCGCAAGAATATGAGCAATTCCGGTATCAATATAGCTGTTAACGGTTTCCTCATCAATCTCACTTCTATCTGCAATTATCAATCCTTTTAGAATAGCAGAGGTGGCAGGATCATGAAGTTGATCCAACAGATCACCGATACTTTGTCGCAATTCGTAAATCTTTCCTTCGAAATAATCTTCGACCCCGGAAACGGTGATTGTGGAATCTGCATAAACAAAAAATGAACCTGATATCGCTTCTCTTTTTAAATATTCAGCATAATCGAATCCACCGGGATTTCGGACATCAAGTGGTAATGCAAAAATGCCCGATACTTGTATCGTTTTCCCGGGTAGTAGAGTTTTTTTTAACTGAAAAAACCTTTTTGCATCAACATCTTTAATACTAAAAATCAAGCGAATTGGAGTTTTTAATTGTATCGAGACTCTTTTCTTTTGCTTCTTGGATGACGAGTCCGCATGGTAAGATGAATCGTAAGTGGCAATGGAAATAAAACCTGTAAAGGAAATCTTATTTTGATTCATCTCGCGAAACTCATCAATTTCCGCCACCACTTCCATGTCGGAAATTTTATGTGTATGAAACGGGTCGAGTATCTGAGAGTTATTTGAAATTGTAATGGAAAATGAACCGAGACCAAATCCCGCAATTAAAGCCACAGGAATGGACAATTTGTGCAGATTTTTAAATTTGAGAAATATGAGGAAAAACAATGCGATCAGGAATAGAGCAGCTGAATACCAAAGTGGTTGGGGAAAGGAATCAGTGAATAAAATGCCGCAGCAAAATGAAAAAGCAAAAGGAATGGCAGGGAAAAACTTTAGGTCGTCAAGACTCAGTTTTCTCATTTTCCTTTAGTTTCCTCTGGATGAATGGGGTGATATCTGCGAGATTTTTAATCTCTTTGTATGCCGCCGCTGAGTGCCGCCCCGAAGAAATGAACATGGAAGGATTTTTTGTATGAGTTTTTATTGAGATATCCTCAAAATTTCCGTGATCGGAACAAACGAGCAGAGTATCATTTTCATAGTCCAGATTTTGAAGGAGGTGGAGAAGAAATCGATCGATAATTTCACATATTTCTTCGATTTTTCCATCATATCTTCGGTGTCCGGCATAGTCTGTTAAGTAATATTCGAAGACCGATAAATCTGCTTTTTTGGAGTTCCTTAAAAATATTTTCCCGGCATCTTCGGGTGTGATTTCAGGTACTTTTGACCCAAGTTTCCCCCTCCAGCGATAGTTTGTCACTTCGGCTGTAAGTGCTTTTTTATCATACACTTGTCGTGAGTTATTGAATTTAATCCCTGAGGATAATAAACAATGAGCAGTTACATTTAATCTTTTTGGTTTTTTACGCAAATAATTGAAGAAAGGTCTTGGGTAGGCGTTTAAAAACGCAAATTTATAACCAGCAATGACGGTGTCTTTGAACAGATTTGAGCTCTGAATCCTCTCTACTTGAGATACCGGTGCGTAAGGTCCAAAATGCCCGCCAAACGACGCAATCGCATCATATCCACCAAAGATGGAGAGCTGTCCGGTTCCACTCTGAGGGAAACCCGGAAAATTATGTGAGGCATCAACTGGGAAAAGGGCAGAGTTGTCAGTGAACAACGGCACACTTCCAAAATGCGGAGTTTCCTTGAAGAACTCTCTGAAAATTTTGAACGGGTAAAAAAAGAATGGATTTTTATACGGGTCAGGCTCACCGATACCAACACCGTCAATAAAAAAAAGTGAGATCGAACCTCGGCATTTTTTCCCTGACATATTATTTTGATTCCACAATTAGAGTGACAGGACCATCATTAATAATTTTAACACTCATCATGGCAGCAAAGATTCCGGTTTTAACTTTTTCACTTCCCAGATTTTCTTTCATTCTTTCAACGAATGCTTCGTACAGAGTATTGGCTTCTTCCGGTTTTGCCGCTGAGGTAAAATTTGGTCGGTTTCCTTTTGCAGTTTCTCCATAAAGCGTGAATTGAGAAATAATCAAAACTTCTCCGCCCGTTTCCTTGAGCGAGATGTTCATTTTTCCTTCACTATCTTCAAAAATTCGCAAATTGGCACATTTATCAGCAGTGAAAGTCACATCCTTTTCTGAATCACCTTCTTTAACACCAAGCAGGATGACCATTCCGGCACCTGTTTCAGCGGAATAAGGCGGTTCGATTATATAAACGCCTGCTTCAGAAACTCTCTGTACAAGTGCTCTCATGCGGTTTTTACCCCTCTTATAAATCTGCAGATTTTACTGTAGTCTTTGTAAATCTCTACACCGGAGTAACCCTCTTCAATCATCATATCTTTTAATAATTCGTCCTGTCCAAGAGCCATTTCGAGATAAACCTTACCTGAAGGTTTAAGCATTTTACCCGCATTTTTGATAATTTTCGAGTGAAATTTATAGCCGTCAGAGAAATCTGTAACAGCAATCGATGGTTCATAACGAAGAATCTCCTCTTGAACCGTTTTGTAATCAGATTCGGACACATAGGGTGGATTGGATACTATCAGGTCGAATTCCCGGTGGTTATGGCTCGAATAGCTCATAAAATCAAACATATCTGAATTGATGAATTCTATATTTTCAACACGATTTTCCATTGCGTTATTTTTTGCGACTTCAATAGATTCTTTGCTTATGTCGAGTGCAAAAACCCGTGAATCGGGTAAAGCCTTTGCAAGAGCAATCGATATATTCCCACTTCCTGAGCCGAGATCTAAAATTTTGGGGTTCTGCAACCCTTTGTTCTCTTCTATTATTATCTCCACCAATAGCTCTGTTTCGGGTCGCGGGATCAATACAGCCGGAGTAACTGAGATATTCAGCCCAAAGAAATCTACGCTTCCCACAATATACTGAAGTGGTTCAAACTTAATTCTTCGTCGGATAAATTCTCTGTATTTTTCGAGTTCATCTTCCTTTAACGGGCGATCGAACATGAGATAAAGGTCGAGTCGTTTACAGCTTAGAACATGAGCCATTAACAGATCAGCGTTTAGGCGGGGTGATTCTATCCTCTTTTCGTTCAAAAAAGCAGTAGATTTATCTAAAATTTCCAGTACAGTGGGCATTGGGCACTTCAATAATTGTATAACTAATTTAGAATTTATAGATTTGCAACGGTGAAATATATGAACAAGGTTAAGAAAATCAGCCATGCTAACCCCAAAATCTCCTGTAAAGAAAATTTTATTGATAAAATTCAAAGGAATCGGTGATGTAATTCTCAGCACGGTTGTATTGAAGAACATAAAAGAGATGTTTCCAAATGCAAAAATCGACTTTTTAACTGAGAAACCATCTGCACCACTTCTGAATGAAATACCCTTTATTAATGAGGTTTTAATCTTTGGAACTAAAGATAAATTTGAGATAGTTAAACAAATTTTTAGAATTCGCAAGAACAAATATGATCTTGTTCTCGATCTATATTCAAATCCAAAATCTGCACAGATAACTTTTGCGAGCGGTGCAAGATTTCGGGCAGGATTTCCATACCGTGGTCGGAAATATGCTTACAATTTGTTTGGTCCAATCGAGAGGGGAGTGCATCACGCAGGAGATTTACACCTTCATTTCCTTGAAAATATCGGAATTCCGGCTAAGCAGAAGGAACCCCTTATTGTTATTCCGCGCGAAGCGAAAAAATTTGCAGAAAATTACTTCACCTCGATTGAACAAGAGGAAAAATATGTCGCTTTGGTCCCCGGTGGTGGTTGGGAGTCGAAAAGGTGTGATCCTGTAAAGTTTGCAGAAATCGGGAATACAGTTTTTGATAAATTCCGTACCCGTAGCATAATTCTTTGGGGGAAAGGCGACCTTGAGGAAGCAGAAGAAATAAAAAAAATGATGGGGGAGAGTGCTCTTCTCGCTCCTAAAACAACATTTATTGAGATGGGAGCAATAGCTGAAAAGTGTAAACTGGCAATCGCGAATGATAGCGGCCCGATGCACCTGATTTCTTCGCTCGGACTACCAGTGCTTGCACTTCACGGTCCAACTGATCCTGCACTACAGGGACCTTTTGGAAATAAACATGAAACAATCAGACTCGATGAATTGGAATGTATCTGTTGCAATTTGTTGGTTTGCAACCGAAATCATGAATGCTTTCTGCAACTCCCAATCGAAAGAATTATGAAAAAAATTGATTCTTTGATTCAAAAAAACAATATAATTATGACCCCTGATGAAAAAAATTGAGATATTCTTTAAACTGGTTTTCTTGAAGTGGATTCTTTTTTTTGGTAAAAGAAAAAAGCTTGATTCAAAAATTGAACTCCAAAAAGGGGAGAAGGTACTCTGCATAAGGTTAAACAGAATTGGTGATGCACTTGTCGTAACTCCCCTGATTCATGCAATTAAAAAGAACACCGGTTGTAGCATCTCGGTACTTGCTGACAGACATAATCACTTCGTTTTTCGAAACAATCCCGATATCGATGAAATAATTGTTTTTGAAAAGGGGAAAAACGGGACGAAGAAATTAATCAGACTACTTAAAAAATCGGGTTTTTCCGTAGTGCTCGATTTGCATGACGATGTCTCAGTAACGGTTAGCTATATTTTATCCAAGCTGAAAATTCAATATATTGCGGGACTTGATAAAGAAAATCGTGCACTCTACACCAATCTGGTTCCACGACTCGATTCGGTAAAGCACCATGTCATTGAACGAGCTTTTGCACTGTCTGAACTTTTTGAGAAACGAATTGACCTCTTTCCGAATGAATCTGAATTGGAAGCTCATAAAATAAGGTATTATCCGTCAGAAGAAAACTTCTCAGTTACACGGAAATACTTTGATTCCAAATTTTCACCGGGTGATTTTGTTGTTGGAATCAATATTTCAGCAGGAAGTATGGCGAGATATTGGGGAACTGAGAATTTTAGACGACTTGTGAGATATCTGAAAGAGAGAAAAATTGAATATCTGTTGTTATGTTCAACGAGAGATATTAAATTAAGTTTGGAAATTGATCCTTATTCCGAAAGAACATATTACACACCCGATTTTGGTGAATTTTGTGCGATGTTGGAGAAAATAAACTTGTTGTTTAGCCCAGATACCGCCACCGTTCATCTCGCTTCAATCTATTCAGTACCTGTTTTTGGACTGTATGTTAAGTATGATACAGAGGATATAATCTGGTATCCTTACAATACCAGATACGACGCAATTGTTACCAAGGAGCCAACACTAAAATATGTTCCCTGGGAGACAGTAATTAAGAAGTTTGAAACATTTTTAAATAATGAAGTTAAGTTTTATGAAGATTCCAAATTGTAAGAATTTTAATGGCTATAAACCTTGTTTTCCCGGTCATAATTGCCTCGAACAAGGTTGCAAGGAAGAAAATCCTGTCGGTGTAAAGATTCTGATAATCAATCTTGATGCCATGGGAGATGTGATAATGACAACGGCTCAACTTCCACTTTTAAAGAAAAAATACCCCGTATCATCCATTTTTTGGGTGACCGATAAAATATCAGCCCCACTTCTTGAAAACAATCCTCTATTGGAGAAGGTATTTGTTTATAATTTTGAAACTTTGAACATACTTCGCAATATGCAATTTGATATGGTTGCAAATCTTGACAAATCGCACCGTGCTTGTGCACTTCTCAATTCACTTCATGCCACTGAAAAGAAAGGATTTGGGTTAAACTCAGACGGTAAAATTGTACCTGTTAACGAGGGTGCCTGGTACAACTATAGACTTGGGCTCGATGATCATCTTAAGTTTCATGTGAATACCAGGACTAAACAAGAGTATGTTGCAGAGACTCTTGACCTGGAATATGAAAGAAACAGATATGTTTTTGAGCTTACCGGGCAAGAAAAAGAAAAAATCGAATTTCTGAAAAAAAGATATGGATTTAAGAAAAATGAGATAATCATCGGCTTTAATACAGGCTGTTCAACTCTATTTCCAAATAAAAAAATGAGGGTTGATCAACATATTAAATTAATCAACAGATTGTTAAAAGAAACCGATTACAGAGTTATCCTGCTTGGTGGACCGGAGGATTCAGAACGAAATCATGAAATCGCAAATGCCTTTCCTTTAGAAGTGATAAGCACTCCAACAAACGAAGGTGTTCGAATGGGGGCTGTGTATGAGGCTCTCGCTGATATTATAGTGACGGGAGATTCCTTTGGTATGCACCTCGGCATCGCTCTTCAAAAATATATAGTCTCCTGGTTCGGATTGAGTTGTTGGACTGAAATTGACCTTTACGATCATGGGGTTATGTTCTATCCAAAAGAACTTGAATGTGCTCCTTGTTGGAAAAAAAGTTGCCCTTACCAGCTGGAGTGCATCGATCAAATAGATTTGGACGGGATGTATAATGCCGTTCTTGAAGCAGCAAAAAAATTGAATAAGTAAACATTATTGGGAAACTTGAAATGAAATTAATTATTAACTCGCCTGCAAAAATAAATTTTGGACTTTTTATTACGGAAAGGCGGGGAGATGGATTTCATAACATCGAGACTATTTTTTATCCCTTGCAACTCTGCGATGAAATAACAATGCGGGAATGTGATCATTTGTTGATCGAAACCGACAGTGTCGATCTTAATCTCAAACCTGAGAACAACCTCGTTTACAAAGCCGTAAAGTTGATGGAGGCCCAAACAGGAAGAGAATTTCACTGTAGAATAAAATTGATTAAAAGAATCCCTATGGGAGCCGGGCTTGGTGGGGGTTCTTCCAATGCTGCATCAGTACTTCTCGGACTAAATGATTTATTCGACTTAAAACTCACCAAAGTTGAATTGATGCTCCTCGGTGCACAACTTGGATCTGATGTCCCGTTCTTTATTCATCCTGTACCTTCATTTGGGACGGGGCGGGGAGAACGCCTTCAACCGATTGATTTTGAATTGAAGGGAGAGCTGGTTGTGGTGAATCCGGGAATACATGTTGCTACGGGACCGGCTTATAAAAACTGTACACCTCATAAAGCAGGCTTCAATCTGCTTGAGTTAAATGAGTCAAAGTACTTGAATTACAATGAATTAAGGCACTCTGTTGAGAATACTTTTGAGGAATCGGTTTTTCAAAATCACCCTGAAATAGCAAATCTCAAGAATAATTTTTATGAGAATGGAGCGGATTTCTCGTTGATGAGTGGAAGTGGTTCAACCGTTTTTGGAATCTTCAACGACAAAAAAAATGCGGAAGAGTTCATAAAAACGCTCCCGCAAAATTATTTTGTATATAAGGAAGAATTATAGAACTTTTGTAGTCTATTCCACTTCGCTGATTTTTTCCATGAATTGAGACCTCATGTAATAGTTGGCTATCCCTTCTGCATCCTGTGAGAAACTCAATTTGCCTCTAATCCCGGCAAGTTTATCAATTCCATGTTCACCCATCCATTTTTCAATCTCATTCAGCATCTCAGCGATTACCCCGGGTCCTTTTTGGTAGATAACAGATGCCAATTGTACCGTTGAGGCACCGGCGAGCAGAAACTTAATTATCTCTTCATGACTCTTTACACCTGTTGATGCACTAAGACTGCACTTCACTTGTCTATATAAAATGGCAATCCAACGCAACGGCACAAAAAACTCATGTCTATCGCTGAATTCAAACGAAGTCTTAAATTTGAAAGTGTTGATGTCGATATCCAGATCGGTGAACCGATTAAACAGGACTATTCCATTAATTCCATTTCGTTCAAGGGAGGAGATAAAATTGGGGATACTGCTGAAATTTTGACCAATTTTAATTGCGATCGGTATTTTTACAGAATTCTTTACCCCCTTGACTATATCGAGATAAATCTTTTCAATATTGGGGGATGCGAAATTCTTTGAAGACGCGTAGTTGAATACATTTAACTCGATAGCATCGGCACCGGCAGCTTCAAGCTGCTCCGAGAATCTGAACCACCAATCAGCACCAACACAATTAATACTCGCAATAATGGGGATTGAAAGCCTTGATTTAGCTTTGGCAACGAGCTCACAGTAATCCTTTAAACCAAAATATTTATCATGTTCATACCCAAAATATTCGTAAATCTCAGGGTGGTAGTTCTCAGCTGGATCAAAACTCTGTGATTTTGTGAGGGACTCCTCGAAAAAACTTTTTAACACAACGGCTCCTACACCGTTTTCCTCAAGTTTAACCAGATTATCGAGGGTTTTAGTTTGTCCCGATGATGCCGCAATCACCGGATTTTTAAGTTTTAGATTTAGATAGTTTACACTCAGATCAGGCATAAAAAGTCCTGTTAGATTGTTAAATTAAAATTCGTAAATTGGGCGACCGGTAGTTTTCTCTTCGTTCCAATCAAAATTTACTGTGTATTCCGCGGTTCTCTCCTTGCAATTTGCATAGGAGCAATATTTGCACAATTTGGGTTGACAATAGTCGAAGTGTATCTTCACTTCAGATTCGCTGAATTTTTCACGAAGATCATTTTTTATTCTCGATTCTTCATCGTGTGCTTCCCGAATGGTTTGGTAAAAGGGGAGTATCAGATGAAAATCGATGGATATAAAACTACCTGAACGCCTGCATCTTAATTCATGAACATCAATCCAGTCTTCTCTTCTTAACGAGATTATTTCATTAGAAACACCGGAGACTGTTGCGGGGTCTGCTTCATGCATTAGACCTCCAAATGCCTCCCTGAGGAGTTTGTAACCGGTATAAATGATGTTCAATCCGACAAAAATTGCAAAAAGTGGATCAATAATAGCGAAATCGGTAAAGAAAACTATGACAAGACCGATAATGACGCCAAGACTGGTATAGGAATCGGTAAGAACATGTTTACCATCGGCAACAAGTATCAGCGAATTTGTTTTTTTCCCCGTCCTGATGAGGTAAAGTCCCAGAAATAGATTTATCAGCCCTGCAAAGGCTATAATTCCCATACCGATATCTAATTTTTTAATCTCTGGAGGGAAAATAATGTCCATCGTTGCATAATATATAATTCCGATAGCAGCAATCAGGATCAAAAGTCCTTCAACCCCTGCTGAAAAGTATTCCATATTACCGTGCCCGTAAGGGTGTTCCTTATCAGGTGGTTTGGAAGTGTAAATAATACTGAAGAGTGCCATAGAAGTGGCAGCGATGTGGACGATTGATTCGAGGGCATCTGAAAATATGGCTGCAGAACCTGTAAGCAGATATGCACCAAATTTCATGATTAACATTGAGATACCTACAAAAAGAGATATCTGACCGGCTTTTAAGCGTTGAGCGTACATTTTTTACTAATAAATATGGAAATAATATGGTACCAATGTAGTCAAAATGTCAAAAAAAATGAGAAAGTAAATGAAAAATCTTTAAAAAATTTGGACAGTTAAAAAAAAAACCGTAATATTAGTCAGGAATTTATTTGAAATTCGAATTTGTATATCGTCCCCCGACACTAATTTTAAAATCAATAATCTCATCATCAACAAAAGGAACAAACCATGAAAAAAATCTTCAGTATTTTCATGTTATCAGTTTTCGTTTTCACTCTCGCTCAAGCTCAGGAAAAAAACACTAACACCAAACGCGGTGCCAAGTCAGAAAATCCTGAATTTGTTAAAGGACCTTGGGTAGAGAGCACCAATTCAATCAACGAAAATTTTGAAGGTGCTACATTTCCACCAGCCGGTTGGGCTAAATTAACACCCGACGGTGGAACAGGTTGGGACAGAGGTATAGTTGGTACAACACCTATTCCGGGTTGGAATGGTGGTACAATTATCAACTATCCAGGTAACACCGGAACCGGAATGGCATTTATGTCATATCAGTTTGGTGGAGCAACCGCAAACGATACATGGTTGATCACACCACAGCTTATGAATGTGCAAGCCGGCGATTCTTTGAAATTCTGGATTAGAAAATTTGGAACATACCTTGACAACCTTGATATCAAGATTTCAACTACCACTAACTCATCTACTGCAGCTTTTACAATAAATCTCGCAAATTTAGCTTATACAGCCGCTGATTCGGGTTGGGTATTAAAATCGTATGCTTTGGTTCCGGCAGTTCCTGCAGGCTCAAATATCTACATTGCTTTCAGAGAAGTTGTTGCTAACAATCTTGCTGACGGTGCATCCTTCTTTATTGATGATGTTACAGCCGGTGGTGTTGTTGTTCCTGTGGAATTTTCAGCTTTCAGTGCAACCTCAACAGGGTCAGATGTACAGCTTAGCTGGTCAACAGCTACAGAAACCAACAACCAGGGTTTCTATGTTGAAAGAAAATCAGCTAATGGTGAGTTTGCAAATATCGGTTTCATCTCCGGTGCAGGTTCTTCAACCTCAACCAAAGAATACAGCTTCACAGACAAAGGCGTAAATGTTGGCTCATA
>CAYSJM010000052.1:0-23450 GCA_964431385.1 uncultured Ignavibacteriaceae bacterium | reverse complement strand
GCAGATAGAAGCTCGCCATGCCGAGCGTCTTGGCGCCGACCTCGGAATTCCAGCAATAGAAGCCCCGGAAATAGAGGTCGGGCGATCCGTCCGGCAGTCGGCCGGCCTCGATGGGATTCAGGTCGTCGACCAGGAACAGGAAGACGTCCCGGTCGGAGGCATAGAGCGTGGTCGTATCCTTGGTGATGTCGACGCGCGGATTGTAGATCCCGGTCGACCAATCGAGCACGCCCGGCACCTTCCAGCGGGTGTCGCCCGTGCCGTTGCCGGCAATGCGCTGCACCGCCTCGACCAGTTCGTGATCGTAGATGCGGCCATAGTCCGGGCCAGTGACGGCGCGCAGTTCGACACGGCCAGTACCGGTTTCGAGTGTCTTGATCTGCTCGGCCCGATGGGAGGTCAGGCCGTATTGCAGGTTGATGGCGGCAAGTGCGGCTGGGAGCTGCCGAAGATAGGCAGCGGGGGCACCGACCATGCTGGCGAGCTGGCCGAAGGACCAGTGTGTCGGCGCGATTGCCGCATCGGTGCCCGGCAGGATCAGCGCTAGCCGTTCCGGGTCGTTGCGGTTCGCCTCGACGTGGATGAGCGCACTCTCCACCACCCGCGTCCGGCTACGATCGGCGCGGTCGCGAACGGAATGCGCCAGATCGGACAGTGACAGATATCGCTCGTCGGCCGGGCGTGAGAACCACTCTGACGAAACGCGGCCGATCCGCTCGCCGCGGCCGACATCAACCTTATAGCCGCCGCCGGTGTCGCGGTGCGCGTCGAGAACTGAAACCTGGGTCATGGGACCAATCTCCATGACGGGCGCCGGAGACCTCTTCTCCAGCCCTCAACCCGTCACGGACAATCCCTCCGCACTCTCACTCTCAGGGGGCGTTGCGGGGTCTCCCCGCAGAAGGGGTCGACCGAGACGCAAGGCTCGGACGCAGGGGAAGGCTTTCCCCTCCCGGTGGGGACGTCCTCCGTCCTTTCCTCACCCTACGAAAAGTGATACAAATCCTCAGATAATAGGCTCTATGTTCCAAGTTTCCGTATCGTGCCAACATCCATGTCCCAACGCCGGATCGCCCATACCGTGCTGACCGCACGCGGAATTGCGCGCTTGGCAGAGCTGCGCGAGGCGGGCGCCACAGCCGCCACCATGAGCCGCATGGAACGTGACGGCGAGGTGCTTCGGCTCGCGCGCGGACTTTATCAGCTTTCCAACGCGCCCCTCGACGTCCACCACAGTCTTGCAGAGGTCGCCAAGCGGGCCCCCAAGGGCGTAGTCTGCCTCGTTTCGGCCCTGGCGTTCCACGGGCTGACCGATCAACTGCCGAGGCAGGTTTGGCTCGCCGTGGGGCAGAAGGACTGGTCCCCGAAACCCGATGGTACGCCCATTCGGCTGGTGCGTTTCACAGATCGTCTGCTGGCGGAGGGTGTTGAGGCCCATCTAATTGAGGGGGTGACTGTGAAGGTCTTCGGCGTTGCAAAGACGATCGCCGATTGCTTCCGGTATCGGAACAAGATCGGGCTGTCGGTGGCGATCGAAGGCCTTCAGGAAGCGCTGCTCCAGCGCATTACGACGCCGGGCGAGATCGCCAGGCAGGCCGAGCGCGGATCGGTCGCCACGGTCATCCGGCCTTATCTCGAGGCGCTGACCGCCAATAGCTGAGATCAAGAATATGGGCGCCTCAGTCCGCGCTCGCCTGTCGCAGGTTTCCAAAGCGAGGCGATTGTGGCCCGAGCGGGCACGGACCGGAATCTTGACCATGGACCTAATTAGTCATATATGATCATTAATGCATTTTATTGCGTCAAATATGGGTAATTGAAATGGGTTCTCCCAAGGCGAAGCCAGCATTGGAACGACTGGGCCGGGATATCCGCAACGCGCGTCTGCGGCGTGGTATCGCCGTAGCGGATCTCGCCGTGCGCGCAGGAACCTCGCCGAGTTCCATCGCCCGCCTCGAACGGGGTGATCCCGGTGTCGCCATTGGAACGCTTGCCGACATTCTCGTTGTGCTGGGCCTTCTGGAGCGGCTCGCTGACCTGATCGATATCCGCAAAGACGATCTGGGGCTGGCTCTAACAGCGGAGCACGGACCGCGGCGGGGCCGCTCCTTCGCGGCAAGGCTGAAAAAGCAGAAGGCTCAGACGGACGAAGGGCAGGATCGACAGGACGTTGTCGACCCTGATGGGGCTTCCTTCTGATGGCCGATTTCGTCGCCCATGTCGCACTTGGCGAAGGCCGAACATCGGTGGGCCAGTTGCGTTTCACCCATGCCGGGCCGCGGCAATTCTCGACCTTCGCCTATGGCGCCGAATGGATCGAAAACCCGCGCGCCTTCGCCATACAGCCCGATTTCCCTCTCGAGGCCGGCCCGTTCCACACGTCCGGGCAGCCCGGCAACATGCGCGACGCATTGGCCGGCGTTTTCGCCGATGCCGCCCCGGACAGTTGGGGGCGCAGGCTGCTCGAACGTGCCTATGGCAATGGTCTCAACGAATTCGAATATCTGACGCTTTCCGACGATACCTGCCGGCAAGGCGCGTTGCGCTTTCTGGATGACAAGGGAGAGGTCATTCGCGGCAAGGCGGCGGACGCCGTTCCGCGTCTGGTCGATCTGGAAACCATCACGGTGATCGCGCGAGCCTATGAGCAGGGCAAGGAAATCTCGCCCGAGGAGATGCAGGCGCTGGCCGGCGCGGGCGGCTCCGGCGGCGCTCGCCCCAAAGCCAATGTCAGGGACGGCGGTGCGCTGTGGCTGGCGAAGTTCACCTCGGTCCACGATCAGCAGCCGATCGAGCGCGTCGAGGTCGCGACGCTGCGCTTGGCGGCCGCCTGCGGTATCCGCACGCCCGAGACACGGTTGGAGTTGGCCGACACGCCGTTTCCGGTGGCGCTGATCAAACGGTTCGACCGGCGCGGGTCCGCACGGATTCCCTACATCTCCGCGCGTACCGCGCTCGGCAAGACGGGCGCAGAACTGGGTTCCTATACAGAGATCGTCGATTTCATGCGGTCTTGTTCATCCGATCCCTCTGACGATTTCCGCGAGCTTTACAGACGTGTGATTTTCACGATCCTCGTGTCAAACAAGGACGATCACCTGAAGAACCATGGTTTCCTCTATGTCGGGGCGGGTCGGTGGCGGTTATCGCCGGTGTTCGACGTCAATCCGGCGCCGGATCGCAACCCGCATCTCGAGACGGCGATCCTCGAGGGCGGAGCCCATGATCGGTCGATCAACCTCGCACTGGAAGCCTGCGCGTTTTTCGAGATCCCCGAGGCCGAGGCACGGGAGATGATCCGGACAATGGCGCAGCGCGTTTCGGACGGATGGCGGGAGGCCTTCAGACAGGTTGGCGTCTCTGGCGCGCCGGCGCGCGACTATGAGGCTGCTTTCGTCGGTGATGAGGTGCAAATGGCGCGCAGTCTTTAAGTCATATTTGGCGAACTATTGACGATTATCGGTCAAATATGATTTTTTCCGATCACCGATCCGCCTCATAAACAACGTCGCGCGGCTTAGATGGTTACGGGGACGAACCCGAGAACCATGAAGCGGGGCACCGTAATCAAGGCTTCAAAAACGCGTGCGTTGATATCGCCATGGTTCTATCGGCCGCCCATGGCGGTCGGCCTTCTTCCGAACGATATCCGCCGAAAGGACATCGTCGATCCGCGCGCGTGCTGCCTCCTCTTTCAAGCCCAGCGCCTGCCGTTTTTTAAAGTCGTGCTCCCACAACAGCGCCTCCTGGCATTCGAGGACCGCGGCTCTTTCGGCGAGAACTTTGGGATGCGTGTGCAGCCAGCGTACAAAGGCGACAGCATCCGGTGTTCGCTGCCATAGGTCGCCGTACTGGTTCAGATAGTCGCGAGCCGTCTCCGGTTCGGCAAGGTTCGAGCCGTGCCAGATCGCAAGCGCCGCCGGCTCGGGGTTCCCGGACAACATCTCGGCGATATAGCCGTTTGCGACAAAACCATGGCGTAGACTAGTCGCGGCAGAGATGGGGTCACCGGCCTTCAGGTGCAGCAGGGCATGCTCATAGTGATAAGGCGGGTAGTGTGGGGCTTCATCCGTGAAAAAGCGCTGGGCCTTTGCCGTTTCACCGGCGCGTAGATATTCCGGACCGATCAGGTAGCGGATGCCCTGATTGTCGTTCGGATTCCAGGCAAGCATCCTCTCCATCAGCCGTAGAGCATCCTTGCGCTGGCCAAGCCGGAGCTGCGAAAGGACAACGCCATGCGCCGCGCGCAGAAAGGGGCGATTTTCCAGGAAGCCCCATTCGATCGAACCGGCGTAGCTGGCGGGGATCGCGCGCTCACCGACGTCCAGACCATGAAGGCAGGCTTGCAGTGCGAGCTTGGGCTTGCCTTCTTCCATGAGTGCATTGCCCAAGTGGGCATAGCCATCGATGAAGTGGGGGTGACGATCGACCAGCGCCTTCAGCGTCTTGAGGTACTTTACAGGCGCGAGCGTCCCGCCGTCGCGCTGATCAAGCGCGTCATCCAGTTCCTCGACGATCTGTTCATAACCATCGCCATGACGGAAAACACCGCCGTCATCGAAGATTTCAAGTGTAAGCATGTCCTGTCTCCCCACCTATCCTTCAGGCGCGCGCCCATCAGAGCAGTTCGCGCTCCAACTCGTCCTTTCTGCTATGCCAATCCGGCATCACCCGACTCAACAAATCTTGCCACCCGGCGCCGTGATCAGGATGTAAGGCGTGTGAAAGCTCGTGGGCGATGACGTAGTCTATCAATGAAGGCGACGCGCGGATTAGCTCGAGATTGAGGATGAGCGCGCGTTTGGCCGTGAAGCTGCCCCATCGATGCGTCATCTGGCGGATGAGAAGCCGAGGTCGCTCGATACCAAGTCTTTCAAAGGGCGGCAGAACGGCAGTCAACCGCTCAGGGAAGATGCGGTGGGCGTGTAGGCCATACCAGTGCCGAAGCAGGGTTCTCTTCGCTACCAGCCCCTTGTCTTCCGGCAGCCGGAGAACCAGCCGATCACCATCGATATGGACGCTCATCGCTGGATTGGGCTCGCAGAGCAGCCGGTATGGTCGTCCGAGCAGGAGGTGCGTCTCGCCGCTTTCGTATTGCCGCATGGGCGTGCGAGGTCGCCAGCGGTCAAACCGGGCTTGCTGACGAACGATCCAGGCACCGCGGCGCCGCACCCGGTTGACGATGTCGGCGTCCTGCGCGTGCGTCGGGGCGGAAACTACGACTTCGCCATCGGGCGTCACCACAATGCGCAAAGTACGCCGCTCGGACCGTTCCACCGAGAAGGCGATCGAAGCTCCGCCCCATTCAAACGCAAGGTCAGTGGATTCGGCCATCGTCCGCCATTCGCACGCGCGCCGAGGCGATGACGTCGTCCATGATCGCGTCGAGCACCTTCGGGTCGACTGCGAGTTTCCGTCGTCCGATCACCTCATCAAAGAAGAAGTCGTCGATGTCGTTACGGATTCGGTTCTCGGTGTCCCGATCGCTTTGCCAGCCAATTACGCGGTGCTGAGCAACGATCCGGGTGACCGCTTCCGCGATATCGACGGCGACGCCGTCGCGATCGAAGCCGGCCTTCGCGAGCTCGCGACGCGCGATACCCCAGAAGGCGGTTTCATGGCTCTTACCGCGAATCGCTTCCGGTGTTGGATCGTCAGCGTCCTCGCGCCGTTCGGTGGAATCCCGGAGGCGGCGGACTTCTGCCAGGTAAGCCTTCTCCTCCAGACGGCCTCTCCGGAACGCGTCGATAGCATCCCGGATGAGCTTGGAAAACTTCTCGAAGAAGACAGGATCCTGCTCCCATTTCTCTTCGATTACCTGAAGGGCACGATGAGCAATCTCGTCGGCGATGGAAGCGTCGGAGCGAGTTTTACCCGCGCGTGCCGCCTCGATCGCGCCTTCGTCGAACACATTCAGCGGCTCGACAACTGTGATGACCTCGTGCGCAGTCACGTGCTGATCAAGCAGCGTCCGAACGCGGTGCTCATAGTCTGACCAATCTACCTTCTCCGCGTAGCGGGCCCGGACATGCTCCCTGAGCGCCACGAAACGTTTTTCGTCAGTCCGCCATCGTTGGAGACGCTCGGGCGGCGTTTCCTCCTGGAAGGTGCGCGACGACAGCGCAACGGTGAGACAGCGCGAGAACTGGCCAAGCCTGCGGTAGAACTCTTCCCGCAGCGCCTCGTCGATCAACGCCTTGGCGTAGGCCTCCTCGTCGAAGCGGTTCGCGACCCCGCTGAACAAATCGAGGAGCGCTGCGTGCAACGACGGCAGACGACGGGCCTCATCTGCCACATCGGTCAAAGCCTTCGCCAAATCCTCATCGTCAAAGGCCGCGAGTGCGTCGTTCGCGCTCAGGGCGTCACCGAGATTTCTGAGAACCCCACAATAGTCGATGATGTAGCCGAAGGGTTTCGGCGGTGCGCCGTCTTCGTCGAAAATACGGTTCACACGGGCGATCGCTTGCAGCAGTCCATGCTCTTTTAAAGGCTTGGCGAGGTAAAGGACCGTGTTGCGTGGTGCGTCGAAACCGGTCAGCAGCTTGTCGACCACAATCAGGAGGTCAGGGTCACCTGGTCCCTTGAAGGCGTCGATGATTCCTTTGTTGTAGGTTTCCTCGCCTCTGTACCGCGCCATCATGCGACGCCAGAACGCGACGACAACGTCGTCTACCCCCTCGTCAATGTCCGTGTCGCCTTCTCTCTGATCGGGAGCAGAGATGATAACTTCGGCGCTGATTTCACCGAACTCGTCGATCAAACGCTTCAAAATGATGGCGTCCCGTTTGGAGGGGGCCACGAGTTGGCCTTTCAGGCCCGAACCCTGGAAGTGTTCGGCGAAGTGCTGGCTGACATCGAACGCAATGCATTTTAGCCGCGAGGCGACGCCGGCTACTGCGCGCGGACGACTCATTTTGCGCTTCAGGTCATTCGCTTGGGCAGAGGACAGGCCACGGGTGACGCGGTCGAACCAGATGTCGATCGCCTGTTCGTCGACGTCCTCCTCGACGTGTCGGCCTTCATAGAGGAGAGGAACAACGGCGCCATCGCCCACCGCGTCGCGCATCGAGTAGACCGGGTCGAAGAGCGGTCCGAACTGGCGAAAGGTATTCCGCTCGCGCTTGGCGATCGGCGTGCCAGTGAAGCCGATGAAACACGCCTGTGGAAAGACCTCACGCATGCGGGCGTGAAGGCTTTCGAGGTCGCCGTACTGGCTCCGATGGCTCTCGTCGACGAGCACGAAAATGTCGCTGCTTCGGTCGACAACACGCCGCTTGCCGAGCGCCGCACGGAATTTGTGGATGACTGTGGTGATCACTCGGGCGCGCTCCTCAATCAACTCGATGAGGTGCTCGCCGGTTCGGGCGCGCTGAGGGGCAAGTCCGGTGGCTGCGAAAGTGCGGGCAATTTGGTCGTCGAGGTCAGTACGGTCTGTTACGAGCACGAGGCGCGCGCCCTTAACGGCGGCGGTCACGGTGCGGGCGAGCATGACCATGGTCAGCGACTTACCCGACCCTTGCGTGTGCCAGACGACGCCGCCGGCCCGGCGGCCGTTTTCGAGATTCTGGACACGTCCGAGCACGCTGTTGATCGCAAACACCTGCTGGTGGCGCGCGACCTTCTTCACTGGCCCATCGAATAGGGTGAAGCGCCGCGCCATGTCCAAGAGGCGTTCCGGCCGGAAGAGGGCGACGAGGGTCTCGTCCAGTCGTGTCGCTTCGCGACCCTGTTCAGCTTGGGCTTCGAAGCGCCGACGGTGCGGGCCGAAGTCGTCGAATATCTGCTTGGCTTCGATGGAGTCGAGCGAACGGGCGACCACTTTCCTAGCGAAGTCGGGGGCGTCTTCCCGCTCTCTCCAGCTCGACCAGAACTTTAGCGGCGTGCCGACCGTCGCGTAGCGCGGCTCATGGGAGTTCGCCGCAAGGACGAGTTGGACCGAGAAGAACAGATTCGGGCAGCCTACGTCGGCCTTTTGGTTGCGGATGGTCTGCGTGATGCCTTGTTCGGTCTTTTCCCGTGACGATTTCACCTCGATCACGGCGAGCGGGATACCATTCACAAATAGTACCAAGTCGGGTCGTATCGATCCCCCGCCGGGCCACTCCACCGGGTACTCTGCCGTCATGTGGAAGGCGTTCGCGCGCCAGTCGTCCCAATCGATATAGCGGAAAGGCCATTCGCGAGCCGTGTCGTCGATTGTCTGAGGCAGAGCGATGCCGAGCTGGAGAAGGTCGGTCACGACCTCGTTCGTTCGAAGCACACCGTCATACCTGATGCCTGACAGTCGCCGGATTGCTGTTTCGATGTTTGCTTCCGAGAACAGGTGGCGCCGTTCTCGCCAGGTGATATTGTTCAGCCTGGCAAGCTGCGAACGCAAGATGTCGTTTAAGAAGACTTCACTTCTACGCCCGCTGCGCAGACGATCGGCCTGCGCTCGGGGTACATAGTGCCAGCCGAGACTTGAAAGTGTCGCGAGTGCAGCGAGTTGGGCTCCGCCTGCTTCGGAAAGTGCGAATGCGGGAGAGTCGTTCATCGCGCTATCTGGAAACGGATGGAGGGTTCTTCGGTCGCTAGCGCCGAGGGAAGACGCGCTATTCTCCGCGAGGCACCGTCTAGTAGCTGGAGAATTAGCTCTTTTCTCTGCAGAACCATCCGGGCGTGAACGCGCGACGAAAGCGTAAAATCGTGCTGCACGAGATCGAGACTATTTACGATCTTATCCTGGAGTTCCGGGCTTGGGTAGGTAATCGGAAGACTCTCAAGGAAGTCAGTTGATAACCGCCCGGTGCCGTGTCCGGCACTATCGACGCGGCTCATCAGGGCTCTTCGGCGTGACTTTAGGGCATATGCCAAAAAGCGCGCATTCATCTCGGCACCGGTGACGAGGGCTTTGATATCCTGATTGAAGGCAAAATCGCGCGTTGTGACGCCGATGGGGATGTCTTTGAAGAGGCCCATGCCCCGAACGAGGATCAGAACTGTTCCGGACGCGGCTATACTGGCCTTGGTTGCGCCGAACTCGCTCAACTTTTCAGTAGCATCGGTCAAGTAGAACGTCTTCAGGTCTTTGGCGGAAACCCAAGGTAGGGTCCCACCCCATAAGCGACCATCAGTCTTTGCCGGCGTTCCACCAGAACGGATGCGTGCAAGGTCGGTCAGTTCCGACCTGTGCCACCCGCTGGGAGGTTCCCGCTCCGACTGCGCCTTACCAATAAGCTGCGCAAGGGCGGCTTCGAAACGGTGGCCCTTCGCTCGAGTCAAGTTTTCGTAAGTGTCTATCGCTCGATCCCACTTGCTCAGGAGGGCGACGATGCGCCGTTGCTCGGCGATTGGTGGCAGATCGATCTCCCATTTGAACCAATCGTCGATACGAAATAACAGCTTCTCGACGTGGATACCGATGCTTGACTGAAAGCACGCCTGCTGAAAATAAATCGTATGGGAAAGTAATCTAAGGTAATCTGGATCCAGATGTTCCGAGGTGTGGAGAACGGTATATTCATTTGAGACGATCGCTCCATCGAGTTCCTGCGGAACAAGGCCACAGGCTCCATGAGCGATCTGCCGCTTTGAGATCAAGAAATCTCCCTCAAGCACAAAAAACTGCGTTTTCGTTTTGATCTGATCGCCCCGCAGCGCTTCACGCCCAACGATGCCCCCGCGGCTGCGCTTGGCAGTTACGAGTTGATAGACTTTATTGTCGACCAGGTTGGCTGGTCGCTCCACGATCCTCAAGACATCGCCTAAGTGAAAGCGTCGCCAATTAGCAGGCGTTTTGCCCAGCTTGGGTATGCCCAATTGTACACTGGGAGGAAGCGCCGAAACGATACGGCTCTCGTCTTGTTCGAAAATGGTGGTGAGCTCATCGGACTCGTCCGCCATCTCAAGATTGCGGAGGTCGGTCATGGGCGAATTCCAAGTGCGACAAGGTGGTCGTTGATTTCAGCCCTGGCGGACGCGAGCTGTTCCTCAAGCCCTCTGATCTCGTCTTGTACGGCTTGGAGGTTGATCTCCGGCTCAGGCTCGAAGGTGTCGACATACCGAGGTATGTTGAGATTGAAGTCATTTTTAATGATCTCGTCTATCGTAGCGACATACGAATATTTGGGGATGCTGCTCCGCGTCTGATAAGTATCCACTATCGCGGAAAGATGACCTTCAGAAAGCTCGTTTTGCTTTTTACCGGGATCGAAGCCGCGGCTCGCATCAACGAAAAGTACGTCTCTAACGTGTTCGCGAATGGCGCCGCTCTCACGCGAGCGATCAAAGATGAGAATGCACACGGGAATGCCGGTGGTGGGGAAAAGCTGCGCGGGCAATCCAATCACCGCGTCGAGCAAATTCTCTCTCACCAAGCTTTCGCGGATTCGCCCCTCCGCGCCTCCTCGAAATAGAACTCCATGAGGAGCCACGATGGCTACGCGGCCTTCCGCCGGGCGCGCGACTGCCAGCATGTGCAGGATGAACGCGTAATCGGCCTTCGATTTAGGCGGCAATCCGCGAGCGAAGCGGCGATGGGGATCGTTGCTCGCGCCATCTCCAATCCATTTGTCGAGGCTAAATGGCGGATTGGCGACCACCGTGTCGAACCGCATGAGATGGTCGCCCTCAAGAAGGAGAGGGTTGTTGAGCGTGTCGCCCCACTCGATGCGCGCACTGTCTTGTCCGTGCAGGAACATGTTCATCCGCGCGAGCGCTCGCGTCTGCCCGTTAGATTCCTGACCATACAAGCGGAAGTTCTTGCTGCCGACCTCTTCGCCGGCGCGCAGCAGTAGGGCACCTGAGCCACAAGCGGGGTCGCAGATACGAGCGCCTTCCTTAGGCGCGGCCAGCTTTGCCACCAGTTCCGACACGCGGCGAGGCGTGAAGAATTCACCTGCCTTCTTCCCGGCGTCCGAGGCGAAGCGTTCAATCAAATAGATATAGGCTTCACCGATGACGTCTTCTTTGATGTCGCGGAGATCGAGGGCAGCCTTGCCGAAGTCCTTCAACAGCGTTTCGAGCCGCCGATTGCGGTCCTTGGTCTGTCCGAGGTTAGCCTCCGAGTTGAAATCAATATTGCGGAAAACGCCCTTCAGTTTGGGATCGTTAGCTTGCTCAATGCCATCCAGCGCGATGTTGATCAGCTCTCCGATGTTGTCGTTCGCGCGTCGTTCAAAGAGGCTGTCAAAGGAACTGAGAAAGCGGTCGATGACCTCGCCCTTGCTGTTACGGACTTCAACTTCCTTGAGTTTGAACCGCTCACGCTCAAGCTTGCGACGGATCCTCAGCTCGCGGACATCGACTGGATCGTCCCAATATTCTTCAGCAAACTCGTCATAGTGCTTTTTCCAGATGTCGCTAATGTACTTTAAAAATAGAAGAGCAAGGATATAGTCTTTGTATTGAGTGGCATCGATCGTCCCGCGGAAGGTGTCGCAGGCAGACCAGACGGAGTTCTTAATGTCGTCAATGGTAGGCATAGGTTTATCTTTCGGTTGAAACGCGAAGCGCTTCCAGGATCTGAAGATCGGCCGCCGTCGCATGGCGCTCAGCCAGGTGGATCAGCAACTCGCGATGGGTTCGATGCGCGCGTGCTAGCTGACCGATCGCGCGCTGCCGTTCGAGCGGAAGGTCGGGCAGCTCGAGTTGGGCAATATCATCACGGGCGATGCGGGGCAGAGAAGCGCCAGCGGTCGACGCGCGTAGTCTGACGCCCGTTTGAGGCAACAGGAGAAAGGCCAGTAGAAACGAGGGGTCAAGTCGGGTCGCTTCCGGTCGGACCAGGTATAGATCGAGGCTCGCGTAAGCTCCGAAAAGATCCTCATCAGCCTCGGCGGCAAGCGTTCGCTCGCCTCGTGCGGCGACCAAGATGTCACCCGCTTGAATGGGTAGCGCACGGGCGACGAGCGGCCGCTCCCCGATTGTAAGATCTCTGCGAGCGCCCGCGAGATCGCGAATCTGCACGAAACGGACAGGGTCGTCCCGCAACTTGTCCGGGGCAACACCAGTAGCGATCAACGCGAACTTTGAGAGAGCGGCCATGGCGGCACCTTACGCCGCCACAAAAGAAAATCAATAGAAATTCAGTAAGAGGGCTTCTCATACAGAAAAATGCTCTTGCAATCTGGTTGTAGCCGCTTCATTCTGCGCAAACGAAAACGGGCCCGGCGTTGACGCGCCGAGCCCGTTGGTCCCCAGCAGCGGCTTTGGGGCCGCATACGCATGGGTGGTCGAATTCCTTATGTGCGTCCTGCTTCGTACTTGGTCAAGCCGCGCGAACCATGAGGAATAAAAATGTACTACGAAAAGTATCGCACGGACGGCTGGCGCTGGCGCCTGGTCGCTTCCAACGGCCGCATCATCTCGATGTCGAGCGAAGCATATGTCGCCGAAGGCGATTGTGATCGCTCGATCGAGATCAACAAGGGGTCGTCGTCGGCGCCCGTCCGCCGGGCTTGATAGAAGAATGGGACGCGGCATTGCCCGCGTCCCATTCTTTGGCGAGTAAAACTTTGGAATTACTTGCCGCCGCTGCTTAGTAAATTGAGGTATCTGTTCAAAGCAGCGTTGGGGCCGATTCCGGTGTAGGCGAGGTGGACGAATTTGGAAACGCGATACGTAAAAGCATTAACGAAATGCCGATCGGACGGCACGCTCTATACGCGTCGCACGGATGTTGAGGAAGCGTTGGCGAGACTCATTGAGCAGTCGCGCGAGGAAATCATCGCTGCGTTGAAGATCCGCGACACGTCATCACCGCTCTACGTGAAGTCCGAGTGTATCGTCTATCTGATACGCGACACGCGACATGACAACGACGAGAGCTATTTCAACGATCTTTACCGCGAACTCATGCGCCGACTCTCCTCGGCACTGCCGCGCGTCGCCGGCGAACGCATCGATGTGTCGGAGAGCGTCCATGCCGCGGATGCTCGCGATAGGGTGAAGGATACCTTTGTCCGCAAGTTGATCGAGGATCGAGCTGAGCCAGGGTCAGCCCTCGATTATTTCGAGGTCATGTTTGCCGGCGCCATTGCAGCGCTCCGCACGACCTCCATGCACAGGGCGAGGAGACTGGCGGCGCGCACCGAAGCCATTGAGGCTGGCCAGGAGACAAACGAACCCTCGCTGGCGGTAGAGCGCGCGGTCGGGAGTTTAGACCTCAAAGAGGAATTGCTGTCTGACGATCCGATTTACCGGTCGCGCGTAGCCGACGCGATTAGGTCCCTGCCAGACAAGTTACGCAGAGTCGTTGAGTTGATCATGAGGGACATGCCAATCGATTCGTCGGACGATAGCGTCATGACCATTCGAAAGGCGATCGCTGTCAAATCCGAAAAAACCGTTCGGAATAGACGCGACGAAGCATACCGACTGATACGCCAGGCTCTGTCGATTGGAGATGATCATGACTGACAGCCGCAACGACAGCGCAGAGGAGATCCTGCTCGCATTCGCAGTTGAGCAGGAGCACGACAACGCGACTCTTGACCGCTACCTTCAACTTTACCCACATCTTTCGGGCGATTTGATCGACCTATCCCTTGATTTGAGACTGCAGCGCGCGACTGGAGAGACCACCACGCCGGCCGATGAGGCGTGGGTAGAAGCGTCCCTTGCGGCCTTCCGAGCCACGTCGCCAGTTCAGGCATCCGCCGCGATGGTCGACCCCTTCGTCAACGTTTCTCCTCAGGAACTGGTAACTCTTCGCCGCGCCCTTGATGTGCCCAGCGGTGTGATCCAGGGATTTAGCTCCCGGCTCGTGGACATCGCAAGCGTGCCTGCGTGGTTCGTCGATGCTCTCGCGTGCGGCCTCCGCTCCACCGTGGACGATCTGCGCCGCTTCATGGCAGCACCACCTCGACTTGCGCCTGGCGTCAGCTACAAGGCCGACGATGCTCCATCCGCCGAGCAGGAGAAAATCACGTTCGAGGACCTGCTTAAGCAGTGCAAGGTACCGGATGAGCGACGGCAGCAGTTGCTGGCCTCACGGGATTGAACCATGGACGCTGTCGAACTCGCGCGGCAGCGTGCCGCGGTGCTTCACGATGAGGTGGTCTCCAAGGGCGCTGACCCCTGGGATCCCGAGGCGCTCGTTAAAGCCGCAGCATCCAGTCTGGAATTGGATATCGAGCTCGTCGAGCCAGGCAGCGCGATTCTAGAGGGTGGCCGGGCACAGTTCGATCCCATAAATCGTGCTATTAGGCACGAGGACTCGGGAACGACCTTCTTCAAGGCCTTCCTGGTTGGCCACGAACTCGGTCACGCCACGCTCGGCGACGACCGGATCGAGCACGTCGCCCACGACGTCGACCCCACCCGGCCAGCGGAAGCTGCCCCCGTTGGCGAGGATCGGGTCGTTGACTACAGCCGGCGGCAGCGCCGCGAGGTCCAGATGGACCTGTTCGGTCGCGAGCTCCTGCTACCGCGCAAACGGGCTCGCGCACTCCATCTTGAGGGCATGACGGCGTCGGAGATTGCGACGAAGCTGGGGGCGCCCTTCGACGTCGTCGCGCTGCAGCTTCTCGACGCGCTGCTGCTTCCGGCGGTCGAGCCGGAAGCAGAGGAGGCCGCGGCAAGACCTTCAAAGCCGCTCAACGACAAGCAGCGCGAGGCGGCGCGACATCGCGGGGTCCCCTATCTTCTGGAGGCAGGACCGGGAACGGGAAAGACTCAGACCCTCGTCGGGCGGGTCGCCGGCCTCGTCGATGAAGGAATCGACCCCCGATCGATTCTTGTGCTGACTTTCTCCAACAAGGCTGCCGGAGAACTATCCGAGCGCATCGCCGGACTGCGGCCAGAGGCAGCGTCGGCGATGTGGATCGGGACATTCCACGCCTTCGGTCTCGATCTGGTGCGAAGATACCACAAGCAGTTGGGCTTCCCGAGAGAGCCCCGCATGATGGATCGCAGCGAAGCGATCGCGATCATGGAGCGCGAATATCTCGCACTGGACCTCACCCATCATCGGGAGTTCATGAATCCCGATCGTCCCCTCAAGGACATGCTCACCGCGATATCCCGGGCGAAAGACGAGGTCGCGGACGCTGGCCGCTACGCCGCGCTCGCGCGGGAGATGCTGGACAAGGCCACCGACCCCGATGCCCGCAATGCCGCTGAGCGGTGCGCCGAAGTCGCGCTTGTCTATAAGAAATACGAGGAGTTGAAGCTCGCGGGATGCGCCGTGGACTTTGGCGATCTCGTGTCTCTGCCCGTAAAGCTGCTCGAGTCCGATGCCGAGGCAGTCTCGATTCTGAGCACGGCATATAGCCATGTTCTCGTCGACGAGTATCAAGACGTGAACCGCAGCAGCGTGAGGCTGCTCCAGCGACTGACGGATGGTGGCAAAAACCTTTGGGTCGTCGGTGATGCGCGGCAGGCCATCTACAGGTTCCGCGGCGCATCCTCGTTCAACATGTCGCGTTTCAAGACCGAAGACTTTCCTGGTGGCACTGGTGATCGGCTGCGTCTCAACTATCGCTCGACGCCCGAGATCGTTGGCGCATTTTCGAATTTCGGCGGGGGCATGCGGGCTGGCACTGGCGATGCCGCCCTCAAAGCAGATCGACCGTCCAGCAGTATCCCGCCAGAGCATGTGACCTTCGGCGACAACGACGATGAGGCGGACGCACTCGCCGACGAAATCCTGCGCCATTCTCAGGACGTCGCCTTCCGCGACCAGGCTGTGCTCTGCCCCGGCAACGACCGGCTCAACCGCATGGGTCGTGAACTGGAGCGACGCGGAATTCCGGTCCTCTACCTCGGCAATCTCTTCGAACGACCCGAGGTCAAAGATCTGCTGTCTGTTCTGTCGTTGCTCGTCGATAGGCGGGCCATGGGATTGGTGCGTAAGGCCTCGCTCCAGGGATTGTCGACCGGGCTAAGTCTGGCGGGTGCCGCAGCGGTGGTCGAGCACCTTCGGCAGGTGGAAGCCGGACCGCTCGCCTGGGCCGGTTCATTGCCCTCGCTGCCAACCCTGGACGCCGCTGACACTGACGCCATGCGCCGGGTGTCCGGCATGCTGGACGGCTTTGGCACCGATGCGCTTCCCTGGTCCGTGCTGGCGCATGTCATGCTCGATCGGACACGAACGGCGGCGCTGATCGCTTCGACGGACGATATCTCGAGTCGCGCCATGGGCGTTGCGATCTGGCAGCTGATGGGCTTCCTGCGCGTTCAACGTGCAGGGCCGGGTTTGCCGATCCACCGCACGCTCGACGGGATCAGGCGACTTGTCCAGCTCGCCGATGAACGGGATCTTCGACAGATTCCGCTGGCCGCTCAGGGCATCAACGCGGTCCGGCTGATGACCATCCATGGTAGCAAGGGTCTCGAGTTCCCCGTGGTACACGTCATGGGTCTGAATAAGGGGAGCATGCCCAGCGCTGCACGTAAGCCGGCCTGTCCGGTTCCAGATGGCATGATCGCTGGCGGAGAAAGCGGAACGATCGCTCTGGCTGCTGCGGATCACGCTCTCGAGCAGGAATGCCTCTTATATGTCGCCGCCTCTCGTGCCCGGGACTGCCTCCTGCTTTACTCAGCGACCCGAATGGCGAACGGCAATCGGCGCAACCCCTCGGATTTCATCGCACGGTTAGGTGTAACGACAACCCGCGCGGCAACGCCGCACGCGGACCGGAAACCGGACCCCGAGGATGAACCGCTCCCGATCGTATTGGGGCCTGAAATCAAGGTCACGACAGCGCAACTGGATCTGTATGATCGGTGCCCACGGCGCTTTTTGTACACCCATGTGCTTGGCGTCGGCGGTCGACGCACGCCAACAACCATGACGACAATGCACGATCTGGTCCGCGCCATCGTGACGGAAATCGCCGCCACTGATCCCTCCGTCGTGTCGCACGGTGACATGGAGAGACTGCTGGAGCAGAGATGGTCTGAAGGGCCACTGGCTGGGGACGAATATCGGCTGCACCGTGAAGTTGCGACCCTGCTTGTCCAGCGGTTCGTGGCGATGCGCGCGGGTACAACCCGCTCGATACCGCCTTCTCTCCAAACAGGGCTCGGAACGACTACCGTCTCGGCAAATGCAGACGATGTCGTGATGACACCTAATGGACGGCATATCGTGCGAATGGTTCGGACCGGTCACCGATCCTCCAAAACCGGACAGGGCCTCGCCGACGCCGCCTTCCAGATGGCGGCCGCCAACTCACTTCCCGGCTGCACGGTCGAGATCGTCCACCTCGGCGACGACGATCCCACTACAAGGGTCGAGTTCGACCATAAGGCGCTCGGCAAGAGAACAGAAAAGCTTGCCGAAGTCTTCGCGGCGATCGAGGGCGGAAACTTCACGCCTGAGCGATCCGACCGCACATGCCCCTTCTGTCCCGCCTTCTTTACCTGCGGTCCAGTGGCCGACGGCAGGCTGCAAAAAAATCTCTGACCAAAATTACCGGTCGGCCGATGCTGGCGAGATTGACCCTGTGAGACCGACGCAATCAGGCCGAGGTCCACAGGAAAACAAAATATGTCTCTTATCGAAAACCCCGACATCGACGATGTCGCACTCGCCGTGCAGGAAGATCGCCCCCTGCGCCCCGGTCGCTACCGGGTCTCGCTCGCTGTCGATAGCGTAGATTTCCACCCGCTTATCCTCGACGATCCGGTTCCGCTCGGCCGCCAGATCCTGAAGAAGGCCGGCATTAACGACATCGACGGTCACTCACTGTTCGTGGTCACGTCCGAAGGCGACTTCGAAGATGTCCGGGCGGATGAGGAGGTCGATCTGCGCGATCGTGCCGCCTTCCGCTTCATCACTTTCAGCACCGACCCGCTCTACCGCGTCAAGCTCAACGAGGCGCGCATCGTGTGGGGCCGTTCTTCCATCCCTGAAGCGGTGCTGCGTGCGCTCGCCGGCATCGGCAGTGACGAGGCGGTCTTCCTGGAGGTGCGTGGCGGCAAGGACAAGCTGATCGAACCGGGCACCGATGCGGATCTCGCCGCCAACGGCGTCGAGAAGTTCATCACGGCGCCCAACAAGGTCACCTACACGTTCTTCGTCAACGGCAAAGCCTATGAGACCGATAAGAAGAAGCTGACCGGCGCGCAGATCAAGGCGATGGTATCTGACTGGGATCCGCATCATGACCTGTCGCTGGAGGGCGAGGGCGATGACCCGGACCGCATCATCGCCGATGATGAGGCTGTGAGCCTCGTTCCGAAGCATGGTGTCCGCCGTTTCTCGTCGGTCCCCAAGGCGAATTTCGGCTGATGCCCGGCGTGTTCGACATGCAGCTAGAGCAGCTGCGGGAGCGCTTCGGCGACGTTCAGACCCGGCCGTTGCCGAGCGGCACCACGCTCGTCACCGTGCCGGGCGTCCGCCTGCCGGAGGGGTGGTCGAAGTCGTCGACCACCATCCGCTTCATCATCCCGCCTGGATATCCATTTGCGCAGCTCGACTGCTTCTGGGCGGATCCCGATCTCCTTCTTGCGCATGGAGGTACACCACAGAACTCCGCGTCAACTCCCGTCCCGGAGACCGTCGAGCCGGCACTCTGGTTCTCGTGGCATTTGACGGGACCATGGAATCCCAACCGCGACAGTCTGTCGACGTGGATGAATGTGGTGATCGATCGAATGAGGCAGGTCCAATGAGCCGCGTCCGCTTTCCTGCACCTCTCTACTCCGATCTGGCGTCGATGCTGCTCGACGCCAATGACCTGGAGAGCTGTGCCATCGCCTATGCCCATCACGATGCGCATAGTGACACATGGATCGTCGCCGACGCCAGACCCGTGCCGGACGATGCGTATGAGAGCCGTACCTGCGTATCTGCGATCCTCAAATCGTCTTTCCTCATCGAGGTTGCAAACCGCAGCAGGGTCACCGGCATGGCGGTCATCGCGATCCACACGCATCCGGCCAGCCCCGGCCATCCGCATTTTTCGCCGGTCGACGATGCGGGCGAGGCGGAACTGGATTCGTATTTTGTTCGGCGAGCGGCACCAGTGCCACATGTCGCACTGGTGATCGGGCCGCAGGGCTGCCGTGCGCGCCCTCTCGGAAAGGACGATGAGATCGACGTATGGGAAGTGGGAGAGAGGCTCATGCTCCATTCGCCCATGCACGGCGTGTCCGATCAGGAACGCGACGACCGGCAGGTCAGGGCATTCGGAGCGCCGGGGCAACGGCTGCTGCGCCGCCTCCACTTCGGCGTGATCGGTGCGGGTGGGACGGGATCGCTCGAGTGCCAGCAACTTGCCCATCTCGGCGCCAGGCAGATCACGGTGATCGACCACGACCTAGTCGAGGAGACGAATCTTAATCGCCTCGTCGGCTCTGTCCCCTCAGACGTTGGCCGGCCGAAGGTCGAGGTCGCGGCCAGGATGATCCGCGCCATTAACCCTGATGCCAAGGTGGTCCCGCTTCAAGCCGACGTCGTCGACGAGGAGGTAGCTAAGCTCATCACAACCTTCGATTTCGTGCTGTTGTGCACGGATTCCCATGCGAGCCGGGCGGTCGTCAACCAAGCTGCCTACCAGTATTTGGTGCCCGTAATTGATATGGGCGTCAGCATCACTGTCGCGAATGGAGCCGTCAGCCATATCACGGGACGCGTGCAGATGCTTGCCCCCGGACTTCCTTGCCTGAACTGCTCGGGCGCACTCGACGGCGAGGCGATCCGGCGGGAGATGCTGACGCCTGAGCAGCGCGCGGCGGACCCCTATGTACAGGGCGAGCGCGAACCCCAGCCCGCGGTTTTGTCGATCAACTCTACCGTGAGTTCGCTCTCGATGACCATGCTGCTCGGGGCTGTCACGCCGGTTCCGATCAAACCACGCTATCAGGCTTATGACGGCATTCGTGGCCGAGTGAAGGAGATGGCTGTCGCCGTGCAGCCGAATTGCGTGGCCTGCTCTCCAATGGGCGCCTTCGCTAAAGGGCCAACCTGGAATCTGCCGGTCCGGCCAACACGTTACAATAGGAGCGACAAGTGACAGAGCCTGCACGAATGGTCCGGTTGGTCGGCGATGCTGAGTACAGGGACCAGGCTGAAGCAAGCCTCAGCACCCCTGGCGACGCTTCCATGGTGTTTCGCTCACGACCCAGATCGATTGTCATGGCGTGCCCTGATGGGTGCGGCGAGACGTTAGTAATCAACCTGGACAGTCGCGCCGACAAGGCATGGCGCTTTGATATGCGGGGAGAAGGACTTACCCTCTTTCCGTCAGTGTGGCGTGAAGGAGGGTGCGAAAGCCACTTCATCGTCTGGCGTGGTCATATTCTGTGGTGCGACCGATTTGAGGGGGGAAATCGGGAGCCGCCTTATAATCCCGAGATCGAAGCGGCCGTTCTCAGCGCAATGGATGAGGTTCAACCACGCAATGCCGTGGAACTAGCCGATGCGATCGAAGAACTCGTCTGGGACGTCAGTCGCGTCGCAAATCGGCTTGTGGGGCGCGGCCTCGCACGATCGTGGAAGATTAATGAAGGGTGGGTGTTCGTGCGGGTGGTGTGACGTGTAGCGGAGAGCGATAGGCATGCTCTTGCGCGCTGCGTTCAGGTCGAACTTGCCCTGATATTCTGACCCGCCGTTGTCGAGGAACTCGCAGTAACGCCCCTGCGAAAACTCGTTTGGGGGTCGGAACAAATTTGCCTGGTAGGCAGTCGCCTTGAATGACACACGCTCTTCCAGCGGGCGGGCGCAACTCAAAAAACGTTGCTGCTGATAGTTTGAAAATGCCCCGTTTAGCGTCGTGTCGGTTAGCAAATATGGCATATGGAAAACCCTCAGTCTTCGTCTTGTTACAAATCCTTGGATTCTGGCGCTGAAAACCGCACTTTGGTGTCAGCCAGCCAGAGAGGCTTAGCCCATCTCGGCTCCCTTGTTCGGCAAGGCCACCCTAATCCCAGCGATCTGGGATGGGGGCGGATGTATTGATTTCGCCGGTTTTGACGGTACTTTATCGGAGGCAAAGGATTCGAGATTTGAGGTCTATGCCTCACTGTGAAACGGTCGATAGATCCCGATAGTCCACAAAAAATTTTCTGCCCAGAAATTCCTTAAAAACCCTGCAAAATCAATATGCGAACATTTTGACGGCCTCCATCGCGGCGCAGGGAGCCAAAAAGGAAATTTTTTGCAGGAAAATCAAATTCTTAGGGCAGGAAAAATATTAGAGTGGGAGTGATCCGACCGCTGCTGGTGGCCCTTGCGGTCGCCGGCACCGCCTTCGCTACCGCCGCGCAGGAACCGGAACAGCCGGCCCCGGTCACGGCCGCCGGGGATGGTCCCTATCTGTTGCCTGGCACCTCCCGGGACTGGCGGGCCTTGAGCGTGTCCGATGATTTCAACCCGCACGAACATCGCGTTTCCCGGACCGGCCGGATCACCGTGCGGGCCGTTGGCGACATCCCCGCCTTCGAGGTTCCCCTGCGCGCCCGGGTCCAGGCGCCGGCCCCCGATGAGCTGCCGCTCGATCCGGCGACACGCCTGCTGGTGCTGGCCGACACCCACGGCGAATACGACATCGTCGTGGAGTTCCTGCGCCGTCAGGGGGTGATCGACGCGAACCTGAACTGGGCCTTCGGCGACGGCCAGATGGTGGTGACGGGCGACATCTTTGATCGCGGTGCCTATCAGCTGGAAATCCTGTGGCTGCTCTACAAGCTGGAGGGCGAGGCGCGCGCGGCGGGCGGCGCGCTACACGTCCTGCTGGGCAATCACGAGAACATCGTGCTGCGCAACGACCTGCGCTACCTGCACCCGCGCTACCCGGAGGTGGCGCGCATTCTGGGCGTTGAGACCTATCCCGACCTGTTCACCGCCGAGACCCTGCTGGGCGACTGGCTGCGCTCGCGGCCGGCGGTCCTCAAGCTGGGCGACCTGTTGCTGTTGCACGGCGGCATCTCGCCCCAGGTGATGGATCGCGGCCTGTCGATCCGCGACCTGAACGCCGCCGTCCGGCGAAGCCTGGACACCCCGGTCGCGCGGCGGACCGAACTGGACGAGGACACCGCCCTGGTCGCCGGTCGTTTTGGCCCGCTGTGGTTTCGGGGATATTTCCCGCAAACCGCCGAACCAGACCGCCCCTATATGCCGGGCTCCGAGGTCGAGCGGTCGCTGACCGCCTATGGCGTCAGCCGCATTCTGGTCGGCCACACGGTGATGGAGCAAGTGACGCCGCTCTACGACGGTCGTGTCATCGCGGTTCAGGTCTATCCGCACCGCGATGACCGCACCGGTGCGCCGGTCCTCGAAGGTGCCCTGCGCGATCAGGGCCGCTGGTTCCGGGTCAACGCCCAGGGCGAGCGGTTCGTCCTGCCGCTCGGGCCATCGTCAGACGCCGGCGACTAAGGCCCTCAATCCTCGAACCGCGCCGCCCGCTTCTGCATCCCGGCGGCCACCGCCTCCATCTGGTTCGAACGTCCGATCAGGGTGCCCTGCTCGCGGCTCTCGGCCAGCAGCACGGCCTCGGCATTCCCGCTGACCGACAGGTTCGCCAGCCGCTTGGCCGCCCGGATCGCCTCGGGATTCCTGCTCGCAATCCCGCGCGCCAGGGCCAGGGATTCGGCCCGCGGGTCGTCCGCTGTGCGGGTGACGAAGCCGAACCCGACCGCCTCCTCGCCCGAGAACTCGCGCGCCGTATAGACCAACTCGCGCAGCACATCGTCGCGCACCCGACGGGGCCACAGGGCGAAGCCCGCCATGTCCGGCACGATGCCCCACTTCATCTCCATCACCGACAGCCGCGTGTCCGGCCGGGCGATACAGACATCGGCGCCGGACATCAGCTGCAGTCCACCACCAAAGGCGACGCCGTGAACTGCCGCGATCACCGGAACCGGCAGGCTCCGCCAGCCCCAGCACACCTGCTGGAACACATTGGCTGGCCCATGGGTGCGCGCCATGATGTCGAAGTCGGTCGCGGCCAGCCCGGCCATCGACATCATGTCCAGCCCCGCGCAGAAGGCCCGCCCCTCGCCCGACAGCACGACGGCCCTGAGGCCCGGCGTCGCCACGAGCTGATCGATCACCGCGGCAATGCCCTCGATCATCGATGGATCGAGCGCATTCATCTTGTCGGCGCGGCTCAGCCGCACGTCGGCGACGCCGGCCTCCAACGTCAGGCGAACGCGATCCGTCACAGGTGACGACGCGGGCCGGTCACTCGGCCCCCGGCGTGCGGAAATGCTGCGCGTCGACGCGCGACTGAGCAGGGGCAGCCGCCTCACGCGACGATGAGATGTCGATCCGGTAGCTCGTGTCGCTGCAGTCGCCCGGCGCATCCGGCACATCGCCGTTGAACACCATGACCGCCGCAAACTCATAGCCGGTCGCATCAAACACGCCGTCGCGGCCCAGCGGTGTCACCTCGACCTGGCCGTTGCGGACGCCAAGCCCTGTCATCGACAGGCCGTCCGGTCCCTCGATGGCATAACGCTGAGCCCCCTGCGCGCGAACCTGATGATAGGCGGCACCCAGTTCCTGAACGGACCCACGG
>CAYSJM010000051.1:0-23692 GCA_964431385.1 uncultured Ignavibacteriaceae bacterium | reverse complement strand
CAGCGCCCCGGCGGGTTGATCGGCATGATTTATCAGAATGGACAACTCTTCTACAATTTTGGTGAGCATGCCAATTTCCGGAGGGTTTTCCTTGGAGGCGGGATGAGCAAGTTTCAGGTCGCTCCAGGTGATGCGAACACAGTTTACGCCCTTGCCGGCGGGAACAGGTTTTTTAGATTGAGTCGTGGAACCGGTTCTTTGGTACCTTCAACCATTCTAAGGTACCTCCCGAAGGACGGCTCGCAATTTGAGTTTCAAAATCTAAAATTCAGCTGGGAAGAACCCTGGAGCGTTTCTCCCGTTTCAGAATACCACCTCCAGCTTGCTCGCGGCGACACTTCCAATATTGTAAACAATTTTACAGATATCGACTCAACCTCGGTGAGAATAAACCTGAACGCCGATACAACTCTCTTTTTTTGGCGCATCAGAGCAAGAAACTCAAACGGCTGGGGTGCATTCAACAAGTGGTACAGCTTCAGATCATCCCTGATTTCAGACGAAGCAAAAGTATGGCAAACCTCATTGAATACCAATTTAATGTCTGCTATTTTGCTGCCAAGTGGTATCGCCGTAGCAGGTGATAGTTCGGGAAAAATCACCCGTACCACTTCTCCACCCGATAACTGGACAACTATCGATGCACAGACCACTTACCCGTTTTTACGGTTTTGGAGAAACCCTTACGGTAGTGAAATCATTTCATACTCACTCCAAAACACTTACTTTATATCGATAAACACCGGGGAAACCTGGTATCCAAACGCTTCTCCGTTTACGGGGAGCTATGCATTTCAGGCATTAACCTCAGCGGCACCCAATGTCTATTACGGTGCAGGAAGTGATGGCACGATATTTCGTGGTAAATTGGTCAGTCCACTACTTCATAAATTTACTCTCATCTGGTTCTCGCCTTATACAGGTACTAATTTGGATATTGCAACCTTGGGCGACAGTATTATCGTGGCTGTTGGCGAGTCCGGAAGTGTCACTATCTCCACTAACAAAGGTGTTTCATTCAGCCATCAGGCTCTGACCGGTAATGAAACACTTAAGATGGTGAGCATTGCACCTGACGGTACCATCGTTATTCTTAACAAAAAAGGTGAGAGACGAGTATCATCCGATATGGGAGTGAGCTGGACCTATGAATCATTCCAAACCCGTGCCCCGATAAGAGAGATTTATACCTTGGATGGTGCAAGTGTCATAGTCGATTATAAAGGTGGGATCTATACTTCCCTCTCGCCGACGGGGAGGTGGATGTATAACAGACTTCCTGACGGATATTACGCAAATGGAATAAATATCTCAGGGGATAAAATACTCCTCCCCTCACAAAATGGAAGGGTGTTTTACATTCCTCTGATAAATGGAATTCCCAACGGAGTGAAGGATGAGGGGGTTGCCACTCAATATGAACTCGCTCAAAATTACCCGAACCCGTTTAATTCATCAACCACTATTGAATTCGCCACACCAAAAGAGGGTGCGGTGCAACTGACAATATACGATATAACCGGAAGAGTGGTTCGATCAGAGGTAATTAAGGCAACTCAAGGTAGAAACAGATTCCACTTCGCTGCAAATGATCTGCACAGTGGTGTATATCTCTATGTCCTCGATTTTGGCACAAAAAAGGCATATTCAAAAATGATTTTGCTGAAATAGAGATTCGGAACTTCAGTACTTCGGTTCTTCAGTGATTCTGAAGTTCCAAGGTTCCGAGGTTCTGAGGTTCCGAGGTTCTGAGGTTCTGAGGTTCCGGGGTTCAATTATATTTGAAAACTAATTTAAAACCGAGAATTCAATGAGACATTTTACACTTATTACTTTTATTGCTCTTTCGCTGTTTATTCAGGTAAGAGCACAATCAACATCCCCGGGTGGTACCGAAGTGGTGGTACCATGGGCAACCAGCTTCTACGCAGGACCGGGAAATTCGAATGCGAATTTTTGTGATTCCTTAAATGGAGTTGCTTATACTCGTAACAGCCCCGACTACAGCATCACCTCAGATGGGGGGAGTACATGGCGAACAGGTAAAAGAACTACCCAACTCGACAGGATCATGCTGATGTATTCAGTCGGAAGGGATTCTCTTGTAGCTATCAGAGATAGTCAGTATATCTTCCACAGTTTTAACGGCGGTGAAAGCTGGTCGCTTGCCAACACGCTCTGGTCAGGTGAAAAATTCGGTTACGGAATTTTTTACAATCATAAATTTGGTATCATCTTCCCGCCTGAAGGAGGCTTCCTCACTTCAACCGATCTCGGTGTCAATTGGTACACCAGGGAATGGAATTACGGAGCAATAAAGTCGGCTCCAAGATATGAACGGGGTTACATCTTTGTCAGAGAACAGTCAACCTCCACTCCGGGAATCGTTTACTCATCAAACAATGGAATATCCTGGGAAAAACTCCCTGTTCCCGCTTCTCTCGCAGGATTCAGTTATGCAGGAAAAAGTGAAAACGGATTTTATGTAGTAGCAGCAAATAATACATTTTACCTCCTCTCTCAGACCGGTGAAATTGTAAAATCTTTTCTGCCTGGGGGTACTGAAAATTACTATGTCGGTCATGCTTATGTAAATGATAATGAAATCTGGATTCTCAATCATCGTGGACAAGGAAACAGGGAACTCCGTCGATACTCCTCCGCCGATACAAGTGTGACTTTGATCTGGCTCGGTTTTCACTCCATATATACCAATTCCATTATTCCGACGACTTGGGACAAACTTGTAATATTTAATACGGGTACCTTAAGGACAACTCCGATAATGACCTTTCACAAGAAGGGCTTGCAGAATCTAAGAGTAGAACAGCTTTTCCTTCCCGGTAATGCAGATGCCTCAACTCTCTTCTTTGCAAACGGATCAAAGGGATTCGCCGGACTTCCCAACGGGAAAATTATTATAACAAACGATGGCGGGTACACTTGGAGCGAAAGTGCAATGCCGACAACAATTGGTATTGTTCAAAAGTTTATTCAACGGAGCGAATCGGAATTCGTCGCCATCTGTGGTGCCGGCTTAATTTTAGAATCGAGCGACGGGGGTAACTCATGGAATTCAATTATATCCCCAATGCAAAAATGGATTAAAAGTGCTGCCTTTAAAGGGCGTGATACTGTCTATTTTTGCACTAGTGATTCTATTTTTAGAACAACCTCATCGTGGCAACAAATCACTCCCGTACAAACCGGGCTCTCCGGAGGTTACTTTACTAATCTGGATTTTTATGACGGACTAAACGGTTCTGCCACATATCGTTACGGTTATTTCCAAAGTAAAGCGATTTATACCACTAACGGCGGTGGTACCTGGTTAACTCGCGACTTTAGCAATATGATTCAAAGCCTCGATCCCTCAGCCGTTGGAGTTTATTATAACTTGTCAAACGGCTTTACCACATGGTATAACGATACAAGTGGTGGCTTCGTATATCAGGATGGTGAACTTGATAAAGTTCACCATAAAGCAGGCGGTTTTATTGCTCTCTCATACACCAAAGGCAATTTCTTTTACAACTTTGGTAATCTGGCTAACTTCTACAGAATCACCCTTGGACAGACATTCTCAAAAGCGGAGCCTGTGGCTGCTGACGCCAATACTGCATATTTATTGACGGGTGGCGGAAGATTTTTCAAGTTTTACAAAATCTCAGATTCTCCACCACCTTCAACCGTTCTAAAAATCTCTCCTTACAATGAATCACCGTTCGAGTTCCACGATCTTTCGTTCAAGTGGGAAGAACCCTGGTCGGTTGCACCGATACTGGAATACAACTTACAATTGGCTCTTGGAAACCCCTCAAACATAATTGAGGATGTAAACGGAATTACAGCAACCACACACAATCTCAACCTGACTGCAGATTCTACGATCTATTTTTGGCGAGTAAGGGCAAGAAACATGTATGGATGGGGAGATTTCAACAATTGGTACACATTCAGATCATCCGTGGTTGCGAACGAACCCGTTTACTGGCAATCTCCTCTAACACCGGAATTATCTTCCGGAATAATGCTCCCAAATGGCAGGCTTATTGTTGGAACTGCTACCGGCAAAGTAGCGATAAGTGATGGAGCACAGATCAACTGGACTATAGTTAACTCCGGTACCACTTACCCCTTTAACAGGCTTTTGCACGATCCAAACAATAACTTCGTTTATGCCCTGACCACAGGCAATCTGTTTTTTCATTCGAGCAACGGCGGAGTCACATGGTTACGGAAGGAGTCACCCTTTGGAAGCACTCTTCCCAATTCATTTGCATTTGCTCCGCCAAATCTTATGTATGGTGCGGGCGATTATGGCAGCATCTATAAAGCCACTGCAACCCCCACTTCCTGGACAAACATCTGGTTTTCACCAAACACAGGCAGAAATCTCGAAATTGCCACTCTCGACAGCACTAAAATTGTCTCAGTAGGAGAATTTGGAAGTGTCACCATCTCCACAAATGGAGGGCAATCGTTCAGATTTACAGGATTGATACAAAGTGAAACTTTCAAAAGAGTCAGCTTTGCTCCCGATGGCACAATCGTTATCCTGAATCAGAACGGGGAACGAAGGGTTTCCACTGATTTGGGAGAAACATGGTCTTATGAACTTTTTGAAACAAAAGCTCCGATTAGAGACATGATTTCAAGAAATGGTGTTTCTGTTCTCATTGATACTCTCGGTGGTATCTATACGGCTCTCACACCAACAGCAAGGTGGATATACAGCAGAATGCCGGGTAACTTTAAACCCGTCTCTGTCGAAATATCGAACAACAAGATATTGCTCCCTTCGCAAGGAGGGAAATTGTTCTATGTGCCTGTTTATGCAGGAAACCCCGTCGGAGTTGAGGAGGAAACAGTAGTTACCGACTACAATCTCGCACAGAACTACCCCAACCCATTCAACCCTTCCACTGTGATAGAATTCTCGGTAAAAATTGCCGGCACATACACACTCGAAGTGTTTAATGCATTGGGTGAAAGGGTTACTATACTTCACGATGGATGGCTTGAACCCGGACAGCACCGGATTCAATTCAATGCAAATGACCTCGCTAACGGTATCTATCTTTACAGATTACGCGGAAGTGAAGTTAATCTCACCAAAAAAATGATTCTTTTAAAGTAGGGGTGTGGTATGAAACGATTTCTTTTTTTTCAGATTATTATCTCCTCTTTGCTGTTTTCACAACTTCAACCGGTACTGCCCTATAGTGATATACAGTCGTTTGTAAACATCGATTTTTATAACTCATTGATCGGATTTGTAGTCGGAGGCGACTCCGCACTTTACAGATCGATGAACAGCGGAAAAGCTTTTACGAAAATACCCGTTCCGGGAAACAAAGGTGTTACTGACATTTTTGTAGCCAAAAATGGAACAACTTATATTTGCGGAAACAACGGGCTGGTCTGTTACTCCACTGATCTCGGCGATACATGGCAAAACATCTCCCTGACCGATTTTCCAGGTGTAAAACTCCTCTTTATCGAGGCAATCTCCCCAACAATGCTCATAGTGACAGGTGAAAACGGCTTCTTTGCCAAAAGCAGCAATCATGGAATGAGCTGGGTCTCCTCAACCACAGGTACCTCAAATGTAAACCAGGTTGTCTTAGTCGATTTCAACAGGGGTTTTGCAATGATGGATTACGGAACTGTCGCTCAAACTCTGGATGGAGGGCTTACCTGGCAACCTTTTTATGTCCCGATTTTTGGAACTAACTACAAGTATTTCTTCGATCTCGGAAGTGAATGGGTTTTTCTAACAGAAAACGGCTATAATATATCCACCATAAACCGTGGACAAACCTTTTCATATTATTCTCCGGGCAGCACATACAAAATTGTGGGTGCCTGGAAGACATCCCCTACAGTTTTTTATACAATGGATAACTCGGGACGCAGCAGGCGGTATCCCGGGAGTCCGACCGGTGGGATTACACTTCCTGTAAAAAGCTACAGAGGGGTATGGTCCTCAGGAAGTGCACTTTATGCCATCGCAGATGGACCGGACATAGTGCGTACTGTAAACAGTGGTGCAACTGTCGAGAGTACAATCCTGTCATTCGGAGACAAACCGTTTCAATCACTCGTCGTAAACAGTGCAACCGACTGGACAGTTTCGGGAAACAACCCAACCGGAGCATCGGGAATGATAGCCAGGACAACCAATGCCGGCACAACCTGGCAAAAGGTGCTCGATAGTGAATGGGTAAATTCCTGCTATTTTATAAATAACATTAACGGTTTCCGCGTCAGATCACGGAAAGTGGATTATACTACCAACGGCGGTACTTCATGGAGTTCCATCCTCACCAGAACGACAGGTGTCCTCATCTCAGAGCAATCTTTTAACATAAATGACGGCTTCTTTATTGAAACCGATTCTCTCTCAAAGCCGCGTAATCAAGCATACAGCCGAATTTATAAGAGGGTGTCTGCAACTGCTACACTACAACTGAATATTACAGGTGTAAGATTGACCGGCCTGAAATTTATTGACCCCCAGAATGGATGGGTTTTGCGGGACAGTACCCGGTTTTATGTAACAACAAATGCCGGTTCTTCCTGGTTACTACAGCCCGTGGTTACTCCGTTTATCTCTTCTTATGAACGGATTGGAGATTCATCCGGTGTTCTCGTAACACAAACAGGTCGTATTATGAAAACTATGGATAACGCTGCGACCTGGACGACTGTTTTCAGCGATTCCACACTCGTCTTCCAATCAGTGGCAGTTTCTGATTCAAACTGGCTTGCCGTGGGTGATGCGGGTGCAATGGTGTTTTCCCGTGATTTCGGCAATACCTGGCAAAGAAAAGAAACAGGTAATTACTCGGGATTTACGCATGTAAAATTTACCGGACCTGATGAATTTCTCTTGACAACCGGAAGGGGCGGGATTTTCAAAGGTGACTTGACTGACTCACTGATCGAAGTTGGAAACAGTAGCGGAAATGAAACACTGCCCGATAATTGGCTTGTGGGGAACTATCCGAATCCATTTAACTCATCCACCACAATAGAATTCAATTCCCACGATGCCGGACCCGTTTCTTTTATAGTATATGATATTACAGGCAAAACAGTCCGCTCTGAGGTAATCAATGCAGCCAAAGGTAAAAACAGATTCCACTTTGAAGCAAACGGTCTTAACAGCGGTATCTATTTTTACCTATTGGATTTTGGCACAAAAAAGGCATATTCAAAAATGATTTTGCTGAAATAGAGATTCGGAACTTCGGTACTTTAGTGGTTCTGAGGTTCCGAGATTCTGAGGTTCTGAGGTTCCGAGATTCTGAGGTTCTGAGGTTCTGAGGTTCAATTATATTTGCAAACTAAATTAAAACCAAGAATTCAATGAGACATTTTACACTTATTATCTTTATTGCTCTGACCCTGATTAGTCAGACAAGAGCACAATCAACTTCCCCGGGTGGTACCGAAGTGGTGGTCCCCTGGGCAACTAATTTCTACACCGGACCGGGGAATTCGAATGTGAATTTTTGCGATTCCTTATATGGTGTTGCATATAATTCCAAATCTCCCGACTACAGCATCACCACTGATGGTGGAAATACATGGCGAACAGGTAAAAAAGCGAGTCAGCTCGATTTAATCACTCTGATGTGCTCAATTGGCAGGGACTCCCTTGTTGCAGTAAGAGACAGCCAGTTTATCTATCACAGTTTCGATGGAGGTTACAACTGGACGCTTGTCAATACACTCTGGTCAGGTGAAAAATTTGGCTACGGAACATTCTACAATCATAAATATGGTATTATCTTCCCTTCTGAAGGGGGTTTCCTTACTTCAACCGATCTCGGCGTGACCTGGTCCACCAGGTTTTGGGACTATGGAGAAATAAAGTCACCTCCTCGATATGAGCGGGGTTACCTCTTTGTCAGAGAACAGTCAACTTCAACTCCGGGAATCGTTTACTCCTCGAACAACGGAATATCGTGGGAAAAACTCCCTGTTCCTGCGTCTCTCACCGGATTCAGTTACGCCGGAAAAAGTGAAAATGGCTTTTATGTTGTCGCAGCAAATAGAACTTTTTACCTCCTTTCTCCGACGGGTGAGATTGTAAAATCATTTCTACCGGGTGGCTTTACAAATTCCAATGATGGACATGCATATGTTAATGATGATGAAATTTGGATGCTCAGTCAAGGCGGGCAAGGGTTAAGGGAACTCCGTCGTTACTCCTCTTCAGATACAATTGGTACAGCAATTTCGCTCGTCAATCGCAATATTTTCTTCAATTCCATCATTCCAACAAGGTGGGACAGACTCGTTATCTTTAGCACCGGTTCATCAAATAGTAATGCAATTATGACCTTCAACAAGAAGGGTTTCCGGGATTTAAGAGTTGAGCAGATTTTCCTTCCCGGAAAAGCTGACGCCTCCTCACTCTTTTTTGTTAATGGATCAAAAGGATTTGCAGGGCTTGTTAATGGCAAAATAATTATGACAAGCGATGGTGGATACAGCTGGCAAGACTGCACAATGCCGACAACCACAGGGATTGTTCAAAAATTCGTTCAACGAAGTGAAACGGAATTCATCGCAATCTGCGGTGCCGGTTTAATTCTTGAAACAAGTGATGGAGGAAATACCTGGAATTCCATTATTTCCCCAATGCAAAAAGTGATTCGGGGTGTGGCATTTAAGGGGCGTGACACCATCTATTTTTGCACCAGTGATTCGGTCTTCAAGACAACACCACAGTGGCAACAATTCACACCTGTTCAAACCGGTCTCACAGGAGGTACTTTCAGTCATCTTGATTTTTACGACGAGCTGAACGGATCTGCCATTTATCGGTATGGTTATTTAAGAAGTAAAATCTTTTATACCACTGACGGAGGAAACTCATGGGAAACCCACGACTTTCACGAGACCATACAAAGCTTCGATCCATCATCATTTGGCATTTATTATTCCCTTTCAAACAGTTTTACAACCTGGTCTAATGAAACAGTTGGCGGGGCAGTAAATCAGGATGGAGGATTGGTTAAATTCGACCAGAAAGCCGGCGGACTTGCCGCTCTTTACTTTGATAAAGGCGATTTCTATTACAATTTTGGCAATAATGTCAATTTTTCCAGAGTTAGCCTTGGTCAAACTTTTTCAAAAACGGAGCCGGTGGCTGCCGATGCCAACACCGCTTTTTTATTAACCAATGGTGGAAGAATATTCAAATTTTACAAAACCACTGATTCACCCACTCCCTCATCAGTTTTTAAAATTTCTCCGCAAAATGAATCACCTTACGAGTACCATGATCTATCGTTTAAGTGGGAGGAACCATGGTCGATTGCTCCAATTCTGGAATATAATTTTCAACTCGCAGCCGGTGACCCGTCAAACATTGTTGAAGACATTACAGGTCTATCTCTAACAACTCATAACACTAACCTGACATCCGATTCAACAATTTACTTCTGGCGGGTCAGAGCAAAAAACTTGTACGGCTGGGGAGATTTCAACAAATGGTACACTTTCAGATCTTCGGTTCTGACCGCAGAACCAAAAGTGTGGCAGACTCCCCTCACCAACTATTTGATGACCGCAGTAATTCTACCCGATGGATCGGTGATTGCCGGTGACAGTCTTGGGCAAATCGCCAGAGCCGACTCCCCAACCGGTAACTGGACCATAATAGACGCACAAACATCTTACCCGATGCTCCGATTGTGGCGAAACCCAAACAATAATATCGTTTTTGCCTATACTCAGGGCAATCGTTTTTTCTTTTCCACGAACAGAGGCGTCAAGTGGTACACTTATAACGATCCTTTTGGCGGCAGCACAATGTTTTATGGACTCACCTCGGCTCCCCAGGATCGATACTATGCGGTCGGACAATTTGGTACCATCTACAGAGGTATCATGCTTAGCCCTTTTAACTTCAACTTTACAAATTTGTATTTTTCTCCCTACACGGGTTCAAATTTCGAAATTGCCTCATGGGGCGAAAACAGATTTGCAGCAGTGGGTGAACTTGGAAGTGTAACCATCTCAGATGACAAAGGTGCATCGTTCAGACATATCGTACTTGAACCTGCCGAAACTTATAGAAAAGTAAGCTTCGCACCCGATGGAACGGTGGTTATTCTTAATCATAAAGGGGAAAGACGAATTTCCACCGATGCAGGGATTACATGGACTTTTGAAACATTTGAAACCAAGGCCCCCGTCAAGAATTTTTTCACTTTGGGAGGTATCAGTGTTATAGTTGATGAAAAGGGAGGAATTTACACTTCACTTTCACCAACTTTGCCGTGGCAATACAGCAAACTGCCGGAAGGATTTTATGCAAAGAGCATAAATATCGGAGAGAACAAAATTCTACTTCCTTCCCAAAACGGTAAAATCTTCTATGTTCCGCTTCTAAGTGGTAATCCACTTGATGTAGAGGACGAGGTGGTAATTACTGATTATGCACTCGCTCAAAACTTCCCTAACCCGTTTAACCCCGAGACGGTTATCCGTTTTGCATTGCCCGTTTCCGGTTTCGTGAAAGGTGTGGTTTACGATATTCTTGGGCGGGAAGTTGCAACTCTGATCAACGGTGAAAAAAGTGCGGGATCGCATGAGATTAAATTCAATGCTGCCGGACTCCCATCAGGCATTTACATCTTCCGGCTTCAGACAGGCAAACAGTCAGCCGCTATAAAGATGATACTGATGAGGTAAACAATTATGAACCTCATCCCACAGAGAGAAAGAAGTAAATTTTAGAGCGATCGCTATGAAAAAGATATTGTTGTTGTTTTTACTACTAGTGTTAACGGCACACCCACAACTGCAATGGGAGTTGATAGGGGCAAATCCGACTTACAACGACATCAAGGGGTCCTGGTCGTTCAACGACTCAACCATGATAATTGTGGGCACTTCAGGGATGTGCATGAAAACAACAAACAGCGGTGATTCGTGGATACGAGGAGAGATAAATGGTACAGCCGCGTTTCTTTCCGGAGTCTGCTTTCCCACACCAGATTACGGGTACATTTTCGATTCAGACCGAAACTTCTACCAATCGACCGACGGGGGACTTACATGGACTTTTAAATACTTCATGAATGAATATGAACCAACCGCGATCGCTTTCAAGGATTCGGTAACCGGTTTCTGGGGCATTGGCAACCGGCTCAGGCGCACAACCAACGGAGGAAGCAGTTGGACATCTCTACAAAGTCTGTACGGTGACATGAATTGCGTGAAATTCGTCGGAAACACTTTGTATGTGTCTTGCTACAGGCAGTATAACTTTCACCGGTTATACCGTTCGACTGACATGGGTGCCAGCTGGGATACGCTTTACCGTGATGATTACAAGGGAATAAAGGCTCTGGATGTAAATTCGCGGGGCGACATCTTCGTGGGTGGCACATATTTCGTGGCCCGCTCAACCACTAATGGCACCACCTGGGAGTTTTTACCCTCTCCCACTTATGAGATCACTGATATTGAATTTCTGGATGATACAACTATCGCAATCGGCGGAACGGGGGCTTACATAAGCCGTAACCTTGGCACGACATTCACCCATGTTCAGGACGGTGCCAATTTGTGGCAGGTTGAGGCCGCGGGTAACAACACTTTCCTCATGGGCAGGTCGGGTACAATTTTCAGATCTACTGACAAAGGGCTCAATTGGACAGTAGTGAACAAAATGGGCTACGGAGCGCACTATGCTGCCTGTTTTACAAGCCGGGACACCGGATTCCTCTCGGGGATGGAGATAAGGTTCGGGAATGGCAACAACTACCTCAAGAAAACGACGGATGGATGCAGAACATGGACGGACATCCCGTTTCCGGCGGGAGGTATCCCCGCGAGGGAGATATACTTCTTAAAGAACGGAACGACGGGATTCCTTCACCGGGACAGGGAGATAATGAGGACTGTGGATGGCGGAATGACCTGGGCAACCGTGACGGCACCTTTGAACGCCAATGACACGCTGCGGAAATTTTTCTTCAGGGATGACCTAAATGGATATATCGCCAGTTTCAATCAATATTACTTCAAGACCACTGATGGCGGGCTGAACTGGACGAGGGAGCAGATAAACACCAGTTCGTCATTGATGGAATTTTATTTTCTGAACGAGCAGGTTGGTTTCGTAACGAGGAAAAACAATATTGTGGCGAAAACCACAAACGGGGGGTTGACATGGTCGGACAAGCATTTTTCAACCTCGGGTAAGGCACTGGGAATTAATTTTGTGAACGACCAGTATGGGTTCGTTTACGCGACGGAAAACGGGGCCTACACGATCAGTCAGGGCGAGGCCTGGATGTTCACCACCAGTTCAATCCCGAAGATGTTAGATGTTGATCACTGCGACAATCTGAACGGGATCGCGATAATCTGGGCCGACCCCCACCCCTATTCATTTCATGTCGGGAAGACAAGGGACGGTGAGACCTGGATGAGGCAGTCCCTGCCTGTTCAAAGGGTTGAGCCGGCATTCATTGAGCTGGCAGACAGAACAACCGGCTATATATTTGCTTCCAATAATATCATAATCAAACTTATTGACACCGCTTTGACAACAGTCGAAGAGGAACCTGCCATCCCCCGTGAATTCACCCTTTCACAGAACTTCCCCAACCCGTTTAACCCCGAGACGGTAATCCGGTTCGCATTGCCCGTTTCCGGTTTCGTGAAAGGTGTGGTTTACGATATTCTTGGGCGGGAAGTTGCAACTCTGATCAACGGTGAAAAAAGTGCGGGATCGCATGAGATTAAATTCAATGCTGCCGGACTCCCATCAGGCATTTACATCTTCCGGCTTCAGACAGGCAAACAGTCAGCCGCTATAAAGATGGTAGTGAGCAAGTAGAAGTTCTAATCAACAACCATTTTGATGGCTTTTGAATTCCCCCCACAGGTGAGGCGGAAGAAATAGACGCCCGGGGAGAGCCCTTTCCCGTCGAACTTAATGGTATGTTCGCCTTTGGGCATTTCCCCATCCAAAAGAACCGCCACTTCACTTCCCAGAAGGTCATACACGACCCCCTTCACATGGCCCGCCTTTCTTAAAGTGTATCTGATCTCTGTGGGGCCTTCACTTCCCGTGAACGGATTGGGGTAATTCTGTTCGAGGTCGTATCCGATTTCTATTGGCGGGAGTTCGTCGATGCCAGAAGGCGGGTACTTCACAGAGAAATAACCGTTCTTTGGGAGAGTGTCTGACTGCGGTATAATACCTTTGTCGATCGCGATGAACCGGTAATTAAATTGATAGCCCAAAAGCAGCAACGAATCATTTAAATTGTAGTCGATCATCGATGTATCGGAATAATCATTATACACAAGCCGTTTGTTGGGAGCAGGAATTGAATCAGTGCGTTTGGAATAATAACCTTGGATAATCGCTGAGTCTATAAAATTAAAAAAACCTGGCCAGGACGGTGAACCATGCCATTTGTTAAATGGATGACCGATTTTAATCGCTTTTCTCAAAATGTTGGTATCAATTATTGCAGGAGGTGGGATGAAACTGATGACGGGTTTATCACTTGGGTTAAAATACAATGAAACCCCGGTTTCGTCGTATATTTTTGCTTGCCTGATACTGTGTCTGGTATAAGAAGATCCACCATGACAACACACAGACTCGTACAAATAAACAGGACCCAAGCCTTTGACAAACTCGAAATAGCGGGAAACCCATGATCCAACAAATGTATCGAGGTCATAGATTTGAGTTGTGTACGGTTTTCCAAAAACAGTAATGGTATCTATTGAAACGGTGTAATTCCAATCATACGCGAAGCCCAAAATATCATAACCGGTTTGCAACCGGCTACCAGGTTTTTCAATATTAAAATCCGCGACCAGTTTTTCTGTTGTTCCCACCAGGGCGAATAGCTTCCCGAGTGGACGATCATATCTCAGTAATCCCGATATCTTGTATTTGTAATAAATTTTTCCCGCTACCAAACTGTCATCAAGTACATGAATATGCCTGACGAACGGGTTTGCATCACCCCCCTCGCGGTCATACCAGTACATCCATATATTTCTTGGATCGGAGGGGAAAAATGATGTGTCGCCGCCGGAACCTTGTGAGGTCGTGGACTGCGATTTATCGAAAGGGATCCTGACTATTTTAAGGCCCGGGTCCAAATGACCTTTATTTTGGGGAAGTGCCGCCACCTGCAAAAGCAGCAATGCAACAACAAAAACCCGGATGAGTAAAAACTTCATGGCAGTTTACCACCATTCTACGAAATTTAAATAATTGACATTATTAATCTAAACTTTTCGTCAGAATTTAACTACATCCCCACCATTACAAAAGCTCCCCAGTAGTAAGGTTGGGGGTATTTCTTCATTATCGTTAACTGTGCATCCCTGAGGGATTTTTGTTTGTTCATAGTGGTCGAGTAATTCTTTATGAACTCGATCATCAGATCCTTAGTGGCGGTGTCATCCACTTTCCAGAGGCTCATCAGTACCGACTTTGCTCCCGCACCGAAGAATCCCCTCTGCAGTCCGAACACTCCCTCTCCGTTGTTCACTTCACCAAGTCCCGTCTCACACGCCGAGAGGATCACAAGATCGGTACCAAGAAGGTTCATCTGCGATGCTTCATATGCAGTCAGTATTCCGTTCTCCTTGAACTCTTCCTTCTTCTCGTCATCAGAGTTTAGAAATGTCTCAGCTCCTGTCAGAAAGAGTCCGCTCCTGAGAAGGGGGTTCTCAACTGCTTTCTTCGTTTCTGTCCCCATGAAATAGTTTTCAGAGTAATCAGTCTTCGGTGAAGGAGAGAAGAAACCGTGGGTTGATAAGGAAAGAAGTCCCGGGGCAGTGACGCTCTTAACTTTTGATTCCGTCGCCTCATTGAACAGCCATGAACTGACTTCCCATCCGTTCTTTTTCAGGAGGTCACCTGTTACGGTAACTTCATCTTTTGTGCCCGGCAGGAGTTCAATGTTGTATTGCTTAATCTTCGAAGTGTTTACATAGACATCACGGCTTTGGTCTTGGGTCTGTTCTGCTTTTACGAGGGCGGTCAATGAGTCAAGCGAAAGGTCATAGTTCGGGAAACCCGTAAGTACAGCAGTTTTGTTTGGGGGTGTTTCCCTCTTGCCGCGAGCGATCTCATTTGCACTGGATACATAGACAATCTCATAATCTTCAATAAGATATTTCCCGGTTGCGGGATTGCGAAGCGTGCTGAAGTTCACCTTGTAGAACTCACCATCGAGGCTGAAGTATATCTTCTTTACACCATTTAAATGCTCTGCCATTGGGGCAAACAATTCACTGTAAAAGTCCAGTTCATCCTTCTCCCCGAGCATGATAACATTGGCATCTTCCTCTTCAGTTTTTGATGCATCCGCGAACTTGTTCTTGTTCGTCTCGTTAAGTTTGGGAATCACAAGAGTATCTATCCTGTTCCCGTCCTTGAATTCGAAATATACAGGTTCCTCTAAGTCACTTTTGGTTATGAAAACCCCGTATCTGGTTGTGTCAGTCCACCTCTTGTCATAAAGTCGATATTTGACCAGATCTACTACTGCTTCACCCGGTTTCAGGTTCTTTCGGATATCCTCCCACTTGAAGTCAGGGATCATAACAAAATCCTCGAAGGTTGACGACATTCGGGAGAGTTCCTTCTCAAGCGTGTTCGCCAGCTCTTCAAGTGAGTCAAGATCATAGCCGGAGTTTTTCCTCTGCTCGATAGTTTTTGAGTAGAGGTTGTTGATCACCTGTTTTGTGGAGAGCCAGTCGGCGTATTTTTGTTTAAGTCTCTCATCTGTTGAGGATTGAATGAATGACCGGGTGTTGATGGAACTATTCAGAATCAACCCCTTACGGAAAAGAAAAATGTTATAGATTGTATCAGTGATCGCATTCGGGACCAAAGAGACTGAGGAAAGCAGATTGTGATATACTTGTTGATTTTTTTTAGAGTAAAGAGTTTTCTCAGACTCACTCAACGAGGCAAATGTTGCCAGATGCAGTTTCTGCATAGAAGATAACCCATTGGTGTATAGGGATACAGCTAAATCATTTTCTCCGTTTGATGCCTTCAAGCCAGCAAGTTTATGTAAATTTGAGATGTAGTTAGGATGCTCCTTCCCGATCATATCCTTTCTTATTGCTAATGCTACTGTAAACAAAGATTCAGCGCGTGGGAAGTCTCCCATTGCTTCATACAAATCTGCAAGGTTTTCGAGCGTCAAAGCGTAAAATGGGTGGTTATATCCCAAAATTCTTTTCTGAATCTCTAAAGCTTCCTTATAAACTTCCATGGCCTCTAAATATTTCCCATGGATTGTATAAATTACACCCAAGTTACTTAAGCTATAGGAATATCCCACGTTGTCAGAACCCTGAACTTCTTTCTCAATTTCCAAAGCCTTAAGAGCTAATAACTCAGCTTTAGCAAAGTCGTCTAATACCTCATAAACCATTGCAAGATTTGCTAAAGATTGCAAATACTTGGTGCTTTTGATCCCAACAGTATTTTCAGCAATTTCCAAAGCCTTCAGGTTTAATGCCTCAGCTTTTGAATAAATCCCCATATATAGATACAGATCTGCGAGGTTGTGTAAGCAAGAACCGTAGTCTATATGATCAGGACCGAACAGATTTCGCATAGTCTCAGTGGACTGAAGGTATAATATCTCAGATTTTGAATATTTACCCATAAACTTATAGAGTCCGGCAAGATCTATTTGGAGACCTGCATATTCAAATGTATCCTCAGCCTTTTCTTTATCTAAAACCTCTAGAGCTTCGATATAAAGCACTTCAGCACTAAGATATTTGCCAACCTCTTTATAAAAATTTGCGAGATGTTTTGATATCATGGCATAGTCAAACTGCTTATTCGCTTTATTCTCCGTTTGAAGATTTAGTGCTTCAAGCAGGACAGATTCAGCTTTCGCATAATTACCTTGAGAGGTGTATAGCTGCCCAAGTTCGCTTAAATTGTTGGCATAATCGATATGTCTAATTCCGACTGTATTTTTTATTATTCCCAAACTTTCCAACAAAACATCTTCGGCACTATCGAATTGACCCAATTTAATGTATGTACGTCCCAATACGCTAAGGTATTCAGCAAGCTCTAATTCTTGACTATCGCGGTTATGTTTTAGTACTTCAACAATTTCCAACAATAGTGGCTTTGCTTTGGAGAATTTGCCAGCATAGAAGTAGATTTTAGCTAAGCCTATTCGGGCCGCCTTATATACGAAATGATCAGAATTGATGATTCTCTTTGGGATTGAAACAAGTTCAAAGAACAATGATTCCGATTTTTGATCTTTTCGTATCGCAAAGTATAATAAGGCAAGATTAAACAGGCTTTTAATGTAATCTGGATGTTCTTTTCCTAAAACATTCTTTCGAATCATTAGTGCCTCAACAAATAATGGTTCCGCCTTGGAGAAGTTCTTTGTTGACATATAGAACTCACCGAGATAACTCAGACTATTAGCATAATCTGGATGTTGGTTTCCTAGAATCTTTTTTCTTATCGCTATGGCCTCGAGATATAAGGATTCGGCCTTTTCAGCGTTGCCCATTGATTTGTATAATGATGCGAGGTTGTTGAGGGTCGTGGCATAATTTGGATTCTCAGAACCATAAACATCTTTAAATATTTGCAAAATATCTAAAAGCAGAGGCTCAGCCTTCGAATATTTTTCCTCCCGATAATAAAACTGAGCAAGAAACTGAAGATATTCTCTATAATCTGGATCTTTTCGATCATATGTTTGTTTGACAATATTGAATGCTTCAATATAGTAATATTCAGCTTTTGTAGGGTCAGAAGAAAATTGATATAAGTCCCCTAGATTTTTCAGCGTAGCAATATACAGGGAGTCTGCCCGTCCGAATGCTGTCTTGGTTACATCCAACAATTGAAGATATACTTTCTCCAATTTGGAGTTATTCTTAGTCTCTGAATATATCAAAACCAGGTTATTTAACAGTGCAACCTTTAAGTCAGGATTTGTGTTTTGCATTTTCAGGGTTGCATTTTCCAAAAGTTGAGCCGCCTTTTGGTAATTCTGTTGACTCAGATAACCATTAGCGGCTAATAAAGTGGAATAAAAATAGCTATCGGGTGTGATTTTCGATTTATCAAATAATGAAATAGCTTTTTCGGCATATTGAATTTGGTTAACAACATCTCCAACATCAAAAGCCTCATATGCCATTTCATAATATTCCTCCGCGGTCTGGGAAAAGCCTTGAATTGATAAAAGTACAGAAAACACTAGAACTTTCGTCAATTTCATATTAGCCTCAGTAAATTTTTTTTTGATAAAAGACCACTAAATACCATCTTTCACTTCCTCTTCCTTATGGTCAGAGTAAAAGTTGAGATCATTTCATCTGCCGGAGCCGTGATTCCTGAACGGTCCATAAGTTCATCATCCATTTTGATTATCTCCTCGAGTATGGATGGTTTCCCTTTTTTAGAGCCGGGGTCTTCTCCCCGTTGCTTCATGAAAGCATATCTGAGATCGATGGGACTTTCAGACGCGATCACTTTTATTACAGAAGTTGCAAGGGGATTCACTGTAAGATTCGGGAACCTGTAAAGGAAGTTCGGAATAATAAATTCATCCCCCGCGTCGATAAAATAGTTCGCAGGATCCTCATTTTGTTTCATATAAGGAATGAAAAGGTCCACAGCCGAATTGTTGTTGATATGAATTATGTTAAAATACGCCTTCAGAATACCGGTATTCCTGATCCTCAGCATGAAATGGTCGTCACCGCTTACGGTCAGAGCCCCATTTGAGTAAAAATCCCCAATGTCAAGTGTGTCGGAAATTTTCTTGGCTTTCCTGTCATACTTTACGGGTATCAGTTCCAGTTCAAGCCTGATATCCTCATTACTCATGTTGAGCGACTCAAACAGTCTGGCCCGGATGTATTGCTTTAATCCATTCTTCATCACGGAAAAGTCTCCGGGTGAGTCAAGGATAGTACTATTGTCGACTGCATCCACAAGCCTGAAGTCTCCTTCATTTTCACTTTCAATTATTTTCAGATCGCTGTCGCGGGGATCATCAGTCAACCTGATGAGTTTAAACTTTTTAATTTCTTCGGTTATCCCCTCTCTCATTGCAGCAGAAAGTTTCATACTGATATTGACACCTATTCGTGTGACCGGAATTGAATGTTCAACCGGAATACACCAGTATCCTTCCTGGACGAAAGCTTTGGGAATCTGATCACAAATCGAAACCGCGTTGAGTGCTGTTGAAGTTGTGATCACACCCGTGAATGCGGGTTCCACACCGGCAGTATCAATTATTCCCGCAGGATAGAAAGCAACTTTCGTATCTTTATTTATCCCGGCAATCTCTCCTCCGCTGATCTTGACTTCCTTTGTTGAAGCATCATGTTCAGTGATAGTGAAATACCGGGGTGTGGCAATAATGGAAGAATTGAATACCTGAAGATCAAGCCCATTCCCTTCCGCGACGGGAAACTGATATCTGGTTATCGTTCTCATGATCGAGTTGATCCTGGCGAAAAGTGACCTGTAAGATATCGTACCGCCACTTATCTCCGGTAGGGCTTTGCTGAAAGCATATGAGAGGGAACCATGTCCATTGTACTCATAGTTCTTCTCGTCAGCCCGTGATCCCGAGAACACGATCAGAGGAGCCATACCTTTCGTGTCAGTATTGGCCGGGAATTCCTTGAAAGCCACTTCATCCTTCCCTTTCAGTACCGTTGTTTCTCCCTCTTTCAGAAGAATGTTCGAGATACCTCTTGAAGGCTTTTCATCTCCACGGGTTCCTGAGCCTGAATAACATGCATCCAGCAAGACCAGCACCTGACCAGAATTCCCCGCCTTAAGCCTGATCCTGTCAAGATATTCCCCAAGTTCGTCATCCCTGAGGTGTTCTTCACCGTCATAGGTATCCGAGATGTATGCCTCTGCACCATAACAACAGATGCTTTCATCAATACCGTCAGGTTCGTCACCGTCAGCATCGGGAATACCCTGTCCATGGGCTGAAAAGTGAATTACTACAATATCTCCGGGGCGGGTATCTGTTTCAAGATTTTGCAGTTCCGCAAGAATGTTTTGGCGTGTTGCCTGCGAGTCGATAAGAGTACGAAAGTCGGTAAAGCCTTGACCTTCAAGAGATGCGCGAATTAAAGGGAGATCGTTTTTAGAAGAGATTGGACGGAGATGCTGGTACTGCCCGATAGCAATAATCAGACATTTTTTTGATATGTTATTTTTTGCAACAGTACCGGGAACCAGAAATGATAAACAAAAAACCAGCACCGAAAAGCAGTTGTAGCTCATCCGGACATCCAAAGAAACTATTTTGTGATTATAGAACTTATAGAATTTTTTGCAAACTATTGTTCCATTCACCAAAAAAATTGTGATAAAGGTCATTATCGAGGTTCAGAAGTTACAAAGTTCCGTGGTTCCGAGGTTCCGAGGTTCTGAAGTTCTGAGGTTCCGAACTTCCGAGATTCCGAAGTTCTGAGGTGCTTCTTAGTCTGAGAGGACTTCGCCTGTGCTGAGGTGGTCAAGTGCCATTTTGGCGGCAACTTGTTCGGCGGATTTTTTATTGCGACCCGAGCCTTCTCCGAGGACTTGAAGCCCAACGGATACTCGCACTGTAAAGATGCGTTCATGTTCGGGACCCGATTCATCAACTACATAGTAGCGGGGAAGCTCAACTTTTTTCTTTTGGATTAGCTCGAGAAGCTGACTTTTGTAATTTTCATCTGTAACATGCACACCTTTGGTTAGACCGGGTTCCAAAATAAATTTGTGGATGAAGTCTTTTGCAGTGGCATATCCATATTCTGTGTAGATTACTCCGATTAATGCTTCAATTGCATCGGCGAGAATCGATTTTATCCCTTGCGACTGGCTGTTTACCAATTCTTCCTGGATAAAAAGGAACTGATACAAGTTAATGACCTGTGCCACTTCAAAAAGGTTGTTTTTGTTCACGAGGTTCGATCTCATCTTGGTGAGAATTCCCTCGTTGGTTTGTGGAAACATCGAAAAAAGCGTCTCAGCTGTTACCATGCCGAGCACGGCATCACCGAGAAATTCAAGTCGTTCATTCGATATTTTGAATTTATTCTGGTCGAGTGCAGAACGGTGTGTGAGGGCCTCGATGAACTTGTCAGGATTTGTAATCTTTTTACCGATGAGTTCTTCGAGCTTCTTAAAATCTTTTCGCTTGAGGAGTTTCTTCTGTTCAAGCCGTCTGAAATAATCGCGAACAAAACCGAACAAGATTATGCCTCAAGTTTCTTAAACAATAGTGAGGCGTTGTGCCCGCCAAATCCGAATGTGTTGCTGATGGCGAAATCCACTTTCCTCTTAACTGCCTGTTTTGGAACATAATAGAGATCACATTCGGGGTCAGCTTCATCAAGGTTGATGGTCGGTGGAATAATGTCGTTACCAATTGTTAATATGGTTGCGACTGCCTCGATGGCACCGGCGGCACCAAGAAGATGACCGGTCATCGACTTGACAGAAGAGACTGCGAGATTATATGCATGGTTGCCAAAAACGGTTTTTATCGCTTTAGTCTCAGTTTTGTCATTTAATTGAGTCGAAGTTCCGTGAGCATTAACATAGTCAATTTTTTCAAGAGGGACACCCGCATCTCTGATGGCTTCCTTCATCGCTCGCACGGCACCACTTCCCTCAGGGTCGGGGGCTGTCATGTGGAAGGCATCACCCGTCAGGCCGATACCCAGAAGTTCTGCGTAAATTTTCGCCCCGCGCCTCTTGGCGTGTTCATATTCCTCGAGGATCAGCACGCCTGAGCCTTCACCCATAACGAAGCCGTTTCTGTCCTTGTCGAAAGGCCGACAGGCTTCCATATAACGGTCGTTCCAGGTAGAGATTGCCCGCATCGCACCGAAACTTCCAATTCCCATTTCGGTAATTGCCGCCTCTGCCCCACCGCAAATCATCGCGTCGGCCGCACCCCTTTGGATTAGCATGAAACCATCGGCGATCGAGTGTGAGGATGTTGCGCAAGCAGAAGTGGTTGAGTAGTTTGGGCCTTTAAGACCGTATTTTATCGAAATGTGGCCGCCGGCTATATCGGCGATCATCATCGTTAGAAGGAAGGGGGAAAGGCGTTTAGGGGAGTTCTCTTTGTAATAAGTTACGAAACCGCCCTCAAGCGACTTGATGCCACCAATTCCGCTACCGAATATAACTCCAAACCTGTCGGGATCATACGATCCTTCAGAAAAGGATGCGTCTTCCCATGCCTGGGTTGCGGCAGCGAGAGCAAAAACCGTGAAAGGATCGATCCTTTTAAGGCTCTTGAAATCAACATAGAGTTCAGGGTTGAAATTCTTTACTTCAGCCGCGAACTTTGTGTCGAAGTTGGTAGTATCAAAATGGGTTATTATATCCACTCCGTTTTTGCCGGAGATGAGCCCATCCCAATATTCATGAAGGTCGTTTCCGATGGGCGTAACAGAACCCAAACCGGTAACAACAACCCTTCTGTTATTCATAGGTGAGTGCCTGAAAAAAAGTAAAGCCGGGTATCACCGGTCGAAACCAGCCCACCCGGCAAAAGAGAAGTTATTTTTTGCTTGTTTCTTCTTTGATGAAGGCAAGAGCGGCTCCAACTGTATCAAGTTTTTCAACCTGATCTTCGGGAGCGGAAATACCAAATTCTGATTCGAAAGCCATGAAAAGTTCCATGAGATCGAGTGAATCTGCCTGAAGATCATTTCTGAAGCTTGCTTCAGGGGTGATCTGTGATTCTTCCACGCCGAGTTTGTCTTGAATAATTAGATTGAATTTAGCTTCAATGTCCATTATCTACTCCTATTTGTTAAGTTACTAATAAAAATTACATCGTCATTCCGCCATCGACAGCAATAACCTGACCGGTTATATAGTCAGCAGCCGGAGAAACGAGGAATACAACGGTTTTAGCGATGTGTCCCGGTTCGCCGAGAGCTTTTAGCGGAATATGATTTAATAATTCTTGTTTGATATCGTCTTTTAGTTTCGCAGTCATGTCAGTTTGAATAAAACCGGGAGCAACTGCATTACAAGTAATATTTCTGGAAGCAACCTCCTTTGCAACTGATTTGGTGAACCCTATCATCCCTGCTTTACTTGCAGCATAGTTGGCTTGACCGGCATTTCCAGTCAGCCCGACTACAGAGGTGATATTGATAATTCTTCCAAATCTTTGCGACATCATCGGCTTGATTACAGCCTTTGTGTAGTTAAAAACACTTTTGAGATTTGCATCGATTACATCCGTAAAATCGACTTCCTTCATCATCATCAAAAATTTATCGCGGGTAATTCCGGCATTATTCACCAGGAAATCACATCCGCCCAGATTCTGCACAGCAAAATCGACAGCTTTTTGAGCATCATCAAAACTTGCAGCATCTGCCTTGAATCCGAGTACTTTTCTTCCTTCTGCGGCATGCTCTGCTTCGATGGCTTTTGCGGCTTCTTCGGATGATTGGTAGGTAAAAACGACCGAACAGCCCTGTTTTGCGAGCTCTTCAACTATCGCTTTTCCGATACCACGGGAGCCACCCGTGACTAAGGCTCTTTTATCTTTTAAATCTGTCATTTTTGGTTCGAAAATATATTAAATATTAGTTAATAATGAATATAAGGCTACAAATA
>CAYSJM010000050.1:7431-24481 GCA_964431385.1 uncultured Ignavibacteriaceae bacterium | reverse complement strand
AAAAAAGGCCGCCTCATCTGAGACGACCTCTAATTCTGCTAATTTTTATTTAAGATCGGTTGGCTATTGTAACTGCCATGTGAAGTCGGGGAGTTCATCTTTGTATGACTTCAGGTTGATCTCTCCCTGCCAGTAGAAGTAGGTATCTTCGCCTGATTTAGGATCTTTTACATAATCGGTCTCTGCATAAAGCTTTGTTGTTCCCGAACCAACCTGCTGGAATTTTATGTACTGACCCGGATCAACTGATCCCATGAATACATCGTCAACATAGATGTGAATCTTGAATGTTGAGTAGTTTTCTATCTGAAGTGTACATTCTTTTGCTCCGGGACCTCTTAATGCGGTTCCTGATTTTCCTTTAACTGTTGCCGCAAGTTTTGAAAGTTCTGCTGATTGTGAAGCATCGTTGCCCATTGTCTTGGCACCCCAGGCATCTGCACAAGCTATAAGAGCCTGATAGTTTTTCTGGTTTTTGGCTTTTGTGGTTGCTTCTTCCAGAAGAGCTTTACCTGTTACGGAAGCTTTTTTACCCGTGGCTGCTTCTTCGAGGAAAAGAATCAAGGATGCTGATACGAGGGCTTTTACATCGCCGTCTCTTCTTCCGTCACTGATTATTTCTCCCAGTTTTGAGAGGGCACTGTTGGATGAACCAAATTCTGCATTAAAGTCAACTGTCTTTACATTGACGGTGTTAGCCGCAACATTTGTGGGACTCTTAATTACCTTTGGAGGTTTTTGCGAAAAGCCTGCAAAGTTAAGAAGAAAAAGTGCCGCCAGGGCGAAAGCGAAAAATCTGTTGTTGATTTTCATTGTGATACCTTTGTTGTTGGTGATTGATGATGATGATTGTTTTTTATTAAAATTACAATAAATTAATTTCTATCGTTTACACTTTCAAGTTCTATAGTATGTTCCCGCCTGATAACTGAAAATTTTGCCCGTGTGATTCAGTTAACATCGTCCAAAAGGAGACGGAACTTTTTATTTTAACCCTTAAAAGAAGAATGATTTTATAACAGGACTTAAATTAAACTATTTATTGATTAATTCCAAACTGTTTATCTCTGTAGATATAATTTTCCCTGGTCTGTTCCCTGCAAATATTCAGTTTTGGTGAATTCTACTCTTCGTAAACAAGTTCATAGGCAAATTTTTGATTATTTCCATAGGCCGGGTCATCCCAAAAAGATGCGACAAGTTTTAAGATATTTTTATTTTTTGACTTCAAAGCAAGATTAGTCGCCTCCTGCAGAACAGACAGTCCGGTTATTGAAGCTTTTGCCCCCGAACACTTTTCTTCCAGGAACAAGATGAGAGCGGCACTAAGAAGTGTTTCGACACTTTTATGTCTCCTGCCCGAATCAAGCAGTTGCGCTACTTTCGCAAGAGCATTGTTGTTACTCTGAAAACTCAGAGAAAAGTCTGTCTTGAAGGGTGATTTAATGCCTGTCTGGTTCGGTTTGGATGTAAGTACTGTTTGGCTGAAGGTTGCCGAAGTAAGTAAAAAACCGAACCCCAATAAAATGCCGAGCTTTCTCATTTGATTCCTTTATAAATTAAACATAAAGGTTATACCTCTTTTAACCTGATCAGGTTCCGAAAATACTCTTTCTTTCGTTTGTAGAAATAAATCGTCCTTTTTCTTTTATGGTCTCAATCAATTTTCTGTAATGAATTGAAGACTTAAGGACAGAAATTGAACCGAGAATAATAAGTTGTTCCTGGGCCCGACTCAAAACCACATTCAATTTTCTATCAACTTCCACTTCATGCTCCACACTTCTATTATTCCCAAAAGAACCAAGTCTCTCGAGCTGGAATGTGTTCGTAACAGATGTGGAGTATATTATGATTTTATTTTCTGAACCTTGAAATCTCTCCACGGTATCGACGGGAAGTTCTGTGATCCCCTCGGTTTCCAGTTTTTGCTTAATTGCTGCTATTTGGGCTCTCCACGGGGTGATGATACCAATATCGGGCATCTCATCTCTATTTTCTGAAGAAATTTCTCTGATTTTTACTACAATTTTAGAAACAATTTCCGCCTCTGATTCATTCATCTTGCCTGTTTTAGAAAATTGTGTCTCAATAAAAATCAGTCTGTTATTTATCAGAATCTCCGACAGCTTCGAGTTATCACCAAAAGGGAAAAGGGAGTTTTGTTCGGGATTTAGTGCTAAAGCACATTTTAAATTCCCGTGATAAAAGTGATTTATCAGCCCCATTATATCATTATGCATCCTGAACTGCTCTCTTAAAGTTCCGTAGGCATGAGTCCACCCCTTTTCGACGGCATTGTTAAACATCCTTTCGAAAAGAGAGACTTTCATATCCCGAATTCCGATTTTATTCAGTTCGTCGTCGTCAGATCTGGTGTTTAAATCTCCCTGGACTGTAACTGCGGGTAACTGATTTTGATCTCCTATTAAAATATATCTATCAAAGTTCACGAGTATTCCTGCAAGTTGTGGCTCCAAAAGTTGACTTGCTTCATCCACAATCAGGGTGTTAAATTTGAACGGAATTGAGATGTCTTTGCTATACTTCACAAAAGACGCCACTGTCGAAGTAATAACCCTGACACCGCGAAGGAGACCTTCAAAAGATTCGATATTATGCGATTTTACCAAAGATTTTAAGGAATTCGGGTCCTCTTCACTCGCACTCAGGAACAGATAATTTATTCCTGACTCCCTTAATTTTTTACAAACTTCTTTTACTGCTTTATTTGTGAAAGCAAGAATTGTAACAGTTTCGAACTCATTCCCTGCGAGAATCGATTTAATCATCGACATAAGTGCCATTGAGGTTTTCCCCGTTCCCGGAGGTCCCTGGAGCAGAAAATAATCTTTTGCTGCGAGAGCCTTTTCCACATTATCCCTCTGGCTTGGTTGAAGTCCGGGGAATTCAACTTTGGGAAGTGGACCGGCGACCGGCTCCGTGACACCAAGCAGCAATTCCTTCTTTCGAGGACCTGCGAGAAGAAAATCGAACATCAATTTTATGGTGTTCATATATCCGCTATCTTTAAAATCGGGCTCTATCGCAAAATATTTTTTATCTGAGAAGATTGATTTATTGAGCTGTTTGTTATATAATTTTACTGATACCTGATCATTTGTCAGTTCTGCAATTGAGCCTTTAAGAATTTCGCTCTTTAATGGTTCAAGCTCGTATTCATCGTGTGGGTATAGAATTATAAGATCTTTTTCTCTGAATTTAGAGACTTTTTGCAGCGTTCTGTTAAACACAAAAATATCGTTCTCTTCATCATAATGGTGAAATTGAAGTCCTCTGATCAAACTAAACAGGAAATCTTCTTTTATTGCCGGCTGTTGCCTCCAGAGAGAAGCAAAACTGGAATCACTCGTTTCATTGTCACTTGAAGAGATTTTACTGTCGAAGAACTCGTTCATCATAAATGAGACACACGCACGGTAATACTTCTGTTCGAGCGGTGTGGCTGCGAGAAAATTTTTCCTGAACAATTCAATTTTAGCCGGTGCAAATTTGTTCTTTGCCGGTGGGGGCATAGTTAATAAGCGGTTATAGATTCTATCATCATTTTTTCGCAGAAGGTCTAAAACGAGAAAAATCTCATTTCTACCGGTGAGGAATTGAATAGCTTTTGCTGTCATTACCGGAATGTTTCTGAAAGAATTTGTGGTTGCGGCTGAATAAAAAATTGAACTGTCGCCGAGCCGGTCAAAACCGTAGGTTGACTGCATCAGAAGATTATAAGCGGTAACTTGCATTTCTTCGGCTTGCCAGACACCCGATCCGGGAGGTTTACCTGATTTCAACTCCAGAACATTTTTCCTTTTTGGTTCTGTTTTTGACGATTGAAGGATATCTAGACGCCCGGTTATACCAAATAGAGCAGAGTAAAAGGTCGGTTCAGTGGTAACTGTGAACTCACCCGATTCACCAAGGAGTTTACTTCTCTCAGCTTTTATTCTAGGCACATGTTCATCTCTTATTGATTTTTTGATAATCGGCAGATCACCCTTGAGACAGGAAGCAGTAACAAGATTTTCCTTGAGTACCTCATCAAAAGCCTCATCAAAGTCTATGTTCTCTTCAAAAAGATATTTATCCAGAATACTGTTTACGAGTGTTCCTTTAAACATGGCTGAATTTGTTTCAACCGGCAGCAGTTTTTCGATAATGTAGTAGCCGGGACTTCTCTCCCCCATGCTGAACAATGAACTTGTATCTTTGGCTTCGAGTAGAAAATCGGGTTCGAGCACAATTAATGTTTTTGAATAATCGAGCGAATAGTGTTCCGGGTAAGTTTTGTCGCGAAGGATATAGAAAAAATTTACCTGTGTAAATTCGGGAATCACCGAACCCCATTCATACAGGTTTTTTGGGATTGGAAGGTTATTCTCCCTTTGTCTCGAGTTCTCATAGATTATTACAGAAAATTCGCCGACCTCTTCAGAGTAGCACATTAAAATGATGTGCGGAAGTCTTTTGCCCTCCTTGTCCTTCCAGATCACTTTTTTTATAGTCGCCTGAACAAACTCTATCAACTCTTTGTTTTGTAGTGATTTAGGACGAAGTGAAGGAAGTTCTTGACCTGAATAGATATTAACTATGGCTTCGGGAATTACAATTTCGAGCAAGATTGAAGTGACTGATGAAAGTATTTTGATACAAGCATTTAGTTCACCATCAGAACAGTTATAAGGGTAGGTATGAGAGGCTTTATTTGCAATTCTTAGAAAACCGAAGAACTCGTCCTCAATTTTTTTTGCATCGAGATTTTTATCAAAGAGATAAACCGCAATCTGCCCCAGCCGCGAAATTCTCACTCCGTGCTGACTGATTAGTCTTTTAAACATCTCCTCGGTAGTGATTCTTAACTTACGGAGTTTTTCATCATTGCTGGTTTCTTCAGAATATATCTCTTCAATACGCTGAAAAACAAATTTACCCAATTCTTCCATTATTTTTCCTTAAATTGCCGTGGGAGAACCTCGGAGTACCAACACTTTTGGTTCTAAAACGATTCTCCCAACGAAGTGTACAAATTAATTTAGGCTATAATTCTTCTATTACATCCAGACCTGAAGGCATTGGAAGATAGAACATTACCTTTTGCACGGTACCATCTTTTCTAATTTGACGGATAATTCGTTTTCTGATAATGACACTATGTTCGATATGAACATCGTCTTCGATCACCGATCCAAACACATAACTCGTCCCTTTTACGAGGACATTTTTGCCAAGAACCAAAGGATGATCATCACTTCCGGTCATATTTACACTCGATTCTATGACAGAGTTTTCCCCTATCGTGATGTTCCCTTTTATGATATCACCCCAGGAGATGGAGACACCATCACCAAGAGTAAAAGTTTGATGAGGGAAAGTTGATAAATGGCAATTTTCTGCAATTTTAACATTTTTGCCAAAGACCACATTTCCTTTTATATATACATTTTTTTTGATTTCCACACCATAATTGAGTTTGACACCTTTACCAATGTGTGCACCTTTACCAAGCTTGATATCCAGGGGGATTCCCTCTTTGTCAAGATTGATTAAATCCCTCACCACTCCTTCATCAATGAAGAAATCGTCAGGATCCTGAATTTCAATTATATTTTTTAACTTGTTGTAAACAATCTTTTTATATAACTGTTTCATCTCTTTGAGGACAGATTTATCGTTGAAGCCCATAACAACATACTCATTTTTAGGGCTGACGGCACCAACGGAGTAGTGGGCTTTATTGAACAGAGCAATCAAATCGGTTATATAAATCTCGTTTTGTGCGTTATTACTTGAGATATTATCGACCTGTTCAATCAGTTTTTTATGATCAAAAGCATAAACTCCCGAGTTGTATTCTCTATTCTCGATCATCTCTTTTTTTGTATATGAATACTTTCTGCCGTTGTATTCTACTACATAAGGAGTATCATCACCAAGAGCGAGAATATCCTTATGCTCAATAATCTCAATTACTTTATTTTCGTCATTTCCGGAAGGATTGCCTTCAATATCAGTGGATTTAACTCTGACTATCCTGCCATACTGATTTGCTTCGATGTTTCCTTCGTATAAACCTGTAAGAACCATCATATCCGCTCCGGAATCTTTAAAAGATTTTCTGAACATTGAAACAGTTTCATTGTCAATCAAGCCCATATCTCCCGGGAACACATAAACTATCCCTGAAAAACGGTCTTTATCCACCTTTTCGAGTCCAACTTGAACAGCATGACCTGTACCGTTTTGAAACTCCTGGTAAGCAAATCCAACTTTTTCTCTTTTCCCAAAGACTGCCATCACATCCAATGCTTTGATACCAACAACAAGTACAGTATTCATCGAAGAAAATTCATTGTTGCAAGCATTATAAACTCTTTCAACAGTTGGGATTCCCCAAATAGTGTGGAGCATTTTTGAAGTTTGTGATTTAATTCTTTTGCCGTGACCTGCGGCGAGGATAATTGCCACCTCATTTTGCGAATAGTCTAATTCAGAACTGAATTCCTCAACCCCTTTATAAACTTGTTCTGCGTATGTCATTTCCATATTAAACTCCGGATTTTGTGTTAATTACTTGCTTTCTTCGATCCATTTCTTCCATGTATCCGGTTCGTAACCCACGGTGCATTTTTTGCCGTTTCTTACTACCGGAGTTTTCAGGAGAAGTGAATCGTCCAATAATTTTGTAAATTTATCGAAGACCATGTACTGCATATTTAGTTTTTTGTATCGATCAGAATTTTCGTCAAAAATTTCATCAATATCGAGTACAGTGGTAATATTTTCAAGTTCACCTTTTGAGAGTCCTTTTTCATTCAGATCCCTAAAATGAAATTGAACCCTTCGCTCTTTAAAATATCTTTCAGCTTTTTGTGTCTCACGACATTTTTTCGTACCAATTATAATAATATTCATATCGTATTTGATTCAGTTATGAATGAAAAATCGGGAGAATTCCCCTAATATTTTTTATGCCCGTTCCAGATGGCAGCAAGTTTTTCCTTTATTGCCTTTTCACTTCCATTTTCGGAAGGAAGATAATATTGCCGTCCCTTCATCTCTTTGGGGAGATAATCTTCCTGCAAAAAATGACCCGGATAACTGTGGGGATATCTGTATTTAGTGCCGTACCCTATATTTTTCATGTAGGAAGTGGGGGCATTCCGAAGATGAAGTGGAACTGCATAAAGAGGCTCCTTCTCCACATCTGCGAGAGCATTGTCGATTGCCTGATAAGCAGCGTTACTCTTTGGAGCTGTTGCAAGATATGTTGCACATTGTGAAAGTATAATTCGTGCTTCCGGCATACCAATTTTATCAACCGCTGAAAAAGTGGCTTCTGCCAACAATAATGCGTTCGGTGATGCATTACCAATATCTTCAGAGGCAAGCAAGATCATCCGCCTCGCTATAAAGAGTGGATCCTCACCTCCTGCCAGCATTCTTGCCATCCAATAAACTGCGGCATCGGGATCACTTCCTCTCACACTTTTTATAAATGCAGAGATGATGTTAAAGTGTTCTTCACCGTCTTTGTCGTATATGATGTTCTTCTTCTGAATTACATTCTCAATTTCATCTTGTCCAATTACAATTTCTGATGAGTCAGGATGTGAAAGCACAATTGCTTCAACTATGTTTAATGCAGATCGGGCATCACCACCGGAAACAAGATAAAGATATTCAAATGCTATTTTTTCAGGGTCGATTTTTGCCCCGGCAAGCACCGGATCATTTTCAAGTCCACCCTTGATTATCCCTGTGATATCTTTTTCTGTAAGTTCATTTAATTTGAAGATTCTCATTCGAGATCGAAGTGCAGGAATAACTTCAAAGGAAGGATTTTCGGTAGTAGCACCAATTAAAGTGATAGTACCTTGTTCTACCGAGCCGAGGAGAGCATCTTGTTGTCCTTTATTAAATCTGTGAATCTCGTCAATAAACAGAATTGTCTTTATTCCATTTGTTTTTTCCTGACCAGCGAGAGCGATAATCTCCCTGACTTCTTTAACTCCGGAAGAAACTGCATTTATTTGATGAAATTTTGCACCGGTTGAATGAGCAATTATCTTGGCGATTGTGGTTTTGCCTGTACCGGGAGGACCCCACAACAAAAAAGATGTGATAAACCCGGAATCAATCATATTCCTTAATGGCTTACCTTTTGCGAGCAGATGCTCCTGCCCCATGAAATCGTCAAGTTTCATTGGACGGCATCTCTCTGCGAGAGGTATAAAACTTCTTTCCTGGGTCATTTTTTCTCTACCTTAAACACTTTTTCATTCTCTTTTTTCATATCATGCTTTTCTCTTGCAACTTGTTCAATCTTAGCATCATATTGTTTTTGGAGAGAATCTATTTGTTGCTGCAAACCTTTATTTTGGTTGCGAAGTGTATCAAGTTCAAAAGTCAGATCCTGAATTTGCTTTTTAAGTTCAGTATGTCTGAAGAAGCCATTGCTGTTAAAAATAATATATAGACCAATAGCCACCACTACGAGCAGAGAAGAATAGAGTAATAATCTCGATTTCTTCTTTTCTTCCATCAGAGTGAAATCCTTACGATTTTATCGACGAGCTCTTCGTAACTAATTCCCTTAACTTTTGCCATTTTGGGTAACAAACTTGTAGCCGTCATCCCCGGAAGAGAATTTACCTCAAGACAGTACGGGCGGTTCTCGGGTGAAAGTCTAAAATCAACTCGTGCGTATCCCTTACATCCGATTGAATGATAAGCGAGCAGGGTTTGCTCCTGAATGAATGCTGCAAGGTCATCATCAATAGGTGCCGGAACTATATATTCACTCATGCCCGAGGTGTATTTACATTCAAAATCGTAAAGCCCGTGCTTGGGTCTAATCTCAAGAACAGGGAGTGCAACCCCATCTAAAACCCCGACAGTGAGCTCTCTTCCCGGAATATACTCTTCGATAAGGACATTATCTGAATACTCGAAAGCAAATTTGAATGCCTCCTCGAGTTGATCTGCTCTCTCAACAAGAGTTAAACCAAAAGTGGAACCTTCATCGTTTGGTTTTACAATTACCGGAAAACCAAAATCTTTGATCACCCAGTCTTTGTCGATATTGTAGTCGAAACTGTCTTTAAATACATTAAAACCTTTAGGAACAATAACACCGCTATTGTTAAAGATTATTTTTGCTTTCCCTTTATTCATTGCCAAAGCACAGGAAAGTACCCCGGGTCCGGTATATTTAAGTCCTCGTAGTTGCAGTAATGACTGAATTTGTCCATCCTCACCCCATCTTCCATGTAATCCGATAAAAACCAGGTCTGCATCGTCGAATGCCGGAAGACTTATCGAAGGGATATAATTTAAGTAGGATACCTTTTTACCTTCATCGGGTAAAAAATATTTCTCCACTTCAGTGTATTGGTCAGTACCAAGAGCAGGATCGATAACTTTTACATTGTAACCATTAGCGAGGAGTGCTTTATAAATGCCGGCTGATGAACTTTTTGAGACTTCCCTTTCCGAGGAAGCACCACCAACAAGCAAAACTACATTTGTTTCATTTCTTTTTTTCATATTATTTTATGCCATGTTTCAACCTGAAGGCTGTAAAGAATATTAAGAATTACAGTCTTAGGTAGTTGAAAATCAGTAAAAATTGAATGTGATTTTATCATACTAAAATTTATTTTTTGGATGCAAAGAGATACCATAACTTTTTCCGGCAATAGCATATAATTCATCGATCTGATGCCTCAAAAGCGGTTTTATTCCACCCGTTTTAGTTGCTTCAATCACCACACGGGCAGTATGTTCGAGTTTATCAGTACGATAAAATGCCTCTTTAAGACCTTTACCTGTGGCAACTGCTCCATGGTTTTCAAGAAGAAAAACGGTTGCAAAATCGATATAAGGATCGAGTGAGTGGTGAAGTGCATCTGTCGAAGGGGCTGCATATCTGCATGTAGGAATTCTTCCAAGAGTAAGAATCACTTCGGGAAAAAGCGGTCTATCCAAAGAAATTTGCGATGAAGCACAGACCAGAGCAAAAACAGGGTGAGTATGCACAACAGCTTGAATTTCACTTCTGTTTTTGTAGATATGCAAGTGGAGTTTATGCTCGGTGCTCACCTTTCGGAAGCCAGAAATTTTATTTCCGTGAAGATCAATCTCTACCAGGTCACTCGCAGTGATCTCCCCTTTACATACGGAAGAACCTGTAATGAGTATATTTCCATTGGCAAGTCTGACGGAAAGATTACCATCTGTGGCTGCAAGAAATCCCCGTTCCCAGGCAAGTTTAGAGTAGTGAAGAAGTTCTTCTACTTCCTGCATTCTCTTTCCAGCGTCTCCATCAATCGCAAGTTGGCAAGCCCGTCGTAAGAAGTTATTTGAGGCTGAACCTTGTTTATAAAGGAGGTGTTTACATCGCGCAAAAGTCGATAAAGCTTATTTGCTCTTTTTCTGAATACTTTCTGAGCCTCGCCTTCAAGACTTATGGTAAGTTTTGAAGAACTGTAACGCATTCCGATAAGATTATCAATCCGAAGTGAACCTTTATGTCCGATAATTTTAAGGGAATTGATGCTCTTTTTTGCAGCGTAGGAAACCGTGAAATTTCCATAACTACCGTTCTCAAATTTTACTATTGCAGTTGCAAAATCTTCAACATCAGCTTTATAGACAAGATTGTCCAGGTACCCTGAGATATCAGTTATTTCACCCATCAAAAATCGGTAAGTGTCAATCATATGGGTACCGAGATCTCGGAGAGCACCACCTCCTGCAAGTCCTTTATCGTACCTGAAATTGGAACCGGGAACAAGATCCACATTAAAATCGGCTTGAATATTCAAAATCTTACCGAGTTTATGGTTATCGAGCAGGTCCTTGGCTTTGATGATGAATGGATGATACCGATATGTATAATTGATTGTGAAGATTCTTCCGGGCTCTTGTGCAAGAGAATGCAATTCAGCAGCCTCTTCGGCACTGTTCGTTATCGGTTTTTCGCACAAAACGAACTTACCAGCCAGCAAAGCTTTTTTAGCCTGCAAATAATGAGTCGAGTTGGTACCTGCGATGTAAACGGCATCAATTCCTGAGTCTAAAAAAGAATCATAATTGTCGAAATGAGTGGCGGCACCAAACCTGTCTGCGAAAGTTTTTGCTCTGTGAATATCACCACTATAGACTGATAACAACCTTGCTCTCCTGAGGAGATTGAATGCAGGCATGAAGCCTGACTCCGCAAAGTTGCCCAACCCGGCGATGCCCCACATCACCTTTTTCATTTTTATTGGCGAAGTTATATTAAGCATTTATTTGCACCTTCAGAGAAAAATCTCTTTAAATCTTTAATTTTTCCATGAGCATATTCACCGGTTTTGGATTTTGCATAATGTAAAAATGAAGGCACGGCACGCCTGAATTTATCAGATCTTCAGCTTGTTTCACCGCCCAATTAACCCCCACCTCCATCACATGCTCTGGTTTTGCTTCCATTATTTCGCCGGAAAGTTCTTCCGGAATATTGATGTAAAAATTCTTTGGAATATTTTTTAGATGCGATTTTGAAGTTAGAATCTTTAAGCCCGGAAGAATCGGAGCGGCAATTCCAACTTCTGCTGCCTTCTCGCGATAATAAAAAAATGCCTTGTTATCAAAGAACATTTGTGTCACGATATAGTCAGCCCCCGCCTCAATTTTCATCTTTGTATATTGAAGATCGGTTTTAAGATTTGGTGCTTCGTAGTGCTTTTCGGGATAACCTGAAACACCTATACAAAAATTTGAGGGCTTTGCGTCGAGAAGTTCTTCTTCGAGATAAATCCCTTTATTCATATCATTAACCTGTTTTACGAGGTCAATTGCATATTTATTGGTAGTTCTGCCCCCGGAAACTTCTTTCTCGAACCCTTTGTCGTCCCCTTGAATTGCGAGAACATTATTGACACCAAGATAACCAAGTTCAATTAAAAAATCCTCTGTCTCTTCTTTTGTAAAATTTTTACAGAGAATGTGAGGAACAGCTTCAATTTTATATTTATTCTGGATCAGGGCACAAATTCCCAGTGTCCCCGGTCTTTTGCGGATTACCCTTTTTCTAATCCCCTTTGGAGTCTCTTCGTAAACTATTTCTGCTGCATGACTTGTTATATCAATAAATGGTGGATTGTAACGGGCGATGCTCTCGATCGTTGAAAGAAGGCTGTCAATCTCACCACCTCTTTTGGGTGGAATTATCTCAAAACTGATTAATGTATCTTTAGCGTTTGCAAGTACTTCTGTGACTTTCATCTATTCTCGGGCGGTTTAATATTTTGTGATTATAATAACTAAAAACGAATCCGTAAATTTAAACTATAATTGTTAAAAATTATCCGTTTCAACTCATTTTTTATTGATGAGATTTCTTTTGGAATTAAAGTAAGCTTACAAAATAATGATTTTTCCCTCTTTTTTTACAGCATTTATGAATAATACTTTATCGGAAGGGAGTAAAAAATATTGAAAACTGCTCTTTTACTCTCAGGTGGTGTTGATAGCAGTGTGGCTCTTGCATTGCTTAAAGAGCAGGGACATGATGTCACCGCTTTTTATCTAAAAATCTGGCTTCAGGATGAATTTACCTCCCTTGGCGACTGTCCATGGGAAGAGGATATAGAATATTGTGAGGGAGTAACAAAAAAACTTGGTATCCCGTTTGAAGTGAAGACTATGCAAAACGAATATTGGGATGCTGTTGTTTCTTATACGATCGATGAAATAAAAGCGGGAAGAACCCCAAATCCTGACATTTTCTGCAATAGTCTCATTAAATTTGGTAAATTTTTCGATAAAATTGACGATTCTTACGAAAAAGTGGCAACGGGGCATTATGCTGGTGTCGAAGAAATTGACGGGAGATATCTTTTAAAGGTTACACCTGATCCGGTGAAAGATCAGACCTACTTCCTTTCCTATTTAAATCAGTATCAACTCTCAAGAGCTCTTTTTCCGATCAGTTCTCTAAAAAAGAGTGAGGTTAGAAGTGTAGCTGCAAAGTACGATCTGCCGACACAGAATAAAAAGGACAGTCAGGGGATTTGTTTTCTCGGACAGATTAAGTTTAAAGATTTCATAAAATTTCATCTCGGTGAACTCCCCGGTGAGATGATCGATATTGACACCGGGCTGACCATGGGAAAACATTCGGGTTATTATTTTTACACCATCGGACAGCGTTCGGGTCTCGGACTTAGCGGTGGTCCCTGGTTTGTAGTACAAAAAGATATCCAAAATAATGTTATCTACATCTCAAGAGAAAATGAATCGATAGACCGTGAAAGAGATAAATTCCGTGTTACAAATTTTAACTGGTTCGCCGGAAAACCACCTGAATCGATGGAGGGTCTAAAGGTTAAGGTTAGACACGGACCCAACTTCTACAACTGCACTCTCGAATTTGACAGTGAAATCTCTGCAATTGTAAAGATCGACAAACCGGATAAAGGAATTGCACCCGGACAGTTTGCTGTCTTTTATCAAGACGGATATTGCCTCGGTGGGAGTCTCGTTTTTGGTATTTAGTGTCTTGGGAATGCTCTCGGGCTACTCTTTCCACTTTCCGTTCTTGACTACCCCCATATAACCGGTAACTACTTTACGGGTTGAATCGAATAATTGGTAATCTTTTTCAAGATCGTACCTTGCAGGGTTGTGCGGTCGGTTGATGATAAGCGTTTCGTGTACACACCACTTTGCCCCGGGGTTACAACCGGTATTCTCAGCAATATGTTTGTACAAAATGGTTTTATCCGGAAATTCTTCTTTTACTTTTTTTGCTTCGTGTGCCATGCCGGAGGGGGTTTTTGTGGCTGCATCAACAACATAAAAAGAATAAATTTTCTTCAGGTTTTGCACCATTTCCTTTACCAGAGTGTACCCTTTTGGTTTCCCCAACTCTCCATCGAGCATAATGTAAGTAATTTTCTCTTTGGTAATGCCTTTGGGATCCAGCTTTTCAAGTTTTCTCATTTTCATCTTTTTATTTTTTGGGTCATCTCCACCGATATAAAGGTAGTCGAACATTTGGTGAGCCGGAAAAACTCCACTTGAATGAACGATCAGATAGGTTTGATCAAAATTGAACTCTTCATAAGCTGCTACAAATCGCCTGGTCATTTTTGGGATATCAATGTCGCGTGAGTCATAATATTCTTCAACCGGTCCCATTACGACGATGATCAAACCGATATTAAATTCTTTGAGTTTTGCTTTATAGAGTTCTTCTGTCCACTTCTGCACCCACGAAAGCTTGGCACCCATTCCACCCATTGTAATCAGAACATTTTTCCCATGCATCTGCTCTTTGGGTAAGGGGTAGATAAATAAAATTTGATCTTTTGCGACGGTATCGACAGTTAATAAACTTACGGTACTTTGTTCGGAAGTATCTTTTTTTGAAGTGTCTGCTTGTATTCCGCCTGTCAATAATTCGATTGATCCGGTTTTTGAAAAATTGGGTGCAAGGAAAAAGAGGGAAATTCCGGCAACCAGAACCACAACCACTACAACAAAATATTTTTTCAAGATTTCAACTCATGAATTATTTGATTTTCCAACTGTTATAATAATTTTTTTTTCTGAATCCGCAAACTGTGATAAAATATACAAGCCGTTTGGAATGAAATGACCTGTTCGGGTGTTGTGTTAAAATCTGATCTAAACCACAAAACCGCATTCTTTGTTGAATAAAACTCTTTGTGGTAAATTTCGCTACTTGATTCCACAATTAATAAATAGCCGTGATCCAATTTAAAAAACTGACTAAAAAATTCGGAACCTTTACCGCCGTCAATTCGATTGACCTCACTATTAAAAAGGGAGCTCTATTTGGATTTTTGGGTCCAAATGGTGCGGGTAAATCAACTTCAATTAAAATGCTAACCGGAATTTATTCTCTTACTGATGGAGATATTGAAGTAAAGGGGATAAGTATTCTAAAGGATGCTCAAGCTATTAAAATGATTACCGGTTACATACCTGACCAACCTTTTTTATATGACAGATTGACCGGACTTGAATTTCTCTATTTTTGTGGCGGGCTCTATAACCTTGACAAAATAAGTGTGAAGCGTAGAATCGATGAGATGATAGAAACCCTAAAACTTGGAGAGTGGCTGAACAAACGAACTGAGGAATACTCACAAGGGATGAAGCAGCGGGTCGCAATTGCATCAGCTTTTCTTCATCATCCTGAGTTGATTATCCTCGATGAGCCGATGGTTGGACTCGATCCACAATCTGCTGTGCTGGTGAAACAGTTTTTAAAGAAGAAATCGGAAGAAGGAATCACCGTTTTTATGTCAACACACAGCTTAAATGTTGTTGAAGAAATCTGCACAGATGTGGGCATCATAAATAAGGGTAAAATTATCTTTTCAGGTGGCTTGGATGATCTTCTTTCAACAAAAAAAGAATTGAGCCATAATTTCGAGACTATGTTTATCGAACTTACCAGCGAAACCGAAGAGTAGATGAGTCAGATTTTACACATTATCTACTTTAAAATTCTCGCATTCATGAAACCGGAGATGGATTTTTCATTTCGTGGTTTGGTGAAAAGTATCGGGAGCACACTTGTTTATGGTGGATTTGCAGTGGGAGCATTCATTTTTGCGATACGGGCTCTCGATTTTTTGCTGATTGAGCAAAGGATTGGTCTTTTCCTGCTTCACAGGTTTATTTCGATAATTTTATTTATTTTCTTCCTTTCTGTGAATGTGGGAAATATTGTAGTTTCATACTCTACTCTTTTTCGATCACCGGAAGTATCGTTTCTATTGACGAAGCCGGTTAATCCAATCCGCATTTTTGTGATTAAATTTTTCGACAACTTTTTTTATTCGTCGGGTACTCTAATAATGGTGATGGTGGCATTGCTTACCGGTTTCACACTATATTTTAAAGTAAATGTAATTCATGCCGCCCTCCTTTTCCTCTTTAATTTTCTCCCGTTTATGTTGTCAGCAGGACTTCTCGGGGTGTTACTTCTGCTCGTTTTAATTAATGCTGCACTAAAATATGGATTCAAAAGAGTTGTAGCCGTGCTTGGAGTGACATATCTTGGCATTATTGTTCTCTTTTTCCAAATTTCTTCTCCAATTGATACTGTAGCCGGTGTGATGAAATTTTTCCCAAATGTTGATGGATATTTTGCATCATTGATTCCAACATATATTCGATTCCTACCAAGCAACTGGCTCGCGGAAGCAATGTTTTGGACGGTAAAAGGGGATATTTCGGCGGCACTTCCCTACTATATTTTACAAGTTTCGCTTTCCTGTTCATTGCTTATTGTGGTAACCCTCGCCGGAAAAGCCACTTTCCTCGAAACCTGGCACAAGTCGATAGATTTTAGAGAAAACAGAGAATTGAAAAGTGAAAAACCGACATTTTTTGCGTTTCAAAAGTTATCAAAATTGAAAAATGCTTTTTCAGAAGTAGTTTTCAAGAGAGAATTTCATCTTTTCTTACGAGAACCGGCACAGGTTATCCATTTTTCAGTCCTGCTTTTTTTGATAATAATTTTTGTCGGGAGCCTCTCGGGCATTTCGATGCTCGCCTCAAACCGATTTTTATTGCTCACAACCATTTTTATGGCGGTCTATCTTTTTAATGTGTTTTTTATCGTAACTTTATCTCTTCGTTATGTTTTTCCACTTATAAGCTTGGAAGGTAATGTGGTATGGAAAATAAAATCTGCCCCTATAAGCACCCGTAAACTTCTAAGAAAAAGATTGATGATTCCACTTGTTGTTATAGTGCTGCTTTCCCAAATCATGTCAATTTTCATCGTGTGGCGGTTTTCACCATCTCTCGTGCTCCCGATGGCTATTATTTCATTTGCTTCTTCATGGTTTTTGGTAATGATGAGCTTTGGAATGGGCGGGCTTTTCATCAATCTAAAAGAGAAAAACCCCGTGAGACTTTCATCATCTCAAGGGGCTTCAATTTCTTTTTTGTTCAGTATGATCTATCTCGTTCTACTTATCGCAGCACTCTATATTCCACTTTCACAGTT
>CAYSJM010000050.1:0-7331 GCA_964431385.1 uncultured Ignavibacteriaceae bacterium | reverse complement strand
GTATGATCTATCTCGTTCTACTTATCGCAGCACTCTATATTCCACTTTCACAGTTTTTTAACAACTTTCTCCGCAATAAAATTATCGATCCCTCTGCTTTATACACCACTGCTTTCTTAGTTTTCATCGTTTCGATGGCTTTCGGCTGGTTCTTTTACATAATTGGAGTCAAGTCATTGGAGAAGGATGTGTAAGGAAAATTTATTATTTTTTTCTGTAAGTAAGCTTAGCCACTCTTTGAAGTCGTTTTGGAACATCAGGGTGCATATCCAAATATTGTTCGAGAAGGAAGAAGCAAGCATCGAGCTTCTCGGCGTAGCTTTTCTTCGACCAGTATTCCAAATCCTGATCTTCCTGCTGCTGCCGGGTGACAATACTTAATTCTTTTTTAAGTTTAAATTCATTCATACCGAAATATAACAAATTATGGTTGGATAATTGAACCCGACCATTTCAGTTTAAAGAAAAAAAAGGACAATCCACCGAAAGCGAGATTGTCCTCAAATTTAACTAAAATAATTTGGGATTACGCAGAGCAATCACAGTCTTCAGATAAAATCAGATACCATTTTTTGTCGATTTTTACAAAATAGAATTGTTTTTGAATCCATTTATCGACTAAAAGAACAACCTTCATCACCTGAGCGGATTTATATTTTGCAGGAAGTGTATATGCGACAGCTTTCTCTTTCTGATGGTCATAATACTCTGGGAACTTTTTAACTGTGATGTAATAAGCTCCATTTTTATCTTTCGACTCATCACAAAATCCATTTTTAGGCATTTTGTTGAAAAGTTTTAATGCAGAAATATAGTTTTTTGGCCAATCAGCACCGGCGGGTTGTGTGAGACCATAGGTACTGTCTCTTACGAGCACACAAAATGCTCCGGGATTAGTAGCTCTTGCAAATCCTATAACAGGATGAAAAAAATTGGTAACTGCTTTATCAGAATTATAAAGGAGCATGTTGAAATTTTTTTCAAAATATGTCTGCTCTAAGAAATATTTCAAAAATTTTGGAAAGTCCGCCTGATTTCGAAGTTTTTCGTCATAAGTTGTAGTTGTTTTGTTGAATACCGTGTCTTTTTGCTTTCCGGAGCCCTGTGCATTTAAAGCAGGTGCCAACAGAAGAGAGAACAATACTATAAGCATAAGAGTGATGGATGATTTTTTCATTTCTTTTTCCGTTTAATTTGTCTTAATCCATTGAATTAAAATTTTTCATATAAAACAACGGTTCTGACTGTTTTTGTTATGGTTGTATCTTTAAGTTCTGCTCCAATTTCACCTTCACTGTTAGTGAAAATGATCTCTTGCAGCAAATCGTTGTCATATATAAATTTTGTGGATTCAGTTGAACCACCTTGATAAATCCGCATTTCGATCAACCGTTCGCTCGAGTCGTACAAGTTATCCATGCCAATGTTATGCGAATAAACATTGTTAACTCTGCCATATTTATCGCCCGTGGTTGACATCAGACTGCTTGTGTCGCGAGCGAAAAACTTACCATCTTCATAGACAATTTTGACTGATTGATCTTCCCCAAACTTGATATTCACTTCCATTAACTGGTCGTTCGAATAATTGTATTCGTAGAGAACTTTATCCTCATTTGCACCAAATTCCAAAGTGGTAATTTTCCCTTTTTTATCCCTTTTGATTACCAGCGAATTTCCCCCATCATCTTTTGAACCTATCAACAGCCCAGCTTCATATTGAAGTGTAGTCGTAACTTTGGAGGCGTTTTCTACACCGGGAAAAGGTGAAGTGCTGGTGACTGAAAGAAGTTTACCTTCTGAGTCATAGTTAAATATTGTTGAATCAAACGGAATCGGAATTTGGTCGGTTAAAGGATTTACATCGTATGAGACATAAGTCTCTTTTTTGATGTTATTTTTTTTGACGGCGGACTGCCAAACGGGAAGCAATTTGTCTCGCATATTATTCGAATATTGAATATATACGAGCACATTTTCAGGAATAAAATCCTGGGAATAAGGTGTGACAAATAAAACCGCTAAAAGTAGTAAAATATATCTTACAGACATTACAATTCCTCAAAAAATAATTTAATCGTACCTGTAACTTACTAAATGAATTGCCACAAAACACAAAACCACACGAAATAAAAAAAGGTCGCCACTCTTTCAAATGACGACCTGAAATTACTGCATTATTGGATTATTGCATTACTGCATTAATAAGCGTACAAAAATCCTTGTCGTTTTCGGGCTTCTTCATCCCACTGTTTAGCGACAGTTTTAAGGAATTCATCTTTATCGGCGATCATAGCTTTCATATCAAAGCCGAGAATAGCTTGAGCCTTTGCTTTTGTCGAAAAATCAGGAAGAGCAACAGGATAAGTTTTGCCATGTTTTATTAAAATGATGGCGAGTTCTTTTCGTGCTTCCTCAGCTTTTGCAAGTGAGGTACCTACCACTCTGAGGGCTTCAACCGGAGCATGGAAACCAAGACCGTTAGCTGCGGCAACCCAATCCCATCTCCACTGTGCGTGACGGATGAGTTTAAGAGCGGGTTTCATCTCTTCCGGAGTTGCTCCGGCATCCCAGGCAGCTTTAGCTTCAAGATGTGCTGAGGCAATCGCTTTTTCTGCAATTCTTCTCAACTCTTCAACTCTGTCCTGCCTGTCGTAAACATCCTGGATAAGTTTTTGTGGTTCTTCTCTGTGGCATACCTGACATGAATTTGCAACATTAGCCAAAGGACTTTGGATATGGTGATCAGTGAATTTGACACCACCTTCTGACTTGTAAGGCATGTGACAGTCGGAGCATGAAACCCCTCTTTTAGCATGAATACCGGTCATGAAAAGTTCATAATCAGGATGTTGAGCTTTAAGCATAGGAGCTTTTGAAAGTTTGTGCTCCCAATCTTTATAGTCCATCTTATCGTAATAAGCTTCCATTGAATCTGCACTGAATCCATTATCCCAAGGGAAGGTCAGGTATTTGTCTTCGCCTTTGAAATAATATTCCACATGGCATTGAGCACAAACGAGTGATCTCATTTCCTGTCTTGAAGCTTTTGTGATATCCTGTCCTCTTCTTTGGAAAGCCTCTACCAATGCAGGTCTGGTGATGCGCAAGTTCATACTTTTTGGATCGTGGCAATCCTGGCAGCCGATTGGATTTACGATTTCGGCTCCTTTATCTTTCCATTTCCCTTTATAGAAGTCAGCTGCTCCGACTTTATTCATCACTCTGGGAACATCGGTACTCTTACAGCTCCAGCAGGTTGCAGGTTGTGGACTTTCTTTAACACCACCTGTTCTGAGTGTTTGGCGAATATCTCTGATTGCGTGACCGTGCCCTCTGCCCTGTTTGTAATCTTTTGCAAATGCATAACCAGCCCACATGATTACCAATTCAGGATATTTTTCGAGATAATCAATCTCTTTGGAGCCACCATGTTTGCTTGCATAGTTTGTATCAAGCGTTTTCATGTAGGTTTCATATTCACGAGGGTAATTTTCACCCCAGACTTCATTTCTTGGCTCCCAGTCAGCTATCGGTTTAACAGCCTGAAGAGTGAAACTTTCGGCTCTTCGCTCCACGATGGTCGAGGCAAAAAGACCAAGAATAAAAACTACTGCAACCGTGCCAAGGAAGATCACCCAACCCAGCCACGGTTTTTCTTTTAATAATTCGGAAACAGGTTTCATTTAGTCCTCTGGTTTCTATTTTGAAGTGTTTGTTTTTAACCAATCCGGTACAACCGGAGTAAGTCCGGGTACTTTTGCATCGGGTGTGGATGACAAGGAATTCACTCTTCCGTGTGGAACTTCGCGATGGCAGTCCCAACAGTAAACGCCCTCCACATCAATTGATCTGTTCCCGGCAGCATATCCCCTGTTCGAAATTGGATGGATGGTATTCTCGTGACATCTGATACAATTCGCCTGAACTGCCTCTTTACCCGCATCTTTAATCTTAATAACCTGGGGTTCAAGTCGAAATGTAAACATGAAAGAATGCCGCAGACCATCCTGGGCTTTGAACATATATTTGGAGATGATGTTGTCCTGGGGAACATGACAGTCGTTGCAAACGGTAACCCGCCCGTGACTGCCCTTCTCCCAAGTGGCGTAGTATGAATTCATAACATGGCAATTGATGCACGCCTCGGGTTTGTCGGAAGCGTACGAAAGAGCATTAGAAATGTACAAGACATGGAAACCAAGCCCAAAGAAAATGCCAAGTGTAATGATTACAGGGAAACGCCAATTCGGGGGTGGAATCAGTATATTGAGTAACTTTTTTATTACTCTCATTCCATTCTTTCCGTTTGTTATTTAAATCAGATTTTTAATTCTGCTTAGATCAAAACTACAAAAATGAATGCTTATGTGCAAGAAAAATCTTTTTAAATATACAACTTATTTTAGAAATGTAAAATATTGTTTTGAGAGATTTTTGGGAAATGTAATAACACATAGGTCTTATGACTTTAAGGGAAGGTGAATAAAAAGAAAGCTGCCCTGTTTTCGAAGACAGCTTTAGATTTAAATTTAGGGGGGACTGTACAGAGTTTTATGCGAATTCCGACACCACCGCCTTCAACCGTGCCTTATCTTTGTCTAATTTCGGTAAGTTCTCCGAATTTCAGTTAAAATAAGTGTTTCTGAATCCTCGTCGGTAGCATAACCATTTGATTCTGTTATTTGAGTCATTAGATCGCCCTCATAATAAATTGAAATGCTATAATGATAGCTTTCTGCACCCCCCTTATTCATGGCTAAGCGTTTATTTGCATCATAGAAATATTCTGATATTGCTTCATGTGCACTAAATTCCCATATCCGTCCGAATTGATCATATTTGGTCTCATATCTATCAAAAAAATTATCACTGCTATTGGCATCTATAAAATAATCCCCATCCTTGTAAATTTTTCCAATTTTTTTGAGTGCTCCATTCTCATAAATGTACGAGATTTTATCCGCTTTGGAAATTTTCCCGTTTTTGTCCCGTGTGAAGGTACGAATAGTTTTTTTGTCACCCCTGATTTTTGATAAATTCCCTGTTTTATCGTAATCGAAAAAAAGAGAGATACCTTTTGAGCCCTTTTTATCTTTCGGACCTTTCACTGTTATAGAAGTAAGTTTTCCATTTATATCATAATTGAATACTGCACTATCAAGCACTGTTTCATTATTTGAATTGTCTCTTGAGATTGTGAAATGAACCTCCCTTGCTACTTTGAGTTGTTTTATTGCATCTTGATAGTAAGGCATTAACTTTTCCCTTATTATCGGGTCAAGTTTGAAATCTGTGACCTTATTTTGATTATAGGTCCGAATTGAGTTAAAATCCAATTCAACATATGTCTGAGTTGGGATAAAATCCTGAGAAAAGACAGATGTGGTCAGGATAATGAGGCCGTAAACCAAGAAATAATACTTATTTTTCATTTCTTCCTCTTATATAAAATTGAAGTATGTACATAAAAATAACAAATTGCAAATCAAAAGCCAAAAACTTAATGGGCGGTTTCAACACTCAATTTGTATTCAGCAAATTGATCATTGCCAATACCCATCATCACTTAACTCCAAAATAAAATTTCCATAAAGCCTCACCAATGCTCCCGGGCACAACCTCATTATACTGCACATATTTGTCCGCTTGATAGCTGTCCTCTACATTACCGGTAGAATCATATTTGTAGTAGCTAAGAGTTTTAATTCCCTGAGGATATTTCTGATAGGAGACCTTTGAAACAGTTGAACTAAGTGACTTTACATCTAAGCTTTCATTTGCATTCATGGAATTATCCTTTTCTCCGTATGTAAAAATCCAGGTTCGTAAATCGAAATCGATCTCAACTGCTTTTTCCCATGATTCAATATAATTTCCACTTTTTACTAATTTGGCTGGTTGATAAAAATACCATCTCTGCCCGTTACCGGCAGAAATAACAAAATCCTCACCTCCGCAAGGCAACCAGCCATTGGACTTCATCGAGGAAAGAAGCGAAAATGTTTTTGCAGCATCTTTATACTCCTTGCACGGCTTAATATAGAATGCTCTGGAAGCGTAATAAGATGCATTTGAATAGTCTTTAGTCTTGTTGTAATAAGTTACTAATTGACCGTAACATCTCACTTTTAGATCCCTCAGGTCATCTTCCTTTTCTCCATACTCCGAAGTGAAGCCATCGTAAATTCTCCCTGCAGTCATCTCCACTGCGAGAATCAGTTCGTTGATCGATTTGTCGGTTAATTTACTTTGTGTATCCCAAAAAAAAGTTAATCTTTCCAACTCACGGATGTGAGAGGCATTTAATCCTGGTATCTCTTTCAGTTTTATAGCGGCTTCAAGAAGTATCGCTGAATTATTGGTTTCAACTGCTATTCTTTTCAGAGTGCTCACAATGAAAAGCATTGGATCTGGTGCAATTTCAAGAAGTGATTTTTCGAAGACGACTAAATTTTGCTTTGCCAACTGATAATTTTTTAGTTCCAGATTCAATTGTATGATGTTGTAAAATATACCTGCCTTGGTCCAAGTTGTGATGCCGCAGAAGTCCAGTGTCTTTTCCTTGAAATTCTTTACTGCTGAATTATAAGACTCCAGAGACAATTTAGGTTGATTAAGTTCTCCTTCCATAGAACCTATAAATTGGTAAGCAGTCACAATCGACTTCCCTTTTTCGGGATCATTACTTTTTTGAATTAAAGCTAATGAAGATAAAAACATCGACTTAAACTCTTTTATTTGTGAGAGTTCCGCTGTCGAATAATTTGGACGACCGGTGGTTGTATCGATTGCATCCTTTGTTGAGTTAGTCGTCTCTTCATTCGACATTTGTTTTTTTTTGATGTTTTCAAAGAATTGAAAGCAATTTTTTAACGGCTGTTTCAAGGATTCATGAATTACACAATTATCAATTGCAGAATAAAGACCTGATAATGAATTCTCTTGAGAGAATATTGAGTGGATGGCAAAAAGGAAAATAATAAGCAGGAAAAATGTTTTCATGACTCACCGGTAAAATTTCTTCGTTATAAAATAAGTTTTGACTTAAAACCAAGAATACTCTCTGGCAACTTATGAAAAATTCAAATTAAAGTCAATACATCGAGAAATAATTCCGAAGATACTAATTACATAAAAGAAGTGGCTCTTACTCGACTCTAAAGAAATAGCATCCATATTGGAAAATTCTCAACACTAACCAAATTTTATAAAGGATGTATATTCATTTAATGGGGTTGAAACCCCATTCTATTGGTTTAATAATACAGAGCACCTTATGAAGCAAAAAATGGTTATCACCATAATACACTTTCCCTCGTTTAATCATC
>CAYSJM010000049.1:21184-25595 GCA_964431385.1 uncultured Ignavibacteriaceae bacterium | reverse complement strand
ATATCGGCGTAAAAGCTTCTCAGTTTTCATTTCACCGGTTGGGGGGTGCGGATCCCGTGCTTGGAGTTGACATGACATCTACAGGTGAAGTTGGTTGCATCGGTGATGATTTTTACGAAGCACTTCTAAAAGCAATGCTCTCCGTGGGGTACCGGCTCCCGGTAAAAAAGGTACTCCTTTCAACCGGTCCGTTAAGGGATAAAGTGGAATTACTTGAGCCTTGTCGTACTCTTTCACAAAATGGAGTTGAGCTCTTTGCCACTTCAGGCACCGCAGGATTTCTTAACGATCATGATATTCCATGCAGCACCGTCGCATGGCCCGATGAAGAAGTGTATCCAAATTCACTCGATATGATTAAAGAGAAAAAATTTGATCTTATTGTGAACATTCCTAAGAACAATTCCCGAGATGAATTGTATAATGACTATACAATTCGTAGAAGTGCGGTTGACTACAACATTCCATTGATAACAAATGCCAGACTTGCCTCGGCATTCATTGAGGCATCTGCAAGATATTCGATGAATGACATCGGAATCACGAGTTGGGACGAGTATAAATAATCATGCCAGCGAACCCTGTTAGGTTCGATTTTGGACAATTCAGGTCTGACCTGAAATTTTTAATCAAATGAGGTAAAAATGTATAGTAAAAGTAAACCGGTGCTGATTTTTTTAATGGCACTATTGTTCACAAACTTAACCCCGGCACAGGGTAAAACCGATCTTACAATTAAGGGAAAATTGTTTGGAAGTGACGGCAAACCGATGCAAAAAGCTGCCGTTTATGTTTTTGATGATGCCCTTTCATATTATATGTCAACCACTCCTGTCGCTGTTGCAAGCGATGGTTCGTTCGAACTTAAACTGAAAAACTCAGGAATGTATTCCTTTACATTCTCAGGGCTTGGCCACTCTCAATTTATGATCAGCATTCCCATTTTTGAATTAAAAGGGACATCTGAAGTGGAAGTGAAGCTCTCCGCAGCCAAACCATTCATCAAAAAAGATCTGGTCGGATTCAGGTCGAATGCCGGGACTGACTTTTTCCTTCCCGAGATGGTTCAAGTATCGAAAGATGGCAAATTCCGATTCAAACTGAATAAACAGATAGATACTCTCCTGGTTCAACTGGTGCCAAAAGCATATTATCCTTCAACAGGATTTCCTTATCCTGGTGCTTCTTACCTCTCTGATAGCACGGGGGGCTACCACACTGCATTTTTTAATGTGAAACCGGGATTTGAGATTGTAATCGATCCGGCTACACTTCCTAAAGTTGTTGGCTACAATTCACCTGAAATTAAATTCAAAAACGACGAATTTGATTTGCAAACACTTTATACTGTCTCAGAAAAAGCCGGAATCGAATTCAGAGAAGATAACAAGAGGAATTTCGACTATTATATGGACATTTTCATAAACTCAAAAAATAAAGTTGCTAGAGAAATGGCGGCAATGAAATTGTATGAGTTTAATATAGGAAATGATTACCCGCTTGTCGAAAATCTTGATGAGGTTCTGTCGATGATTACGCCGGAAAGTGCCGGATGGAGCAGAAGCTTTTATTCATGTCGCGATATCATTGAATCGATGGAAAAAGAAGATCAGATTAAATATCTGGAAAGAATGTTCGACTACCACGGTGATGATGTAAAGTCATACATTCTCTACTACTTTAAAGAGAAACAAGGGCTGGTTTCGACTGAAAAATACACTGAATTTTATGAGAAATTTAAAAAATTAGTTACTGATCCGAAGTATCAATACGCAATTAATGATCTAAAACCACCCGTTCCACTGGCTGAACAAAAACTTGTTGATTTTACTGTTAAAACCATCGACGGGAAAGATTTCTCACCAAAACAGTTATCTGGCAAATATTTCCTTATCGATTTTTGGGGTACCTGGTGTATGCCTTGTCTCGCGGAAATTCCTGCACTCGAAAAGGCGTATGCCAAGTATAAGTCGAAAGGTTTTGAGATTATCAGCCTTGCTTTTGGTTCACCCGAAGAAGATTTTAAGAACCTAAGGAAGACTAATCCGATGCCATGGCTACATGCACTGTTAAGTGATGCTGATTCCGAAAATATCGGAACACTCTATAATGTTGAATTTATCCCTAAGATGCTCCTTATTTCACCCGATGGAAAAATTGTTGCTAATGAAGAAACATTAAGAGATGGCGGGCTCGAGAAAAAGCTTGAAGAATTACTTAAGTAAGATATATAATTGATAATAGTGTAATTTTGATCACCCATGGCGTTTGTCATGGGTGATTTTCTTTGGGCTTTATTATCATTATCCATAAATTGAGTAAATTTAGGGTTGTAATTAAAAAAAGTGGACAAAATGAAAGAAGTGGATCAGTTATATAAAATAAGGCACTCCCTTGCTCATATTATGGCACAGGCGGTTCTTGAGCATTATCCCAAAGCCAAAATGGGTTTTGGTCCCCCCGTTGACAACGGTTTTTATTATGATTTCGACTTTGGTACAGAGAAAATTTCTTCTGAAGATTTTAAGAAGATCGAAAAATCGATGTACAAAATCATTAATCAAAAACAGGAATTCAGCATTTTTTATAAACCTTTGGATGAAGCAATTGAGCTTCTCGCCGGAATGGATCAGTCGTACAAGGTTGAGTATGCCAAGGAACTTGTTGAAACCGGTCAAGCCGAGGACCAGGGATTAAGTTTTTATGTAAACGGCTCATTCACAGATATGTGTGAAGGTCCACACATCGCCAACACGGGCGAGATCCCTCAAAAATGTTTCAAATTGGACAGAATTTCCGGTAGCTACTGGCGCGGCGATGAGAAAAAACCGATGCTTACCAGAATCTACGGTCTCGCTTTCGAGAGCGAAGAAGAGCTCAAAGATTATATCCGCCGGCGTGAACTCGCTATGCAGAGAGATCACAGAAAACTTGGAGCCGAACTTGAGATTTTCCTCATCGATGATGAAGTGGGTACAGGTCTTCCTCTCTGGCTTCCTAATGGTGCTGTGATAAGAGGCGAACTTGAGGCATGGGCTAAAGAAGTGGAATTTAAAGCAGGATATCATCATGTAACTACTCCATCTCTCAGCAAATCGACTCTTTATTTAAGATCCGGTCACCTGCCATATTATGCTGAATCGATGTTCCCTCCAATGGTATTGGACGAAAACACCGAATACTATCTGAGACCTATGAATTGTCCTCACCACCATAAAATTTATGGATTTAGACCCAGAAGCTACAGAGAACTTCCTTATCGCCTCGCTGAATATGGTGATATGTTTAGATATGAAAAACATGGGTCGCTCTCAGGCCTGCTCCGTGTTCGTGCAATGTGTCTGAATGATGCACACATCTATTGTGAGTACGACCAGGTAAAAGAAGAGTTTGCTAAAGTAATGGAACTCTATAAATATTACTACGATTACCTCAGACTTGGTAACTTCAGAGTCAGACTTTCACTTCACGATTCAGAAAGTGATAAATATGTGAAAGATGAGTCAGAATGGCAGTTTAGTGAAGATATTGTGAGAGAAATTCTGAAAGAGAACAATATCGACTTCATAGAAGAACGAGGTGAAGCTGCGTTTTATGGACCAAAAGTTGATATCCAAATCAAAAATCTGCTCGGCAGGGAGGAAACTGTTTCTACTTGTCAGCTCGACTTCGTAATGGCTAAAAGATTTGATCTATGGTATTCTGCAAAAGATGGTTCATTAAAACAGCCCTACATTCTTCACAGAGCCCCACTTTCAACTCACGAGAGAATGATCTCATTCCTGATTGAGTTCTGGGGAGGTGCATTCCCTACCTGGATGTCGCCAACTCAGGTTATGTTGATTCCTGTGAATGAAGGCGTGGTTGAATATGCTATGGATATGAAACATAAAATGACTGAACTTGGTATCAGATGTGATATCGATTTGTCAGATGACTCGTTCAACAAAAAGATCCGTAAAGCGGTAACCAAAAAGACTCCAAACATGTGGATAATCGGCGACAACGAAAAAGCCGAGGGTACTATAACCTGGAGAAGATATTGCGTGCAGGATCAGATAAAAATGTCGTCTGATGCAGCTATCGATAAAATTGTTCACATGAGAACAAACAGAATCATGGACAATTTTGCGGATGTGGAAATCTAACCCTGTCCTGATTCTGTAATCAACTCTGAAAATCTTTGAGGGGTTATCAATTGGATTTTTTTTCCAGAGATAACCCCTTTTTTAATATTTTTCCCCAAACTATCCGATGGTATCGTATAAAAAGCTTGTAAAATGTCCGATGGTATCGTATAGAAAACCCTAAAAATGTCCGATGGTATCGTATAGAAAACTTGTATGGAGATTTTTAGACTTATTTTTGCTTAATTTAGCGGTTTATAAATAAAAAAATTGGAGATACTTCC
>CAYSJM010000049.1:0-21084 GCA_964431385.1 uncultured Ignavibacteriaceae bacterium | reverse complement strand
GACTTATTTTTGCTTAATTTAGCGGTTTATAAATAAAAAAATTGGAGATACTTCCCATGAATAAATTCTTTGTGCTGATTTCTTTTTTGATCCTACTGTCTGCAAATTCCTTTGCACAGGAAAAACCCGTCGCAGAAAAGATGAAAAAATGGTACTTTGTTATGCTCTCGAAGGGTGAAAACAGGAATCAGGATACTACTGAAGTGCGTCTTCTGAATGAAGGCCACATGGCAAATATCAACAGAATGGCAGATTTGGGTGTGCTCAGAATTGCAGGTCCTTTCATGGATAATGGCGACTGGAGAGGCATTTTTATTATGGATGTTAAGACCGAAGAAGAAGTTATCGAAAATCTAAAACAGGATCCTGCCATTGCTTCCGGAAGACTCAAATATGAGATTCACCCATGGTTTGGACCCGCAACAATAAAAACCAACTGGGATAAAGAATGAAAAGTTATTTTGGGTATGTCCTTTTTGCCGAGCACCTTGCCGACATTTCCGGAGCGATAATCAGCCACTATTTTCGCGGCGATATCAGATCCGAGTACAAAGAATCTGCTTCGCCCATTGTTACCATTGCCGATAAGGAAGTGGAAATGCGGCTAAGAGAAGAGATTGAGTATGAAGATTCCGATTCAGGAATTATTGGTGAGGAATTTGGCGTCAAGGAGAGTAAAAATGGATATACCTGGGTTATTGATCCGATCGACGGTACGATTGCTTTCAGTTGTGGAAAGCCTGTTTTTGCGACTCTAATTGCCCTTATGAAAGATGGCGTACCCGTTATTGGCATAATCGACCAGCCAATAACCAAGGAGAGGTGGATTGGTGTTCTCGGAAATACAACTACTTTGAATGGTGAAGCAATAAGATCATCATCACTTACAGATATTAAAAAAGCAAAACTTAGCACCACTTCACCCGGCATGTTTGTTGAACCTGAACATCAGGCGTTTTTCACAGAATTACAGAACCGTCTCCATATTACGAGTTTTGGTGGTGATGCATATCAGTATGGTTTGTGTGCCGCAGGATATGTCGATATCGTGATCGAACGGGGTCTTAAACTTCATGACTGGGCAGCCCTTGTCCCCATCCTGAAGGGTGCCGGTGCACAAATAACCGATTGGAACGGCAATGATTTAACTCTCGCCTCCGGAGGCGATGTAATAGTCTCAGGAAATGAGGTACTTCACAAAGAAGTTTTGGAGATACATAATAGAACGGTCGGGAAAGAGAGTTGAACCGGCTTATAGGTTTCTGAAAGAGAAAGGGGCTCGTAAAAAAGCCCCTTTTTTGTTAAATCTAAGCAGCTCTATAGGTTTCCAATTCTGAACCATCGAGGTCGAGAACTGTGATATAAACCGGGATTTTTCTTACTGCCAGTTGGTTGGCTTTCATAGCCAACTGTGCAAGCCCACTGCAGCAAGGCACCTTCATAATAATCACACTCATCGAATTCAGATTGGAATAATCAATCATATCTACTAATTTTTCGAGATACGCTTCTTTGTTGCTGTCGAGTTTTGGACATGCAATCGCCATCGCTTTGCCGCTCAAATATTTTGAATGAAACGCGGTAGAAACAAAACCGGCACAATCAGCAGCTAAAAGCAAATCTGCATTTCTAAAGAATCCCGCCTGTGGATTAAGCAGGTGCAACTGGATTGGCCAATGTGTCAGTTCGCTCGGCTGTTCCTCACCCACAAATTCCATTTTCTTCCGTGGTTCTGCTCTTTTAAGTTCTTGCGGGGCTGAACCTTTACAACCACATCCACCACCATGATTGTGTTGCTGTTCCTGCTGGTTGGTCGATGGTGAACCCTCCGGTTGAAGTGCAACAGGATTTACAATCCCGTGAGCTTTAAGATAGTCGAGTGCTTCTGTAAAAAATTCAATTTCATTATGATCGAGCAGGTGTTCCAGGTGGGCTTTTATCACATTTGGTCCCCCTTTCACAATATATTCCATCACTTTCGTTTCGTTGTAAGGTTCAGCTTCGCGTTCCACAATCTGAAGTGCACCCGAATGACATTCACCAAGGCAGGCACCCAAACCATCACAAAAAAGATCGCTGATTAACCTTGCTTTACCATCAATTATTTGTAGAGCTCCCTCGTGACAAGCGGGGACACAATCTCCGCAACCGTCACAAAGCTCTTCATTTATTGTAATTATTTTTCTAAGCATTTCATTTTCCTAAACAGATAAATAAGTCTGATTCAAATATACGCGAATCACATCAATCCACAAAGCAAAAAATCTTCACACTACGGCATTACTGCATTATTGGATTAATCAGTCTCTCCACCCAATGTAGTCAGGGTCATGTTCAATTCTGTAGGAGCCGTCAGGATTTGGGAGTACGCCGATAAAGTCAAACCTTATTTCTTCATAAAGAACGGTGGTTTTAAACATATATTTTTGGGCGTATTTTTTGAGTGCTTTTACTTTGGCACGCGTTATCGCATGCTGAATATCGATGAAATTTTCATCACTTCGATATTTTACTTCGATGAAGACGAGGGTTGTATTGTCAAGGGCAACAATATCGAGTTCACCGTGACTTTCTCGCCAGTTTTTATCGAGTATTTTAAAGCCATTTGTGATAAGATACTCTTCAGCGATTTTTTCGCCAATTCTTCCTGTTTCGATAGAAGACACAGTGAACTCGTAATAATTTAGCTAAACAGACCCAATTTGAAGTTTTTCTTCCCTTTTCTCAGGACAAAATATTTCCCAAAAAGAAAATCTTCGACTTTAGGGACAAATTCGGGATCAGTTATTCTGTTATTGTTGAAATAGATTCCACCACCTGTTATGTCTCTTCTTGCTGCACCCTTGCTTGGGTAAAAACCGGCGAGAACAAGAATTTCAACCAATGAAGGAATAGATTCGTTTGCACTTAGTTGAACAAAAGGAGTAGTATTGCATAACGACTCAAGAGTAGATTCGTTGATTGAGGAAATATCAGCCTCACCAAACAGTGCTTTGGAAGCTGCTACTGCACCTTTCATTTCATTTTCACCATGAATGAGGGAGGTGACTTCTTCGGCGAGTTTCCTGTGAGCAACTCTTCTTCCCGGGTCGGTTGCATGAACGGATTCAAGCTCTTCAATTTCTTCTTTAGAGAGGAAAGTGTAAAATTTAAGAAATTTGATCACATCTCTATCGTCAACATTAAGCCAGTACTGATAAAGTTCGTAGGGTGAAGTCCGTTTTTTGTCGAGCCAGACAGTTCCCGCCTCAGTTTTGCCGATTTTTTTACCATCTGCCGTCTGAATCAGAGGGAATGTCATGCAGTGAACTTTTTTGTTCTTCTTTTTCCAGATCAGGTCCATCCCGGCGGTGATGTTACCCCACTGGTCGCTTCCGCCAATTTGAAGTTCACAATTGTAATTTTCATTCAGCTTGAAGTAGTCAAAAGCCTGCATAATCATATAGCTGAATTCGGTGTAAGAAATACCTTTGTCAGGATCTTGTAGTCTGCGTTTAACCGACTCTTTTGTCACCATAACATTGACCGAGAATTTTTTACCAATTTCTCTTAAATACTCAAAAGCGGAAATGGTGCTGATCCAATCGTAATTATTGGTCATAATAGCCGCGTTGTCACCGGTGAAATCGAGATATTGCGAAAGCTGACCTTCAAAAATTACCGCCCAGCTTTTCACGAGTTCATCGGCACTAAGTTCTCTTTCAGCTTCTTTTCCGGAAGGGTCGCCAAGAAGTGCAGTTGCCCCTCCTACCACACAGATAACTTTATTACCGGCTTGCTGAAATCTTCTCAATCCAAGAATAGGTATGAGATGTCCTATGTGCAGTGAATCTGCTGTAGGGTCAAAGCCCGCATATAAGGTAATTGGTCCCTCTTTAAGTCTCTCCTTTAACTGATCAAGCGGTGTCGATTGATAAATCAGTCCGCGCCATTCGAGTTCATCTACAATGTTATTCCACATATTTTCCCAATATTTGAAAATTCAAAAAATACCAACCACTAATTTAGTTAAATGGGAGATAAACGAGGCTACGAATCGAAATTTGGTCAAAAAAAGAGGCTGTCCGAAAAGAAATCCGGTACAGCCTCAAAACATCAATACAATTACTGCATCACTGCATTATTGCATTATTGGGTTACTTCCTTTTTGCCTCGACCATTGCGAAAGCTGCCATATTTACCACATCGTCAACTTCAGCACCGCGTTGAAGTACATAAACAGGTTTGCTGAAACCGTTAAGGATAGGTCCGACAACTTCAGCACCGCCAATTCTGTTGAGGAGTTTGTATGCGATGTTTCCTGAATCGAGATTTGGGAAAATCAAAACATTAGCTCTGCTCTTCAGTGATGAGAACGGGTAGAGTGTGTTTAAGATATCGGGTACAACGGCTGTGTCAGCCTGCATTTCGCCTTCAACAAGAATGTCCGGAGCCAACCGTTTTACTATTTCGGTGGCTTTTTTCACTTTGTTGCTTGATGCAGAAGGGGCACTTCCAAAGTTGCTGAACGACAGCATCGCAACTCTCGGTTCGATGTCGAATCTCTTCACAGTCCTGGCGGAAAGGATTGCAATTTCTGCAAGTTCTTCAGGATTTGGATCAACATTTACTGTGGTATCTGCAAAGAAATAGACTTTTCCTTTGATAATCAAAATATACATACCGGAAACGCGGCTTACACCGGGTGCCAAATCAAGAACTTCGAGTGCCGGTCTGATTGTCTCAGGATAATGGGATGTCATACCTGCTATCATCGCATCAGCATCACCCATTCTTACCATCATCGCTGCAAAATAATTTTTGTGGCGGTGGCGGGTGAGTAGCCTTTTGGCTTCTTCGCGGGTAATACCTTTTCGCTGTCGGTGCTTGTAGAATTCATCAATGTAGGTTTCCGACTTTTCCCAGTTAAGCGGTGACACAATCTCTAACCCGTTTGGATCAACGCTGTGTTCTTCCATCATCGGGAGAATCTCGTCAGGATTACCAATCAGAATAGGATTGGCAATATCCATATCTTTGATGATTTGTGCTGCACGAAGGATTTTTGGATTATTTCCTTCGGAGAAAACGAGAGAACCTGTCTTCAGTCTCTGAGCCATGTGAATGGTTCTTCTGACAATTTCCTGCGACACACCCAATCTATCAAGAAGCTGCTCCTTATAAGCATCAAAGTTGGCTATCGGTTTTCGCGCAACTCCTGTCTCCATCGCAGCTTTTGCCACTGCAGGTGCAACCCATGTGAGAACGCGGGTATCGAATGGTTTAGGAACAATGTATTCTGTACCATATTCCAGCTCTTGTCCTTCGTAGGCTCTTCTTACACTGTCGGGAACTTCTTCCTTTGCAAGTGCAGCGAGTGCGTAGGATGCAGCAAGTTTCATCTCATCGTTAATTGCTGATGCCTGCACATCAAGCGCACCACGGAAGATGAAAGGGAAGCCGAGAACATTGTTGATCTGATTTGGATAATCGGACCTTCCGGTTGCCATGATGATATCTTTTCTAACGGAAGTGGCGTCTTCATAGGTAATCTCGGGATCGGGATTTGCCATCGCAAATACAACACAATTTGGTGCCATGCTTGCTACCATCTCTTTTGAAACTACATTTCCTTTTGAGAGGCCGACAAAAACATCAGCACCTCTCATGGCGTCTGCGAGGGTTCTTGCATCGGTTTCGTGGGCGAATTCTTCTTTGAATTCGTTCATTCCCTCTGTTCTTCCTTTGTAGATTGCTCCTTTGGAATCGCAAAGAGTGATATTCTCAATTTTTGCACCAAGTTTTACATAAAGTCTGGAACATGAAATTGCTGAAGCACCGGCACCATTTACCACTATTTTCACTTCGGAAAGCTTTTTACCCGAGAGCTCTACGGCGTTAATTAGTGCAGCTCCACTTATTATCGCTGTTCCATGCTGGTCATCATGGAAAACAGGAATATTCATGGTCTGTTTGCATTTTTCTTCGATATAAAAACATTCGGGGGCTTTAATATCTTCAAGATTTATACCACCAAAAGTAGGTTCGAGCATTTGAACCGCTCTTACTATCTCATCGGGGTCTTTACTGTTTAATTCGATGTCGAAAACATCAATATCAGCAAATCTTTTGAAAAGGACTCCTTTGCCTTCCATAACGGGTTTGCCACCAAGGGGTCCGATGTCTCCGAGTCCAAGCACAGCCGTACCGTTGCTTACGACTGCAACAAGATTACCTTTTGCAGTATATTCATAAGCAAGCATTGGATCTTTTTCGATCTCAAGGCATGGTTGTGCCACTCCCGGGGTATATGCGAGAGAAAGATCTCTCTGTGTGATGCAGGGCTTAGTAGGGATAACTTCTATTTTCCCTTTTCTACCTGTACTGTGGTAGTCTAAAGCCTCCTGCTTTGTTGTCTTCATTTTTGCTCCTGATTAATAAAGAACGCTCCATATTAGGACATGAAAACTAATTAACTTTAACAAGATAACAAAATAGATTATTATTTTTAGGATACTTTTCTTAAATATCGATAATATTACAAATTTAGTGTTAAAATAACTTGACAGTAATAGTGTTTAATTGTTATATTTACATGAGGACTATATGAAAAAAGAATACACAATATCGGAATTGGAAAACCTGACCGGTTTTAGCCGTCGAACGGTACATTTCTACATAAAAGAAGGATTAATCCCTTCACCGGGAAGTGTCGGCACAGGCACAAAGTATGGAGAGGAGCATTTTCTCAGGTTGATGATGATAGGGATACTACAGAAACAGCACTTTAAACTGAACGGCATCAGAAAAATACTTGAATCGATGACTCTGATTCAGATGAAAGAAACGGTATCGAGAGAAAGTGTTAATCGAACTGCCCGGGGATTAACAAATCTTTTTTCGGGAGTTTACTCAATTCCCGGAGTTGTCTCTCAAGCTGTTCCAAAAACACTGAATCTAAACGAGGAGAAAACGCTTTCATCCGAAAACGACCGGCAAAAAGAATCGGGTAACCGGACTGCCGGAGGGTTTTTAATGAATAAAACGGTGCTTTTGGTCTCAGAGCAGCAAACAAAGGACTATAACCATGAGGTATTGGAGGAAAAACTTGACCTGGTTCAGGAAAAAGAGGGAAATTCCAACTCTATTAAGTCATGGCACCGCATTGAACTTACAGACGGTATCGAAATGAATGTAAGGGAAGATATATTTAGCCGGTATAAATCGTTAATATCAGAATTAATTGATAAATTCAAAGAACAATAACAAGAAGTATGCAGTGGAAACAGGATTAAAATTCGATCGCTCTATGGTTGCAACAGGCAAAGAGAGTGATATAAGACTGTTAATCAAGTTGAAAAGGGAAGTGGATTCGGGATCGTCAGAGAGGAACAAATTGAATATTGCACTTGTAATCGACAGATCCGGTTCAATGCATGGGATGAAACTTGAAAGGGTAAAAGATGCAGCAATAAATTTTGTGGAAAAGATGAAGGATGACGATATCGTCTCGGTTGTCTCATTCGATGACCTCGTTACGATTGATCTTCCACCCGCACCGGTGAGAGAACACGCCCGAAGCGCGGCGGGAGTAATCAAAGCAATGCACTCAGGAGGCAGTACATACCTCTCAGGTGGATATGAAGCAGGTTTCACGCAAACAAAAGGAATGCACAAGAACGGAGTTACATCCAGAATAATATTGCTTACTGACGGTGAGGCAAATGTAGGGGAAATCCGTCTTGAGGCTCTCACAGGTCTTGCCGCAACAAAACTGACAAACGGGATATCTACTTCCACCGTTGGAGTTGGTGAAGGATTCAACGAACAGCTTCTTGGTGCAATGGCAGAGGCAGGAATGGGGAACACCTACTATATCCAGACACCTGAAGATGCAGTAAGTGTTTTTGAAGAAGAGCTTGGATATCTGATGCAGATTGGCGCCAAAAATGTGACTGTTAAAATCGTGTCGTCGTTTCCGGGAATGTCGCTTGGTCAATTCAACAAGTATCCCGAAAAAGAGCCCGGAAAATATCTGATAGGAGACCTGTACGGTGGAAAGGAAAGGACACTTTTGCTTGAGTTTGGAATTCCATCAATCGCTCAAACCGGGAAAGTGCATCTTGGGGAAGTGCAGTTGAATTATGATCTCGTTGACGGAGAGAATTTGACTTCTCATACTGAAAGCTTCCCGCTTGAAATTGATGTGGTCTCGCCTGAAATGCTTAAAAGCCTTTCTCCCGACAAAGAGGTCACACTCGCACTGTGTAATTACATTCTGGCTAAAGTGAAGGAAGAAATACTTGTGCTGCTTGAACACAGGGAATATGAAAAATCTGTTGCTTTGGTGATGGAGACTATGGATAAAATAAGGGCATTTGGCATTGAAGACCCCGCCCTTGAAAGAGAACTGAGGGATCTGGAAGAGAGATCCAGAATGATAGCCGAGTACAGGGAAGACTACTATATGATAGACAAGAAAAGATTATACTATGAGAGCAGTAATATGATGACGGGCAAAGCCTATGCAAATCTGCAAATGAATCTCAGAGAAGAAAGCAGCGGTTTTAATCCTCTGGAAAAGCTCAAGCGAACTATCACCCGGAAAAAGGGCTGATCTTATTTTTTGGGGTGCCGGGAAGCAAGACCCGGTGCCCCCCGTCTTTAACGGGGTTCAAAAATATTTGACCAGGATGAGATAACAGATGAACCAATGTTTTGGTGATTATCCTCACCTCCCAAACTGTTTGAGGTGGTGGTCGAGGTGTAAATATGCCAAACGACCCCACTGATGCTTGTTAAGATCGCCAAAAGCGGGGTGCTTCCTGAATCCTCTTGCACCATATTTTGAGTCAAAATTGGTCACAAGTTCAGTCAGAATTTTTTTATCCTCCTCGAACGAAGTGAGCTGTGAACCACCCACCCCTTGCTTTAGTTCGTCGGTGGTCTTAATCTTTCCTTTTGGAATAGGTATTCCGAGCAAAACCAGAATTTTTACCAAGGTTGAGGACATCAGAGTTCCCCGATATGCTGATGATATCTCACCAAAAGACATCCTCAACTGATCTGTGCAATGTACGAGCATCTGATGTGCCGACATTTCCCCCCACAGTGTAGCATCGTCTGTTCTGATTTTCTCGATTCTTTCCAAAATTTCTGTATTAAATAATGAATTCAAAAGGCTTTTCATTTATTGTGACTCTCATTAAATGGTGGAACAGATTAAAGATTATAACCTTCCTAAATATAGTTTAAAGAAATCGTTTTATTGTAGCCCATCCGAAAAATGTCGTTCTTTCCATTTTTTTGGTGTTGATGTTTTTCCTCTTTCAGGTAAAATAAAAGTATTATCTTGCTTGATTATTATTTATTTTATCCGGAGAATTAATGAAGAGAGCTTCAGCTTACCTGACCCTCCTTTTTACCATTTTTACAGCGACAACCTTTGCGTGTACAAACTTTATTGTGACAAAGGGTGCTTCCACAGATGGTTCAACAATGATAACCTACACGGCTGATTCATATATGATGTATGGCGAGTTGTACCACTTCCCTGCAGCAAAATATCCTGAAGGTGCCATGCTCGAAGTGTTCGAATGGGACACAGGCAAGTTGCTCGGGAAAATTAAACAGGTGCGTGAGACCTATAATGTAACCGGCAACATGAATGAACATCAGCTTGCCATAGGGGAAACCACTTTTGGCGGCAGAGGCGAGCTCACCAACCCAAAAGGTATAATTGACTACGGAAGTCTGATTTACATCACCCTGCAAAGAGCAAAAACTGCCCGTGAAGCAATTAAAATAATGACTCAACTTGTAGAAGAGTATGGTTATTATAGCTCTGGAGAGTCATTTTCGATTGCAGACCCAAATGAAGCATGGATACTTGAGATGATCGGAAAAGGTCCAGGAGTTAAAGGTGCAAACTGGGTTGCGGTTAAAATTCCGGACGGATATGTTTCGGGTCACGCTAATCAGGCAAGGATTACAAAATTCCCCTTGAATGATCCTGATAATTGCCTCTATTCGAAAGATGTTATCTCTTTTGCCAAAGAAAAAGGATATTTCTCCGGTAAAGACGCCGATTTCGATTTTTCTGCTGCTTATGCCCCACTCGATTTTGGTGCAGTAAGATTTTGCGATGGAAGAGTCTGGTCGCTTTTTAGAAGATGTAACTCAACCATGGATAAATACCTGACTTACATCAAAGGCGAAAACCTCGAAAGAATGCCACTGTATGTAAAACCTGACAAAAAACTTTCAGTTCAGGATGTAATGGGCTTAATGCGTGATCACTATAACGGTACTGAACTTGATTTGACGGTTGGAATTGGTGCAGGACCTTACGGAAATCCGATGAGAGCACGCCCGCTCACATGGAAGTATAACGGCGAAGAGTATTTTAATGAAAGACCAATTTCGACTCCACAAACAGGATGGTCATTTATCAGCCAGTCCCGTGGTCACCTTCCTGCTGAAGTGGGTGGACTACTATGGTTCGGCATGGACGATACCTACACAACTGTCTGGTTTCCTGTATATGCCGCAATCACTGATGTTCCTGAAAATTACAGAAAGGGACTCGGATCGTTGTCACATTTTACATGGGAGTCAGCATTCTGGGTCTTTAACGCTGTAGCAAATTTTGCCTATCCCCGTTATAATGTGGTGATCGATGATATTAAAACTGTTCAAAATCAGCTCGAAGGGCAGTTCCTTCTCCGTCAAAAAGAGGTTGAGGAAAAAGCGGCTAAACTTCTGGCTTCATCAAGAGCAGAATGTTTAATGTTCCTCACCAATTACACTAAAGAATCGGGTAAAACCGTTTATACCACCTGGAAGAAATTGAGCGAAGATTTACTTTTAAGGTATATGGACGGGGTGAAGAAAAATGAGTATTTCAAAACAGTTAACATCGGATACCCCGACGATTTTAAGAAGCAGATTGTAATCGAGAGTGGTGACAAACTAAAAGTGAAAAAACTTCCCGGTGAGCATGAAGCCGCTGTTGGTGACCTGATAAATAATGCAAAAGAACTGATTAAAAAGAAGGATTATGCCAACGCTAAATCAGAACTTGAATCTCTCCTAAAACTTGATCCCAACAATTCTTGGGCAAAAGAAGAACTTAAGAAGGTTAAAGACCTCCTAAGTGCCATAGAAGAACTGCATAACAAAAATTTCGGGACACAATAACCACTCAGTCTTCCAGCATTTTAGTCAAGACATGAATATTACCAAAGGAGAGCTTCGCCAATGCAGGTGTAAGCTCTCCGTGTTTTAAATTTGAGAAGATGTACCAGTTGGCAAGGGGGATTTTATGGAAAAGTAGCTCAAAATCTTCCAATTTAATAAATTCGTCAGCATCACTTCCTACTATCCAACAAAAAGCTTTTATTAAAGTCACCTTTTCCATGTCAACATGAACGGGCGATTTCCACAGATTTTTAACTCTCTCAAGGAGTAATGGGAATTTTTCCGGTTCCGGTGAAAGACTCTCGTAATCATTTAACATTTCTTCATCATTCGCGATTTGTGCAAACTCAGCATCAAGATTTACATCTTCTTTCCATCCTCTAATTCCCGTGTCTGGTGCAATCGCAATAACGGTTTTCACCCTCTCAGGTTGCAGATATCCCATCACAATGCCTGTCACTGCACCGTCACTATATCCTATCACTGAGGTTTTGGCTATGCCCAATTGATCCATCACCCCAAACACATCATTCGCGTACAGTTCATAGTCTAAAGCGAGTTTCCCGTGGAAAGATTTTCCATGTCCTCTAAAATCGATTAAAATGAGAGTGTAAATTGAGAGATCCAGCTCCGATATTACCGGCATCATTTCTCTGCTATCACCAAGCCCTCCATGTAAAAGGATCAAAGGTTTGCTCCCGTTACCCAATACCGTGTAGTAGAGGGGAGTGTTATCCGGAGTTACACAATAGCCGTTTTCCATGTTATCGAGGGATTGTGAAGTAAAAAGTTGTGCCTTTTCCGAGTTCTGATTCAACCCGTATTTGACCGCCATTTTTTTCGATCATATCTTTGCAAAGCACCAATCCGAGACCCGTTCCTTTTTCTCTATTTGTACCAAGTGTTGTGCTTTGTTTATCGATTCTAAAAAGACCTTCAATCGATTTGGGATTGATTCCAACTCCGCTGTCTGCCACGAATATTTCCTGAAATTGTGGTAATTCATTGACCCCGACTCTTATTTCACCCCCTTCGGGAGTAAATTTAATTGCATTATAAACGAGGTTCCTCAGAAGCAAGTGGAGCATATTATGGTCGGCAAGAATTATTTTTCCGGGTTCGCTCTCATTGCCAAGTTTTATCTTTTTCGCTGCTGCATTGTCAGAATAGAGAGCAAATACTTCACTTACGAGGGCGTGGAAATCAATATCAACAGGTGTAAATTGCATTACACCTCTCTGAACTTGTGCCCATGCGAGGAGATTTTCGAGTAGCTTAAATTGGTTTTGAGCCGAACGGTTCATATCCATTACAAAATCTTTGATCTGGGTTCTATCCATTATATCGATATCTTCGGCAAGAATTTCAGTGATGCCCAAAAAGGAGTTGAACGGACTTTTAAGATCGTGAGCAATAATCGAGAAAAACTTATCTTTTGTCGCATTTAGAACCTCAAGTTCCTCTGAATATTTTCTGAGTTTTTCCTGGTTCAACATTTTTTCGTACTGAAGTCGTCCTCTTTCCATCGCGTAATAAATTGATCTTGCAAGAAGACTGCTATAAACTTCACCTTTTACGAGGTAGTCTTGTGCCCCCTCCCGCACCGCTTTTAATGCGAGGGATTTATCTTCGTTGCCTGTTAATACAATAACAGGAATGTAGGGATAAATGGCAAAAAAAGTTTTGAATGTTTGCAATCCCTGACTTTCTGGCAATCCCAGATCGAGCAGAACGATTTGAATATTTTCACTTTTAGTTATTCGAATCGCATCGGTAAGATTTGTAGCCGAATGAAGATCATAATTTTCGTCGGGCATTCCTTCTTTAATCAGAAGGGAGATTAATCTTGCTGCAATAGCACTGTCTTCAACGAGTAAAATACGCATTTTGTCTTGTGACATGATCTTTTCCAAAATTAAGTATTGAAGTTATTCAATAATTTTACAATTTCCTCCGGTGAAAGAAGGAGTTTGACCGCCCCAAGCTCTGCGGCTACTTTTGGCATACCGTAAACCACACAACTTGCCTCGTCCTGAGCAACTGTGAACCCGCCTGCCGTCTTCACTTGCAGAAGCCCCTCCGCTCCGTCAGCCCCCATTCCGGTGAGTAAAATTGCAAGCCCGCTCTTTCCATAAATTTGTGCGAGCGATAAAAAAGTAACATCGACTGAAGGTCGGTGCCCGTTTTTTGGCGATTCTTTTGAGACAAGGAATCTTCCACTTCTATCGAATTTTAGATGTGTATCTTCCGGTGGAAAATAGATGTAACCGGGTTGGGGAATGGCACCGTTTTCAGCAAAAGCAACAGTTAGAGGAGATGCCTTATCGAGCCACTCAACGAGTCCCTCAATAAAACCCTGGCTGATATGTTGGACGCAAACGATGGGGAACGGGAAACCAACTTTCACTTTTTGGAATATCTCAGCGAGGACTTGCGGACCTCCGGTAGAGGCACCAATTCCGACAATCTTAAAGGAATTGGCGGGCTTTGCAATTGTAGTTCCGGGTGTCTCGGAAGTGTTGCCAAACGGACTCGATTTCCTTCTCCGCTTAAAAGTATGCACACCTGAGAGGAGGACAATTTTTCTCACCAAAGCAGTAGCTGTTTTCTGAAATTCTTCCTCAATTTGAATTACCGGTTTTGGGAAAACATCAACGGCACCGGCTTCGAGAAGAGTAAATATTGTCTCTTCATCTCCTTTTGCTTGAACCGAAGAACTTATTACTAGTATCGGTTTTGGATTTTTCTCCATTATCTCCATTATCAATTCATGTCCATCTATGGCAGGCATGTGATAGTCGGTGCAGATAACATCAGGCTTCAAAACGGGTATGGCATCAAGAGCTTCCAATCCGTTTGTGTAGGTACCAACCACTTCAACTTCACTAAATTGAGCGAGAAGTTTTTTTAAGATGTGTAAAACCACGAGAGAATCGTCAACCAGCATTACCTTTACCGGTTTGGATATTAAGTTCATTTTAACCCCTGATTTTAATTAATCGATTCATTTAGACCAACCTTGCAATTGTTTCTATGAGGACTTTCTGGTCGAATCCTGATTTTGTCAGGTAGGCATTTGCACCGCTCTCGAGTCCTCGTTTTTTTTGTTCATCTGTAGAGAGAGAAGTGACAAGAATAATGGGCAGAGTGGCATATTTTTTGTTTTGCCTGATCTTCTCTGCGAGTGATAGCCCATCCATATTAGGCATTTCCACATCGGAAACCACAGCATCAATTTCGTTTGCATTAAGTTTTTCGTATCCGTCGAGCCCGTCCACAGCCACAACAACTTCATAACCGGCACCCTCAAGAATTCTCTTTTCCTGTGTACGGGTTGTAATGGAGTCTTCGACCAATAAAATTCTCTTTTTACTGATATAAGTGGTGTCTGTGAAAGAAGTCTCTAGAAAGGTAAAGCCCTTTGTTTTAACAGAGCGAACAAGATCGTTTGGATTTAGTATAATGCACACATCGCCCGAACCGAGGATGGTGGATCCGGAGACATTCCTTACTTTTTTGAGCATCACTCCGAGTGGTTTCACTAATACTTCCTGTTCGTCGATGAGATAATCGACAATAAAACCGGCTTTTTCACCCATCGAGGAGATTATTATACACTGCCACGAAGTTTGAGTGGTTTTTGCGTCATTTATTTTTTCAGAATTGATCTCAAGCAGTGAAGAAAGGGCAACTATGGAAACGGGTTCACCCTGAAAAACTATCGTGTCTCTCCCTTCCATCGAGAAAATGTCACTCTTCTCAACGAGTATGGATGTGTCAATATAGTCGATTGGAATCGCAAAATTACTTCCGTTTACTCCCACTGTCATAACTCGTAAAGTGGCAAGCGTTAAAGGGAGATCAATGATGAATTTTGTCCCTTTCCCTTTCTCGGAATCGATATTGATGCGACCCTTTAACTTACTGACATTCGCCTGAACCACCTCCATCCCCACACCCCTGCCGGAAACATCAGTTATCATTTTGGAAGTTGAAAACCCCGGCGTGAATATCAATTTGTGAATCTGTGAGGGAGTAAGGTTTTCAGATTCTTCTTTAGAAATAAGTTTTTTCCTGATTGCGGTCTCAAGAATTGATTCCTCATTAAGCCCTTTCCCATCATCTTCCAATATAATTGAGATGGTTGTAGCAGAATGTAGTGCAGTCAGTTTGATCGAGGCAACACGAGGTTTACCCGCTTTCTCTCTCTCTTCGGGAAGTTCTATACCATGATCGAGTGAGTTTCGTATCATGTGCATCAGGGGGTCCCTCATCTCTTCAAGAATCTTTTTGTCAGCAGTAATTCCTGCCCCCTCTATTGTGAAGATTACCTCTTTTTTTAACTCACTTGCGATATCTCGCACCATCCTTGGATAGAGATTGAATATGTTAGAGAGTTGCAACATTCGGAGATTTTTAATGACTTCTTCAAATTCATACGAAACAAAATTTAGTCTTGAATTATCCTCCGAGAGCCCTTCCCTAAATCCGCCCATTTCTGCAGCTGCTGAATCGAATCTGTTCCGTAACTTGTTTATAGTCCCGATTATATCGGTATGGGCAAGTTTAGACTCTTTTTTAAGCGGAGCAAGCATCAGTTCAATGCTACGGAGGTCGCGGATCGACTCTTCAATGAGCGAACCAAGGTTATCAATTTTTCCGAGTCTTAAGGCGAGTTGAATCTTTGAAACCGTAAGTTCACCTGAGAGATTCATCAAAGTATCTAATTTGGAGGCTGCAACTCTGATCGTATCAATCGCAAAAGACTTAACTGATTCAACGGGGGTTGTGTCTAAATTTGTCTCAGGCATCTGATCAGGCACTGAAGTGGATTCTGTTGAAATGTCGTTTAGCTCAACTTCAGTTGCAGACTCTTCAGGTGATTGGTCGGGTGCTTCATCCTCACCAGGATTCAGAATTGAGTCTGTTACTTTATCGGGATCGAAGTTAAGCGGATCGCCCGTAACAGCCTCGTTTACCAGACTTTTTATAACATCCAGTGCCTTATACATCCGATCAAAATCAGCTTTTTTAAGGGCAATATTCTCTTTGTTGACTGCTCCGAGCATATCTTCAAAAAAATGGGCGAGGGTAACTACACCTGTGAGTCCAATCATCCGTGCCCCGCCTTTCATGCTGTGGGCAACACGCATCAATTTTGATCTTGCATCCTTGTCGAATACATCGGCTTCAAGTTTTAGCAACTCGCTGTTTAGAGTCTGAATATTTTCTTCAAACTCAATTTTGAAAATGGCTCTTAACTCGGCATCCGCAATCACAAAATACCTCTTTTACCGTGCGATATATTGATTAAACAATTGATTTAAGAGCAGTTGCTGTTTCGTTCAGCTTCTGGATTCCCACTCTGGTCTGGGAGAGCCCCGAAGCGGTCTCTTTCACGCCTGCATTTATGGCATTCATTGCCTCTACCACCTGTTTAACTGCCGCAACCTGTTGTTTAACTGTAAACACTGTTTGTTGAGACATATCGAAAGTAGTGGAAATAAATGATGCCAGTTCGTTGAATGCCTCGGCTGTTTTTCTTGCAGCGTTAATGCTCAAATCAACATTTTTGGTGCCTTCTTCGGTTGCCATTACCGTTGAGTTGGTTGCTTTTTGTATATCAGCCACAACTATATTAATCTTTTCAGCCGATTTTTTGCTCTGATCTGCGAGTTTTCTGATTTCGGAAGCCACAACTGCAAAACCCTTCCCGTGCTCTCCAGCTCGGGCGGCTTCAACCGCTGCATTCAAAGCGAGCAGATTGGTCTGATTTGCAAGGTCTGAGACGAGTCCTGTAATTGAGCTAATCTGATTGGTTTGCTCACTTAATCTTAAAATTTGTTCGGCTACTGAAGCTACCTTGTCTTTCAGAACCGCCATTGTGTTCATGCTTAGTTGAACTGTTTTTGCCCCATCATCTGCAATGTCCGAAGCCTTATTTGCAGATTCCGCCGTTTCACCAACTTTGTTGGCTGTCTGACTAAAGGTGACATCAAGTTCGTTCATTGTCGAAGTGGTTTCGTTCACCGAGGCTGCCTGCTGTGATGCAACTTTTTCATGCTCATTTATCGTGGCTGCCATTTCAGATGAGGTGGCGGCTATTGCGGAAATTGCAGAACCAACGGTTGTAACAACACTTCTTGTAATGAATAATGCCAGCAAAATAGCTATTATTATTGCACTTAAGGCACCGGCAATAGAAGTGAAAATTAGCCTTTGCATAATTGCATCACGCCCCAACCTTAACGATTCGATGCTTTTTATTTCATTATCTGTTATCAGCTTAAACTGTTCTTTGATGTTAGATGTTAACCCCTTCAAAATTCCTTCTTGTTCAGTTTTTAGTGCCTTATCCTGTTCCCCTTTTTTTATCAGAACAATGGAAGCATTGTTCAAGGCATACTGTTCTTCAAACAGCTTTAGAGCTGTTGCCAATCTCTCATGATTTTCTCTTTTTTCACTCGAGGCTGTATCTATTTTTTTGATATTCTCCCGGAAATTTTTCTCAGTCTCGTAGTAAACAGTTAACGAATGATCTTTCATCCCGATAAGGTATTGCAGATGTGCAACTTCCATTGATAGATATTCAGTATAGGCTGCATCGGAAAGAAACATCATATCATTTGCACTTTTACGAAGAGCATTAATGTCTTCAAGCTTCTGCATTTGAATTAAGTTGATGACGGAACTTAGAATCATGATGCATACCACTATCCCGTAACCGAGTCCTATCTTTGCACCTAATTTGAGTTTGTTGAACCAACTGAACATAATAAAGATCCTTGTCTGGTTAATTTTGGTTGAACTAAATTTCTTCCTGAACGATTAAACTGCCGTTCAGCAGAATTTTTTCGAGATCGATCAGTGTGAGCATTTTTTCCTGATAATGCACAGCACCTTTCTGAAAAGAGTCATTTATAAACTTTGACGCAGTGGGGAGTTGCGATACCTCCGCTTTGTTAATATATATAACATCCTCCACTTCATCCACCGGGATTGCTGCCTCTCCTTCAGCGAGGTTGACAATTATTACTTTTGTTCGTTTTGCATTTTTGTCAGCCTGAATTTTGAAAACCGGACTGATATCCACGAGCGTAATTATGCTTCCGTGATAATTTATTTGCCCAATAATATGGGATGGACAGCATGGAACGGGTGAGACTTTTTTAATTTCATGAAAACCCTGGATTATTCTTAAATCGATACCAAGATATTCATTGTTAAGCTTGATCACAGCCACGGGGTCTCTATCGGAAGTGTCGTCCTCAGTCTGTTTTTCAAAAAATGAATTCGCTCTCTCTTTAAATATTATCCGTTCGTTGGAATCTGATTCCGGTGAAAAATATCGAGTCTGCAATTCCTGAGTATCTTCTAACCGAATTGAATCCTCTTCTTTTTCGTTTTCACTCAATGACCCGGCTTCGGTACCAAGTGTCAAGATGTTTTGAGTGGAGAGTATTGTTATGATAGTTCCACCGGAATTGGTTACCCCCTCTACAAACCTGTAGGAAGTGTTCGCATCTTCAGGATGTACACTTCTGATATCCTCAATTTCATCAGATTGTATCTCCAATACATTGTTTACTTTGCTCACCAAAAGGGCAGGGGAGTAACTCCCGTTTGAAAGGACGATTACATTGTCGGAGACCAGACAACGGTGCCGGGTGTTGTTTATTCTTTGATTGAGGTCAATTACAGGGATGAACTTCCCTCTGAGGTTAAAGATACCCCTTATCCAGGGGGGCATTTCATCTGAGAGTGTGAGTTCGGGCAGGGGTATAATCTCCTGAACCGTATCAGCCGGGAGGGCACAGGTGAGTCCGTTCAATTCAAAAACAAGATAATTCGTGCTTTTCATCATCTATTCGATCGTTTAATTCTCCACAGATTTAGAGAGTTATCATCTTATTAATCTCATCAATTATCTCCGATATCTTCATGTTTTGGTAGAAAATAACGGTTTTGTCGGGGTCTGATCTTTTCAGTTGCTCTAAAACTGTGGTGCGGCAACGGTTCGCTTTCTGCCTCTCTCCAAAAAAATCGTGAATTGCCGCCAATTCCAGAGAAGCAGGAAAAAACTCATGATCCAAATATAATACTTTATTAAATAAAGCTATTGCATTCTGAATCTCACCTGATTCGTTTGCGATCTGACCAAGCAGGAAATATGAACCGGGATTGAATGGATTCCCCTCATTTATTTTATCACACAAGACTTTTGCTTCATCAAGCTTGCCCGAATTTGCCTTAGTTCGTGCCAAATCTAAAAGAGCAGATTCGTCCGATGGGGATTCCACTTCACGCGTCTCCTGAAATGGCAATTCGATTTTCACCGCCTTTTTCTTCCCCGGGGCACGCCATTCATTTTTTTCTTCATTTTTTGGTTCTGCAAACTTAAAATCTTGAAAGCGAGTTGTGGTATCATACTTCGTTTTATCGCTTTTTTGAAATATAAATGACTGGGGATACGGGACAAGGGTAAGACCGGGAAAGTGCCGGTTTGCAAGCTCTGAGTGACCGGTGAGCAGGTAACCTTCGCTCTTAAGGGCTTTTACAAAATTGGTTACTGCTTTCTCAATTCCGGCAGAATTAAAATAAATGAAGACATTTCTGCAAATAATCAGATCAAACCGGTCTTTTGTGGTGCCGGGAAAATCTGAAAGATCGGCTACAAGGTTAAAATATTTAAAGGTGGCGAGGTTCTTTATCTTCTCTTTGAGGTGGTAAACATTTTTAACGAGAGTGAAATATTCACGAATCAGATGTTCGGGAACCATCCTGAATGACCAGGAAGTATAAAGACCTTTTCTGGCTTTTTCCAGAGCTTGCAAATTGATATCGGTGCCTGTTAATTCGATATTCCAGTCGTTAATGTTTGGGATCAACTGGTGCAAAATCATTGAAACTGAATAGATTTCCTCACCCGAGGAACACGCCGCACTCCAGATTCGTAAAGTTTTTGAGATTGAGTTTTTTTCTATAAGGCGGGGAAGTATCTTCTCCCGCAGAAGTACCATCTGACCGTGATCACGGAAGAAAAATGTTTCTGTGTTTGAAAGTTCAAGGGCTATTTTTTTTAACTCTTCGTTACCACCCTCTCCAAAATCGGAGAGTAACTTTATATACTCATCAGCAGAGTGAAGTTTCAGCTCTTTTATTCGAGAACCGAATAACTTGATCAGCTTTTGATCATCGCCTCCAAATTCGACCAAACCCGTTTTTGTGCTGATCAAATTCTTCAAAGTCTCGAGTATTGTTGGGTTTATGGTATGCGGCATCCGTAGTTTCACAAAATCTGTAATCTTGCTTCGAATATAATACTTTTATTAATTGCTTTTGTTGATATACTCGATATAATTTGCAAAAATTTGTTGTTTTTTAAATAATTCATCATTTGTAATTTTTGTCGATCTTTTTTTTGCAAGGGGCGAATTAATTTATTTGTCAGAAAAGAGGAAAAATTATATATTTGTGATCTAAATTTTCGGTAATACGAAAAGATGGAGAGCTGGCAGAGTGGTTGAATGCGGCGGTCTTGAAAACCGTTATATCCTCACGGGTATCCGGGGTTCGAATCCCTGGCTCTCCGCCAAAACGGTAACTTGTTTATGACGGGTTACCGTTTTTTAGTTTTAAACAAGGAACACATTCTATGAGCGAAGAAAATACATCAATCCATGACTTCGATTTTGATATGATTTGTGAATACTTCTCAAATATCGAACGGCAGGGACCGGGCAGCCCCGAAATTACCATGAAAGCACTTTCTTTCATCGATAACTTGAATAATGATTCAAATATCATCGATATCGGTTGTGGTACCGGTGGTCAAACGATGGTATTGGCACAAAATGTACCCGGCAAAATCACCGGTTTGGATATGTTCCCAACTTTTATCGATCT